>JAVBTS010000008.1:0-368762 GCA_031556075.1 Alistipes sp.
TCTGATGATTTGCACAGTTTTGCAAATCATCAGATTGCCACGTCGGACTTTATAAGTTCTCCTCGCAATGACATGCTGTGGATTTCCATTTTCAGGCCGCGGCTCGCGGTGAGCAAATCAGCACGTAGTGATGATGCAGGCCTCCGCGGGGTGGAGCTGCGGCCTGCCGGCTCGCTTCGCAAGCCGAAAACCTGCCGGCCAAATGCTAAAACAGACCGACTCCTCATGCCAGCCCGAAAGTTATTCGAACCGTATAAAACTATGACTGTCAGCCAGGCAGAACGGACAGAAATGGTCGGAATTATCCGTGCCGTAGAGATTTCCGCAAACCGGGCACACCAAATACCCCCGCACGTCGGCCGCGGCGGTCGACAGCTCTTCGCGCGCAAGTTCCATAAGTATCACCTGCCGCAGTTCGCCCGCCGCAGCCCATATCAACGCACGCCCGGCGTAGCGGTTGTTGCTCCCGAGTATCTGGTCGATCAGCGGGCGGTATTCCTCTTGCAGCACGCGCCGGTTGTGGGCGATGCTGCGTTCGAGATTGCTGTCGGTCGTTCCGCGGAACGCCACGACCTTGGCCGGGGGCGTGTAACGCCCGCCCAAGCGTACGATCGCGCTGGCGCAGTTGTGCTCGTGAAGGCGCTCGGAGTGGGCCATGGCGCGGAAAAGGCGCGCCACGCCCGGATGTTGCTCTTCGGTCGCTATATCTGCGAAGTGGTCGTATTGCACCGACTTGGCGTGCATGCGCCGGCAGTAGCTGTCAAGAACCGTTATGGTATGAGAGGTCTCCGATTTGCCGTCGTGAGGGGCGGAGTCGCGCGTAGCGGCGTAGTACATCCAGACAAGGACGCCTGCCGACAGGACGAACAGCATGAGGATAAGCAACGGACGCAGTTTCATAATGAGGGAGTTGTGTGCCTTTTGAAAAGTGCATTTTCCGTGCCAGCGGATAATTATTATAGAGTCGGGTTTTTCGGCACGCAGCCAGCGGAGGGTAGAACGAAGTTCAGCCCTCCGCCGTCGGTGGCTGCGGGCTGACAGCCTTGTGCGCAAGGCTGAAAAATACAAAAAACGGACCCTCATCGTGAGAGTCCGTTTTTGTATTGAGTCCGAAAAAATTACAGACGCGCCTTGATAGCCTTCGAAGCCTCCTCGTAGCCGGGCTTGTCCAGCAGTGCGAACATATTCTTCTTGTAGGCCTCGACTCCGGGTTGGTCGAACGGATTGACACCCAGGATGTAACCGCTGATGCCGCATCCCTTCTCGAAGAAGTAGAGCAATGCGCCGATCGTATATGCGTCGATCGCGGGGATCTCGATGCGGATGTTGGGAACGCCGCCGTCGACATGGGCGATCACCACGCCCAGCTCGGCCATGCGGTTGATCTCCGACAGGCGCTTGCCGGTCATGAAGTTCAGACCGTCGAGGTCTGCCGGATCGGCCTCGACCTTAACCGTCGCCGCGGGCTTCGCTACAGAGATAACGGTCTCGAACAACGTGCGTTCGCCGTCCTGAATATACTGGCCCATCGAGTGGAGGTCGGCCGTGAGCGTTACGCTTGCGGGGAAGATACCCTTGCCCTCTTTGCCTTCGCTTTCGCCGTAGAGCTGCTTCCACCACTCGGCGATATACTGCAGTTTGGGCTCGTACGAAGCGAGTATCTCGATCTTCTTGCCGCGGCCGTAAATTTCGTTGCGGATCGCAGCGTAGATAGCCGCGGGATTCTTCTCGAAAGCCACGCCTTCTGCCGTCTGCTTCTCCATGTCCTGCGCACCGCGCACCAGCGCACGAACGTCGACACCTGCGGCGGCCAGCGGAAGCAGGCCTACGGGGGTCAGCACCGAGAAACGTCCGCCTACGTCGTCGGGAATGACGAACGTAGGGTAGCCCTCCTGCGTGGCGAGGGTTTTGAGTGCGCCGCGCGCCTTGTCGGTAATGGCCACGATGCGCTCCGAGGCCTCTTTCTTGCCGTAGCGCTTCTCGATCTCGGCCTTGATAAGGCGGAATGCGATGGCGGGTTCGGTCGTGGTTCCCGATTTCGAGATCACGATAGCGGCGATCGAGTGCTCTTTGGCAGCCTCAAGGAGTTCGTATGTGTAGTCCTCCGAGATGTTCTGACCTGCGAATACGACCGCGGGGCCATGCTCCTTGCGCAGGAATTCGAACGGATTGCCCATGGCCTCGAGAACGGCCTTGGCGCCCAGGTACGAGCCGCCGATGCCGATGCAGATGATCAGATCGGCCTTCGCGCGCAACTTTGCGGCCTGCGCCTCGACAGCCGCCAGGTCGGCGTCCGAAATCGACGAGGGGAGGTTTACCCAGCCCAGAAAATCGTTGCCCGCGCCTTTGCCCGAGTGGAGCAGCGCGTTGGCTGCCAATGCTTTTTCCTGCATCCCGGTCGAGATCGCGATGCCTGTTTTAGAGATGTCTAACTTTACGGTGTTCATATAGTTTAAATTAATTGTTGTCTAATACGTTGACTCTATTTTCAGAATTGAACCAGTGTTTTTTCAATCTGGTCAGCACACTTCCTGAAGTTTCTGTCTATAAGTGAATTGTTCGATAAAAAGTTGAACAACCGATGAAATTTGGGGTCTCGGATATCATTGATATTTCCATAGTCCATCAAGGAATTAAATATATCTCCTTTTTGTTTTATATCACTGTCGGTTAAATCTTTGAGACTTTCCATGAAGCTGTAGCTCTCTATGATGGACATCAATAATCCTTTGTCTTCGATCAGGCCCATAGCTCCCGTCGATTTGAGCATCTCAAAGGAGCTTTTTTTGTAAACCATAGGTTTTATGAACTTTATCACATCGTCGTATTTTGCAATACTATCCAACTGTAACCGCTCCGGCTTATCCGATTGCAGGTAAGTGGCTAATTTGTCCGCCTGATTATAAAATTCAAATTGGTCCTGCACAATCGACAGGTTCTCCTCCAACTCCATTTTCACCAACCCCAGGTATCGTTGCAGGTTTTTTTGCTCGTTGCGGTTGCCGACCCAGCTGCTGATACCGAATGTAATGGCAATACCCACTACCACAATGGATAATTCACGCAGATATTTTGCTATGCTTTTAAAAACATCTTTTGTTTTCATATGATGAACCTCTTCGGTCTCAAATTAATTTTGTAGTCAGTTCCTTCATGCATTTTCGGGCCGATGCGCCTTTGTAAAGCACATTGTAGACCATGTCGGCGATGGGAAGCTCGATCTTGTGGTGTCCGTTGATGTGGCGGATGGTGTCGGCGGCGAAGTAGCCCTCGGCAACCATCGTCATCTCGTTGAGGGCGCTCTTCACGGTCAGTCCGCGTCCGATCATAAGGCCCAGACGGCGGTTGCGGCTATGGGTCGAGTAGCAGGTGACCAGCAGGTCGCCCAGATAGGCCGAGACCTGGGTGTTGCGCTCGGCGGGGTAACTTTCCTGCAAAAAGCGCGTCATCTCGTTGGCCGCGTTGGCGATAAGCACCGCCAGGAAGTTGTCTCCATAGCCCAGTCCCACGGCCATACCCACGGCCAGGGCATAGATATTCTTCATGATCGCGCCGTACTCTATGCCGTATAGGTCTGTCGAGTAGCTCAACCGGATGTAGTCGGTCATAAAGCTGTTGCCCAGCATATACGCGTTGTCGATATCGGTACAGACTACCGTGAGGTACGACAACTTTCCGCGCGAAACCTCCTCGGCGTGCGAGGGGCCGGTGATGATGCCTATCTGCTTGTATGACAGGTCGTAGTGGTCATGAATGTATTCGACGACAGTTTTGTAGTCGCCCGGGACGATGCCCTTTATGGCCGACACGATGAACTTGTCTTTGAGCGACACGGTGAGCGGCTCCAGAAAATCTTTGAGATAGGCCGAGGGGGTTGCCAGAATGATGATGTCGGCGTTGGCGACCACTTCGTTTATATCGCCCGAGGGGGTGATGCGCGAGGGGTCGAATTCGAGGTCGCTCACGTATTTGAGGTTGCGGCCCTCGGCCAGAAGACCCTCCAGAACCTCGGGGTTGCGGACGTACCAGCCCACCTTGGGTTCGTTTTCCACGAGCAGTCCGGCTATCGCCGTGGCCCAGCTTCCGTAACCTATTACAGCGCAGCGCGCCTCTTTTCCTATTTTGTATTCCATCGGGTGTTGCTAATTTGAGACTACAAATGTAGTGAAAGTTGAGGGCAGAGCCAAATTTATTTGAGCTATGCCGAAACGCATCCTGCATTATCTATATGTAAGCAAAAAAATAATATCGAAATGCTGCGAAAATCCCTCTCTTTTGTGTATCTTTGTCCTGATGTATCACACGCCCGCGCATAAGGCCCCGGCCGCATTTTCAGTCTTGCGGGCAATAATTTGATAATTAAGCTGTTATTAACACATATTAGTTTTTATAACAAATGGGAATATTTTCATTGTCGCAGGAACTGGCCATCGACCTGGGTACTGCCAATACGCTGATCCTCTATAACGGCAAGGTTGTCGTCGACGAACCTTCGATCGTTGCGATCGACGTGCATACCAATAAGCCGATGGCAATCGGCCACCAGGCCCGCCAGATGCACGAAAAAACCAATCCGAATATCAAGACGATCCGCCCTTTGAAGGACGGCGTCATCGCGGACTTCAACGCCACGGAGCTGATGCTGCGCGGTATGATCCGTAAAGTCAAGACTTCGGGAAGCCTCTTCGCACCTTCGCTGCGAATGGTTATCTGCATACCTTCGGGTTCTACCAACGTCGAGATCCGCGCTGTGCGCGATTCGGCCGAGCATGCCGGAGGCCGCGAGGTGTATATGATCTACGAACCCATGGCCGCAGCTCTCGGTGCGGGACTCGACGTCGAGGCTCCCGAGGGCAACATGGTCATCGACATCGGTGGCGGTACGTCGGAAATAGCCTGCATCTCGCTGGGCGGTATCGTTTGCTCGGAGTCGATCAATATCGCCGGCGACGTCTTCACGGCCGATATCCAGAGCTACGTCCGTCAGCAGCATAACATCCGCATCGGCGAACGCACGGCCGAGGCCATCAAGTGCTCGATCGGTGCCGCGGTGCCCAGTCTCGAGGAAGACCCGGGCGAATTTGTGGTCACGGGCCCCAATATGCTCACGGCGCTGCCCCAGACCGTATCGTTGAGCTACTCCGAGATATCCTACGCGTTGGAGAAGTCGCTGGTGAAGCTCGACGCCGCGCTGATGAAGGTCCTCGAATCGATGCCCCCCGAGCTCTATGCCGATATCGTGAAGAACGGCATCTACCTGGCCGGCGGCGGCGCCCTGATCAAGGGCCTCGACCGCAGGCTGCACGAGAAGACGGGCCTGACGTTCCACGTCGCCGAAGATCCGCTGCGCGCGATCGCGCGGGGTACGGGAATCGCTCTCAAGAACATCGACAGATTCTCCTTCCTTATGAAATAGCAAGATTGCGGACCACATGGCCCGCAATCTTAATTAATCCTCCCCGTGCACAGACTTTTTGAGTTCATACGCAGCATCTATCTGGTAGTGTTGTTCATAGCCATCGAATCGGTGGCCGTGTCCTACTATGCCCGTTCGTCGCACTATACCCAGGCGCGGATACTGACCCATACCAACAAGGTTGCGGGCGGACTCCACGGTATGTTCTCGGGCGTGCGCAAGTTCGTGCTGCTGGGTAGCGAGAACCGCGCGCTGGTGCGTTACGTTGCGGAGCTGGAAGAGCGTCTTGCAGCCTACGAAGAGGCCGACAACGCCGTGCGGCTGGATGAGTACGCCGCCGAATTGGGCGGATCGAAATACAAAGTCATGACCGCCACCGTGGTGTCGAACAGCGTGGCCCTTTCGCAGAACCTCATCATCCTCAACCGGGGCCGCCGTCACGGGGTCGAGCCGGAGATGTCGGTCATCTCGTCGGGCGGCGCCGCGGTGGGCTATGTTGTCGATTGTTCCGAGCGCTATTCGGTAGTGATGTCGATACTCAACACCTCGTTCCGCGCGAGCGGACGCCTCGAGGGTGCCGACTATTTCGGTTCGATACACTGGACGGGCGGCGATCCCCACTATGTGGTGCTCGACGAACTGTCGAAATACGCCGACCCCCAGCCCGGACAGCGTATCCTCACCACGGGATTTTCGCAGTACTTTCCCGAAGATGTGCTCATAGGCACCGTCGAGAGCTCCAAGCTCAACGAGACGAAGACCTATTATACGGTCAAGGTGAAACTTGCGGCCGAGATGTCGCGTCTGGTGAACGTCGTCCTTGTCGGCAACCGCGACATGGAAGAGATCCGCGACCTGGAGAACAGCGATAAGATCAAACAACACACACGACCCGAATAATGGCCCGATTTGTCAAATACCTTGTGTTTTTCTTCGTTGCGGCATTGTTGCAGTTCGTGCTGTTCGACAATCTGTTCGTGTGGATTTACTTCTGTCCGCTGGTCTACGTCGCCTTCGTGGTGCTGCTGCCGCTGGATACTCCGCCGGCGGTGGTTCTGCTGTCGGGCCTGGCGATGGGCTGGGCGATGGACTTCACGATGGGCTCGGCCGGCGAAAATACGATCGCCACGGTGCTGGTGGCATTCTTGCGCCCGGCCATCCTCAATATGATACACAGTCGCGACGACCTCCGCGAAAGCGGCACTCCCTCGCCCTCTTCGCTCGGCGGCGGCAGGCGGTTCCTGACCTATATCGCCACCATGGTCATTCTTCATCACGCCGTGTTCTTCTTCCTCGAGTCGCTGTCGCTGACCCAGGCGCTCCATACGCTTGCGCGCACGGCCGTCAGCAGCGCAGCGTCGATCGTTGCCGTCTGGCTCTTCTCCGAATTTCTCTCCTCGCGCCAATCCGACCGCATATGATCGAGGGCGCAGAGGGCATGAAGCGTAAGGCCGCGTTGGTATGGGTGGTTATAGCCATCTTTGCAATGCTCGTCGGCCGTCTTGTCTGGATCCAGCTCATAGACAGTAAATATGCCACGCTGGCCAAAGCCAATGTGCTTCGCCATGTGGTGCAGTACCCGCCCCGCGGCGAAGTCTTCGACCGCCATGGCAGCTACCTGGTCCAGAGCCGCGAGTGCTACGACCTGATGGTGGTCTACAGCGAGATGGACCGCCATGGGTTCGATACGACGCGCATGTGCGACATCCTCTCGATCTCACCCGAACGGCTCGCCCGCGAACTGGCCAACGCCCGCATGCATCCGCGTGCGCCGAGACTCGTGATGAGCTACATCTCCAAAGAGGACAAACTGCGCTTCGACGAGATCAACTTCCGCGGCTTCTATACCGTCTATCGTACCGTCAGGCGCTATCCGTCGGAGGTTGGCGGTAATCTGCTGGGCTTCGTCGGCGAGGTCAATCCCGATATGCTCAAGAACAATCCCGAATACCGCGCCGGCGACTATGTGGGTTTGAGCGGCGTGGAGTGGGCCTATGAGTCGGTCCTGAAGGGGCGCAAGGGCGTCAAGGTGCAGGAGATCGACACCCACGGGGCGATTAAGGGCTCCTATATGCACGGCAAATTCGACTCCCTGCCCGAGACGGGCCGCAACCTCATCAGTACGATCGACGGCCGCCTCCAGGTGCTGGGCGAGGAGCTTATGCGCGGTAAGGTCGGCGCCGCGGTGGCGATCGAACCCTCTACGGGCGAGATCCTGATGATGGTCAGCTCGCCCACCTACGACCCCGACGAAATGGTCGGCCGCGAGCGTGGTAACAACTACATGAAGATGCTCTACAACAAGCGGCGCCCGCTGTTCAGCCGCGCCGTGAAAGCCAAATACCCTCCGGGTTCGACGTTCAAACTTGTGCAGGGCCTTATCGGTCAGCAGGAGGGCGTGCTCCGGCCTACGGACCTCCACTCCTGCAACATGGGCTACCAGGTGGACCGCCTTAAGGTGGGCTGCCACGCCCATCCGTCGCCTATCGACCTGCGCTTTGCGGTGTCGACCTCATGCAACGCCTACTTCTGCTACGTCTTTCGCGATATCCTCGACAACCGCAAATACAAGAACGTGAAGGAGGGCTTCGACGTGTGGCGCGAATATGTCGAGAGCTTCGGCTTCGGCCGCAAGCTGGGCTCCGACTTCCTGGACGAGGGCAGCGGATACGTTCCCGACCGCGCGTTCTACGACAAGCGCTACAATGGCTCGTGGAATTCGCTGACGGTCATATCGCTCTCCATCGGTCAGGGCGAGCTGGGCTGCACGCCGCTGCAGCTTGCCAACCTGGCAGCGATCGTCGCCAACCGCGGCTACTACTACATTCCCCATATCGTGAAAAGCATCGAGGGTCAGGATTCGCTCGACCGCCGCTTCTACGAACGCCACTACACCAAGGTCGAAGCAAGATATTTCGAACCGATCGTCGAGGGTATGTGGCAGAGCGTCCATAAGGGCGGCACGTCGCATAGCGCCCTTTTGCCCGGACTGGACGTCTGCGGCAAGACCGGCACGGCGCAGAACCCCCACGGCAAGGACCACTCCACGTTCCTGTCGTTCGCCCCGAAGGACAACCCGCGCATCGCGATTTCGGTCTACGTCGAGAACGGCGGATTCGGAGCTTCGGCGGCGCTGCCCATCGCGAGCCTGCTGGAGGAGTACTACCTCACCGATACCATTCGGCGCCCGGCGCTTGTGGAGCAGGTGAAGAACATGCAAATCTACTATCCCTACTATGACCGGTAGCCGCACGCATAACGGAGTCTTCGCAGGCGTCGATTTCTGGACGATAGCGATCTACGCGGCCATTGTTATCATTGGCTGTCTGTCGATCTACGCGGCCTCATACGACGAAAACGCGGCCGACGTCTTCGCATTCTCGCACTACTATATGAAGCAGCTTATGTGGGTGGGCGTCGCGGCCGTCGCCGCGGTCTTCGTGCTGCTGCTCGACACCAGCTTCTTCCATAAGTTCGCCTATCCGGCCTATATAATCGGTATCTGCATGCTTGTCGGGGCGCTGCTGTTCGGCCGCACGGTCAACGGCGCGAAGTCGTGGTTCGAGTTCGGCTCGTTCCGTATGCAGCCGGTCGAATTCGTAAAGATCGCCACGGCACTGGCACTGGCGCGCGTTATGAGCGACTTCTCGTTCTCGATCGATACCGCGCGGGGCCTGGCGAAGGTGGGATTCATCATCTGCCTGCCGCTGCTCATTATCATCATGCAGAACGATACCGGCTCGGGTATCGTGCTGGGGTCGTTTCTGTTCGTGCTCTACCGCGAGGGGCTCAACAAATGGCTCTGTATTCCGGTTCTGTTGGTGGCTTTTCTGTTCATCGTGTCGTTCCTGCTCACGCCGCTGACGCTGCTGGTGGTGCTGGTGGTGTCGTGCACGGCGTTCGAGGCGCTGCTCAACGGACGGATCCGTTCGCGCATCGTGTTCCTCGCCTCGGTGTTCCTGGCCGCCACACTGCTCTATATCGCGCTGTCGCTCTTCGCGCCCGGCGCCATGAGCTACTACGCCTGCCTTATGGCGACGGCCGCCCTGGCGCTCGTCGTGGCAGGTGTCTACGCCTACCGCGCCAATCTGCGCAATGTTTTCATCATGATGGCGCTGTTCGTGGGCGCCGTGGTCTTCCTGCCCACCACCGATTTTATCTTCAACTCTGTCCTCAAACAGCACCAGAGAGACCGTATTTTGAGCTTTCTGGGTATCATCAGCGACCCCCTGGGCTCCGACTACAACGTCAACCAGTCGAAGATCGCCATCGGCTCGGGAAGCTTCATCGGCAAGAGCTTCGACGACTGCACGCAGATCAAATACGGCTTCGTACCCGAACGCCACACCGACTTTATCTTCTGCGCCTGGGGCGAGTGGTGGGGCTTTGCCGGAACGTTCCTTGTGCTGCTGCTGTTGTGTCTGCTGATCCTGCGCCTGATGCATATGGGCGAGCGCCAGAATGAACCCTTCGGCCGGATATATTGCTATTGTGTGGCCGCGATTTTGCTGTTCCATGTTCTTGTTAATGTCGGTATGACCATCGGCCTTATGCCGGTCATGGGCATTCCGTTGCCGTTTATGAGCTACGGAGGTTCGTCGCTGATAGCATTTACGATCATGCTCTTCATCGCCGTTCGCTTCGACGCTTCGACACGAAAAACTTTATTTTAGATGATAGATTACAACCCTAAGGGCCTCTCCGCGCAAGAAGTTGCGGAGAGCCGCGCCAGGCACGGCGACAATGTTATCACCCCTCCGAAAGACGATTCGGTGTGGAAACTTTTCATCGGGAAGTTCAAAGACCCGATCATCCGCATCCTGCTGCTGGCCGCCGCGCTGTCGCTTGTCATAGGCTTCATAGAGCATGATTTCACCGAGTCGCTGGGTATCATCTGCGCCATTATCCTGGCTACGTGCGTGAGCTTCTGGTTCGAGTGGGACGCCCAGAGGCGCTTCCGCCGGCTCAATCAGGTCAACGACGATATCGCGGTCAAAGTCATGCGCGAAGGGTCGATGCAGGAGATCCCGAGGCGCGACGTGGTCGTGGGCGACGTGGTCTATATCGAGGGCGGCGAGACGATCCCCGCAGACGGCGAATTGGTCGAGGCAGTGTCGCTCAAAGTCAACGAATCGACCCTCACGGGCGAGTTGGAGGTCGATAAAACGGTCGTAGAGGCCGATTTCGACGAAGAGGCGACCTATCCTTCGAACCACGCACTGCGCGGTACGCTGGTCGCCGACGGCTACGGTCTGCTGGTCATCACGGCCGTGGGCGATGCCACCGAATCGGGAAAAGTTACCGAGCAGGCAACGGTCAAAAGCGAAGAGCAGACGCCTCTCGACCGCCAGTTGACGCGTCTTTCGCAGCTTATCGGCCGCCTGGGCATCATTCTTTCGATCGCGATCTTCGGCGTGATGCTGGGTAAGGATATCTTCATGGGCGGATTGCTGACCCACGACTGGCTCGAAATTTCGGAGCGCGTGCTCCATTTCTTCATGGTTTCGGTGGCTATTATCGTTATGGCCGTTCCCGAGGGCTTGCCGATGAGCATCACGCTGTCGCTGGCCATGTCCATGCGCCGCATGCTCAAGACAAATAACCTCGTGCGCCGCATGCACGCCTGCGAAACGATGGGCGCCGTGACGGTGATCTGCACCGATAAAACCGGTACGCTGACCCAGAACCGCATGCGCGTCCAGGAACTTATCCGCTACGACACGCTGCCCGGGCACGACTTCGCCGAGGTGGTGGCGTTGAACTCCACGGCCTTCCTCGACGTGTCGGGAACGGTCATCGGCAATCCCACCGAGGGTGCGCTGCTCGAGTGGTTGCGCGGCCAGGGCGAGAGCTACGAAACGCTGCGCGCCGAGGCGAAGATCGTCGACCGGCTGACCTTCTCCACCGAGCGTAAATATATGGCTACGATCATCGAAAGCGCCGTTTCGGGCCGCAGGATCGTTTGCGTGAAGGGCGCTCCCGAGATTGTGCGCACGATGTGCACACCCGACGGACGCGACGAGCAGGTCGCCGAACAGCTTCTGGGCTTCCAGAGCCGCGCCATGCGTACGCTGGCCGTGGCATGGGCCGAAACCACGGCCGACGACTGCACCGAAGCCGTAGCCGGCGGAGGTCTGCATTTTGCAGCCGTCGCAGCGATCTCCGACCCCGTGCGCGAAGATGTTCCCGATGCCGTTGCAAGCTGTCTCAACGCAGGCATAGCCGTCAAGATTGTGACCGGCGATACGCCTGCCACGGCGCGCGAGATCGCCCGCCGCATCGGCCTTTGGGACGATGCCGTCGACTGCGACCGCAACCATATGACCGGCGTGGAGTTCGCCGCAGCTTCCGACGAGGAGCTTCTGGAGCGCGTCCAGGACCTCAAAATTATGTCGCGTGCCCGCCCGCTCGACAAGCAGCGTCTGGTGCGCCTTCTGCAGCAGCTGGGTGAGGTCGTGGCCGTGACAGGCGACGGTACCAATGACGCCCCGGCGCTCAATTTCGCAAACGTGGGTCTCTCGATGGGCTCGGGAACGTCGGTGGCCAAGGACGCTAGCGACATCACGCTTTTGGACGATTCGTTCGCTTCGATCGCCACGGCCGTTATGTGGGGCCGCTCGCTCTACCGCAATATCCAGCGCTTCGTGTTGTTCCAGCTCACCATCAATTTCGCCGCTATCATTATTTTCTTTGTGGGTGCGGTATTCGGCACCGATATGCCGCTGACGGTGGTGCAGATCCTCTGGGTCAATATCATCATGGATACCTTCGCGGCCATGGCCATGGCTTCGCTGCCGCCCAGTCCCGACGTTATGCGCGACAAACCCCGCCGCCGCGACGAGTTCATCATCACCCCCGGAATGGGACGCACGATCATCACCTGCGGATTGATCATCGTGGGCGTGTTGCTCGGCATGCTCTTCTGGTGGACGACCAAATACGGTGATCTCACGATTCAGCAACTCACGATTTTCTTCTCGACGTTCGTGTTTCTGCAATTCTGGAATATGTTCAACGCCAAGGGCTTCGAAACTCGGCATTCGGTCTTCTTCAGCCTAAAAGGCTGCCGCGAATTTTTCCTTATTCTGCTCTTGATCGGCGTGGGTCAGGTGATCATCGTGTCGTTCGGCGGCGAGGTGTTCCGCACCGAGCCGCTGGCATGGAGGACCTGGGTGTGGATCATCGGCGCGACGTCGCTGATCGCTGTTGGCGGCGAGACGGTGCGTGCTTTGCGGCGTAGGATGTGCAAATAAAGATGAAAAATTAAAAATGGCGACCTCCGAAAGGGGGTCGCCATTTTTTTTATTCTCGGGCTGAAGCTCGCGGGGGACTGCATATACATCATAGTATATGCGGGCCTCCGCACGGCGGAGCTTCGGCCCGCCGTCAGGCTCTGCAAGCCTGCCGAAAATCATCTGCAATGTCATTGCGAACACATGAGCGCGCATAGCAGTCTGATTAGCTGCAAAGCCTTGCATATCAGCATATTCCTGCGTAAGCCTAAAGTCCTCCTCGGAATGACAAACAACAGAAACGTGGTTCCCGATCGGGAACCACGTTTCCTAATTTATAAGCTAACCTTACTGTATTCCCTGCTCGACCATCGACTTGGCGACCTTCATAAAGCCGGCGATGTTCGCGCCCTTCATATAGTTGATATAGCCGCTCTTTTCGGTGCCGTACTCGATGCATGCGTTGTGGATCGAGGTCATGATCTGCAGCAGCTTGGCGTCGACCTCCTCGGCCGTCCAGTTCATCTTGAGCGAGTTCTGGCTCATCTCCAGGCCCGACGTCGCAACGCCGCCGGCGTTGACGGCCTTGCCCGGCCCGTAGGGAATCTTGGCCTCGATAAAGGCGTCGATAGCCTCGGGGCGGCAGCCCATGTTCGAAACCTCGGCTACCATCTTCACGCCGTTGGCCAAAAGCATCTTGGCGTCGTCGCCGCCGAGCTCGTTCTGCGTCGCACAGGGCATGGCGATGTCGACCTTAACTTCCCACGGCTTCTTGCCGGCGAAGAACTTCGAGCCCGTGAATTTCTTCTCATAAGGCTCTACCACATCGTTGTTCGAAGCGCGCAACTCGAGCATATAGGCGATCTTTTCCTCGTTCAGACCTGCGGGGTCATAGATATAACCGTCGGGCCCCGAGATCGTTACGACCTTGGCGCCCAGTTCGGTGGCCTTCAGCGCCGCGCCCCAGGCCACATTGCCGAAGCCCGAAATGGCGATCGTCTGGCCCTTGATATCCATTCCGTGTTTTGCAAGCATCTGACGCAGGAAGTAGACCGCGCCGAAGCCCGTAGCCTCGGGGCGGATGAGCGAACCGCCGTAGGTCATGCCCTTGCCGGTCAGAACGCCCGTGTTCTCTTGGGCGAGCTTGCGGTACATGCCGTAAAGGTAGCCCACCTCGCGTGCACCTACGCCGATGTCGCCTGCCGGGACGTCGGTCTGCGGGCCGATGTGGCGCCACAGTTCGGTCATGAAGGCCTGGCAGAAACGCATCACCTCGCGGTCGGATTTACCCTTGGGGTTGAAGTCCGAGCCACCCTTGCCGCCGCCCATGGGCAGCGTGGTGAGCGCGTTCTTGAAGATCTGCTCGAAACCGAGGAATTTCAGGATCGAGGGGTTGACCGAGGGGTGGAAACGCAGACCGCCCTTGTAGGGCCCGATCGCGTTGTTGTACTGCACGCGGTAGCCGGTGTTGACCTGAACGGCACCCTTGTCGTCAACCCACGTCACTTTGAACGTAAAAGTACGGTCGGGCTCGACGATGCGCTCGGCGATACCGTTGGCCTCGAATTCGGGATGCTGGTTGTAAGCCTCCTCTACCGTCATGAGAACCTCGCGTACGGCCTGCAGGTATTCGCTTTCGCCGGGGTGCCGCTGCTCGAGTTCCGTCATCAGTTTGTTAACATTCATAATGCCTGAAGTTTTAGTGGTTTATTTGTGGTTGGTTTTGGTTTGGTTATAATACAAATATAGCATTATTTCTGATAGATTGTAATTATTTTCACAAAAAATGTGCTTAATCCTTATCTTCGGCAATCAGTCCCCTGTTCGACCGCCCGTCGATGCAGACCGTCAGCGGCCGGTCGAACTGCACGCGCCGCAAAAACCTGCCTTCGAAGGCCGCGGGCATGGCGTCGAGCTCCTTCTCGCGGAAGATACCGTCGCCGCGGAACGGATTTATCGTCAGATAGCCCACGCCCAGCGAGGTCACGTTCTGGAAAAAATGGGTGCCCTGCGAGGGTTCGACCTCGAAGCCCCCGATGCCGGACTCCACGATAACCCGCGCTTCCGAAATATGCGTCCATTTGACCGGCACGCCCAGGAACGGATCCGACGATCCCCAGCGTCCCGGTCCGACGAGTACATAGCCGCGGCCCTCGTCGCGCATGCGCAGATTGAGCGCCAGAAGTTCCTCGGCGATCTTTTCCGTAGAGAGCGAGTCGAACGAGCCGCTTTTTACGTATACGATGTCGGAAATGCCCTCCATGCGGCCTATCCCGAGCGCGTTTTCGCCGTAGACCAGGGCGCTGGCTGTGTCGATGCCGCTCCAGTCCACGGCGCGGTTGTCCTGGTTGTCGATGATGGGACGTATCTGCAGCAGGTTGAATATCTGTTGCGTGCCCTGCGCCACGTCCATGTTGACGGCGAATTCCACCTCCACCGGACAGCGCATCTCCTCCTCGCCCAACGCGAGGACGCTGTTGATGATGTCGGCCAGCGGGAAGGTGTTGTATTTGAGTATATTGTTGAACGTTATGACCTTGCGTCCCGAGTCGAACGGACTGTCGGATATGCGCTGGTTTTCGCGGTCCCAGACCGAGGTGACGAACTTTGCATTGCGCATCGCGGCGATCTGCGACAGGTCGAGACGCTTGAGGTTGACGGCGTCGTCGGTCGAGGTGAGAAACTCCTCGGGGCGCAGGCTCAATGCCAGGACCTCGTTTTGCGTGTCGCGCAGCGCCAGCTCGGGGGTCGAGGTCTGCAGCACCTTCTGCGGCCAGCGGGGCGAGAAGCGTAGCGTGCGGCCCCCGTCGACCACGAGTTTTCCAAGGCCCATGGCGATATTGCACACGCCGTCGGAGGGTTGCTCGTCGCCGATGGGGTAGTAGTTGATCGAACGCGCCACGCCCGAGAAGGTGGGGAAGAACAATCCGTCCTGCTCCGTGCCGCACACTTCCTGGATGATCACGGCCATCTTTTCTTCCGAAATGAGGTTCTGCGACGAGGCGATATAGGCCCTCGAAGCGGCGAAATAGACCGAGGCGTAGACGCTCTTTATGGCTTTCAGCAACAGGCGCAACATCTGGTCGGGGTTGTCGACATAGGGGATCATGTAGGTCGAGTAGATGCCTGCAAACGGCTGATAGTGCGAATCTTCGAGCTTCGACGACGAACGCACGGCCAGCGGCGTGCGCACCGTCCGGATATAGGCCCTGAGGTCGCGCTGCAGCTTGTGGGGTATGGTCGAACTGACGAATTCCGAGAGCGTATCCTCGTCCGAAAGCTCCTGCGAGACGACGTATTTGAGTCCGTTGGCGCGTATGAATTCATCGAAATAGTCGGTCGCGATCACCACCGAGCGCGGTATCATGATGCGTACGTCCGGGTGCAGGTCATACAAGTGGTGCTTGATGAGCATTGAGTTCATAAACGCCAGGCCGCGTGCCTTGCCGCCCAGCGAACCCTCGCCGATGCGCGCGAAGCCAACGACGTCGCTGTAAGCCTCCGTATCGAAGCGCGCCACCACGCCCTGACCCAACAGCGTGCGGTAGTCGCGGAAAAGGTTGACGAGGGCCGCGCGGTGGAGCTCTATGGATGCAAAATGGCTCTTGTTCTGTCGGCGGATCGAGGCTGCGAGCGGGAACAGACCGCGCGAATAGAGCCACTTTGAGAGGTGGTTCTGCGAGGTGTGGTATTCGAAAACCCGGTCGGGAACCGTGGCGATCATCTCCTGCATCTGGGCCAGGTCTTTGGCGCGGCCCACGACGGCTCCGCTCTCGGGGTCTTTGAACAGGAAGTCGCCGAAAGCCAGTTCGCGGGTTATGTAGTCGTGGAGCTGCGCGAGCAGGTTTCTGGAGTTCTTGGCTATGAATCCCGCGCCGAGTTCATGGGCCTGGGCCTCGAACTCGGTCTGCGACGACTGCAGCAACACCGGCATCAGCGGATTGTCGGCCTTGATGTGACGGCAGAGGTCGATCCCGGCGTCCGATTTTTCGTCCTGCCGCGGGTCGCTCGGGCGCAGGACGAAGCCCACGTCCGAGATCACACCCAGCAGGTTCTTTTTGTAGCGGTCGTACATCTCCACCGCCTCCTCGTAGCTGCGGGCCAGCAGGATTTTGGGACGCGCGCGCTTGCGCAGTATCTGCTGCTGTTCGTTGAGGGCGTCCTTCAGGAAGGCGGTGTTCTGGAGCAGGATAAGTTTGTATAATTCAGGCAGGTAGGTCGAATAGAAACGTATCGAGTCCTCGACCAGCAGAATGGCCTGCACGCCCCCGTCGACGATATCCTCCTCGGCGTTCATCTTGTCCTCCACGAGCTTGACGATAGCCATGATAAGCTCGGTGTTGCCGTGCCAGCAGAAGATATAATCCAGGCCCGAGTGGTCGTGTTCCTCGATGCGGCGGTAGATATCCTTCGAAAACGAGGTGAGCAGCGACACCGGAATCTGCGGATGACGTTCCTTGACGATCTTGGCGAACGAAAAGACATCCAGTTCGCCTACGTTGTACATCGTGAGGATGAAATCGAACGAGTCGTCGCGCGCCAGCAGGTCGAGGGCCTCGACGGTCGAACTCACGCGCGTGAACGACGGCGGATTCGACATGTTGAGGTCGAGATATTCCTGGTTTATCTGCGACTCGATGTGCCCGTCCTCCTCGAGGATGTAGCCGTCGTAGCTGCAGCACACCAGAAGTATTTTATGGATGCGGTACTTCATGAAGTCGTACTGCGGCTGGCGGTCGTCGATCATATATTGTGCGAGGCTGTTGTCCATAACGGCGTTCTTTTTCAGTTATCCTAACAAAAATAAGGAAAAAAAAGCTACCTTTGTTCGTATCTTAAAAAAATAGTGGATATGAATTCCGATAAATACCTTTTGCAGGAAGTGACCACTCCGGCCATGGAGCGCGAGTGGCTCGACCTTCCCAAACGTATATACAAGGGCAACCGCAACTGGGTATGCCCGCTCGACCCCACGATCAAGGCGGTTTTCAACCCCGCGAAGAACGAGCTTTTTGCCGACGGCGAGGCTATCCGCTGGATGGTTCGCGACCGCGAAGGTGTTGTGGTGGGCCGTATCGCAGCGTTCTACAACCGCGACAAGGCCGCGATCGAGGAGCAGCCCACGGGAGGCTGCGGATTCTATGAGTCGATCGATAGCCAGGAAGTCGCCGACATGATGTTCGACGCCTCGCGTCTGTGGCTCGCGGGCCACGGCATGGAGGCGATGGACGGCCCGATCAACTTCGGTCAGCGCGACGCCTGGTGGGGACTTCTGGTCGAGGGCTACGAGTTTCAGCCGCTCTACGAAAACCCTTACAACCCGCCCTATTACAAAGATCTGTTCGAAAATTATGGTTTCAAGAACTACTTCAACCAGAACACCTACATCTGGAAGATCTACGACGACGATGTAAACCAGTTGGTCCACGATCGCGCCAAGCGGCTTATGGAGACGCCCGGATACCGCTTCGAGCACCTCGATATCCGCAATCTGGAGGATGCCGCCGAGAATTTCCGCTTGGTATACAACAAGGCCTGGGCGCTGTTCTCGGGCGTGAAACCCATGTCGCAGGAGGAGGCGATGAAGATCATGAACATGATGAAACCCATCATCGACCCCAACATCATCTTCTTCACCTATTTCAACGACGAGCCCGTCGGTTTCTTCATCATGGTCCCCGACCTGAACCGCATCGTGGGCAAGTATAACGGGAAATTCGGTCTGTGGCAAAAATTGCGCCTGATGTGGGACCTCAAGGTCCGCAAAGCCAGCGACCGCATCTTCGCCATCATTTTCGGCATTACGCCCGAATTCCACGGCAAGGGCGTGGAGTCGGCCATGATGGCCTACATCCTGGAGGATTACATCCGCACCGATAAAAACCAGTATCAGACCATCGAATTCGCATGGGTGGGCGATTTCAATCCCGTGATGAACCGTATGATCGAGAAGTACGTCTGCGCCACGCGTCACAAGATGCACACCACCTACCGCTATCTTTTCGACCGCGAAAAGGAGTTCCACCGCTGCCCGCGCCTGGGATTCAAAAGACCGGAATAATGTTTTTCGGCTTTTTCAGAAAGCCGTTGTTTTGCCCCACGCGGAGGGCTGGGGCAAAACGAAATAGCCAGTCTTCGCCGAACTTTAGAAAACCATAAAACTTCATAATGAAAACAACAGCTTTCACCTCTTACCACATCGCCGCAGGTGCTAAAATGGCCGAATTCGCGGGGTACAACATGCCTATCGAGTTCACGGGCATCAACGACGAGCATATGACCGTGCGTCAGGGCGCCGGCGTGTTCGACGTGAGCCACATGGGCGAAATCTGGGTCAAAGGCCCCAAGGCCCTCGATCTACTGCAGCGCATTACGACCAACGACGTATCGAAACTCACCGACGGCAAGGTGCAGTATACCTGCATGCCCAACGGCCGGGGCGGTATCGTGGACGATATTCTGGTCTACCGCGTCGATGCCGAGACCTATCTGTTGGTTGTGAATGCCGCCAATACCGATAAGGACTGGAAGCATATCTGCGAGCAGGGCAAGGCGTTCGGCATGGAGTCGGGCCACGGAAAAGAACTCTACAACGCTTCGGACGAGATCTGCCAGCTGGCGATCCAGGGGCCTATGGCCATGAAGCTGGTGCAGAAAATGTGTCAGGAGCCGGTGGAGGATATGGAGTATTATACCTTCAAGAAGATGGAGGTCGCAGGCTGCGACGCCATTCTCTCGATCACGGGCTACACCGGTTCGGGCGGCTGCGAGATCTATGTGGCCAACGAGGACGGCGAAAAGCTCTGGAAGGCCATGTGGGCCGCCGGCGAGGAGTTCGGACTGAAGAACATCGGTCTGGGTGCGCGCGACACGCTGCGCCTCGAGAAGGGCTTCTGCCTCTATGGCAATGATATCGACGACACTACGTCGCCCATCGAGGCCGGACTGGGTTGGATCACCAAGTTCGTCGACGGTAAGGATTTTATCGACCGCGCCGTGATGGAGAAGCTCAAGGCCGAGGGCCCGAGTCGTAAGTTGGTGGGATTCAAGATGATCGATCGCGGTATTCCGCGCCACGAATACGCCATCGCGTCGCCCGAGGGCGCCGAGATCGGCCATGTGACTTCGGGAACCATGTCGCCCTGCCTTAAAATAGGCGTGGGAATGGGATATGTGGCGTCGGAGTATGCCAAGCCCGGAACCGAAATAGCAATTGTTATCCGCGAAAAATTAGTAAGGGCCGAAGTCGTGAAGACTCCCTTCGTGTAAGTTTTCGATTTTATAGGGCGTATTTTGCTCTGCCTTGTTCGGCCCGAATGGGGCATACTTCGTGTATGCCCCATTCAGGCCGAACTGCGTTATGACAAAATCTGCTCTCCTAAAATCAAAAACTACCTGGAACTCTATCGGTGGGGTTTTCGACGCTACGGCATGGTAATAGCTACGATTGTGCAACCCTTTAAATGTTTTTCCGTATGAAAACTTCCTATCTGGGGCTCGAACTTTCGAGCCCGGTCGTGGTCAGCAGTTCGCCCTACACGGCTACCATACACAACATCGAACAATGTGCGCGTCACGGTGCCGGCGCCGTGGTGTTGAAATCCATATTCGAAGAACAGATCGTGCGCCACGCCGCTGCTTTCGACACCTCGGGCGGTGCCTACGGCGATGCGGGCGAATACCTCGAACGCTACCTCGAAGAGGCATATAAAAGCGAATATCTTACGCTTGTGGCCGATGCCAGCCGCGTTGGTATTCCGATCATTGCAAGCATCAACTGCGTTGCGGTGAGCGATTCGTGGGTCGATTATGCCATGGCTGTGGAGCAGGCCGGAGCCGCGGCTTTGGAGCTCAATATTTTCATGCTCCCGACCGACCGCCATTCGACGGCAGCACAGCTCGAACGCGCCTATGCAGATATTGTCCGCAAGGTCGCGGCGGCGGTGCAGATACCAGTGTCGGTCAAGTTGCCGATGCGTTTCACGAATATACTGTCGGTCGGCGACTTGCTGCTGGCGCGCGGAGCCCGAGGGCTGGTGTTGTTCAACCGCTTTTTCGAACCCGATATCGATATCGAAACCCTTTCGTTCGAAGCCGGCGATCCGTTCAGCCGACCCGAAGAGTTTCGCAATGTACTTCGCAGCGCGGCCCTGTGCGCCACGGCGCTGCCGCAGCTTTCGCTCGCCGTTTCGACCGGTGTACACGACGGCGGGGCGGCCGTCAAAGCCTTGTTGTGTGGCGCTCATGCCGTGCAGATCTGCTCGGCGATCCATGAGCGCGGATATGGGGCTATCGGCGAGATCAACGGCTTCATCGACGACTGGGCCTGCCGCCACGGTTTTCGGTCTGTGGGGGCCTTCAGGGGGCGTATGGATTATGGCAGCGCGGGCGACGATACCTATCAACGGGTGCAGTATATGCGGTATTTTCCGCATGATATGGAGTGAGTCGGGTTTGCTTTCCGGCAGGCTTGCAAGGCCCGCCGGCAAGCCACAGCTCCGCCCCGCGGACATTTTCGGTAAGTGAGAGCAGAGCGAGCAGGCTTGCTTTGCAGAACGCAGAAAACGGGGGCGAAGCCAAGGTCCGCTATTCGCGCCGCTCATCTCATTCTTCCGCAAGCTGCTGCCTGAATACGCAGGCGCATCCTGAAAACATATCCGCATACGAACCGAGGCCCCGCATTGGGCCCCGGTTTATTTTGTCTCCTCGTCGTAAAGGCGCTCGAAAAGTTCGCGCAGACGCGCCTTGTCACGTATTATGTCGCGCAATTCAGCCAGTCGCTGCGCATTGTCCGATTCGGGGATCCACAGTTTCAGATAACCGCCCTCGGCGTACTTTTGGCCAAGATGCTCGACGCAGCGGCCGAAATGCCCCTCGCGGTCGAAGGCAGGGTAGTTGGCGAGGCTGTACTGCACCGTGCGGCGGACGATCGTCGCGGCGTCGATCAGGCGGTCGGCCTCGGCGACGATGCGGCCATAGATAGTACGCGGCTCGTGGTCGGATGACGCCCGGTGGTCCTCCACGGCGTCGCACATCACGGCGATCTGCTCGGGTGTGAACAACTGGCGCATCGTCTGGTCTGCAGCCAGAATTTCGCCCGAAACGATATGATGCCGCTCGCGGTTTTCGACCAGTCCGGTGTCATGGAACGCTGCGATGGCGTAGACCATATCGATATCCACATCGTAGTGTTCCGCCAGCGCGAGGCTCTGGCCGATAACCGTGCGGGCGTGGTCTATGCGATGTGCGCGGTCGAAGTGTTCGTATCGCGGGATGATCTCGGCCTCGATATAGGCGGTGAGTTTTGCTGACGGCTTTTTCATGGTGAGACAAAGTTAATTCTTTTTAGGGAAATGCTCTATACCCTGTCATTGCGAGGAGGGCTTTAGCCCGACGTGGCAATCTGATTGCCTGCACAGCTTTGTGTATCATCAGATTGCCACGCTCGCTTTGCTCGCTCGCAATGACACACAAAAAAGCCCCGCCGAAAAGGCAGGGCTTCGAAATGTGTTTGAAAAACGAGCTTACTTGGCGTAAGCCACAGCGCGCGTTTCTCGGATAACCGTGATCTTGACCTGACCCGGATAGGTCATCTCGTCCTGGATCTTCTTGGCTATATCGTGTGACAGACCTTCCGATTCCTGATCCGAAAGTTTGTCGGCGCCGACTATGACGCGGAGCTCGCGGCCCGCCTGAATGGCATAGGTCTTCACAACGCCGGGGTACGACAGCGCGATGTCCTCCATCTCCTTCAGACGCTTGATGTAGCTCTCCACGACCTCGCGGCGGGCACCCGGACGCGCGCCCGAAATGGCGTCGCAGACCTGGATGATAGGCGAAATGATCGAAGTCATTTCCGTTTCGTCGTGGTGAGCGCCGATAGCATTGCAGATCTCGGGTTTCTCCTTGTACTTCTCGGCGAGCTTCATGCCGATAATTGCGTGGGGCAGTTCGGGCTCGTCGTCGGGCACCTTGCCGATGTCGTGCAGAAGACCCGCGCGGCGCGCCGTCTTGGGATTCAGGCCCAGCTCGGCGGCCATGATACCTGCCAGATTTGCGGTTTCACGTGCGTGCTGCAACAGGTTCTGACCATACGACGAGCGGTATTTCATCTTGCCGATCAGGCGGATCAGCTCGGGATGCAGACCGTGGATTCCGAGGTCGATGGTGGTGCGCTTTCCGACCTCCACGATCTCCTCCTCGATCTGTTTCTGAACCTTCGCCACGACCTCCTCGATACGTGCGGGGTGGATGCGCCCGTCGGTCACCAGCTGGTGGAGCGCCAGACGCGCGATCTCGCGGCGTACGGGGTCGAAGCCACTCAAAATAATGGCCTCCGGCGTATCGTCGACAATGATCTCGATGCCGGTCGCAGCCTCCAGGGCGCGGATATTGCGGCCCTCGCGGCCGATGATGCGGCCCTTGACCTCGTCGCTCTCGATGTTGAACACCGTTACGGCGTTCTCGATGGCGGTCTCGGTCGCTACGCGCTGTATCGAAGCCACGATGATGCGCTTGGCCTCCTTGGTGGCGGTCATCTTGGCCTCCTCGATTGTCTCGCTGATATATGAAGCGGCCTCCGACTTGGCTTCCGACTTCATATTCTCGATCAGAATGTTCCTGGCATCTTCCGAGCTCATGCCCGAGATGTGCTCCAGACGCGAATTCTGCTCCTTCATCATCTGATCGACCTCCTCTTTTTTGTGCTCGAGGAGCTGGATCTGATTCTGCATCTTCTCCTTGATCGTATCGTTCTCGCGGAGCTTATTTTCGAGGTCGCGCTGCTGGTTGAGCAGTGTGTTCTCAATCTGCTTGGCACGCTGCTCGCTCTGGGCTACCTTCTGGTTGCGCTCATTGACTTGTCGGTCGTGCTCGCTTTTGAGCTGTATGAACTTCTCTTTCGCCTGCAGGATTCTCTCCTTCTTTATCATCTCGCCTTCGGCCTCGGCCTCGCGCAGAGCGGCCTCGCGGCGCTTACGTATCGAGGTTTTGCCGATAATGTTTGTAGCGGCAGCGTAGACGCCGACCGCCGCAATGGCTGATATGCAGGCAACTAAAACTGTAATCATGATTTTGTTGCTGTTTTTGAATTGGTATTATGTGTAATTGTGTAAATGCAAAAAAATCCGCATAGGATTCCCTAGTCTTGTTTGACGAATCTGCAGATTTGTCATGTGTGGGGGCTCCGTAATCGCAATCGTCCAACGGTACGCCGCAGCATACACCCGTCACCGGGTTAAGGCCTGATTTTGAAGCACCGTGAGTTGCCCCAATTTAAAAAGTGTTCAGTTTCGCAAAGCTATTAAGGAATCTATGCGGGTAGATTCTATTCTATGTTAAAGAACGTTTTCGACAAGCGTGGGCAATCGGGTTTGCCCGTTTTGCCGGGCGGAAAAATGAAGGACGCAATCCAACGCGTTTTTCTTCTCAATATATTCCGTCGCGGCGCAAAAATTATGCCTGCCGTTGTGTGTTTATATGGCATCACTGCCTTTGGTTCCCCCTTATCCTTTCAGGGTGTTGAGGTACGTGTCGATCTCTTCGTCGATCTTCGCGAGTCTTTTCATATCCTCGCCGTCCAGCTCGCGGCTCTGGCGCATCCCCACGTTGGCTATGGCGAATTTCAGCGCCGCCATAGACAGATACTCCATGTCGCCCCAGGAGCGTATATCCTGCTGCTTGATGAGCGCAAGATAGTTGTTGACCTCGCGTTCGGCAAGGCGGTAAACCTCCTCTTTCCCGCTTTCGATGTTGAACGGGAAACTTTTACCGGCTATTTTGAGCGTTATAGCTTGCTTTGCCATTGCCTTGTCATTTTTTTTGTTGCTTCAGAGAGCTATTCCGGCTGCCCTAACAGAGCGATACACTTGTCGACCTCCCGCATAAGACGGTTGACGCGTGCCCGCGCTTTCTCTCTGTTCTGATTTCCTCCGGCCAGGCCCTCCGCGAGCTGCATCTTCGACAATTCGCCCTCGAGCGAGCGGACATGTTCCTGCAACGTACGGTTTTCAGCCTTCACCATGTCGCGCTGCGCCGTAAGTTCCGCGCACAACCCGGTCAACCGTTTGTGGTCGCCGATGAGTTGCCGCGTACGCTCCTCGATGTTAATTATGACGCTTTTGTCGGCCATTGTGTTGCTGGTGAAAATTCGGTTTACTTCTCAAAGGTATGTAAAATAACGATAATACGCAAATTTTATTTCGTCTCCGGCTCGGCGTAGAGGTCGTAGTCCGAGGCGCTGGTTATGCGTACGTTATAGAAATGCCCGCGCAAAAGGCGCCTGCCCGCGGCGGGAATGAGTATCTCCTGGTCGACCTCGGGCGAGTCGTACTGCGAGCGGCCCACATAGTGGTCGCCTTGGCGCGAGTCGATGATCACACGCTCGGCGTGGCCTGCGCGGCGCAGGTTGTTGTCGAGCGAAATCCGGTTCTGCAACGCCATGATGCGCTCCACGCGCTCCTCTTTGACCTCCTCGGGAACATCGTCGCGGAGTTTTTTGGCCGAATAGGTTCCCTCCTCCTCCGAATAGGCGAAGACGCCCAGGCGTTCGAAGCGAACCTCGCGCACGAACTCCTCCAACTCTTCGAAATCCTTCTCCGTTTCGCCCGGATAACCCACCAAAAGGGTAGTGCGGATCGCGAGGTCGGGAATCGCGCGGCGCAACTTCCCGATAAGCTCCATGGCTTCGGCCTTGGTGTGGCGGCGGAGCATCGACGAGAGCTGATTGTCGGAAATGTGCTGGAACGGTATGTCGAGGTATTTGCAGATCTTGGGCTCCGAGGCCATTGCTTCGATCACGTCGTCGGGGAAGGCGGCGGGATAGGCGTAGTGGAGCCTTATCCATTCGATGCCGTCGATGCGGCACAGACGCTTCAGCAGTTCGGCCAGCATGCGTTTGCCGTAGAGGTCGATGCCGTAATAGGTCGTATCCTGGGCGATGACGATGAGCTCTTTGACCCCCTGTGCGGCCAGTTTGCGGGCCTCCTCTTCGAGCTCCTCCATCGGAACGGAGATGTGCCGCCCGCGGATCAGCGGAATGGCGCAGTAGCCGCATTTCCAGTTGCAGCCCTCCGAGATCTTCAGATAGGCGTAGTGTCTGGGTGTCGTGAGATGCCGCTCGGTGGCCAGCGCGGGGCTGGCGTCGGCGCCAAGGGCCTTTATGATGCCGTCCCAGGTGCGGGCGCCGAAAAATTCGTCGACCTCGGGAAGCTCCGCCCGAAGCTCGTCGGCATAGCGCTCCGAAAGACACCCGACGACAAATAAGCGCTCGATTTTCCCCGCCTGCTTGGCCGCCGCGGCGTTGAGTATCATGTCGATCGACTCCTGTTTGGCGTCGCCGATAAATCCGCAGGTGTTGATGACGACGGTCTTGGCGTCGGTCCGGTCGCTGTCGAAGGCGACCTCGTAACCCGCCGCCGCAAGCCGGGCCATCAGGTGCTCGCTGTCGACGGTGTTTTTGGAGCACCCGAGGGTGATGACGTTAATCTTTTTCATTACCGACTGTCAAGTGATTGTAGTAACTGCTCAAAATAACACCGGACATATCGTCGGGATGTCGCACGTCGCAATTTTTCCGAATATATACAGCCAGCCGCGAACCCTGCCATAATCCATAATTATTGCGCATCCACATACCTAATCCGAAATGGGCTTTTGCCTGGAATTCGTCGGCGCTCATTTTGCGGATTTCGCATTTGAGCGAATCGTCGAGCATCTTGTCGAGCTCGGTCATGCAATCGTCGATATCTTTCGGTATGTAAATGCCATTGATGGAGTCCTGCATTTCAACCTGCTGCTTTTTGGTTTTTTGGGCTGGCTGTCCGTCGGCTGCAAAAGCCGATAAGCCCAATAGCAGAAGCAAAATATAAAAAACAGATTTCATACGGGTTTATTTATTATCGCCGAACAGCGCGTTCACAAACTCCCGGCGGTCGAACATCCGCAGCTGGTCGATGCCCTCGCCGATGCCTATGTAACGCACCGGGATGCGGAACTGGTCGCTGATGCCGATCACCACGCCGCCCTTGGCCGTGCCGTCGAGTTTGGTGATGGTGAGCGAGCTAACCTGCGTGGCCTGGGTGAACTGCTTGGCCTGCTCGAAGGCGTTCTGGCCCGTGGAGCCGTCGAGAACAAGCATCACTTCGTGGGGCGCGCCGGGAATGACGCGGCCCATGACGTTGCGGATCTTTGTGAGCTCGTTCATCAGCCCGACCTTGTTGTGCAGACGTCCGGCGGTGTCTATCAGAACCACGTCGGCACCGTTGACCTTGGCCGAGGTGAGCGTGTCGAAGGCCACCGATGCGGGGTCGGAGCCCATTTCCTGGCGGATCATCGTGGCTCCCGCGCGATCGGACCACACCTTGAGCTGGTCGATGGCCGCGGCGCGGAACGTGTCGGCGGCGCCGATATATACCTTGCGGCCTGCCTTGGTGAGCTGGGCGGCCAATTTGCCGATGGTGGTGGTCTTGCCGGCACCGTTGACACCTACGACCATGACCACATAGGGCTCGCCCTCTTTCGCGTCGAGTCCGAAATTCTCTGCCGAGCCGTGCGACTCCTCCAGCAGTTCCGTCACCTCGTCGCGCAGGATCGACTGCAGCTCCGAAGTGTTCATATACTTATCGCGCGCCACACGCTCCTCGATGCGGCCTATGATCTTGACGGTGGTCTCGACGCCCACGTCCGAGGTGATAAGCACCTCCTCCAGATCGTCCAGCACGTCGGCGTCGACCGTCGACCGGCCGGCCACGGCACGCGCCAGTTTGGAGAATATGCCCTCTTTTGTCTTCTCGAGCCCGGCGTTAAGTTCCTGCAGTTGCTGCTGTTCGTCCCGGGTCTGCTCCTCGGTTTTTGGGGTCTGCTCCTCGGGTTTCTTTTTGAAAATATCGAAAAATGCCATAATTCGGTTGTGTATGTGTGCAAAGATAGCAAGAAAGTTTGTTATATTTGCATAATAGTAGGATGCGCCTCGGGCGAATTCGAGGAAACTCGATCCACCCCTCGGCTGTCACTATATTTGCGCTGTATAGCTAATTCCGAGATAATGAAAAAAACCATTCTTGTATTGCTGGCCGCGGTTTGCGGCGCGACGACTGCCTCGGCGCAGGACGTCATAGTCAAGACCGACGATGCGAAGATCGAGTCGAAGGTCGTGGAGATCAGCCCCGACGCTGTGCGCTACAAGCGCTTCTCCAACCCCGACGGCCCGACCTACGTGCTGCCTACAGCCCAGATACTCTACATCCGCTATGCCAACGGTGAGGTAGAGCATTTCAATAAGCCCGCTGCGGTGGTGACCTCGCAGACGGGGCCTGTTTCGGGAACCGCCGGGGAACACCACAAACCGCCGCAGCTCGTCACTTCGCAGACCGGTCCCGTGTCGGCCGGAGCGTCCGAAGAGCCGGCTCCCTCCAAGCCTGCGACGGTCTATACTTCGCAGACCGGCCCCGTGCAGTATGTCGTCAGAACCTATTCGGTGGGTGACCTCTACGACTTCAACGGCGTGAAAGGCATCGTATGCGCGGTGTCGGACGACCGTCAGCACGGACTTGTCATCTCGCTGGACGAGATATACCTCCACTGGAGCGAATTCAGCAAGCCCAATCTGCGTCTCACGGGTGTCAACGACGGTCAGGACGGCGCCGTGAACATGGAAAAAATGGCTGAATATATCGCCGCCAACAACCTCTCGTGGGACGATTTTCCCGCGTTCAAATGGTGCCGCGAGCAGGGCGAGGGTTGGTATCTGCCCTCGATCAACGAGCTGCTCGAGATCGGCTATAACTACAACGGCGGTTCGCGCACGGTGGTCAACCGCAACGACCGCAACAAGTTCAACGACGCGTTGAAGAACAACGGCGGCAAGCGTATGGATCGCCTGGTCAACTACTTCACCTCGACCGAGGTTGACGAGAAATCGGCTTACACGAGCCATATGGACCTCAATCCGCCCTATGTGGTCGAACTGGCCAAGAATACCAAGTTCCTGGTTCGCGCTGTGCATAAGTTTTAGCTGGCGGCAATTAAGAATTCAAAATTGGAGGCGGGCATCAGTCCGCCTCTTTTTTGCGGGCGATTTTCAGGAGGCTTGGAAAAGGTTGCCGGCAGGTCGCAGTCCGCCCCGCGGAGTGTGCTGTCTGCCGCGTATATAACTATCTGCCGCGAGTGGCTGCCTGAAAACGAAAACCCATGGCATGTCATTGCGAGGAGCAGAAGGCGATGTGACAATCCGATCACTTATAAAGCACTGAATATCATTGGATTGTCGTGTCAGTTCTGCGAATCTCCTCGCAAAGAGGTAAATAAATTATTTTTGAATTTTGAATACCCCTCGGTAGAGGCAAAACACAAAGGGCACCCATAACGGATGCCCTTTGTATTTTAAGATTGCTCTTAAAAGTACTACTTCTTCTCGAAGAATTCTTTAGCGAGGTCCTCGGTCTCTGCGATGCTCTCTTTGAACATGTAAGCTCCGGTCTTTTCCGACTTGACCATTTTGATGCACTTGATCGACTTTCTCTTATCGCCGGTCTTGAGTGTTGCGACTACTTTCTTTGCCATAAAGCTTCAAAACTATTTGATTTCACGGTGAACAGTAACCTTCTTCAGGAATGGATTGTACTTGCGACGCTCCAGACGATCGGGTGTGTTCTTTTTGTTTTTAGTTGTGATGTAACGGGACATTCCCGCAACACCGCTCTCTTTTTGTTCGGTGCACTCGAGGATCACCTGAACGCGATTGCCTTTTTTTGCCATTTCGACTTTCGGTGTTTAGTAAACGTTCTTGGGAGCTACGGCTTCGCGCAGAGCTACTGCCAGACCCTTTTTGTTGATTGTTTTCATTCCGGCTGCCGTTACCTTGAGGGTAATCCAGCGGCTTTCCTGTTCAGACCAGAAGCGCTTGGTTTTCAGATTGGGACTGAATTTGCGCTTGGTCTTGTGATGCGAGTGCGAAACGTTGTTTCCCACGATCGCAGCCTTGCCTGTGATTTCGCAAACTTTCATGATGTCTGTTATAAAATTTGTTTTATCCCCGTAAAGGGAGTGCAAATATATGAATAAATTGAGAATTACCAGCCCAATGGGACCAATTATTTTCCTTTTTATTCTCTATTTAGTTTTCGGGGCCTGATGCCGGTCGTCGGCGTGCGGTGTAAAAGACGTCTCTGCGGGCCCTGGCGGGGCGAATGTCGGCGCGAACGCCTCGAAAGGCGAAATATCGCCAATGTCCGCCAATGCCGCGAACGCCCGCCCGAAGTTTTATTTATCGGCCAGCATTTCCGCCTCGAGCATCTCTATCGCCTCGGTACCGGCTTTGCGGATCACCTGCTTGCGGTTTCCTTTTATGTGTACCTTGCGCGTTACGGTCCTCGTGGGCGAGCTTACGGCGATCCATACTGTGCCCACGGGGTTCTCGGGCGTACCTCCGGTGGGCCCCGCGACGCCCGTCGTGGCGACGGCGTAGTGGCTGCTGCCGGTGGCGCGCACGCCGTCGGCCATCTGTCGCGCAATTTCTTCACTCACAGCGCCGTAGCGGGCCACTGTGTCGCCGCTGATGTGCAGCAGGTCGCGCTTGGTGTCGAGACCGTAGACCACCACTCCGCATTTGAAATAGGCTGAGGCGCCGGGCATGGCCACGAAGCGCGCGGCGATGGTTCCTCCGGTGCAACTTTCGGCCGTGGAGAGTGTCTGCTGACGGTCGATGAGGAGTTTATGTACCCTTTTTTCTGCGTTCGGGCTGTTGCATGACGTCGTCCATAACAGGAGTGACGCGAGTAAAAAGTAGAGATTTTTCATTATAGGAGGGATTTGGGTGTTCTTGTTTTTTCGCCTTCTTCGCCTGGCAAAACGAGTAACTCCGCTTTGCTTTTGCTTGTCGAAAACGTTGACTTATTTTCTTCATTTTCTGCGCTCGGTATACGAATAAATTCGTCTACTCTCGCTTGTCGAAAACGTCCGTTTAGTTTCCATTCAGTTCGTCGCGCAAAAGGCTTATGGCATAAGCGCTTGCGCGGTCGATTATCTGTCCGCGGTCGGAGCCGCACTGCTTCAAAATCGCCACCGTACGCCTGGGTGTCGCCACGGCGATCCACACCGTGCCCACGGGTTTTTCGGCCGAGCCGCCCGAGGGGCCTGCGATCCCGGTCGTCGCCACGGCGTAATCGGCCTTTGCGACGCGGCGTACGCCCTCGGCCATTTGTTTTGCAACCGACTCGCTCACAGCGCCATATCGCTCGATATCCTTGGTGTTCACGCCCAGTAGATCGGTTTTCGATGCATTGCTGTAGGATACCACTCCGCACTGAAAATAGGCCGACGCTCCGGCCATGGCGGTGAATCGTGCGGCGATGATTCCTCCGGTGCAACTCTCGGCCGCGGCGAGGGTCTGGCGGCGTTCGATAAGTATGTTATGGACGAGTTCCTGCATGGTGGCCGTTTCGTAGCCGATGACATTGTGGGGGATCATCTTGCGCAGGGCCTCGAACCGGCTCTCTATCTCTCTCAAAACGCTCTCTCCCTCGACTTCGTATGCCGACAGGCGCAGGCGCACGGCGCCCGGATTGGGCAGGTAGGCGAGTTTGAGATAGGGCGGCAACGCATCCTCCCAGGGCTCGATCTTTGCCGCCAATATGGATTCAGGCAGCCCCGAAGTGATCATCGTGCGGTGGACGATCTGTCGCAACTCAAAATGCGCCTTCAGCCGCGGCATCACCTCGTCCTCCATCAGGTGCTCCATTTCGAACGGCACGCCGGGCAGCGAAACGACGACATGTCCGTCGCGCTCGAACCACATGCCGGGGGCCGTGCCGTGGGCGTTGAAAAGGACGGTGCAGCACTCCGGGACCATGGCCTGACCGCGGTTGAGGGAGTTGAACTCTATGCCGCGCTGCGCGAGCATATTCTTTACGTGGTCGCCGACCGTTGGGTTGTAAACCATTTCGCAGCCGAACATTTCGGCCAGCGTCTTCTTGGTTATGTCGTCCTTCGTGGGGCCGAGACCGCCGGTGACGACGACCACCTCCGACGAGGCCATGGCAGCCGAGATGCAGCCGGTTATGCGCTGCGCGTCGTCGCCTATCGAGAGTTTCTCATACACGACGATACCCGCCGCGTTGAGGTGGCGGGCAATGGATACCGAGTTGGTATCGGTTATCTGGCCGATGAGTATCTCATCGCCTATCGTTATGATCGTGGCTCTCATGTTTTACTCTCGGATTTCGGGGACTTCGGCCTTGTTCGACGCCTCGGCCTCTTTGTTCTGGGCGTCGGCTATAAGTTCGCGGCATACGTCTTTCACAAAACGCGGGCCGTTGTAGACATATCCCGTGTAGATCTGCACCAGGTCGGCACCTGCGTCGAGCATAGCTTTGACGTCGGCCGGGGTCATCAGACCGCCCACGCCGATAATGGGGTAGGCGCCTCCCGAACGCGCATGCACGCGGCGTACGATCTCTATCGAACGCTTGGTGAGCGGTGCGCCGCTCAAGCGTCCGCTGCCGATCTTGCCCAGCGATGCACGGCTGGTGCGCAGTCCGTCTCGGTGGTGCGAGCCGTTGGTGGCGACGATGCCGTCGAGCGGTGTGGAGAGCAGTACGTCGGTGATGTTGTCGATCACCTCGTCGGTCATATCGGGCGATATTTTGAGCAGAATGGGGCGGAACTGATTCTGCCCGCGGCGGAAGTCGAACAACGGCTCCAGAACGCGCAGTATGTGCTCGCTGGTGTGGCTGCCGCCCTCGTGGCAGGCGTTGTCGCAACTTATGTTGACGGTGAAGTAGTCGGCATACTGGTAGAGGCTGCGGAACAGACGCAGGTAGTCGCCTGCGGCCTGCTCGGGCGCCGTTTCGGTATTTTTGCCGATATTGCAGCCCACGATAACGTCCTCGTGTGGGCGGCGCAGGTTCTGAATCGTCTTTTCGAGACCCTTGTTTGCCAGACCTATGCGGTTGATTATCGCGCGGTCTTTGGGAAGGCGAAACACCCTCGGCCGCGGATTGCCCGACTGGGGCTTGGGGGTCACGGTGCCCACCTCGACGAATCCGAATCCCATGGCCGAGAGTTCGCGGAATGCCTCGCCGTTGCGGTCGAAGCCTGCGGCCAGTCCCACGGGATTGGCGAACCGGCGTCCGAAAACCTCGCGCTCGAGGGCCGGATGCCTCACCGCGTAGAGCCTGCCCAGCAGCCAGCGGCCGCCCGGAACGAGCCCCACGATGCGCAGGAGCAGGAGCGCAGCATGATGCGCCCGCTCGATGGTGAGCGAAAACAGTATGGGTTTTATGACTCTGCGATACATGATCCCTGACAAAAAATCGCGGCAAAGATACGAATAAAAGCGTGTATTTCCTAAAATTAAGTCGCTGATTCTAAAAATACTCCCGGCGGTAGGCGTAGTTGTCGCGAATATGTTCGAAATCTTCGGAGGAGGACTTCAGACGGCGGCTTTCGGCCTCGATGTCGAAGGCCGTTCCGATGCTCGTGCAAAGCTCCTGCCATGAGATGCCGCGCGGGGCCGAGGGCGCTGCTCCCGAGGGGTACCAGCCGCCGAGCGGAAGTCCGAAACGGCGGGCCAGCGCCCCGACCGACATGGCCGCGGCCATGGCCTTGCCCTGCTCCGAATAGCCGGCTATGTGGGGGGTTGCGATAAGTGCTTTTTCAAGAAGTGCCGGGTCGATACCGGGTTCGTGCTCCCAGACGTCGAGCATGAAATTCAGTCCGCTGCCGTATAACGCTTTGCCGTCGACAACTTCGCCGCGCGAGGTGTTTATCACCACGGCGCCGGACTTCATCGAAGCGAATAATTTCGCATCGGCCATGTGGCGCGTCGTGGCGTCTAAAGGGGTGTGGAACGAAAGGATATCGGCCTGTCGCGCGACCTCGGCCAGCGAAAGAAATCCGCAATGCTCGCGTTCCTCGCGCGGAGGGTCGCAGCAAACGACCCTGAAACCCCATTTTTCGGCATACTCTTTCACGAGCGAACCGACATGTCCCACGCCCACAATGCCCAGCGTGCGCTGCTCGGGCTGCCAGCCCTGCCGCTTCGAGAGCCAGGCCAGCGCTGCGCCCATCCACTGCAAAACGCCTCTTGCATTGCATCCCGCGGCCGTAGCGACCTCTATTCCGTTGGCCGCGCACCATGTCATGTCGATATGGTCAAACCCGATGGTCGCCGTGGCCACGATCTTCACCGATGAGCCGCCCAGAAGCCGCTCGTCGCACCGCGTCCGGGTGCGTACGATCAGCGCGTCGGCGTCGTGCATGTCGTCGGACCCGATCTCCGCTCCGGGGAGGTACACCACCTCTGCCCATGGCTCGAAAACCCCCTCCAGAAACGGGATGGCTATGTCGGCGACGATCTTCATAAAAGGGATGATTTTTGCGTATTGCGGTCTTTTAAGGAACAAAGATATGTAAAAAATAAATTTTTAGTACCTTTGTTGTTTAAAACGTGCCGCATGGAAGATATGACATTCAATCCCGACGGGGTAGGAGTAGAGACCGGAACCTATTTCGGCCTGCCGTTCGCGCCCGAAAGTGCCGCTCTGGTGCTTGTATCGGCCCCTTGGGATGTGACGGTCTCCTATGGAGCCGGCACTTCCTACGCCCCCGACGCTATCATCGAAGCTTCGACCCAGCTCGACTTCTACGAGCCCCTGGCCCCCGGCGAGTGGCGCCGCGGAATCGCCACGGCGGGCATCGACTACCGCATCCACGAGGAGTCGCAGCGCCTGCGTACCGACGCCGCCAAGGTCATCCGCCACCTCGAACGCGGCGGCGGTCTGGAAGACGACTACGTGGTGCGCAAGATCCGCCGCGTGAACGAAGGCAGCGCCGCCATGAACGCCAATATCGAAGAGCAGTCGGCACAATGGCTCGACCAGGGCAAGATCGTGGGCCTCGTGGGCGGCGACCACTCCACCCCCTACGGCCTGATAAAAGCTCTCGGAGAACGCCACAAGGAGTTCGGCGTATTGCATATCGACGCCCACTGCGACCTGCGCGACGCATACGAGGGCTTCGAATTCTCCCACGCCTCGATCATGTACAACATTTTGCGCGACGTGCCCTCGGTGGTGAAACTGGCGCAGGTCGGAGTCCGCGACTTCAGCGAGACCGAAGCCACGCTCGCAGCCGCCGACAAGCGCATCGCCTCGTTCGATGACATGACGTTGGCCGGCGCCGAATTCCGCGGCGAAACGTGGGACGCACTCTGCCGCCGCATCGTCGACACGCTGCCCGGGGAGGTCTACGTAAGCTTCGACATCGACGGACTGACCTACGAGAACTGCCCCCGGACGGGAACCCCGGTCGCCGGAGGACTCACGTTCAATAAGGCCGTGTGGCTCATCGACACCCTCGTGCGCTCGGGCCGCCGCATCATAGGCTTCGACGTGGTGGAGGTCGCTCCCTCGCCCGAAGTGCACATCGACGCCATAACAGGTGCGCGCATGCTGTGGAAACTCTGTAATCTGACTCTGAAATCAAACAAATAAATGAAGCGGGTAATAATAATTCTCCTTGCCGGTGCGTTTGTAGCCGGCGCATGCAATAAAAAATCGGGTGGCGGCGTGAAACTCCGGACCGATACCGACTCTGTGGCTTATATTATAGGTATGAATATCGCCGCGAACCTCATGAAGGTGGACTCCACGATCAACGCGGCGGCCGTCTGCGAGGGTATCCGCGACGTGTTCCGCGAGACTCCGAAGATGACCCTCGAAGAGGCCGAGGCCTACTACCTGCGCTACGTGAACTACGCGCTGCCCGAGAAGGCGCGCGCCTACGAGGAGCAGTTCATAGCCGACTTCGTGAAGTCGAACCGCAGCTATGCGAGGACCCAGTCGGGTGTGGCCTACACGGTCGACGTTCTGGGCGACCAGGATAACATTCCCACGGCCGACCGCGACAGCGTGGCCGTGCGCTATGTGATCCGCACTTCCGACGGCCACGAGCTCTTTTCGTCCTACGAGCGCGGCGACACGGTGCGCATGTCGATCGGCGGGATGACGCGCGGTTTGCAGGAGAGTCTGAAACTTATCGGCAAAGGTGGCAAGATAAGTGCTTGGATGCCATCGTCGGCCGCCTACGGGGCCGAGGGCAGCGAGGAGCTGGGCATAGCGCCCAATGCCACGCTCTACTACGAAATAGAGCTTCTCGACGTCGATAAGTACGCTAATCGGTCGCGACGCAATAATTTACGCTAAAAAACAAAACGATATCGCGATAATTTTATAACTTTGCGCGGACATCCGTAATTTAACTAATTATATATCATAACACAATGAAAAAAATTCTTTTTGCCGCGGTGCTTGCATGCGCCGCTATTACCACTGCCTGCGGCGACAAGGGCGGCGTACGTATGGGAAGCCTCTCGAAGTTCGACTCGCTGTCGTATGCTTTGGGTGCCAATATCGGCTATGGCGTCAGCTACGAAATGAGCGATATTCCGTTCGACTACAAGGAGATGGACAAGGGTATCAAGGATGGCGCCATGGGCAAGGCCAAGGTCGAGCACGAGGAGGCTATCAACCAGCTCCGCGAGTACTTCATGGTTCAGCGCGGCGAGCGTGCACGTCAGATTGCCGAGGCTCGCGCCGAGCAGGACAGTATTCGCATGGAGGCCGGCGATTCGACCGCTGTGGAGTATCCCGCGGCAGATTCGGCTATGTTCGAGAACGAGCAGGAGCGCAAGGGTCTCTCCTATGCTTTCGGTAGCGATATCGGTTTCAACATCAAGGAGAGCGGCATGCCCGTATCGCTGGTGTGGATCGGCGAGGCTATGCAGAACGTCAAGGACGGCAGTGCCAAGATGACCGAGGACGAGGTGAACCAGTACCTGCAGTACTACTTCATGGTGAAGCGTCCGGCCGACAACGCCGCAGCTTCGACCGCATGGCTGGAGAAGATCGAGAAGAAGTCGGGTGTGAAGAAGACCGAGTCGGGTCTGCTCTACAAAGTCGAGAAGATGGGCGACGCTTCGGTAATGGCTACCGACGACCGCGACGTTGTGAAGGTGTTCTACACCGGCCGTACGCGCGAGGGTAAAGTATTCGACACCAACGTTTTCGCTAACCGCACCAAGGAGCAGCAGAAGCAGATGAAGGAGCAGAACCCCGAAGATTTCGACAAGGATGAGCCGATCGAGTTCCCGCTCAACCGTGTTATCAAAGGCTGGACCGAAGGTATGAAGCTCGTAGGCAAGGGCGGAACGATCAAGCTCTGGATCCCTGCAGACCTGGCATACGGACAGCGCGGCGCAGGCCGTGATATCGGTCCCAACGAGGCGCTCGAGTTCGAGGTTACCCTCGAGGACGTGACCCCCTATGTAGACCCCGCAGCCGCTGTGGTCGAGGAGGAGATCGAGGTCGACGTAGAGTAATAAAATCGGCAGAACACGCTGCCTGATGCAAAAAAGCCGCACTGATTTATGTCAGTGCGGCTTTTTTTGCAGGTCTTCATACAACATGATTTTTGTGCACTATAATATTGTATTATTAGGTAATAATGTTTAACCTCATGTTTGTTAACCCTTGATAATTAACGTAAGTTCGATGAATAATTAGACAAGCGAACTTACAATTTATAAGATATTTTGAATTTGTCGAACTCACGTTAATTAAGGTTTAAGACAATTTTAGCGGGAATTCTCTAAAGTTACAAAGTAAAATTAGGTATAAATTTGTCATTAGTGTCCACTGGAGATTCTAAATGGTTGAAATTTCATTCATTGCAGCCGATTTGTGACCGAATGAGGGCTCCTGGCCGATGGGCGGCATGGCGGATATCGGATACCACTGGTTTTAACCGCCGTTTTGTTTGAGCCGAAACCTCTTCGCAATAAGCCCGATAACGGTTGTTTTTGATATATATTATTGATTTTATTTTGAAAAACTATAAATAATACTTATTATTGTATGCAAAATACGACACGGATTGCAGCGATTTTAGGCCCATTGCGGAGAGCGGATTTTTTTGTTTGTAATTTTATATAAAATTACAAAGAGGTTCCGAACCCATTAAATTTTGACCTTTTCTTTGCATCTGAATTTCGTTGTTTCTAAATTTGTTTCCAATTCAGCCCTGAAATTTCACCGGATGCTACACGAAGACCACATATTAGTCATTGGCCTCAACAACGACAGCCAGGCGGCTTTCGGCGCGCTCTATGACAAATACGCGGGCAAGATCTACAACTACATCTCGCTGATGCTGCGCGATAAGATCCTGGCCGAAGATTTCACCCAGATGTGTTTTCTCACGGTCTGGGAGCGCCGTGCGTATATCGATCCGGAGTTGAGTTTCTCGGCCTATATCTACACCATAGCCCGCAATATCATCTACAAGGAGAGCCGCCGTTGGGCCATCAACGAGCGGTACATAGACCAGGCCGCGGGCACGACCCCCGCCCTCGGATCGGACGCCGATACCAGCGGCCTGATAGAGCGTATCGACCGTGAGATCATCGACGGCGAGCTGCGGCGGTGCATCACCACGCTGCCCGAGGGACGCCGCCGCATCCTCGAGCTGCGCATTCTCCACAACATGTCGAACGCCCAGGTCGCCGAGGCGCTGAATATCTCTGTCAAAACCGTCGAAGCGCAGCTTACCAGCGCCATCAAAGCGCTGCGTAAGAACATGGGCCCGCTCACGAGCCTGGTCTTTCTGTCACTCTTCCTTTAAGCCCCTTTCAATACTTTGCTTTAATTTTCCGGGAATTTTCCCGTTCCGGTCTGCTTTTTCGCTTCCGGTCCGCAGCCGGCGGCAGGGTGGTTTGAAGGCGAGTGCCTGCGATTTCAACCTTCCGCGCCGGATGGCTGCGGGCTGCGAAACGCTTCGCAAGCCGCAGAACAAACAGGCAGCCGAACAATCCCCAATTAAACAACTCCAAATTATTTTACCAAAAATTCCCCTGCCCGAATAGGGGTTGATGCTTCGTTGTGGATATCTATTATAGCAAATGATAGAAAAACGAAGATTATGAAGCAAAGTGAAGAACTGCTTGACCGGTTTTATTCGGGTAAGATCTCTGACGAAGAAGCCGAGTCGCTGAAGCAGATTTTCGGAGACGATATAAGCGACGAGTTCGAGCAGTATAGCCGCCGGATGTGGAAGTCGAGCCCTGCGCAGATGGACGCGCAGGTCGCAGCCCGCATGAGGGCGCGCATCATGGAGCAGATCGGCGAGGGGCAGCAGCCCGCGGCGCCGCAGCGCCGGATCGGCCGCTGGCTCGCCAACGTCGCGCGGGTTTCGGCCGCCGCGTCGGTGATCGTGGCCACGGCCGTGGGTGCCTATTGGTTTTCTATGTCGCGCCTGCAGTCGCAGAGTTTTGAGGTCACGACGCTCAAGGGCCAGAAGAGTATGGTCGTCATGCCCGACGGCAGCCGGGTGCGCCTCAATTCGGCCAGTAAGGTGGTCTATACGGCCGCTTTCAACCGCCGCGACCGCAAGATCCGCATCGAGGGCGAAGCCTTCTTCGAGGTTGCCAAAAATCCCGAACTTCCCTTTACGGTCACCGCCGGAGGCATCGACGTCACAGCCCTCGGAACCAAATTCAACGTCCGGGCCTACGCCGAGGACCGCGAGATCGTGACCACGCTGGTCGAAGGCAAAGTCGCCGTGGAGACCAAAAATCAGAAAACGCTTCTCGAACCCGGTCAGCTTGTGCGCTGGAGCCGCGACAACCGCAATCTGCTCGTGCAACAGGTGGCGAGCAAGGTTCACGCCGTGCCCTGGATCAACAACGAGCTGATGTTCCGTGACGAGAGCCTGCTCCAGATCGCCCGCGAACTCGAGCGCATGTACAACGTCAACATCACCTTCCGCGACTACGGCCTGGCCGAATACCGCTACACGGGTCTTGTGCTCAACAACAACCTGACCAACGTGCTCGACCTGATAACCACCACCTCGCCTGTCCGGTATCAGATGAACGACAATACGATAGAGTTCAGCCGGAAGTAACCTCTCCGCGAAAAACCAGACCAAACTTCAACCCCAACCATATGAAACTTAAAACGCTACTAACCACATTGACTCTCGCGCTGCTTGTCAGCGCAACGTGGACTTCGGCCCGGGCCCAGGTCACGGTGTCGATCAAGAACAAGCCGCTCAAAGAGGCGCTGTCCGACCTCGAACAGCAGAGCGGGTACCGTTTCTTCTACAGCAACACGCTGCCCGTTACGGATAAGACCGTCACGGTCGAGGCCGAAAACCAGCCGATCGAACAGGTCCTCGACAAAATGCTCGGGGGTCTGAACATCGACTACTACGTGAAGGCCGACAAGCAGATCACCCTCTCGCCCGGCAAGCAGCCCGCGCAGGATACCAAACAGCAGTCGCGCAGAGTGACCGGCAAGGTCTCCGACAAGAACGGCGAGGCGCTGATCGGCGCGAGCGCCTATGTCAAGGCCACCAACTCTTCGTCGGCAGTGAATATCGACGGCACCTATTCGGTAGCCGTGGCATCACCCTCGGATGAGATACAGTTCACCTATCTGGGCTACAAGACCCAGACCGTGAAGGCCGGCGCGCGCAGCATGATCGACATCGTCCTCGAGGAGGACACCCACGCGCTCGAAGACGTGGTGGTCGTGGGCTACGGACAGCAGAAAAAGGCCAACCTCACGGGTTCGGTCGTCGCGATCTCGAGCGAGGATATCGCTTCGAGACCCATTTCGAATATGGCCAGCGGCCTGCAGGGACTTCTGCCGGGCGTTACGGTCGTCAACCCCTCGGGCCAGCCCGGTAACTCCAACACCACGATCCGCATCCGCGGTATCGGCACCATCGGCAACTCCAACCCGCTGATCCTTATCGACGGCGTCGAGGGCGATATCCAGGCCCTGAACCCCGACGATATCGAGAGCGTCTCGGTACTTAAGGATGCCGCTTCGTCGTCGATCTACGGTGCGCGCGGCGCCAACGGCGTCATCCTGGTCAGCACGCGCAAGCTTGCCGGCAACAAGGCCCCTTCGGTGTCGTTCGACGGATACGTCGGTTTCCAGACCCCCACGCGTCTGCCCGAAATGTGCGGCGCTATCGACTACATGACTCTCGACAACGAGGCTCGCCGCAATATCGGCACCTCCGACGCATGGACTCCCGAGCTTTTCGATGTTGTGAAAAACCGCACCCAGCCCAACCTCTATGGCGACACCAACTGGGTCGACCAGGTGATCAGGAAGGTCGCCCTGCAGCAGAGCTACGGCGCCTCGGTGGTCGGTGCGTTCGGCGATTCGGGCTACCGCTTGAGCTACCGCTACTTCGACCAGGACGGTCTTACGGTGGGCAACTCCACGGGCGAGACGCGTCATAATATCCGCTACAAGATGGATACGAAGATCGCCAAGATCATCACCATATCCTCGAACATAGGCTACACCGTGCGCGATATCGTCGAGCCGTTGAGCTCGCTGTCGAGCGGCGGCGGCGCGATCTACAACGCCATGCGCATCGCTCCCAACGTGCCGGTGAAATACACCGACGGCTCGTGGGCCTACGGCGGCGGCAACACCAACCCCGTGGCCGTTCTCTACGACGGCGGCAACCGCAAACTCAACAGTGGCGAAGTTACGCTTCAGGAGACGATGAAGATCGACATCCTGAAGGGCTGGAGCGTGAGCGCCACCTACAACCTTACCTCCTACAACGCCCTGCGCGAGACGCTCAAGAAGACGATCACTTTCGTGAACCCCGATACGGGCGTGACGGTGAAGCATAACGATCCCAATTCGCTGTCGAACGTCGACTACAAGCGTACGCAGCAGACGCTGTTCGTGCAGACCGACTTCGACTACCAGATCGGCAAACACCATATCGGCGGCGTGCTGGGTATGCAGCAGGAGTGGTATGTGTCGCAAAGTTTCGACGCCTCGCGCACCAAGCTGACCACCGAGGCAAACCCGACGCTCAATCTGGGCGACGCCTCGACCATGAGCAACGACGCCAGCGCGGCATCGTGGGCCATACGTTCGGGCTTCGGACGCTTCACCTACAACTACGACGACCGCTATCTGTTCGAAACCAACCTGCGCTACGATCTCTCCTCGCGTTTCCACAAGGACAACCGCGGCGGCTGGTTCCCCTCGTTCTCGGTAGGATGGCGTCTCATGGAGGAGAACTTCATGGCAGGAGCCCGCAAACTGTTCGATAACGTGAAGATCCGTGCTTCGTACGGTATCCTCGGCAACCAGTATGTAGGTTCGTCGAACTATCCCTACATGTCGACCCTCGAGGCCTACACCTCGGGCGTGTCGCTCATCGGCGGCGGCGCCACGACGGGCTATGTTCAGAGCCTTCTGGCCAATCCCGGCCTTACGTGGGAGCAGATCAAGATGGCCGACATCGGTATCGATATCAATATGCTCTCGAACCGTCTGTCGCTGACCTTCGACTACTACGACAAGAACACCGCCAACATGCTTCTCAAGCGTAAGTATCCCGCCCAGATCGGCGCCGACACCCCCGAGGAGAACCTCGGTTCGGTCAACAACCGCGGCTGGGAACTCGACGTCAGCTGGCGCGATAAGGTGGGTCAGTTCACCTACGGCATAGGTTTCAACATCTCTGACGCCAGGAATAAGATCACCGACCTGGGCGACACGGCCGCCGACATGAGCGGCTACCAGATCCGCCGCGTGGGCGATCCCATCGACGCCTTCTACGGCTACATCTCCGAGGGCCTGATGATGCCCGAGGACTTCGAGATCTACGATGCCGGTACCAATAAATACGCCCTGCCCGCCGTCCCCGTGGTTGTGGGCTACGACTACCAGCCCGGCGACATTAAGTACAAGGATATCAGCGGACCCGACGGTGTGCCCGACGGCCGTATCACCCCCGAGTACGACCGCGTAGTGGTGGGCAGCAACATCCCGCGCTACACCTACAACATCCGCGGTAATCTGGGCTGGCGCAACCTCGACTTCAGCTTCTCGCTCCAGGGCGTGGGCAAGTGCGATGGTTACTTGAGCGGTAGTGCGCGGCACGCGTTCCAGGACATGGCGGGCTATCCCCAGAAGATCCACATGGGCCGCTACAACCCTGCGAACCCCAACCGCAACGCAACCTATCCGCGTCTGACCTACAACACGGGCTACAACCAGTCGACCTTCTCGACCTACTGGCTCGAGGACGCTTCCTACCTGCGTCTGAAGAACATCCAGATCGGCTATAAGCTTCCCCGCAAGTGGCTGTCGAAGGCTCATATCGAGCAGTGCCGTTTCTATATCTCGGCCGACAACCTCTTTACCCACAGCAACTTCTTCTATGCCTATGACCCCGAGACCCCGGTTTCGAGCGGCGGATACTACCCGCAGGTCAAGACTTGCGTGATAGGCGTAAACCTGACTTTCAAATAGAGCGGAAGTACGGCTAACTTAAAAAAGAACGGACTGTTTTTTTAACGAAGACACTTATGAAAAATCTGAAAATATACTATATCGCCATCCTGTGCATGCTGGGCGCATCGTCTTGCAACGACGCCTTCCTGGACAGATATCCCACCGACCAAATGACCGACGAGAACTTCTGGCAGACCGAAGCGCACGTACGCAGCGTGGCGGTGACCTTCACCTCGTCGCTGCGCGGCAAGTACTGGCTCAACATGACCGAGGCCATGGCCGAGAGCGCCCCTTGGGCCGTTGCTACGGCGTTCCGCACCATCGGCGGCGGTAACTACGCCACCGACATCAGCCAGGTCAATACGATCTGGGTCGAGTCCTACACCTACATCGGCCGCACCAACTATTTCCTCAACAACTACCACCGCGCCGTCAACGTGAGCGAGGCCGTCCGCGAACGTTTCGCTGCCGAGGCCTACTTCTACCGCGCCTTCAACTACTGGATCCTGACCTCCTATTTCGGCGACGTACCCTACATCACCTCGGAGCTCAACGTCGATTCGCCCGACGTCTACCGCGGCCGCGACAAGCGCTCCGACGTGATCGACGCCATCACCAGGGACCTCGAAGACCACTACACGGCCCTGCCCGAATATATCGCTGCCGGCAGCACCGAGTTCGGACATATCTCGCAGACCACGGCTCTGGTGCTTCTCTCGCGCATCTACCTCTACAACGAGCGTTGGGGTGACGCGGTCAACGCCGCCGAGCGCGCCATGGCCTCGAGCTACTACAGTCTCTACAAGACTGGCAAGCCCGATGAGGACTATCGCCAGCTCTTCACACACACCGGCCGCGCCTCGCGCAACGCCGCCAACCACGAGACCTTGCTGTCGTTCATCTACAACTACGAACTGGGCGAGGACGCGCGCACGTCGCACAACCTTTCGCGCGAGATCTGGGTTCCCAACGACTATTCGCGTTTCGTGCCCACCAAGTCGATGATCGAGTGCTACCTGACGGCCGACGGCAAGATATGGGACCCCTCGACAGTCACTACCTATGAGCAGATCTTCGAGAACCGCGACCCGCGTATGACGCAGTCGATCCTGCCTCCCAATACCCCCTGGGAGGGCGGTATAGGCGGCGACAAGAACAACACCGACCCCGCGCTGTTTACCTATCCGCTGCTCGTCAACCAGCGCTCGGGCTGTATGACCTATTCGGGTTACTACCTCTACAAGTACGTCGAACCCTCGACCGTGAAATATGTCAGCCACGACGACAACGACATCGTGATGATGCGCTTCGCCGAGGTATTGCTCAACTACGCCGAGGCCAAGGAGCAGCTCGGAACACTGTCGCAGAACGACCTCGATATCTCGATCAATCTGTTGCGCGACCGCGTGGGAATGACGCACCTCACTCTTGCAAGCCTGCCCGCGGGATCGAATATCCGCGCCGAGATCCGCCGCGAACGCCGCGTGGAACTCTTCTTCGAGGGTCACCGCTATTTCGACATCATCCGCTGGAAAGAGGGACCGCTGCTGGGCCAGGATCTGCTGGGCATCAACCGCAAATGGCTCGACCCAGCGCGTCTGTCGATCAACCTCAACGACCTGTCTTGGAAGACCGTGGGTACGGAACAGTACCTGCTGATCGAATCGGGCCGTACGTTCGTCGATCCCAAGCACTACCTGCTGTCGATCCCCTTCAAGCAGACGCAGCTCAACCCCGGCCTCAAGCCTAACAACCCCGGCTGGTAAACTACTTCGAACGATGAAAAATTACCTGAAAATAACTCTCGCAGCACTTCTGATGCTGGTCTGCATGCCCCTGACAACCTCGGCGCAGACGCAGAAGTATCTGTCGCTGCGCGTGATGTCGATGAACATGAAAGAGGGCGGCCAGTACGCCGGTTATTCGGCCCAGAAGTTCATCGACTACATCAAGCCTTACGACCCCGATGTGATCGTGCTCCAGGAGATGGACAACCTGACGATCCGCAACGGTTACAAAGACCTGCTGACCGAGATCGCCAACGGCACGAATATGTTCCCCTACTACTGCAAGTCGTTCACCTACCAGGGCGGAGGCTTCGGTGTCGCGGTGCTCTCGAAGTATCCCTACTTCAAGGCGGGCCGCGCCGAGTCGCAGCCCGCGGGGGCCAACGAACCCCGCGCCTGCGGATGGGTCTACGTCGAGTTGCCCGACGGCAACGTCGTTCGTGTGGCATCGGTGCACCTGTCGGTCGAATCGGCCGATATGCGCGTCAAGAACATCGCGGTATACAACACCGCGCTGTTCAAGGACACCGACACGCCGACGATCCTTGCCGGCGACTTCAACGCCGCGCCGGGCAGTACCGAGCTCGAATACGCCAAGATCAACTGGCAGAACGTGGGCGGCGAAACCGGCTTCACGATCCCTTCGAACGCCCCCAACCGCCGTCTGGACTACATCATGGGCTATCCCAAGCGCTGGATCTGCGACAATATCATGATCGACGCGCAGCCGGGGCTCTCCGACCACTGCTTCCTGATCGCCGACTTGAGATTCCCCGTAGAATAAAACCGAAAAACAATGATTGCATTCAAAAAATACTGGTTATTGTGCCTCGCGGCCTTCGCCGTGGCCTGCGGAGGCTCCGATGACGGTTCGGGCGATGAACCCGGACCCGGCGGCGGCGACTACGTTCCCTACGATCCTCCCGCAACGATCGACCCCGGCAATGTGTTCAAAGTGTGTGTATTCTCGACTTTGAGCGACGAAAAGTTGTTCGAGGGCCGCGACCAGAGCGTCGTGTCGGACTTCATCAACGCCTATTCGGGCCAGAAGCCGCTGGTCTACATGCTCGAACGTTCGGATTCGAAGACCGGAAGCACGCTTCCGCACGTCAACATTGCGTTCAAGTCCAAGTGCTACGCCTTCTTCGCCCAGCATACGGCCACGGCCGACGAGGTGAAGGGTACGGGCATCGTCACCAAGTACGTGATCTCGGATTACGACGGCCTGATCGGCAACGGCCTGCGCATCTCGGGATGCCTCGTTCCCGCGCCATTGTCGCCCGCCACGCAGGTCTACCTCTACACCACGCGTCTCGAGAATCTCGACCAGGCGAAGGAGCTTGTCGCCAAGCGCGGCTCGGCGTTGCAGTACAACGGTATCGTCGTGGGTTCGATCCGAAACACGATCGCCGAGGAGACCGTCACGTACCTCAAAAAGAATTTCAAAAATTACCGCATCGCCTTTGCCCGGAGCACCGCGACCGACTACGACCTCTTCGTGCTCACGCCCGTCGACTTCGTGTGCCGCGAGATCGAGCCCGCCGAGAAGGTCAATTACCCCTATTACACCGTTTCGATCGAGAAACTCAAATAAACAACCATGAAGAGATTTAAACTGACCCTCTTATCGCTTTTTATCTGGGCGGCCGCCGCGGCGCAGCAGACCGACCTTAAGGTATTATCCTACAACCTGCGCTTCGGCGAGCTGGCCTCGATGGAGCAGTTCGGGGAGTACATCGCGCAGTACGACGCCGACCTGGTGGCGCTTCAGGAGTGCGACTGGGCTACCTACCGCGAACGTGCGCCGCGTCAGAACGGCGTGAAATTTATGAACGAACTTGCCTCGCGGACCGGCATGTTCGGCCTCTACGGCAAGGCGATGGACTACAAGCAGGGCTACTACGGCATAGGCCTTTTGAGCCGCTATCCGATCGTCGCCAGCGAGCGCGTGCAGCTGCCGCGGCACAAGTCGACCGAACAGCGCGTGATGCTTGTCGCCGACGTGGAATTGCCCGACGGCACGATCGTGACCTTCGCCTCGGTGCATCTCGAGGTCGCCTCGTCGGCCAACCGGCTGGAGCAGGCGGCGTTCATCAACAAGTATTTCCGCAAGGCCGCGCACCCGGTCTTCCTGGCCGGCGACATGAACGCCCGCCCCGGCAGCCCCGAGATGGAAGCGCTGCTCAAGGCCGGTTGGCAGTCGCTCACCAACGAAGAGTTGACCTATTCGACCAGCAACCCCGAGATGAAGATCGACTACATCTACTACCTGGGTGGCAAAAAGGCCGAGCTGCGCTCGACCCGGGTGTGCCGCGAGTCGAAGCTTTCCGACCATTTCCCGGTTGTGTCCGAGGTCTCGGTGGAGCTAAAGGCCCGAAAATAACGACCAAAACTTATATATACTAAAACCAACAAACCCTTTATTAACTTAAATTTCAAAGTATTATGAAAAAATTGATGTTACTTGCGGCAACTGCTGCTCTTGCGTTCACATTCACAGCATGTGGCGGCGACGACGACGGAAACGGAGGCGGCGGAAAGAAGAATTTCGAAGCTGCGATCACCCTCGACGAGCAGCTTCCCTCGGCGCTTGTTTATGGCGAACCCGTGAATATCAAAGGTTCGGTCGAGACGACCAAGACCCTGACCAAGTGCGTAATAACGGCCGTGACCGGTACCGCTGACAACTACGTGGCAGCCGGCGAGGCCCAGGAGTTCGCGATCACCGGCTCGGCTATCGACGCGCTCTTCTTCCCCGACGTGAAGGCCATGACGGCTGTCGAAGTGGTGCTCTACGCCGGTACGCTGACCAGCACGACCTACTATCCCGTTTCGGGTGCCCCGGGCGAGATGAAGGGTGACGTGTGGATCAACCGCGGCGCTTCGCTTAATGCCGACGCCAAGGTTGCCACGGCCGACAACGACCCCGAGAACTATCCCGTAGCGGGTACCGGTGCCGGTTCGACCACCAAGTCGTTCTTCTCGATGCACGGCGTGACGATCGGCAGCACTAAAGAGCACCTTCTCTCGCTCAACGAGCTTCGCGCGGTCGACGGCCTGAACGGCAGCATGTGCTTCCTGAACTGCCTCCAGAACACCAAGAATAACGCTTACATCGGTGGCCAGCGCGGCTATATGTTCTCGTCGCTCAAGGCGTCGGCTATCGGCGGCGGTACTACCGGACGCCAGTGCGACATCTACGAGGTCGACGGCCACGGTATCAAAGATGCCAACATCGACATCGACTTCGGCTTCTATGCCGTTCCGGGATCGTGGAAATCGGGCCGCAGCGACGAGGCTGTAGCACGTTTCGACGCCATCGACGCGCTGTTTGCCAAGCTTCCCAAATCGGCTACGACGACTCTGGAGAAGATGCGCGCATTCTACGCTATCGGCGCCATGCAGCGCGATCTGGACAACGCGACGCTCGGCGTTACCGAAGACCCCACGAGCCTTCCCTTCACGACCTATACGCGCCGCTGGACCGATGCGGGCCACTCTGCAACCAAGGCCCCGACCGAAGGTTTCCGCACGGGCGACTACATCATCTTCCGCAGCAAGCGCGGAACCGATCCTGTTGTTTACTACTACGGTGTTGCGCAGATCGTGAATATGTTCGACGACAAGGATACGTTCGTTCCCAAGGCCGAGACCGATTATTCGTATATCGACCAGGTGCTGGCCGAGACGCTGTTCGGCAAGGGCGTGATGCTCGATATCCGCACCCAGTGCGAGTTGTAATTGCACGGAGTTGTTAAATAAGAAATTGCCGGCACCACCATATGTCGGCAATTTCTTTAAAAACCTTAAGTTTTATGAAAATTGCCAAGATACTATCCGCATTTGCAATCGTATTGTCGGTTGCGTTGACGACGTCGTGCATGTCCGGTCGAACCACAAAGACGGAAGCTGCGCGCGACGTGATCGAACGCACCATAGGAAGACCGTGCGGTGACGACATTTCGCTGAAGATCATCGGGCAGCAGGAGGGACGCGACGTCTACGAGATTTCGGCCGCCAAGGGCCGCCTGACGATCTCGGCCAGCAGTGCCACGGCCATGTGTTACGCATTCAACCACTACCTGCAGAAGAGCTGCGGTTCGATGGTGACCTGGAGCGGACGGCATATGGACCTGCCGGCGGTCTGGCCCGACTACTACGAGCGCAACGTCTCGCCCTACCGGTTCCGCTATTTTCTCAACGTCTGCACGTTCGGATATACGGCTCCCTACTGGGGTTGGGAGCGTTGGTCGGAGGAGATCGACTGGATGGCTCTCCACGGCGTGAACATGCCTCTGGCGAGCGTCGCCAGCGAGGCCATCGCGCGCCGCGTGTGGATGAAAATGGGACTCACGGCCGAGGAGGCCGACAGCTTCTTCACGGGCGCCGCACACCTGCCGTGGCACCGCATGGGCAACCTCAACAGCTTCGACGGCCCCCTCACGCCCGAGTGGCACGAGGGTCAGATAGCGCTGCAGCACAAGATCCTCGGGCGCATGCGCGCCCTGGGCATGGAGCCCGTGGCCCCGGCCTTCGCGGGATTCGTACCTCTGGCGTTTATCGAAAAAAATCCCAATATCAGCTGCACGCAGCTGGAGTGGGGCGGTTTCCCCACCGAGTGCAACGCCTGCGTGCTGACGCCCGATTCGCCCTATTTCCGCCAATTGGGCGCTATGTTCGTCGAGGAGTGGGAGAAGGAGTTCGGCAAGGCTAAATATTTCCTCTCCGACAGTTTCAACGAGATGCGCCTGCCGCTGGACGAGAACGACGTGGAGGGCAAGCACCGCCTGCTGGCCGATTACGGTGAGGCGATCTACAATTCGATCACGGCGGGTGATCCCGATGCCGTGTGGGTTACCCAGGGCTGGACGTTCGGCTACCAGCACGATTTCTGGGACAAGGAGAGCATGCAGGCGCTGTTGAGCCGTGTGCCCGACGATGGCCTTATCATCGTCGACCTGGGCAATGACTACCCCAAGTGGGTGTGGCACACCGAGCAGACCTGGAAGGTCCACGAAGGCTTCTACGGCAAGCAGTGGATCTACAGTTATGTGCCCAATTTCGGCGGCAAGGTGCTGCCCACAGGCGATCTGGAGATGTACGCCACGGGGTCGGTCGAGGCGCTCGATTCGCCCGTCGCAGGTAATCTTGTGGGCTTCGGTTCGGCGCCCGAGGGACTCGAAAATAACGAGGTGGTCTACGAACTGCTGGCCGATATGGGTTGGAGTTCGGTGGACATCGACCTCGACGAGTGGATCGGCCAGTATTGCAAGGCGCGCTACGGCAGCTGTTCCGAGACGATGACCGAAGCGTGGAAACTGCTGCGCGGCTCGGTCTACAGCTCGCTCTACTCCTATCCGCGATTCACCTGGCAGACCGTTGTGCCTGATAAGCGCCGCGTCAGCCGTCACGATATCAACGACGATTTCGGCCGCGCCGTGACGCTCTTCTTGAGCTGTGGCGACGAGTGCGGCGCTTCGGAGCTCTACGTCAACGATGCCGTCGAGTTCGCCTCGATGTGGCTCGGCGAGCTTGCCGACCGTCACTATAAGAGCGCCCTCGAGGCCCATGCCCGCGGCAAACGCGACGCGGCGGCCAAGGAGCTCGAAGCGGCCGTGGTGATTCTCCATCAGACCGATAAACTCCTCTCTTCGCACCCCGACTACCGCCTTACGCGCTGGGTCGACTGGGCCGATGCGGCCGGCGCTACGGACGAGGCTAAAGCCAAATATGCCGCCAACGCCAAGCGCCTGATCGCCACCTGGGGCGGCGTGCAGGAAGACTATGCCGCTCGTATGTGGAGCGGTATGATCGACAGCTACTACATCCCCCGTCTGAAGATATACTTCTCCGACGGCGCCGCCGAGCTCGACGTCTGGGAGGAGCGCTGGATCGACACGCCGTGGCACGACACCACCGAGCCTTACAGCGATCCGGTGGCCGTGGCCCGCGACCTTGTGGAGATCACAAAATAATGCCGGGTGCGCATGCGCCCGAAGCCTGAAAAACTAACCTAAAAAACCTGAATAATGAACGTAAATCTGAAATTCGTGCTTGTGGCTGCCATGGCGCTGCTGGCGACGGCATGCCGGAATACGCCCCAGACGGTCTACGCGGCCGATGCCCAGCAGCGCGCCACCGAGGAGCTGGTCGTGCGCGTTGTGGGCGAGCGCTACGCCAAGGCGTTCGACGTCGTAGTGACGGGCGAGCAACAGGAGGGCCGCGATTACTTCGCTGTCGAGGGCCGCAACGGCCGCATCGTGCTCGAGGGTAACGACGGCGTATCGGCCGCCAGCGCCCTGAACCACTACCTCAAAACCTTCTGCGGATGCCAGATTACCTGGTGTGGAACCAACCTCGACCTGCCCGAAAAGCTTCCCGTGCCCGAGAGCCGGACGGTATGCACCACGCCCTATAAATACCGATACTGCCTCAACTACTGCACCTTCAACTACACCATGAGTTGGTGGGACGAGGAGCGCTGGCAGTGGGAGATCGACTTCATGGCCATGAACGGCATCAACCTGCCGCTGGCCATGACGGGTCAGAACCCCGTGTGGCAGAAGGTCTACCGCGAACTCGGATTCACGGACAAGGAACTCGAAGGCTTCTTCAGCGGCCCGGCCTACTTCAACTGGTTCTGGATGGGTAACCTCGACGGCTGGGGAGGCCCCCTGCCGCAGAGTTTCTTCGGCTATCAGGAAAAACTACAGAAATTCATCCTCCGAGAGGAGCGCCGTCTGGGCATGACACCCATTCTGTCGGCCTTCACAGGCCACGTGCCGCCCTCGTTCGAGCAGAAATTCCCCGACGCCCACGTCAAGAAGACCACCTCGCTCGGTTTCCCCGAGGTGAGCGTCCTCGACCCCAACGAAGAGCTCTTCACCCGCATCGGCCGGATGTTCATCGAGGAACAGGAGCGCATGTACGGCACCAACCACTACTATTCGGCCGACACGTTCAACGAGAACCGCCCGCCGCTCAAAGATTCGACCTACTTGAGCCAGATAAGCCGCAAGGTCTACGAATCGATGGAGATGAGCGACCCCGATGCCGTGTGGGTGATGCAGGGCTGGCTGTTCCACTTCGACCGTGAGTTCTGGGGCCAGGAGCAGATCGACGCGCTGCTCACGTCGGTGCCCGACGACCGCATGATCATCCTCGACCTGTGGGGCGAGCGCTTTCCGGTGTGGAGCCGCACCAATGCCTATAACGGTAAGCCGTGGATATGGTGCATGCTCCATAACTTCGGTCAGAACATCAACCTCTCGGGTAACGCCCGCAGCGTGGCCAACGATCCGGCCGCGGCACGCGAAGCCGTCGACAACATGAAGGGCATCGGCCTCACGATGGAGGGCATCGAGCACACGCCGATCATGTACTCCCTGATGCTGGAGAACGTATGGCGCGACACGCCGATCGACATCGACCAATTCGTCGACGAATATACCACCCAGCGCTACGGACAACCGAGCGCGGTAGCTGCCGGGGCTTGGAAGAAGATGATGCCCACGGTGTTTGAGAACGAGCTCACCAACGGTGGCAACGAGTCGATCATCACGGGCCGTCCGACGCTCGCCGAGAACCCCGGAGGCACCACCAACGTGCGCCCGCACTACCGCAACCGCGTGCTTGTCGAGGCGTGGGATATGCTCATTTCGTGCGCCGACACGCTGGGCGGCAGCGACGGATACGGCTACGACCTGGTGGACGTCACGCGCCAGGTGCTGGCCAACTATGCCACGGAGATTCAGCAGCAGGTGGCCACGGCGTTTAAAAACGGCGACCGGGCGGGTTTCGACGCGGCTGCCGTCCGTTTCCTGGAGCTTATCGGCGACATGGACAAGGTACTCTCCACGCGCCGCGAGTTCCTGCTGGGCCGCTGGCTCGAAGACGCCAAGAAGATTGGTACGACACCCGACGAGAGCGCCCTCTACGAGCAGAACGCCCGCAACCTGATCACCACCTGGGGCGGTAAGAACTGCCGCATCAGCGACTACGCCTGCCGCCAGTGGGGCGGTGTGATGAACGGATTCTACGCCCCGCGCTGGAACCGCTTCTTCGAGGCCATACGCCAGAACGAATATGCCATGGATGACGACGCCTACGCCGAATTTATCGACGGCAGCAAGGAGTGGGAGTGGCAGTGGACCTTCGGCCGAGAGAGCTATCCCGCCGAACCTTCGGGCAGCGAGGTCGATGTGTGCCGCATGATCCATGACAAATACCGCCCGCAGATGGAGAGCCCCTCGTTCCTCGACAACAAGGACGTGCCGCCTCCCGCAAAAAAGGGGAAACTCATATAGTTCCGGCGGATATCCGGAATAACTCTTAAAAAACCATAGACCGATGAGCTGTGGAACGAAAGGGGCCCTGGTGGTCGGCGCGGCAATTTTGCCGTGCCTGACCTCCGCGGCCGAGGAGCGCAGGCCCAACATAATCCTTATCGTCGCCGACCAGATGCGCGCTGACTGCCTGGGTGCGGTGAACGAACATATCCACACGCCCAACCTCGACGCCATGGCGCGCGAGGGTGTGATGTTCACCGGCGCCTATTCGTCGGTGCCGAGCAGCACGCCGGCCCGTGCGGGGCTTCTCACGGGACTCTCACCGTGGCACCACGGCATGGTGGGCTTCGGCCGCGTGGCCGAACGATACCGCTACGAGATGCCGCGAATGCTGTCCGAAGCCGGATACTACACCTTCGGCATCGGCAAGATGCACTGGTCGCCGCAGAAAACCCTCCACGGATTCAACGGCACGCTCGTCGACGAGAGCGGCCGCATCGAGCAGGTCGGATTTTTGAGCGACTACCGCAACTGGTTCAAGATCAATGCCCCCGGCATGAATCCCGACTCGCTGCGCATAAGCTGGAATTCGCACTACGCCGAGGCCTATCCGCTGGTCGAGGAACTGCATCCCACGGCGTGGACAGCCCAGACGGCTATCGACCTTATCGACGCCTATACGCTTGATAAACCATTGTTCCTGAAAGTGTCGTTCGCACGGCCCCACAGCCCCTACGACCCGCCGCAACGGTTTGTCGATCTCTACTCCGACGCCGATATCCCGCTGCCGGTCCGCAGCGACTGGGGCAAGAGTTTTGCATATCCCGATGTGGCCGAAACCTCCGACGCGCCCTATGGCGACTTCGGTGACGCGGTGGCTGTCCGGGCCCGCAAATATTACTATGCGGCCGTGTCGTTCGTCGACTACGAGGTGGGGCGCCTGGTCGAGGCGCTCAAAAGCCGGGGGATGTACGACAATTCGCTGATCATCTTTATCTCCGACCACGGCGATATGCTCGGCGACCACAACCATTGGCGCAAAACCTATGCCTACGAGGGCTCGGCCAAAGTTCCGTTCATCGTGCGGCTGCCGAAAGATATGCAGCGTCCCGGTTTGCAGGGCGCCCGGCGCTCACAGCCCGTGGAGTTGCGCGATGTGCTGCCTACGATGCTCGAAGCCGCGGGCGTTGCGCGTCCCGACGATATGGACGGCCGTTCTGTACTGCCGATCATAGCCGATGCCCGGGCTCCGTGGCGCGAATACATCGACCTCGAGCACGCCCAGATCTACAACGACGAAAACAGCTGGATGGCGCTCACCGACGGCCGGATAAAGTATATCTGGAACTGCTACACCGAGCGCGAAGAGCTCTTCGACCTGGTCCGCGACCCTTATGAACAACATAATCTGGCTGGCGATAAACGGCAGGCCAAGGTGCTCGCCGAGTGGCGCGCCCGAATGGTCCGTCACCTCTCGGAGCGCGACGAACGCTACGTCAAAGAGGGCCGCCTGCAACGTATAGAGGGCCGTATCGTCTATTCGCCCGCCTATCCCGGCCCGCTGCCAGCGAAGGTCACGGCCGAGGAGCGTCGGCGACTCGACCAGTGGCGCCGCGAGGTGTCGAGGTGGTGGTAGCCCCCTCCCTCCAAAAAAATAACACTATGGAACTTCGAAAAATAATATTGGCGATCGATTCGTTCAAAGGATCGCTCGGTTCGCTCGAAGCGGCCGAGAGTGCCGCACAGGCCGTACGGCGCGTCTTTCCGCAATGCGAAACGGTGAAGATCGGCATCGCCGACGGAGGCGAAGGCACGGCCGAGGCGCTGGCCGCAACCATGGGCGGGGAGATGCTGCAGATTGCGGTTCACGACCCCCTGATGCGGCCCGTGACTGTGAACTACGGGGTTGTCGACGGCGGCCGCACGGCTGTTATGGAGATGGCCTCGGCATGCGGACTTCCGCTGCTGGCGGCCGGTGAACGCAACCCAATGCTCACCTCGACGTTCGGATTCGGCGAGATGATCGCCGACGCCCTCGGGCGGGGATGCCGCAAATTTCTTGTCGGCATCGGCGGCAGCGCCACCAATGACGGCGGTTGCGGCATGCTGCGGGCGCTGGGATTCCGGTTCTTCGATCGCGCGGGCGCGGAGGTAGACGGAAGCGGACAGACCCTCTCGGCGATAGACCGCATCGACGACTGCGGCGCCAATCCCACGTTGCATGAGGCGCAGTTCATTGTCGCCTGCGACGTTACCAATCCGCTCTTCGGACCCGAGGGCGCGGCCCATGTTTTCGCCCGCCAGAAAGGTGCTTCGGATGCGATGATCGCAGAACTCGACGCCGGATTGCGCAACTTCGCGCGCGTGGTCGAAGAGTTCTGCGGTGCGCAGATCGCCCAGGCACCCGGTGCGGGAGCCGCAGGCGGTCTGGGCGGAGGACTCAAAGCCTTCCTCGGCGCACAGCTCACGCCCGGAATAGAGATGGTGCTCGACGCTGTGGGCTTCGACGCCCTTGTCGCCGACGCCGATCTGGTCATCACCGGTGAGGGCCGCCTCGACCGACAGACCGGCATGGGAAAGGCTCCCGCGGGCGTTATGCATGCCGCGCGCCGGCACGGAGTACCCGTCATTGCGATAGGAGGCGCTGTCGAGGAGTACGAGTCGCTGAATGCCGCCGGATTTGCCGCCGTGTTCCCGATCGTTCCGGGCCCGGTGTCGCTCGAGCGGGCGATGGAGCCCGCGCAGGCAAAAACAAATGTTGAAAATACTGTGACGCAGATCATGCGCACGATAAAATTTACGAATAAATGATGAATACGGCATTAGCGGCCCTGATAGGCCTCGCGATAACCATTGTGTTGATTATCCGTAAGATATCGCCAGTCTACTCGCTGATGATCGGCGCGGTTGCGGGAGGTCTGCTGGGCGGCTACACCCTGCCCGCGACGGTGGGCTACATGGTCGACGGAGTGAAGGACATCACGCCCGCCATTATCCGCATCCTGGCGGCCGGCGTGCTTTCGGGTGTGCTGATAAAGAGCGGCGCCGCGGCGTCGATCTCCCATACGATCATCGGCCGGTTGGGCAACCGGCATGTCTTTCTGGCTCTGGCTCTTGCGGCGATGCTGCTCACGGGTGTGGGCGTGTTCATCGACGTGGCGGTGATCACCGTGGCCCCCGTGGCGCTGATGATCGGCCAGCGGCTCGGGATTTCGAAATTCAAGCTTTTGCTCACGATGATCGCGGGTGGCAAGTGCGGAAATATCATCTCGCCCAATCCCAATACGATCATCGCCGCCGAGAATTTCGATGCGCCGCTGTCATCGGTCATGGCCGTGGGCGTGATTCCGGCCATTGTGGGCGTGGTGCTGACTGTCTACGTGATCATTCCGCTTATGTCTTCGAAGGGTGAAATACCTGAAATTAAGCGTGAAGGTGCCGCGCAGGACGAGAAGTTGCCGTCGTTCTGGAGTAGTATTTCGGGTCCGCTGACCGCTGTCGTTCTGCTGGCCATGAGACCTCTGGCGGGATTGGAGATCGACCCGCTGGTAGCGCTGCCCGTGGGCGGCGTAGTGTGCATCGCCGCGACGCGCAAGTGGCGCGATGCCGTGTCGAGCATCCAGTTCGGACTGGAAAAGATGTCGGTCGTGGCCGTACTGCTGGTCGGCACGGGTACTATAGCCGGAATCATAAAGGTGTCGGCGATCAAAGATGTGCTTACCGATGCTTTGGCCCAGTGGGGGCTTGGCGAAACGCTCATCGCACCGATCGCCGGTGCCCTGATGTCGGGAGCTACGGCTTCGACGACCGCCGGTGCTACGATAGCTTCGGCATCGTTCGCCGAGGTTATCGTTGCGGCCGGAGTGTCGGCCGTGTGGGGCGCCGCGATGGTCAACTCTGGCGCCACGGTGCTCGATCACTTGCCGCATGGGTCGTTTTTCCACGCCACCACCGGATCGGTGGATATGAATATGAAAGAGGGACTCAAACTAATACCTTACCAGACGCTGGTGGGGCTTATTCTGGCGGTGTCGAGCGTTGTCTGCTACTATCTTATTGGGTAACAGAGGGTAGCTGGAGGTATATAAAGAGTGCGGCGACGGAAATCAATTCCGTCGCCGCACTCTTTATATGGTGCAAAAGCGTCGCTTTTTGCTATAATGCTCTTGCTTGCCTTTTGCTTCCGCGCTGTGTTGCAAGAGTTTTTCGCTCTTCCTGCAGGTTTTAGAACGGCAGATCGTCGACCTCGGCGGCCGGCGCTGCGAACGAGGGTTCCTCGCCCATGGGCGGCATGTCGGGTATCGGGGCCGCGGCACCCGTCTCGGTCTGCTTGGGCTGGATGCGCCATGCGCGGATGTCGGTGTACCACTTGCCGTTGTATTCACGCGACTCGACGTTGACCGAAACCTGGAACGTAGCTCCCTCGCGCAGACGGGCCACATCCTCGGGTTTGTTGAAGAACGTCACGCAGATCTTACGCGTATACGTTCCGTCGGGGTAGTCGAATACCACGTCCTGACGCTGCCACTCTCCGCGCGCCGAGGTTCCGCTCGCCGCGGGCATTATTTTGTAAACTGTTCCTTCGAATTCCATTGTATCTGTTTTGTTTTTTGTTTGCGACAAAGATAGTGAAAGTTGCGATTAAACGAGGGCAAAATGTTGAAAACAATTTTGCCGAGTGTGAGCAACTAAAAGAAACTTAACGCCGGGCGTCGAGCCAAATTTATTTGAGCTATGCCGAAGCGCATCCTTTCTGCAAAGGTAGCAAAAAAACCGGGATGCCGAAAACCGACATCCCGATAAGTTAATATACTATACCTTTATGCGAGTCCGCAAAGCGATAACAGGCAATAGATTCCGGCAGCGAACAATGCGCTCACGGGAATCGTTATGATCCAGGCCCACAGCAGGTTGATCGTCACACCCCAGCGCACGGCCGAAAGACGTTTCACCGCGCCGACGCCGATTATGGCACCCGTCAGGGTATGCGTAGTGCTCACGGGAATGCGCAGGATTTCGGTAATGTAGAGGGTAATGGCACCCGCGGTCTCGGCTGCGAAGCCCTCGAGTGGAGTGACCTTCGTAATCTTCGTACCCATGGTCTTCACGATGCGCCAGCCGCCCGACATTGTGCCGAGGGCTATCATCGAGAAACACGCCAGCGGTACCCACGTGGGAATGTCGGTGATGCTTCCGGTCTTGCCGCCGGCGACGAACAGCGCCGCGGCGATGATACCCATAACCTTCTGCGAGTCGTTCAGACCGTGTCCGATGCTGAAAAGTCCCGATGACACAAGCTGCAGGTGACGGAACCACCATTCGGCCTTATGCGGATTGCTTCGTTTGCAGACGTGCATGATGATCACCGTAATTATCGTTGCGATGACCATGCCGATAAGCGGCGCAAGGATGATGAACGATGCGATCTTCAGCACGACGCCTGCATGCACGGCGTTGAAGCCGCCATAGGCGATCGCGGCGCCGGCGAATCCGCCGATCAGCGTGTGCGACGACGACGAGGGAATCCCTTTCCACCATGTGAACAGATTCCAACCGATGGCGGCCAGAAGCCCCGACAAAATGACCGGAAGGGTTATATAATCCTCAAATATCGTCTTCGACACCGTGTTGGCGATACCGAACTCTCCGATAACGTATTTGGCGATGAAAAACGCCACGAAATTGAACGACGCCGCCCACAGAACCGCCCTGAAAGGCGTCAGTACTTTGGTCGAAACGATCGTCGCGATCGAGTTTGCCGCGTCGTGAAAGCCGTTGATATAGTCGAAAATCAGAGCCAGCGCTATGACTACGAACAATAGTGTCATGGGCTACGCGTATTTTACGATTATAGTCTTCAGCGTGTCGGCAACGCGGTATGCCTTGTCGGTCGCGTTCTCGAGGAACTGGATCATCTCGACCTGCTTCTGCAGCTCGATAGCGTCCTTCTCGTTCGAGAAAAGGTGTGTGATATAATCTTCGTATACGTCGTCGGCTTTATTCTCCAGCGTGTGCAGATCGCGGCATACCTCTTTCACGATCGCGGGGTCTTTCTTGACCTTTTCCAGCTCGCTTACCGCCGTGAGCAGTTTCCGGCCGCTCTCGTGGATGATCCGGGCCATCTCGACACTCGCCTCGGGCATATACTTCGGACGATAGAGAATCGTGCGCTTGGCCGAGCCGGTGATCATGTCGATCACGTCGTCCAGCTGCGAGGCGAGGGTATGTATGTCCTCACGGTCGAACGGGGTGATGAACGTGTTGTTCAATTCGTCGAGAATCTGGTCGGTGATGCGGTCGCAGTGCTGCTCGAGTTTCTTTATTTCGGCGTAAATCTCTGCGCGGCAGTCGTGTTCCTGGCAGGCGGTGAACTTCTCCAGCAGAACGGACGCTGCGATGATGTCGTCTATCTGGCTGCAGAGCAGGGGTACGAATTTACTCTCCTTGGGGAGAAAAAACTGGATAAAACGGTCGATTTTCATCTTTGATGGGGGTGTGTTTTATATGCTATTTCAGCGCCTCCTGCAGCTGCAAAGCCGTGCTGTTCGTGGGGTCGAGCTCGAGGATCTTGGCGCAGTATTCCAGCGTCATAGCCTTGTCGGCCGCCTGCTTGCTCGCATCGAACTTCACATAGTAATAATAGCTCAAATAGCGGTATGCCTCGACCAGCTCGCGGCGGTTCTTCGAGGGATCGTCCTTCGAGAGAATGATCTCGGCGGTCTTCTCGTAGAAGGGCTTTGCGAGTCCGGCGGTAGCCTCGGGATCGCGCAGCGAGTTAACACGAGCCTGGAACACAGGGCCGAGATGGCTCTCGGGGATCAGCTCCGTCACGGTGCAGAATGCGTCGTCGGCCTTGCAGAGGCAAGCCTCGAGGGTCTCGACGGTGCAGGTTGTATCGCGCGACATGATCGTAGCGGCCTTATAGAGCGACTGTCCCATGGTGTAGTAATCGGTAGCATCGGCTTTGTCGCCCAGCGAGTCGATATAGCGCTGGTAGTAACTGGCGGCAACTTCGGGAACGTCCTTGTTGAGCTTGTCGGCAACCTCGCGGATCGTCGTAACGGGTGTCTCGGGAACCTCGAGGGCTTTATTATACTGTGCCGTAGCCTCCATGCTCTGACCATTGGCCAGCAGCAGGTCACCGTAGGTCATGTAGTCGCGGGCGATGTATTTGTCGTTCTCGCCGCCGATCGAGAAAAATTTCTCGGCCGTTGCGAGTCCGGCTGCGTAATCCTGCTTGGCAAGTTCGCTGTACATGCGCAGACGCGTCAGCACGAAGTTGTTGGGAGCGATCGAGAGACCCTTTTCGGTGAGTTCTGCAGCCTTGTCGAAGCGGTCGGTGAAGAACAGCGATGCGGCGTAGCTCGTCAGCACGTCGATATCCGAAGAGTTGTCGTAGATGTTCTGGTATTCGCCGATTGCGCGCTCATACATTCCGGCCGAGAAGTAGCCTTTGGCCAGGTATTTCTTCACCATGGGCGAGTCGGGATGCTTTGCGGCCAACTCTCGAAGGCGTTCGATTGCGATCGAGGGGTTGAGGTGCAGATAGATCTGCGCGATCTTGATGCATGCAACCTTGTCATTGGGAGCCTTCATCAGCGCCTGCTCGTACTGGCCTGCAGCTCCGCCCGGGTTGTTGGCTTTGAGCATGCGGTCGCCGCGCAGGATGTAGGGCAGAGGCGAGTTCTTGTCGGCCGACTCTGCATTGTCGAGCGCAACGTCTCCGGCGGCGGTCATGCCGTTGTCGTAGTAGGCGCGGGCAATGGCCGTCTGCACGGCGGCGTTCTTCTTACCGCTCTTCGATTTGGCGATGTCGGTCAGAAGTTTGGTACCCTCGGCCTTGTTTTTTGCAAGCGTCAACTTGGCCAGTCCCACCTGGTTGAGTGTGAATTCGGGATCGGCGGCAAAGCCTTTTTCGTAGAACGACTTTGCGGCTGCGGCATCGCCTTTGGCTGCGGCGATCTCACCTGCGAGATAGCTCGTGGCGGCTGTCGAGGTCACCTCTTTGACGGTTTTGTGTGCGGTTTCTATTTCGCCGAGCGCGAAATAATCTTCGCCGCGGTCCTGGGCTGCGGCAGCGGTTGCGAGCAACAGTGCGGCAAGCATCAAAAGCTGTTTTTTCATAATCGTTTCTTTCTTGGGTATTGGTTCAATATGGGTTTTACGAATACATAACGCATAAATGCCGATATTATTTTTCCGTAAAACGTCAGTTTTTTAAAAAGTATCTTTCATCTCCACCGTCCTTATGGGGCGTGTGGCAGGTACGAGTCCCGATTTGAGGATGATGCGTTGTCCGCGATCACCGCCTACGAAATGCGTAAAACCCGCGGGCAGGGTGCCGCGCAGGTCGGTGAGTATGGCGTAGACGTCGCGTGTGAGCGGATATTCGCGAAGGTAAAGATAGGCCGGAACGGGCAGGTAGCTGTTGGAGGCGGTCGCGGGGTGCGAGCGGCTCACGGCCAGTACGCGGACGGCCTTGTTGAACGATAGCTGAAGTGAATCCGAGGGATTGTTCAGCCAGTTCACACCCAGAATTCCCAGTGCGTCGGGATGCGAGGTCACGTAGTCTATGACCGACAGGTTGTTCTTGGCCGAATACAATCTGTCGTTCAGAGCTTCGCCCCCGCATATCGAGTCGCGGATGAACCGCGCGGTGCTCGAATTGGGGCCATCGAAGACCACCGTGATGCCTTTGGCGGGCATCGAGGGGTCGACCTGCTTCCACTCCGTGGCCGTGCCGGTCATTATTTCGCGCAGGGTCCGGGTGCTGATGCGTGTGATTTTGTTTGCGGGATTGACCACCACGGCGATGCCGTCGATGGCGATCTTCTGCGTACGCGGAATGAGTTCGCGGTTGCGGGCCACCAACCCGTCCTTCTCGGCCTGGGTGAGGTCGCGGGCCAGAATACCCATGCGTATGCTGTCGTCGAGGATCAGCTTCAAGGCTTCGCCCTCGTCGGTGTAGATCGGAATGATCGACGCGTCGGGGTTCAGGGCCTCGAAAACGTTGATCTCTTCGTTTGTTATGTTGCCGAAGCAGTCGTCGCTCACGATCGTCGCCACGCCGCTTGTCTGGGTGTCGGTGCGCGTGATGCGCTTGCTGCGGCAACCGGTACCGGCCGCCAGGAAAAACAGGCAGGATATGAGTACTATCTTTTTCATCGTTTTAACCAAACTGAAGAAGTGCCGATTAATCAAACTGAAGAGTCCGATCGGTGTGTTGTTTATTCTTTGCCGCCGCTGCCGCTGCGGAATTTAACCCATGTGGTATATCCGCGTACGATGCCGTATGCAAAGAATATAATCGCAAGAATGGCGCGTAACGCGCCGTTCTCATCGTGTTGCTGCGGATCGTTGTACGCGTTGTAGCGCAACAACAGAGGTGTAAATGCCACTAGCCACGCAATTCCTGCGTAGGCTAGTGACATTACTATGCCCCAGAGCAGTCCGAAGGGTATTTTACCTTTTTCCGACACGCTCCGATGCTTATTGGCTGATTCGGAAATCTACCGGGACGTTGTAGTAAACGCGTACGGCGCGTCCGTTCTGACGGCCGGGGCTCCACTTGGGCATCGACTTCACGACGCGGATCGCCTCCTGGTCGAGAACTCGGTCCACACCGCGAAGAACCACCACGTCACCTACCGATCCGTCGGCGTTGACCACGAACTTCAGTACGACTTTACCCGAGATGCCGTTCTCCAGAGCGATCTGGGGGTAGCGGATATTCTCGTTGAGGTACTTCAGCAGGGCCTTGTCGCCGCCCGGGAACTGGGGCATCTGCTCCACGTTCATGTAGATTTCGGGCTCTTCCTCCTGTACGATAACCTTGTGCTGCTCGAGTTCGGCGATGTCGATCGCGTTCGCGTCGTCGACACCGTCGACGTTGGCGATCGAGATCTGCACCTTACTCTCGTTGAGCTCCTCCTGCGATTTCATCTGATCCTCATCGCGCACGTTCTCGTCTTCGGTGATCACCGGAGGCGTGAACTTAATGGTCGATTTGAGCAGCGGCGGAGGCTCCACGGGCTGGGTTTCACGAATGATATTCTCCTCTTCGAGCTTCTCGAGCGGGTCGAGGTTTGCCATCACTACCGTTTCGTCGATATTACCCAGGTTGCGGTTGGCAACCGCCGTTTTCACGCCTTCGACGATCATGGGCAACAGCGATACGATGATCACAAAACCGAGCATCGCCAGTATACCTATAACATACCGACGGCCTGCGGTATCGCGCAGCTGGTAGGCTCCGTATTCTTTGTTCTTCCCCTCAAAGACCAGATCGATCCATTCGGAGGAGTTAAGTTTTACATCACTATTCATAATAATATTCTTCTAAATGGTGATTAACGTGTGGCCTCGATGTAAGCACCCTGCGTCAGGTAGTTGTCGAGCAGGAACTGGTCTCCGTCGGTCATCTCCACGAGCGCATATTTTCCTATGCTGCAGATCTGCATCTCGTCCAATACGTCGACCATATTGCGGTACGACGCATCGTCGGTGGGCTTGATGACTACAACCTGACCCTCGGGGTCGTTCTTGATCTCCGAGGATTTTACCTTGAACTCCTCCTCCGTTATCTCCTTGCGGAGCTTCTGCTGCTTGAGTTCGATTATCTCGCGTACGGCGTTTGCATTGCGGTCCAGAAGGATTGCACGCATGCCGCCCGGCGAGTAGTCGGTCTCTTTGAGCGAGGTGTAGTCGGCGTATTTCTCTGCGTCGATCTTACCGAAATAGTAGTAGACCTTGTCGTCCTTGCCGAGAATGATGGTGATGGCTTTGGAGTCCTTCACCTTGTTCTTCTCTTCTTCGACCATGTCCTGGTTATCTTTGGTAGGAAGCACCAGCTCCATGATCTGGGGTCGCGAAAGCGAGGTACAGAACATGAAGAAGGTCAGCAGGAGCATGTTCATGTCGACCATGGGCGTGAAGTCCACGCGCAGGTTCAACTTTTTGGGTTTGCCCTTTTTTGCTTCGCCCCCTCCAGTATTAATTTCTGACATAATTCAATAACTTTTTTAGGTTAAAGCCCTTCGGGCATTCCGCGCAGCTGGGTCACGAGGCTGAAGCGGTTTTCTTTCACTTCCTGCAGCGTCGTCGTGACTTTGCGTATGAGGGGGTAGGGGGTGTGCTCGTCGGCCTTGATCGAGATGGTCAGGTCGGGGTTCACTGCCTTGGCCGTCTTAATCCATGTGGCGAGCTGGTTGTTCAGACTGTCGGTCGGAACACCTTCGAAGCCACGTATGAACTCCTTTCGTTCTGTCATGTCGAGCTCCAGGAAACGCTTCATGGCCTTCATCGGGACGCTTGCGAAGGTCGTGGGCTCGGCGAAGGCTGCTTTGTCCTGTTCGGAGAACTGCACTTCGTAGATTTCGCCCATTCTCTCCAGCGCCGCTCTCTTGTCTTCCTTGCGGTCGAGGTTCAGGTAGACCTTTCCTTCGGGATCCACCAGGATCGTCACGAAGTTGAAGTCGGGAACCTTCGTCTCGATTACCGAAGACGGGGTTATAACCTGAACGGGTTCGAGAGGGATGAAGTTGGCCGTCAGCATGAAGAACGTCAAAAGGAGCACCGTGACGTCGCTCATCGCAGTCATGTCGATGAACGTATCCTTCTTGCCTATTTTTACTTTTGCCATTTTCTATGCGGATTGACTATTATTTCTCTTTGAAAGTCTGACCTACTGCGAAGCCAACTTCGTCGACGGCGTTGGTGATGTTCTCAACCTTGCCCGAGAAGTAGTTGTAAACGATAATTGCCATAGCACCGGTTGCGATACCCATTGCGGTATTCATAAGTGCCTCGGAGATACCGAGCGACAGAGCGATCGAGTCGGGAGCACCCTCGTTGGCCATAGCGCCGAACGAACGGATCATACCGAGTACGGTACCGAGAAGACCGAACAGCGTACCGAGCGACGAGATCGTTGCGATAACGTTGAGGTTCTGCTGCATGTAGGGGAGCTCGAGAGCCGTTGCGTCGGCAACTTCCTTCTCTACGATAGCTGCTTTCTCATCGTTGCTCAAGTTGCCCATCTTCTCTACGTCGTTGTAGCGAACCAGACCGGCCTTGAGGATGTTGGCAACCGAACCCTTCTGCTTGTCGCACAGAGCTTCAGCGCCCTTCAGGTCACCCTTGGCGAGCATAGCCTTGGCCTCCGAAACGAACTTGGGGAGCTTGCCCTTGCCGTTAGCCTTGCCGAGTGCTACAAAGCGCTCGATGCCGAGTGCGAACACGGTAAGCAAAAGCGTGATAACGATAGGAATGACGAATCCGCCCTGATAGAGCGTACCGAAAATGTTGCCATTGATAGGATGGCCTTTTGCGTCGAAATTCGAGTCGGCGCCGCACACGAGATAGAAGAATGCGTGAGCGATGAAGAAGCACACTACGATTACGAGTGCTGCAGAGATACCAGCCTTGCGGACTTTGGGAGTTGCGGTTTTGTTACCTGCTTTTGCGGTTTCCATAATTAAAAAAAATTGATTGTTAGTTTATTAGTTGTTTAAAATAATTTGAGTTTTCGTTGGTGTTTTTTGATGTTTTTCGCTGCGATACGCCCTGCGGTTTCTTTTCGGAGAGGCTCTTTAGCGGTTGATTTTTCGGACTTTTCGTATTCGCAAAAACTGATAATGCGGATGGCGCATATATTTCATGCACCTTCCGAACTATGCTGAAAGCGGTTCAAATGGGTCTTTGGCTCGTTATTTTAATATCTTACTATAGGGTGTAACTTTGCAAAAATATACAAATTTCGTTATTATAACAAATAACAGCGAAAATTTTAACACACTTGTAACATCTCTAAAAGTCGTTCCGGCCGCTGCTATTCCTCTTTTTTGCGGTTTAAGAACCTGACGCGCAGTACCTCGAAGACCGCCGGAAGGCACGAAACGAAGATTATAGCGACGATCAGCAGCGACAAATTGTTCTGCACGAAAGGCAGGTCGCCGAAGAAATATCCGGCGTAGCAGAAGATCGCAACCCATGCGGCGCCTCCCGCCACGTTGAAAGACATGAAGTTGCGGTAGTGCATCCTGCCCATGCCGGCCACGAACGGCGCGAACGTGCGCACGATGGGCACGAAACGCGCGATGACGATGGTCTTGCCGCCGTATTTGGCGTAGAACTCATGGGTCTTGTCGAGGTGACTCTGCTTGAAGATCTTCGAATCGGGGTTGCTGAAGAGCCGCTGCCCGAACATCCGCCCTATGGAGTAGTTGCACGAGTCGCCGGCCACCGCGGCGCCGAACAGTATCAGCGCCAGCAGGTGTACGTCGATAGGCATGCCGGGCTGTGCCGCGATAGCCCCCGCTACGAACAACAGCGAGTCGCCGGGCAGGAACGGCGTGACGACCAGCCCGGTCTCGCAGAAGATTATCAGAAACAGGATGGCATAGGTCCACTGATGGTAGTCAGCGACGATGGCCAGCAAGTGTTTGTCGATATGTAGTACGAAGTCTATCAGGGTTTCCATACGGCAATGGGGTTTAAAGGCCCAGTGAAATGGTGTTTATCATGTCGTAGATCACGCTTACGAATCCCAGCAGAAGTACGCCTGATATGCATATCACGAGGCTGATGCGTGTCGAATTGTCGGTGCGGAGTTTTTCTATGGGCCGGTCGTTCGGGGTGATGTACATCGCCTTAACTACCAGCAGGTAGTAGTAGAGCGAAATGACGGTGTTGACCAGGGCGATGAATACCAGCAGGTGGAACCCTTCTTTGAACGCCGCCATGAAGATGAAGAACTTCGAGAAAAATCCTGCGAACGGAGGAATACCGGCCAGCGAGAAGAGCGACAGCGTCATCGCCACCGCAAGATAGCGGTTGGTTTTCGAAAATCCGTTGTAATCTTCGATATCGGTCTTGCCGCTCTTCTGCTCCACCACCGAGATGATGCCGAAGATTGCCAGGTTGGCGGCCATGTATACGAGCACGTAGTATACGAGCGAGGTCATACCCTCGGGTGTGCCGCCGATAACGCCCAGCATGATGTATCCGGCCTGCGAGATCGAAGAGTAGGCCAGGAAACGCTTGAAGTTCTTCTGACGGATGGCGAAGAGGTTGGCGATGGTGATACTTGCGATGGTCAGCACGTAGAGAATGATCTGCCACTGTTCGATCATCGGTGCGAAGACCTTTATGAGAATAGTCATCAGCACGAATGCCGCGGCGCCCTTCGAGATCACCGAAAGATACGACGTCACGTTGGTCGGAGCGCCCTCGTAGGCGTCGGCAGTCCAGAAATGGAACGGCACGAGCGAGATCTTGAACGCCAGGCCCGAGAAGAAGAACACGAGCGCCAAGATCTGCAGGGGCGAACCCACCAGGTTAATGTCGTCGAAGTAGAGCGTCCCCGCGGTACCGTAGACGAACGAGATGCCGAAGAGCATCAGACCGCTCGAGAACAGCGCGTTGAGGATGTATTTGGCTCCGGCTTCGGCCGAGTTGTGGGTATATTTGTCGAATGCCACCAGGCAGGCCATGGGAACGGAAGCTAATTCCAACCCGAGGAAAAACAATAGAAAATTGCCCGCGCTGATCATGAAATACATGCCCAGCAGCGTCGAGAGCGTGAGCATGTAGAACTCACCGCGCTTGTGGCTGGTGTCCTCGCGCTTGAGCCACGTGTCCGACTGCAGGAAGACGATGAGCGTACCCACGGCCAGCAGGCTCTTGACGATGCTCTGCATGGGAGTATATTCGAACATACCGCCGAACAGCGACGCCGTGGTGTCGAAGGGAACGATGTTGATCAGGACCTGCGCTGCGACAGCGACGCACGCCAAAGCATGGAAATGCTTGCGGAACTTGCCTTCGGCGAAGAGGTCGAACAGAAAGAGCAGCGTGAGGATGGCGATGAGCGTCACCTCGGGCCGCATATAATATAATATCTGGCTGTAATCCATAGTGCTTTAGGAGATTATCTGGGTTATTACTGTGCCGACGCCTTCGCGTACCAGGTCGCTGACCCACAAGGGCATAAGGCCCATTCCGGCGACTGCGGCGATGAGTACGATCACCGTGAGGCGCTCGTCCCACGTAGCGTCGGTGAGCTCGAGGTGGTGCTTATCGGTGCAGGTGCCGTAGAGGATCTTACCGACAACGCGCAGGATATAGACTGCCGTGATAACGATACTCGTGCAGGCGATGATTGTCACCGTGCGGTGGAACGTGTCGGGATTGGCGAACGCGCCGTTGAAAATGGTCATCTCGGCCACGAAGCCGCTCAAACCGGGAAGTCCGAGGTTGGCAAGACCGGCTATGACGTAGCTCACGGCCAGGAACGGCATGACCTTCATCAGACCGCTCATTTCGCGGATGTCGCGCGTGTGGGTACGTCCGTAGATCATACCGATCAGCGCAAAGAAGAGGGCCGTCATCAGACCGTGGCTCAACATCTGGAGCACGGCGCCCGTAGCGGCGGTCTCGTTCATCATCAGGATCGCGAACAGCACCAGTCCGCAGTGCGAAACCGACGAGTAGGCGTTGATATACTTAAGGTCGGTCTGCACGCAGGCCGAGAACGCGCCGTAGACTACCGAGATCGTGGTGAGGATAATGAATATCCAGGCCAGGTCGTGCGAAGCCTCGGGCATGAGGTACATCGCCACGCGGAAGCATCCGTAGCCGCCTAACTTCATCAATACGCCGGCGTGGAGCATCGACACGGCCGTAGGCGCCGAAGCGTGACCGTCGGGACTCCAGGTGTGGAAGGGGAACAGAGCACCCAGGACGCCGAAGCCCACGAATACCATCGGGAACCAGATATACTGCTGCGAGAGCGGAATGTTATGTAGCTGCGCGATCTCCAGAAGGTTCATCGTCGTTGCGCCCGAACCGAAGTAGATGCCCAGAATGCCGATCAGCAGGAACGCCGAGCCGCCCATAAGCATCAGGGTCAGCTTCATGGCCGAGTATTCCTTGCGGCCGCTGCCCCATACGCCGATCAAAAGGTACATGGGGATAAGCGCCACCTCATAGAACATGAACATCGTGAAGAGGTCCAACGAGATGAAGAACCCGAAGACGCCTATGCTCAACAGACAGAACCACAGGAAGTAAGCCTTTATTCTATCGGTCATCTGCCACGAGGCGAACGTGCCCGTGAAGACGATGATGGCGGCCAGCAGCAGCATGGCGACCGAAATACCGTCCACACCTATGGCGTAGTGAATATTGAGCGGCGCGTACCAGACATGGCTGTCGGTGAAGAGCATAGCCGAGGTGTCGCCCCCGGCGCGCAGCGCGAGGAACCATACCGTGAGCCCGATGGCGAGCGCCAGGAGTATCGACGAGCCTACGACCATCGTCGTGTGGATCTGCTTCGTGTTCTTCGACACCCACAGTCCGAGCATCATAAGTGCCGGAATAAGCGGAAAAAGAGATAATATATTCATTACAGGTCGATTAGCAGTTTAACGAGAGTAAAAGGAGCGTCAGGCCTATAGCGCCGCCCAGGAACCACATAGCGTAGCGCTGGACGTTGCCGCTCTGGATCGTGCGGATCGAGTATCCGGCCTTCTGCGTACCCCAGGCCAGGAAATCGAAGAATCCGTCGACCACGTGGCGGTCGAACCATGCGATGGGGGTCGAGATGCAGGCGAAGATGATCCTGTGCGTCACGAACTGATAGACGTTGTCGATATAGAAGCGGTTGTAGGCTGCCTTGTGCAGTCCGCTGAAGGTCGCGGCGAGTTTGTCGGCCGCGGGCTGGCGGTTGCGCATGTACATCCATGCCGCGAACAGAATGGCGACGACGGCTACCGAGAGGCTCGTCGCGGCGACGCCCGCGTCTATATGTATATGGTATGCCGTGCCGTCCGAGGAGATGAACTCGCCGAAGGGCAGCGCCCAACCTGCGACGCAGGTGATGATCATCAGTACGATCAGCGGCAGGGTCATCGAGACCGGAGCCTCGTGGGGCGTATGGTGTGCATGGAGCTCCTTGTTTTCGGTACCCCAGAAGATTCCGAAGTAGAGGCGGAACATGTAGAACGCCGTGAGACCCGCGATACCGGTCATCACCCAGCCGATCATGGGGCTGAAAGCGAAGCATGCGGCGAGGATCTCATCCTTGGAGAAGAATCCGCTCAAAGGCCAGATACCGGCGATAGCGAGGCAGGCCACCAGGAACGTGATGTGCGTGATAGGCATATACTTGCGCATGCCGCCCATGGCCGACATCTCGTTCGAATGTACGGCGTGGATGATGCAGCCGGCGCCAAGGAACAGCAGTGCCTTGAACATGGCGTGTGTGAACAAGTGGAACATCGAGGCCATGTAGCCCAGACCTCCGGCGTGGGGATCCATCGAGGTGCAGACGCCCAATGCCACGAGCATAAAGCCGATCTGCGAAATGGTACTGAACGCCAGCACACGCTTGATATCGCTCTGGACGCAGGCTACCACCGCGGCGTAGAACGCCGTGAAAGCGCCGATGTAAGCCACCCAGTGGAGCGTTTCGGGCGCGTAGCCGATGAAAAGCGGGAACATACGGGCCACAAGGTAAACGCCGGCCACGACCATCGTCGCGGCATGGATCAAGGCCGACACGGGGGTCGGACCCTCCATGGCGTCCGGAAGCCAGATATGCAGCGGGAACATGGCGCTCTTACCGGCGCCGCCGATGAACATCAGGCCCAGCGCCAGCGGAACCATCATTCCGGCGCCGATAAGCGTCTGCTCATCGGGCGTGAACGAGAACGTTCCGGCGTAGTAGCCGTAGAACAGGATGCCGACAAGGAAACCGAGATCGGCGAAGCGCGTTACGATGAATGCCTTCTTGGCTGCTGCCACGGCTTCTGGCTTGGTGTAGTAGAAACCGATCAGCAGGTAGGAGCTCACGCCCACCAGCTCCCAGAAAACATACATCTGGAAGATGTTGGTAGCGACCACCAGACCGATCATGCTCATCGTGAAGAGCGAAAGGTAGGCGTAGTAGCGCTGGAAGCCCTTTTCGCCCTTCATGTAGCCCATCGAGTAGATGTGGACCATGAGCGATACGGTCGATATAACCACCAGCATCATCACCGAGATCGGGTCGAGCATGATACCCATGTCGATATGCAGGGCCTCCGTGATGGGCAGCCACACCGAGTTGTAGGGCATGAGCGTCGGGAATATACCGTCGATGCGGTCTCCGCCGAAATACATAACGGCCGTGATGTAGCTCAACAGCGTGACCGCACCCAACGCCGCCGTACCGATGATTCCGGCGGTCGAGGGTTTAAGCTTCATTCCCGCGAGTCCCAGAAACAGGAAGCTCACGAAAGGAAGCGCAAGTATGAGAATTGTAAAATCCATAGTCATTTTTCCGTTAAACTTTTTACCACTTCAGCTCCCTGAGGCTCTTGACGCTGATGTTGCGCATATTGCGGTAGATGTTGATGATGATTGCGATTGCCACGGCGGTCTCCGCAGCGCTGACGCCTATGGCGAACAGCGTGAAGAAAAAGCCCTCCAACTGGTCGGGAAACAGGAAACGGTTGAAAACCACGAAGTTGATATCCACGGCGTTGAGTATGAGCTCGACAGAGATGAGCATGGCCAGCAGGTTGCGGCGCGTGAGAAAACCGTAGATGCCGATGAAGAACATCGCGGTAGAAATCAGCAGGTAATATTCCATTTTTAACATATCCGTCGTTTTTTAGCGTTTACGTGCGATCATAATACCGCCCACAATGCAGGCCAGCAGCAGAATACTGATAACCTCGAAGGGCAGCAGGTAGCCGTTCTTTCCGGCGCCCATCAGCGCGAGGCCGATGGTGCGTACGGGCGTCTCGCCGTGTTCGAACCGCTGGGGCGCGAAGACGTTGTTGTCGATCAGCCACAGGCAGAACGCAAGTCCGGCAAGGGTCACGCTTGCGGCGGTGGGCCCTACGTATTTGCGCCAGGGTTTTTTCTTCTCCTCCTGGTCGATCTCTTCATCCTCGCTCGAGGTGAGCAGGATCGAAAAGACGTACAAGACGGTGATACCGCCGGCGTAGACCAGTAGCTGCACGGCACCCAGGAACGAATAGTTGAGCTGGAAGTAGATGCCCGCCGTGCCGAAGAGTACGAACAGCAGGTAGGTCGCGGCGCGGAGGATGCGCTTGGTCGTTACGGCCAGCACGGCGCTCGTAAGAGTGAATACCGTCAGTACGGCCAACACTATAAGATCGAGTGTAATCTCCATAATGATTATCGGTTCAGAGTTTTCATGAGTTTGTTTCTGGTATACACGGCGTGTTCGAATTCGGTCGAAAATTCGATCGCGTCCGTCGGGCAGGCGTTCACGCAGAGGTGGCAGAACATGCATGCCCCCAGGTCGTATTCGTATTTCACCAGCCGTTTTTTCGACTTACCGGTCTCGGGGTCCTCGACCATCTCGGTGGTGATTTTTATCGTGTCGTTAGGGCATGCCATCTGACACAGTCCGCAGGCGATGCACTTATTTTTGCCCTCGGCGTCGTGGGGCATCGTAAGCGTACCGCAGAAGCGGTCGTACATTTTGAGCGTCGCACGGTTTTCGGGGTAGCACTGGGTGACTTTCCTGGTGAAGAACTCCCGGCCGGTGACTTTCATTCCGACCAGCAGCGTGTAGATGCCGTGGAAGAGTCCTTTGATATAGTTTGCCATAATTTAGAAATGCAGTTTAAATACGACGACAATAACCATCAGCAGCAGGTTGGCAAGACCGATCGGCACGAGGTATTTCCACTCGAGCTGGAGGATCTGGTCGATGCGCAGACGCGGGAAGGTCCACTTGATCCACATCAGCAGCCAGATCACGAAGAACGTCTTGCCGAAGAACCACACGAAGCCGGGAATATAGTCCATAAAGGTGTTGAACGCCTCCCACGCGGGAATGTGGAACGGCATCCAGCCTCCGAGGAATATCGTCGAGGCGATACCGGCGATGATGAACAGGTTGACGAACTCGGCCACGTAGAACAGACCGAAGTGCATACCCGAATACTCGGTGTGGTAACCCGCCGTAAGCTCCGATTCGGCCTCCGGAAGGTCGAAGGGACCGCGGTTGGTCTCGGCGTTGCCGGCCACGAGGTAGATGATGAAGGCGATAATAGCGGGAACGTGGCCCTTGAAGATGAACCAGCCGTCGGCCTGGCGCTCTACGATCTGGGAGAACTGCATGGTGTCGGTCAGCACGAGGATCGTGAGGATCGAAAGGCCGATCGAGAGTTCGTAGGAGATCATCTGCGCGCCGCTTCGCATGGCGCCGATGAGCGAATACTTATTGTTGCTTCCCCAGCCCGCGAGCAGGATGCCCACCACGCCGATCGACGATACGGCCAGCAGGAACAGCACGCCCACGTTGAAGTCGAGGATCTCGGCGCCCTTGTTGATCGGCAGGCACGCGAATGCCAGCACCGATGCCAGGACGACGATGTAGGGGGCCAGGTTGTAGAGGAACTTATCGGAGTGGCGTATCGAGATGATCTCCTTGATGAGCATCTTGAACACGTCGCCGAAGACCTGCAGCGTACCCCAGGGGCCCACGCGGACGGGGCCGAGGCGGCACTGGAACGCAGCGCAGACCTTGCGTTCCATGAAAATCATCACGATGGCTACCATGGCGTACATCGTGAGGATGCAGAGACCCACGAGCACGCACTCCACGAATACGGCCAGCCCGAGGGGCATCAGCGACGTGAGGAGCTCGTGAATCCAACTTGTTATTATACTGAAATCGAACATATCTTTATTTGTGTTTAGCGGTCAATATCGGGTACAACATAATCCAGCGTACCGCCTATTGCGATAAGGTCGGCGATCTTGGTTCCGCGCACGATAGTCTCCATGCACGACACCAGAGGCAGACCCGTCGAACGGAACTTCAGACGATAGGGCGACTTTTCGCCGCGGCTCTCGAGGTAGACGCCGAACTCACCGCGCGAGCCCTCGACGGCTGCGTAGTAGCTGCCTTCGGGAACGCGGATAATGGGTTTCTGCTTGATCTGAAACTCTCCCTCGGGGATGTTATCGACGAGCAACTCTATGATGCGCAGGCTCTCCATGATCTCGTCCATGCGGACCATGTATCGTGCGAAGCAGTCGCCCTCGGTGTAGACCACCTCACGGAAATCGACCTTGCCGTACACACCGTAGGGGTGGCGTTTGCGCACGTCGCAGGCCCAGCCCGAAGCACGTCCCGTACCGCCCGTGGCGCCGAACGAAATGGCGTCCTCGCGCGTCAGTACGCCGGTGCCCTTCAGACGCTCTTGTGCAATGATGTTGCCCGTGAATACCTCGTGGTATTCTTTCAGCATCGGGGGCAGGTATTTGATCAGCTCCTTACACTTCTTCACGAATTCGGGGTGAATGTCGGCCTGAACGCCGCCTATAGTATTATAGGTCTGGATAAGGCGTCCTCCCGAGGTCTGCTCGAGGATATCGAGTACTTTCTCACGGTCGCGGAAACCGTAGAAGAACGCCGTGAGGGCACCCATGTCCATGCACAAACACGAGAAGAAGAGCAGGTGGGAGTCGATACGCTGCAGCTCGTCCATAATCGTACGAATGTACTGCACGCGCTCCGAAACCTCCACGCCCAGACCCTTTTCGATCGCCATGCAAAGTGCGTGGCGGTTCTGCGTAGCGCCCAGATAGTCCAGACGGTCCGTAAGACCCAGCGTCTGGGGGTAGGTGAGGCTTTCGCACATCTTCTCGATGCCGCGGTGGATATAGCCGCAGTGCACGTCGAGTTTCTTGATGATCTCGCCCTCGAGCGAGGTGCGGAAGCGCAGAACGCCGTGTGTCGCGGGGTGCTGCGGACCTATGTTTATTACATACTCCTCGTCGCCGAAAAGTACGTTTTCCTTGCTTTTGACGCTGCCGTCGGCCTGCATCTCGAGGCTCTCGCTCGTGTCGTAAGTCTCCTCGTTATCCATGCGCAGGGCATTTTCGTCGGAATTGACGTCGTAATCCTTGCGCAGCGGATAGCCCTTCCAGTCGTCGCGCAGATACAAACGGCGCATGTCGGGGTGGTTGACGAATCGGATGCCGAAGAAGTCGTAGGCTTCGCGCTCGTTGAGCTCGGCGGCCTTCCAGAGGTCGCACACGCTGGGCAGCGTGGACTTGTCGCGGTCGGAGTTCACGACCCTGATCACCACGTTCTCGCCCGTCGCCGTGGCCTCGAGGTGGTAGACGGCGCCCATTCCCTCCTCGCCCCAGTCCATGCCGGTGAGGCTGCGCAGGAAGTCGAAGCGCATCTCGCTGCGCAGCCATTCGGCCATCGCGCGGAACTTATCGTGCGTTATCGAGTACATTCCGTCGCCGGCCTCGATATAGACCGCCTCGGGAAATTTCTTTGTTATTGCTTCGTTGAGGTTCATATCTATTTTTTGTCTTCCGGTTCAACATTGCTCATGTGTCGGTCGAGCTTGAGCTCGCCCTTCTGCATCGCCTCGTACTGTTTTTTGCTGATCGAGCGGTTCACGCCGCCGAAGAACTTTTCGAGCTTCACCTTGCGCTGCAGCTGCATCATGCCGTACAGCATAGCTTCGGGACGCGGCGGGCAGCCCGGGATGTAGACGTCGACGGGCAGGATCTTGTCCACGCCGTTGACCACATGGTACGACTTTTTGAACGGGCCTCCGCTCACGGCGCAGCCGCCCACGGCGATCACGTACTTGGGGTCGGCCATCTGGTCGTAGAGACGCTTCAGGACCGGAGCCATCTTGTGGGTGATCGTTCCGGCGACCATGATGAAGTCGGCCTGACGCGGGGAGGCGCGGGCAACTTCAAACCCAAAGCGGGCAAAGTCGTGGCGCGCTGCACCGACGGCCATGAATTCGATACCGCAGCAGCTCGTGGCGAACGTAAGCGGCCACAAGCTGTTGCTGCGGCCCCAGTTGATCAGGTCGTCGAGGCAACCCACGATGACGTTGGTGCCGCTCTGGTTGAGCTCGGCGACCATCTTTTCGAGATACTCGTTGTCGTTGAAGTCTTCGTACTTCATCGACTTGATCTGTGGCTTCTTTATTTCCATTCCAAAGCTCCTTTCCGCCAGGCGTAAGCCAGGCCCAATACAAGAATTAACAGGAAGAACAGCACGCTGTACAACGCGAAGACCCCGAGCTCCTGAACCACGACGGCCCACGAGAACAGAAATACCGTCTCGACGTCGAACATCAGGAACAGGATCGCGAAGAGGTAGTAGCCCACCTTGAACTGCATCCACGACCGTCCTCGGGTCGGGATACCGCACTCGTAGGCCTCGCCCTTCTGCGGGTTGTAGGAGCTCGGCGCAATGCCGCGCGCTATGGTCAGCGCTGCTGCTACCAACGCTATGGCCGTTAAGATTACGACCACCAATAGTGTGAAATACATATAAAGTTTATTGTGTGTTGTTTGTTGTCTGTCGTTACAAGAAAAAGCACCGTACAATCCGCTTGTCGTTGGGGCGAAATGTGCAGTGCAATCTGGTCGGCATGGGTTTAAGTAATAAAATATCGCATGCCTGAACTGTGATCTACGGAGCCGAAGCGCTCTCCGGCACAGGCCGGAAACCGCAATGTCGGAACGTATCTTGATCTTTCAGTCGTCATGGTCGCGATTTAAGCACCGCAAAGATATCTTAAATATATGTATAAACGAACCGAAATCGGAAAAAAATTAAAAAATGATGCGATTTGCCCGGTAACGGCTTTTGGCATAGTTGGTTGCGCGGCAGGGGGCGGGAATGACCGGGAACTGGTTAGGAGCCGGCTCGTGTGACGGACTTTTGAACGCGCTGGGACGGCGGCGGTTCGGGAAGAACCGGCTCGCGGAGCGTACAAAAAAACGAGGCTGCGGTTTTCGCAGCCTCGTTTTTTCTGTGGACCCAGAGGGGCATGATCCCACGACCTTCGGATTATGAGTCCGCTGCTCTAACCGACTGAGCTATGGGTCCCTGCATGGCGCTTGGAGCGCTTGTGCGGTGCAAAGATAGAAAAAAAACCTAAAAAACAGCGGCATAGGGCGTAATTTTTTTGGCTCGGTGTCGTCTCTTGTGCGCCTGCTGCGGCTCCATCGGCATTATTTCACAATAATTCTCAATTTTTCAGTCTTAATTTTTCATTTCTCATTATTTTGTCTACCTTTGTCGCACTTAATTTTTCTAATTAAACAAAAACAACGCAAATGAAACAGGGTATCCATCCGGAAAACTATCGTTTGGTGGCATTCAAGGACATGTCCAATGACCACGTGTTTTTGTGTCGGTCCGCCGTTTCGACAAAAGAGACCATCGAAGTGAACGGCGAAACCTATCCCGTGTATAAGATGGAAATTTCTAACACTTCGCACCCGTTCTACACGGGCAAGATGAAGCTGGTAGACACCGCTGGTCGCGTCGATAAGTTTATGAGCCGTTACGCAAAACGCTACGATAAGAAAGAGGCGAAATAATCGCCGCCGAGGGGGGGGGCACGAAAAGGGCCTCTCACAAAGATTACGGACTGCAACAACGTTGCGGTCCGTTTTTTTTGCTGCCGCTGCTGCCGGCTTTCTCGTAACGATCAGCGCGTTCGGGTCTGAAAGTGGAAAATAACTCTCCCAGGAGCCTGAAGGCTTTTAAGGCAAGATTCTTGCTGCTTCCGACGATAAGAATTTTTCGACCGCCATGAAGAATTTTTGAACAATCTGTTATTTTTATGCATATCTTTGCCGATGAAAGCAAACAACAACTTAAAGTTAAGAAAGTTATGAGACATTTAGTTATCGTGGCACTGTGCTCCATGCTCTTTTTTCCGTCGTGCGTCTCGAAAAAGGTCGCGCAGCAGGTTGAGGGTCAGCGTGATTCGCTTGCACAGGTGGTTAGCGCCAAGGATTCGCTGATCAATGCCGTATTCGAAGACATCAACGCTATTTCCGACAATCTTTCCCTGATCAAGGCCCGTGAGAATATCATCTCGGCTGCCGCAGCCGGCGAAACCGGCCGCCGGCCGCTCGAGGAGATCAAGGGCGACATCGCGGCTATCGACCGCCTGCTGCAGGATAATCAGGCCAAGATCGCCTCGTTGCAGCATTCTGCCGCACAGCTCCGTAAGGCCAACGTGCGCATCGCAGGCCTTGAGAAGACCATCGCCGATCTCAATTCGCGCTTGAGCGAGAAGAACGGCGAGGTTGCCAAACTTCGCGCCGATCTGACCCAGAAGGGTGTGGAGGTCGCAGGCCTCACCGAGCAGGTCGCCACGCAGACCGCCAAGGCAGAGACTCTTTCGGTCGAGAAAACCCAGCTGCAGGGTCAGCTCAATTCGGTATACTACATCGTAGGCGCCGAGAACGAGTTGCGCGATGCGCAGATCGTCGACAAGCAGGGCTTTATCGGTCGCACGCTGGTCGTGAATAAGAATGGCAGTCTGGAGAGCTTCACCGCGGCCGACGCACGTCTGCTGTCGGAGGTTGCCGTGGGCCACAAGAAGGTGACCGTCGTGTCGACACACCCCGAGGATTCGTATCAGCTCGTCACCAACGCCGACAAGGTGGTTGTGAAACTTGTGATCACCGATCAGGTGCGTTTCTGGGAAGCGTCGAAGATTCTGGTCGTGAGCTACAGATAAACGAGCGGAAGCGAAAAGGAGAAGGGGAGGCCGAGGAGGTTTCCTCTTTTTTTTGTTTCAGCGAACGGTCAAAACCCCGCAATTTCATTGCGGTAACTTTTAGTTTCTATAAATTTTATGTTTTTAGTGTAGGGCTTTTCAGTTGTTTCTTCATCGCCGCCCTCCGCCCCAAGGGCGGCGATGCGAGTTGCAAAGAAACTCGGGTAGAAGAACTTATCTCTCTTACTAAACCCATGTACTTTAGTGCATGGTGGTTTAGTTTGTCGTGCTGCGGCGCACAATGCATTCTGCCGCTGCCCGATGCAAAGGGCCTGCATTCCGCCTGTGGCAGGACTTCACCCCGCCGCAGGTGGCGGTCCGAAAACAAAGGACTGATCCAAAAAGTTTTTATCTTTTTTTGTTCAATGGGTTGGACTTTTTTGTGCAATTGATATTTTTGCGTATATTTGCCTTGAAGACGAAATCAAGAAAAAATCCCTACTATGAATATGGCATCTAAACCCCAGTTTGTAGAGCCGGCGCTAAAGGAAAACTGCCCTTCGGATTGCAGTAGCTGCCCCTCGTTTCCGGCCCCGTTTCGCCGTATCGGCGAGTCTACCTATTGCCGGTTTGCGGAGTTGAACCTCGCCGCGGGCGAGGGACTGACGTTTCAGGCCGAGCGCCTGGTGCGTATACTTTTCGTTATGTCGGGTGGACTGGAAATCGCCCACGATGGCACCACGCGCCATGTCGGCCCGCAGCAGTGCGTGTGCCTCGAGCGTGGAGCCTACTATGCCGCTACGGCCAAAGAAGACACGTTTGTTGTGGTATTGTCGCTCATCCACCGTATCGAGTTTTGTGAGCAGGATATCTTCAACGAGGAGATGCCCTACGATACGACCGTGCCCACCGACTCCATGCCCCAGCTGCCGATGCATCCGGCTATCGGGCAACTGCTTGGCAACCTTCTCGAGATAGACGAGCTGGGTGCCTGCGTGCGCTACCATAAGATGAAGGCCACGGAGCTCTTCATGATGATAAAGGTGCTCTACACCCCCGCGGAGCATGCCTATTTCTTCCAGTCGATGATCCAGCCGCAGGATAATTTCCGTGTCTTCGTCTGCAACAACTACGATAAAGCTGACGGCGTCGTGGAGCTCGCCGCACTGGCCGGCATGAGCCTCTCGGTCTTCAAACGCCGCTTCGCCGAGCACTTCAACGACAGCGTATACCACTGGATGATGCGCCAGAAGGCGCTCAAGATCTTCACCGACATCCGTGACGGCGAAGACAACACCAAGGCACTGATGGATAAGTACGGATTCCGCCATTACACGCAGTTCAGCCGCTTCTGCAAAAACTACCTTCAGGCTACGCCTGCACAACTTATAGCCTCTATCAAGGAGGATTGATCATAAAAAAGGAGCGTTACCGCTCCTTTTTTAATTCTTCTCCAAGATATATAAATTCAGGTCGACCATCGTTCCGTCGGCCATCTTTTCAGCCTCTATTTCGACCCCGTCGAGCCAGAACCCGAGCCGCTGCGGAATGCGGTTGCTTGGGGTGTTGCCCACGGCGCAGCGTATTTCTATCCGCTTCATTCCCATATCCCCGAATGCCATTATGCACAGTGCTTTAACAGCCGAAGTCGCGATGCCGCGCCCCTGAAAACGATCACAGAGCCAGTATCCGATCTCTATGGTGCCGGTCCCGGCATTGGCCGACTTGAATCCGATGAGCCCCGCGAAATCGTCACCCGCACGGAGCGTGAAGACCGGATTCGCGGCGTCGGCAAGCATCGCCGAGACCACTCCCTCGGTCTGTTCCTGGCGGCGGGTCAGGGCGACGAACGGCAACCAGCGCCCCAGGTATTCGCGCTGGGTGTCGATGGCCGTGAAGATGTCGTATGCGTCCTCGGGGCGGATCGGGCGTAGCGCATACCGGTCGAAAAGAGGAGTCGTTGCCATAGGCGGAATGTTATCTTTGGGCGAAGATAGTAAAAAAACGCTATATTATATATAGGTGCGGTCGTCGGATGCAGCTTTTTGGGCCCCGCAGGCAATAATCGGGCCGCGAATAGGGCGCATTGCCGCTGCGTCTGTGATATTTTTCGCGCAAGCTGTTGCGGTATTCAAAACTTTTCCTATCTTTGCAACCGATTTCGCTGTTGAGAAACGAACGGTGAAATCCGGTTCTTTGAGAAGAGTGAAAAAGTAGAAACTTTTATCTGCAATAATTTGGCTGATAAATTTTTTATACCTACTTTTGCAATCCAAAACGGTTGATTTGCCGATGTAGCTCAGTTGGCCAGAGCAGCTGATTTGTAATCAGCTGGTCGGGGGTTCGAATCCCTCCATCGGCTCGCAAGGCCGGTGCGAGAGAAGACCGGAGTCACAAAACCGCGAAGCGGTGCAGATGAAAAAATAAGCGTGCTTGTGCAGGCGGAGTTTTCAGATGCGAAGTTCCAAAGGAACTTGTGTGGCGACGACTGACAGCAGCGGCTGAAACGAAAAGCCTCCCCGAAAGGGAACGACGAGCGGCGCGAAACGCAAGTGCAGCAAAGCAAAGTCAATCTCCCGGGCCGGAAAGACAGAGCGTAAAGCGAAGTCTGTTCGAAAAAAAGGGAGCAAACAAAAAATTGGGAAGTTACCAGAGTGGCCAAATGGGGCAGACTGTAAATCTGCTAGCGTACGCTTACGGTGGTTCGAATCCATCACTTCCCACTACAAAATGCCGGTTGGGGTTGCAATGTCCGAGGAAGGGCCGCTAATGTGGTCGGAACGAGGAAATAGGCACTCTGATACGGTGTATTTTTGCGGAAGTAGCTCAGTTGATAGAGCATTAGCCTTCCAAGCTAAGGGTCGCGAGTTTGAGCCTCGTCTTCCGCTCTACGCAGAGCGCGTGTGATACAACGGTTCCACCGGGCAACGATTGTTGCGAAGGCGGGCGGTTCGTATCGCGCGATTGTCTGCAGAATGTAACAACTTTTGAAAGCAATTTTATAAACAATACTCTAAATATTTTAATACTATGGCAAAAGAAAAATTCGACCGCTCGAAACCGCATGTCAACATCGGTACTATCGGTCACGTAGACCACGGTAAGACCACTCTTACTGCAGCTATCACCACCGTTCTGGCAAAGAAGGGTTTCTCGGAGCTCCGTTCGTTCGATTCGATCGACAATGCACCCGAGGAGAAGGAGCGTGGTATCACGATCAACACCTCGCACGGTGAGTATCAGACGGCTAACCGTCACTACGCTCACGTAGACTGCCCGGGTCACGCCGACTACGTTAAGAACATGGTTACCGGTGCTGCCCAGATGGACGGCGCTATCCTCGTAGTTGCCGCAACCGACGGTCCGATGCCCCAGACCAACGAGCACGTTCTGCTTGCAAAGCAGGTTAACGTTCCCAAGATCGTTGTGTTCCTGAACAAGTGCGACATGGTTGACGATCCCGAAATGCTCGACCTGGTCGAGATGGAGGTTCGCGACCTGCTCTCGAAGTACGATTTCGACGGCGACAACGCTCCCGTTATTCGTGGTTCGGCTCTCGGCGGTCTGAATGGCGAGCCGAAGTGGGAAGAGAAGATCATGGAGCTCATGGATGCTGTCGACACCTATATTCCCATTCCTCCCCGTGAGAATGAGAAGCCGTTCCTGATGCCCGTCGAGGACGTATTCTCGATCACCGGCCGTGGTACCGTTGTTACGGGCCGTATCGAAACCGGTATCGTTCACGTAGGTGACCCCGTAGAGATCGTAGGTATCGACACGACTAAAACTTCGACTTGCACCGGTGTGGAGATGTTCCGCAAACTGCTCGATCAGGGCGAGGCCGGCGACAACGTAGGTCTGCTGCTCCGTGGTATCGACAAGAACGAGATCAAGCGCGGTATGGTTGTGGCTAAGCCCAAGTCGATCACTCCGCACACCGAGTTCCAGGCCGAGGTCTACATCCTCAAGAAAGAGGAGGGTGGCCGTCACACGCCGTTCCACAACAAGTATCGCCCGCAGTTCTACCTGCGTACGATGGACATCACGGGCGAGGTTAGCCTGCCCGCAGGTGTAGACATGGTTATGCCCGGTGACCACGTAACGATCACTGTACAGCTGATCTACCCCGTAGCTCTGAACGAGGGTCTCCGTTTCGCAATCCGCGAGGGTGGCCGTACGGTTGGTGCAGGTCAGATCATCAAGGTTCTTAAGTAATTAAGCGCTATAGGGAGACGGTGCTCCGCACCGCCTCCCGCTTTTAGGAGCATAGTTCAAGGGTAGAATAGCGGTCTCCAAAACCGTTGATGGGAGTTCGAATCTCTCTGCTCCTGCCAAAAAATAAACGATCGAAGATATGTTCAATTACGTTAAAGAATCCTATAAGGAACTTGTTTACAAGGTGACGTGGCCCACGTTCGCCCAGTTGCAGAGCTCCACGGTAGTTGTTATGGTGGCTTCGTGCATCTTCGCCATTGTCGTATTGGCTATGGACCTGACGTTCGAAAACCTGATGGCCTTTATCTACAAGGCGCTGGGTAATTTCGGCCGTTAATTTATAGTTAACGATGAGCGAACCAACTAAACAATGGTATGTCGTCCGCGCCATAGGCGGTAAGGAGAATAAGGTCAAGGAGTACATCGAGGCCGAAATTCGCCACAACCACCTGGAGGACTACATTTCACAGGTTTTAATTCCGACCGAAAAGGTCTACACCATCCGCAACGGAAAGAAAGTCTCCAAGGAGAAGGTTTCTTATCCGGGCTACGTGTTGGTGGAGGCAGTCTTTGCCGGTCAGATCCCCATTATAATTCGTAATATTCCCAATGTACTCGGCTTCCTGGGTGATACCAAGGAGGATAGCCGCAAGATGAATGCTACGCCGCTTCGTCCACAAGAAGTAGCGCGTATTCTGGGCCGCGTCGACGAGATGAGTGCACAGGAGGAAGAAAACGAAGTACCATTCTTCGTCGGCGAGACTGTCAAGGTCACCGATGGCCCCTTCTCAAGCTTCCAGGGAACCATCGAAGCCGTCGATAACGAGCGCAAGAAACTCACGGTATCGGTGAAGATATTCGGGCGCAAAACTCCTATGGAGTTGAGTTTCACCCAAGTTGAAAAAGAATAATTAACCAAGGAAAACTATGGCAAAAGAGATTGCTGCATTTATTAAATTGCAGATTAAAGGTGGTGCCGCCAATCCTTCGCCCCCGGTTGGTCCCGCATTGGGTTCAAAGGGAGTCAATATCATGGACTTCTGCAAGCAATTCAATGCTCGTACGCAGGACAAGGCAGGGAAGGTTCTTCCGGTCATCATCACGGTTTATGGCGATAAGTCATTCGACTTCATCGTTAAACAGCCGCCCGTAGCCATTCAACTTAAGGAAGCAGCCAAAGCACAGAAAGGTTCCGCACAGCCTAACCGCGACAAAGTGGGTCAGGTGACGTGGGATCAGGTGCGTGAGATCGCGCAGGACAAAATGCCCGATATGAACTGCTTTACGTTGGAGGCCGCTATGACGATGGTTGCCGGAACCGCCCGTTCGATGGGTATCAGTGTCGTTGGTGAATTTCCTAACAAGTAAGAGAGATGGGTAAATTGACAAAAAATCAAAAGATCGCCTACGCCAAGGTTGAAGCCGACAAGGCTTACAAGCTTTCGGAGGCTGCCGCTCTGGTGAAGGAAATCACGTTCACGAAGTTCGACTCATCGGTCGATATCGACGTACGTCTGGGTGTAGATCCCCGCAAGGCGAACCAGATGGTTCGCGGCGTGGTGACGCTGCCCCACGGTACCGGTAAGACGGTCCGCGTCCTGGTGCTCTGTACTCCCGAGAAGGAGGCCGAGGCACAGGCTGCAGGCGCCGATTACGTAGGTCTGAACGACTATGTCGATAAGATCAAGGGCGGATGGACCGATGTCGACGTCATCATCTGTACTCCCAATGTGATGGGTCAGGTTGGTGCGCTGGGCCGTATTCTCGGTCCCCGCGGACTGATGCCCAACCCTAAGACGGGTACGGTGACGATGGAGGTCGGTAAGGCCGTTCAGGAGGTGAAATCGGGTAAGATCGACTTCAAGGTCGACAAGTACGGTATCATCCACACTTCGGTCGGTAAAGTTTCGTTCTCGGCGGAGCAGCTCGTAGACAACGCCAAAGAGGTGTTGAACACGATCATCAAGCTGAAGCCGGCTGCTGCCAAGGGTGCGTATGTGAAGAGTATCTATCTCTCGACTACGATGAGCCCGGGCGTGCAGATTGACGCCAAATCAGTAGAAACCAAATAAGTAGAAGACAAGAGATGACAAAGGAAGAAAAACTGGTTATCATTAATAACCTTGCCGAGCAGCTCGAGGCCTATCCTCACTTCTACATCGCCGACATCGAGAAGCTGAATGCAGAGCAGACAGCTGCGCTGCGCCGCAAGTGTTTCGAGAAAGACATCAAACTTGTTGTCGCAAAGAACACGCTGCTTACCAAAGCGCTCGAGAAGGCAGATAAGGCAGACGCTGATCTGGTAAAAGTATTGGAGGGTCCTACCTCGATTATGTTCACCAACGTAGCTAAGGCTCCCGCGGTTCTCATCAAAGAGTTCCGTAAGAAGTCGGACAAGCCGGTCCTGAAGGCCGCTTTCGCCGAGGGTGGTGTCTATGTAGGTGACAATCAGCTGGACGCTCTGTGTAACATCAAGAGCAAGGAGGAGCTTATCGGCGATATCATCGCACTGCTCCAGTCGCCTGCCAAGAATGTTATTTCCGCACTGCAGGGTAGCGCGGGTCAAAAGATTGCGGGCCTCGTGAAGACGCTCGAGTCGAGAAACAACTAAATCAAAAACAAAAAACAAAATTTAATAAGCTTACAACTATGGCAGACGTAAAGAAACTTGCTGAAGAACTGGTAAACCTCAAGGTTACCGAGGTAAACGAATTGGCTACCATCCTCAAGGAGGAGTATGGCATTGAGCCGGCAGCAGCTGCTGTTGCCGTTGCAGCTCCCGCTGCAGCCGGTGGCGAGGCCGCAGCCGCAGAGAAGTCGACCTACGACGTTATCATGAAGAATGCCGGTCAGGCAAAGCTTCAGGTTATCAAGGTCGTTAAGGACCTCTCGGGCCTGTCGCTGGGCGACGCCAAGGCTCTCGTTGACGCTGCTCCCAAGGCAGTAAAGGAGGGTGTCTCGAAAGAGGAGGCAGAGTCGATCAAGGCTCAGCTTGAGGAGGCAGGTGCTGAAGTAGAGCTGAAATAGCATTGCTATTTAGCGTCTAATCAGACGAATAGGTATAGGGTCTACCATTGTGTAGACTCTATGCCTTTCTTTGGTCTAAAGATCGGAAGTGCCGACGAGGAGCTGTGTCCGGTTTTTGGAATTTGGATGCTCCCGGGGCCGACAGGCCTTCCATGGGAGCATTTAAGGGATGATAAGAGGGCCGTTTTTGGAGTAGAGCCGGCGGCAATGGGGTATGGCCCCGGCCTTGGCGAACAACGAAAATCCCCTGCGAGGATCCCTAACATTTAGGAGCGTAACACGCGAGCATTACACTCACATAATTTGGATTTCTACGATGTCCACATCAAAACAACAACAAAGAATTAGCTTTTCTGTAGTCAAGAACCGGGTTTCATACCCCGACTTGCTGGAGGTACAGCTTAAATCATTCCGGGACTTTTTCCAGATGGATACCACGGCCGACAATCGCAAGAGCGAGGGGCTGTACAAGGTTTTCCAGGAGAATTTCCCCATCACGGATACCCGGAACAACTTCGTTCTGGAGTTTATCGACTACTATATCGACCCGCCGCGTTACTCCATTGAGGAGTGTCTGGAGCGCGGACTGACCTATAGCGTCCCCTTAAAGGCCAAGCTGAAACTCTATTGCACGGACGACGAGCATGAAGATTTCGGCGTTGTGGTGCAGGATGTCTATTTCGGGACGATCCCCTACATGACCGAACGTGGTACGTTCGTCATCAACGGTGCCGAGCGCGTCATCGTTTCGCAGCTCCACCGCTCGCCGGGTGTGTTCTTCGGCCAGAGCATGCACACCAACGGCACCAAACTCTATTCGGCGCGTATCATCCCCTTCAAGGGTTCGTGGATAGAGTTTGCTACGGACATCAACAACGTGATGTACGCCTATATCGATCGTAAAAAGAAGTTGCCCGTAACGACGCTGCTTCGCGCTATCGGTTTCGAGGCCGACCAGCAGATCCTCGAGATCTTCGACCTGGCCGACGAGGTGAAGGTTTCGAAAGCTACGCTTAAGAAGGCCGTAGGCCGCAAGCTTGCCGCGAGAGTCCTCTCGACCTGGGTCGAGGACTTCGTGGACGAGGATACCGGCGAGGTGGTTTCGATCGAGCGCAACAACGTCATCGTGGACCGCGAAACGGTCCTCGAGGAGGAACATGTGGACCAGATCATCGAAAGCGGCGCCAAGACCGTTCTTCTGCACAAGGAGAGCCAGTCGGGCATCGACTTCTCGATCATTTACAATACCCTGCAGAAAGACCCCTGCAACTCCGAGAAGGAGGCTGTCGTGTATATCTACAGACAGCTGCGCGCTTCGGAGCCGCCCGATGAGGCTACGGCCCGCGACGTTATCGAGAAACTTTTCTTCTCCGACAAACGTTACGACCTGGGCGACGTAGGCCGCTACCGTATCAACAAGAAGCTGGGCCTGGATACCGATCCGGCGACCCGCACGTTGACGCGCGAGGACATCATCGCCATCATCAAGTATCTTATCCAGCTTATCAACTCGAAGGCTGACGTCGACGATATCGACCACCTGTCGAACCGCCGCGTCCGCACCGTGGGCGAGCAGTTGTCGAACCAGTTCTCGGTAGGTTTCGTGCGCATGGCACGTACGATCCGTGAGCGCATGAACGTACGTGACAACGAGGTGTTTACGCCCGTGGATCTGATCAATGCCAAGACCCTGTCGAGCGTTATCAACTCGTTCTTCGGAACCTCGCAGCTGTCGCAGTTCATGGACCAGATCAACCCGCTTGCCGAAATTACGCACAAGCGCCGTCTGTCGGCCCTCGGCCCCGGCGGTCTTTCGCGTGACCGCGCAGGCTTCGAGGTCCGAGACGTTCACTACACGCACTATGGCCGTCTCTGCCCGATCGAGTCGCCTGAAGGCCCCAACATCGGTCTTATCTCGTCGCTGTGCGTCTATGCGCGCATCTCGCCGATGGGCTTTATCGAAACTCCTTACCGTTCGGTTTCGAACGGCAAGATAGATATGGACAACTCCCACATCCGTTACTACACGGCTGAAGAGGAGGAGGGCAAAGTTGTTGCCCAGGCGAACATTCCGATCGACGACAAAGGCAATTTCCTGGAGCCCGAACGTATCAAGGCCCGCGAGGGTGCCGACTTCCCCGTGGTTACGGACAAGGAGGTCGACCTGATGGACGTCGCTCCCAACCAGATCGCGTCGATTGCCGCGAGCCTTATCCCGTTCCTCGAGCACGACGACGCCAACCGCGCGCTGATGGGCTCGAACATGATGCGCCAGGCCGTGCCCCTGGTGACTACGGACGCTCCGATCGTCGGCACGGGTATCGAGGAGGAGATGATCTCCGACAGCCGTATCCAGATCGTTGCCGAGGGCAATGGCGAAGTTGTTTTTGCCGACGCTACCAAGGTTCAGATCAAGTATGAGCGCACGGAAGATGAGATCATGGCATCGTTCGAACCCGAAGTTACGACCTACGAGTTGCCGCGCTACCGCCGCACCAACCAGAATACCTCGATCACGCTGAAGCCTACCGTTCTGACGGGAGCCAAGGTTACGAAGGGTCAGATCCTGACCGAAGGCTATTCGACGCAGCACGGCGAGTTGGCACTTGGCCGCAACCTCAAAGTTGCGTTCATGCCCTGGAAGGGTTACAACTTCGAGGACGCTATCGTTATTTCGGAGCGTATCCAGCGTGAGGACATCTTCACGTCGGTACACGTCGACGAGTATATTATGGAGGTTCGCGATACCAAGCGCGGTGTCGAGGAACTGACTTCGGATATCCCCAACGTGAGCGAGGACGCCACGCGCGACCTGGATGCCAACGGTATCATCCGCGTGGGCGCCAACGTCAACCCGGGCGATATCCTCATCGGTAAGATCACCCCCAAGGGCGAGAGCGATCCTTCGCCCGAGGAGAAGCTGCTCCGCGCGATCTTCGGCGACAAGGCCGGTGACGTGAAGGACGCATCGCTGAAGGCGCAGCCTTCGTTGCATGGCGTGGTGATCGGCACGACGCTCTACAGCCGCGCCGGCAAAGAGGGCAAGAAGGGCAAGAGCGCCGAGAAGACGCAGCTCGAAAAGCTCGACGAAAAGTTCGTATCGGAGGTTGCAGCGCTCACGAAGCGTCTGGTCGCCAAGCTGTGGACCCTGCTTCAGGGCAAGACCACGGTGGGCGTTACGGACTACTTCGGCGTGGAACTCTACCCCGCAGGCACGAAGTTCTCGCAGAAGATGCTCGAGGAGATCTCGCGCAAGAGCCTCGACGAGAAGACGGGCGTCGTGATGGGTTACCTCAACCTCGGTTCGTGCAAATGGACCGGCGACGAGCACCTCGACACGCTGATCGAAGCCACGATCAACAACTATACGATCGAATGGAAGAAGGCCGACGCCTCTATCAAGCGCGAGAAGTACAACATCACCAACGGTGACGAGCTTCCGCAGACGGGCGTTATCCAGATGGCCAAGGTCTACATCGCCAAGAAGCGTAAGCTCAAGGTGGGCGATAAGATGGCAGGCCGCCACGGTAACAAGGGTATCGTCGCCCGCGTCGTTCGCGACGAAGACATGCCGTTCCTCGAGGACGGAACGATCGTCGATATCTGTCTGAACCCGCTGGGTGTGCCTTCGCGAATGAACCTCGGTCAGATCTACGAGACCGTTCTGGGCTGGGCCGGTAAGGAGCTGGGCCTGAAGTTTGCAACGCCGATCTTCGATGGCGCCGACCTCGACCAGATCAACGAGTACACCGCCAAGGCAGGCATCCCGCACAGCGGCCGCACCTATCTCTACGACGGCGGCACGGGCGAGAAGTTCGACCAGCCGGCCACGGTGGGTGTGATCTACATGCTCAAGCTCGGTCACATGATCGACGATAAGATGCACGCACGTTCGATCGGCCCATACTCGCTCATCACGCAGCAGCCGCTGGGTGGTAAGGCGCAGTTCGGTGGTCAGCGTTTCGGTGAGATGGAGGTCTGGGCATTGGAAGGTTTTGGTGCCGCCAACATCCTGCAGGAGATCCTCACGATCAAGTCCGACGACGTGAACGGCCGCGCAAAGGCCTACGAGGCGATCGTCAAGGGCGAGAACATGCCCCGTCCGGGTGTTCCCGAGGCGATGAACGTGCTGCTGCACGAGCTCCGCGGTCTGGCTCTCTCGGTCAAACTCGAGTAAGAGGAAGGTATATTTAGGACAAAAACAAAGAAGAGATATGTCAATATCGAAAGAGAATAAGAACAGTGGTTACAGCCAGATTTCGATAGGCCTGGCCTCCCCCGAGGAGATTCTGGCCCAGTCGAGCGGCGAGGTTATCAAGCCCGAGACCATTAACTACCGTACCTACAAGCCCGAGCGCGACGGTTTGTTCTGCGAGCGCATTTTTGGCCCTGTGAAGGACTACGAGTGCCATTGCGGCAAATATAAGCGTATCCGCTACAAGGGTATCGTCTGCGACCGTTGCGGTGTGGAGGTTACCGAGAAGAAGGTGCGCCGCGAGCGTATGGGCCATATTTCGCTGGTCGTACCGGTGGTTCACATCTGGTATTTCCGCTCACTGCCTTCAAAGATCGGCTACCTGCTGGGTATTCCGTCGAAGAAGCTGGAGACGATCGTTTACTACGAGCGCTACGTCGTTATTCAGGCCGGCCTTGCCGCAGAGCAGGGCGTAGAGCGCCTGCAGACGCTCTCGGAGAAGGAGTATCTGGACGTTATCGACGCACTGCCGAAGGGCAATCAGGCGCTGGCAGACGACGATCCGAACAAGTTCGTTGCGCAGATGGGCGCCGAGGCGATCTACGCGTTGCTCAAGCAGGTAGACCTCGACTCTATGTCCTACGCACTGCGCCACAAGGCCTCGATCGAGACCTCGCAGCAGCGTAAGTCGGAGGCGCTGAAGTGTCTGAACGTCATCGAGTCGTTCCGCGCGTCGGAGGGCAAAAACAAGCCCGAGTGGATGGTGCTGAACGTCGTGCCGGTGATCCCGCCCGAGCTGCGCCCGCTGGTGCCGCTGGATGGCGGACGCTTCGCAACGTCCGACCTGAACGACCTCTACCGCCGCGTTATCATTCGCAACAACCGTCTGAAGCGCCTGATCGAGATCAAGGCTCCCGAGGTGATCCTTCGTAACGAGAAGCGTATGTTGCAGGAGGCCGTCGACTCTTTGTTCGACAACTCGCGCAAATCCAACGCCGTGAAGAACGAATCGAACCGTCCGCTCAAGTCGCTGTCGGATTCGTTGAAGGGTAAGCAGGGCCGCTTCCGCCAGAACCTTCTGGGTAAGCGTGTCGACTACTCGGCACGTTCGGTAATCGTCGTCGGCCCCGAGCTGAAGATGCACGAGATGGGTATTCCGAAGGATATGGCGGCCGAATTGTACAAGCCGTTCGTTATCCGCAAGCTCATCGAACGCGGAATCGTGAAGACCGTGAAATCGGCAAAGAAGATCATCGATCGCAAGGATCCCGTTATCTGGGGCATCCTTGAGAACGTCATAAAGGGACACCCCGTTCTGATGAACCGTGCCCCGACGCTCCACCGTCTGGGTATCCAGGCGTTTCAGCCCAAGCTCATCGAGGGCAAGGCAATGCAGCTGCACCCGCTGGCTTGTACGGCGTTCAACGCCGACTTCGACGGCGACCAGATGGCAGTCCACCTGCCCCTTGGCAATGCCGCCATTCTGGAGGCACAGCTGTTGATGCTCGGTTCGCACAACGTCCTCAACCCCGCCAACGGTGCACCTATTACCGTACCTTCGCAGGACATGGTTCTCGGTCTGTACTACATCACCAAACCCCGCAAGGGCGTGAAGGGTGAGGGCCGCGTGTTCTATGGTCCCGAGGAGGCTATCATTGCTTACAATGAGAAGCAGGCAGACCTGCACGCTATCGTTAAGTGTCTGGTAGACGATCTCGACGAGCAGGGCAATGCCGTGAAGGTTGTGAAAGAGACCACCATCGGTCGTATCCTCTTCAACGAGGTCGTTCCCAAGGAGGTAGGTTATATCAACGAAGTGCTCACGAAGCGTTCGCTGCGCGATATCATCGCCGTGGTGATGAAGAAGGCCGGTGCCGACAAGGTTGCCGCGTTCCTCGACGATATCAAGGATATGGGTTACAAGATGGCCTTCCAGGGCGGTCTGTCGTTCAACCTCGATGCCGTTATCATCCCCGACGCCAAGGAGAAACTGGTGCAGGAGGGCTACGAACGTTCGGACGCCATCATGGAGGACTACAACATGGGTCTTATCACCAACAACGAGCGCTACAACCAGATCATCGACGTCTGGACGAACATCAACTCCAAGCTCACGAAGGTCGTTATCGACACGCTGATCGCCGACGAGGACGGATTTAACCCCGTTTACATGATGCTCGACTCGGGAGCCCGTGGCTCGAAGGAGCAGATCCGCCAGTTGAGCGGTATGCGTGGTCTTATGGCCAAGCCGCAGAAGTCGGGCGTCGAGGGTGGCCAGCAGGTCATCGAAAACCCGATCCTCTCGAACTTCAAGGAGGGACTTTCGGTATTGGAGTACTTTATCTCTACCCACGGTGCCCGTAAGGGTCTTGCGGATACTGCTCTTAAGACGGCCGACGCAGGTTACCTGACGCGACGTCTGGTAGACGTCGCACAGGACGTTATCATCAACGAGGCCGACTGCGGCACGCTGCGCGGTTTGACGGCTACGGCCATCAAGCGCAACGACGACGTGGTGCAGACCCTCTACGACCGCATCATCGGCCGTACGGCTCTGAATGACGTGATCAACCCCCAGACGGGCGACATCATCTGCCGCGCCGGCGAAGAGATCACCGAGACCGTTGCCGAGGCTATCGACAAATCGTCTATCGAGTCGGTCGAGATACGCTCGGTACTCACCTGCGAAGCACGCCGCGGCGTGTGCGCGAAGTGCTACGGACGCAACCTTGCTACGGCACGTATGGTGCAGAAGGGCGAGGTCGTGGGCGTTATCGCCGCGCAGTCGATCGGTGAGCCGGGTACGCAGCTTACACTCCGTACGTTCCACGTCGGTGGTGTTGCAGGCGGTACCACGGTCGAGACCAACATTGTTTCGAAATACGAAGGTCGTCTGGAGATCGACGAGTTGCGCACCGTCAAGGGCAAAAACTCGGCCGGCGAGGGTGGCGATATCATCATCTCGCGCCAGTCGGAGTTCCGCATCGTCGACCCCAAGACCGAAATCGTACTCTATACCCACAACTTGCCCTATGGCGGTACGCTCTTCCTGGGCGACGGCACGATGGTCAAGAAGGGCGATCTTATCTGCGAGTGGGACCCCTATAACGCCGTTATCATCTCGGAGTTCGAGGGCCGCGCCGTATACGAGAACATCATCGAGGGCGTAACGTACCGCGACGAGCGTGACGAGCAGACCGGTCTCTCGGAGAAGGTGGTCGTAGAGTCGAAAGATAAGAACAAGAACCCCGTCATCAAGATCGTAAATAAGGAGGGCGAGGAGGTTCGCCAGTACAACCTGCCGGTTTCGGCTCACGTTGTGGTCAAGGACAACGCCAAGATTAAGGCCGGCGATATCCTGATCAAGATCCCGCGTGCCGTAGGCAAGTCGGGAGGTGACATCACCGGAGGTCTTCCGCGCGTAACGGAGCTCTTCGAGGCTCGTAATCCGTCGAACCCCGCGATCGTTTCGGAGATCGACGGCGAAGTAGCATTCGGCAAGATCAAGCGCGGTAACCGCGAGATCATCATCACCTCCAAGCAGGGCGATGTGAAGCGCTACCTGGTGCCGCTGTCGCGTCAGATCATCGTTCAGGAGAACGACTACGTACGTGCCGGAAGCCCGCTTTCGGACGGAGCGATCACTCCTTCGGACATCCTCAATATCCTCGGCCCCACGAAGGTTCAGGAGTACATCGTCAACGAGGTGCAGGAGGTATACCGTATGCAGGGCGTGAAGATCAACGACAAGCACTTCGAGGTGATCGTTCGTCAGATGATGAACAAGGTGCGTATCGAGGACCCGGGAGATACCCGCTTCTTCGAGGACCAGATCATCGACAAGTGGGAGTTCATGGACGTCAATGACGAGCTCTACGACAAGGTAGTGGTTACGGACGCCGGCGATTCGGCGGTGCTCCAGGCCGGTCAGATCGTCTCGCTGCGTAAGCTGCGCGACGAGAACTCGAGCCTCAAGCGCCGCGATATGAAGCCTGTTCAGGTGCGCGACATCGTTCCCGCAACCTCGACGCAGGTGCTGCAGGGTATTACCCGCGCCGCACTCCAGACTTCGAGCTTTATCTCGGCTGCATCGTTCCAGGAGACTACCAAGGTGTTGAACGAAGCCGCTATTCAGGGCAAGGTCGACCCGCTGGAAAACTTGAAGGAGAACGTTATCTGCGGTCACCTGATCCCGGGCGGTACGGGTCTGCGCGAGTACGACAACCTGGTTGTCGGCTCGAAGGTGGAACTTGAAACGCTTCAGCAGGCACAGTAAGCCCCGATAACTCTATAAGAAAACAGCCGCTCTCTATAGGGCGGCTGTTTTGTGTCGTGGGGTGACGGTTCGCTTTCAATGACATACACAAGCGGCCGGCCTCTGCAGAGGCCGGCCGCTTGGCGTTATGCGGAATAATATCTATTCCTCGGTGAAATCGTACTGATCACCGTTGATTATTACATTGCTGACAACCGCGGTAGCCAGCGCTTTGCTGTCGCCGCTGTTGACTATAATGCCGACATGGAGAGTCTCGGCCAGCTCTGCAATGGTTACCTTCTTGGTGGGGCCGAATGTCGCGCCACCGTCGAGCGAATAGGACGCCGAGCAGTCGTTGCCCGAGCGTACGAGCTTGAGAATTGGTTTTGCACCTTCGGTAGATGCCGTAGGAGCCGTAAGTCCTCCCTTTGCCGCATTAGCGGAAGTCAAACGATTGGAGTAGTAATAGCCATATACGTCTGCTGCCGAATGCCCGATTCCTGAAACTGCATGGATGAAATTATTCGCCGTGGCAGTCATGTCAGGCGAGAGAACAAGTCCAGCCTGCGACTGATTACCCGTTTTAGTCGAGTTGTAAGATTCTATCTGGGCCGTGATGGTGAAATCACCCGTTACTTCCCGGTATACCACGCCGAAAGTCTGCGCAGTGCTCTCGAACTTGCCGCATGCCGTCAGGGACAGCGAGCCGCCGTTGCAGATAGCCGATGCCGATGCCGCGCCGTTGGAGAGGAGCCTCCAGTCGTTGGCCAAGTCCATGCCGCCATCTTCCTCTTCACCGTCGCCACCGCCGGTACCGGCTTCGATACCCCCATTGTCAACAGCGATGGGCGCCGTTGCGAAGTTGGGCAGTTTGCTCGTGCCGGCACTCGAAGGAACGATTGTCGGGATATCCTCCACCTTGTCGACGATGTAGCTGTACGAGGGCTTGAAGTCGCCGTCATAGGCCAGCGGGGTAGAGAGTTTGGAGCCGTTGTAGGCCGTGTACTCCACGTTGGTAAAGGGGTAGACCTCGCCTGCGTCGGCCGGTTTGTTATTATAGGTATTGTTGCGCTCGTAGAGGAAGCCTGCGACCGAACCTTGCAGGTTTGAAACCCAGCTGCTGCCGCTCTTCTTTGCAGGATAGGTGCAGATGTCGGTAGGCAGGGTGACGGCCTCGAAGTAGTTGTCCTCGACCAGAACCTTGGCTCCGTAAGCGCTGCCTACACCGTAGGTCGTGACCCTGTCGAAGAAATTGTTGTAGACGTGTGCGCGACCGAAGCGTACGCGCGGGTGGCGCGAAGAGGAACCATCGAAGAAGTTGTGGTGGAACGTTGCCGTAATCGCAGCGTCGGCAGATGCCGAGTTGGAGTGTCCTACCAGGCACGACTTCTGCGTCTTTATAAAGCGGCACCACGATACGGTCACGTTATATGTTGCGTGGGTAATGTCGCACGAGCCGTCTTCATAATCTTTGGTCTGGTTGAGCGACTCGAAAGTACAGTGGTCGACCCATACGTTGTGGCTGTCCTGCATCGAGATGCCGTCGGCGCCGTTGTCGGCCTTGGGCATTTTGATGTAGAGGTTGCGGATGATGATGTTGTTGGCTCTGACGAGGAACAATCCGACGCGATCCATCGTGAAACCGTTGATACCATAGATTGACATATTGCCCATGTCCTTGATATCGAACCAGGGGCTCGAACTTGCGCGACCCTGATCTTTGTTGAATGTGCCGCTCAGGTATACGATTGCGGGAACCTGCGATTTTGCTTTCTCGCGAAGCTTGAGCCACTCGCGGAAGCAGTCGCCGTCGTCGAAGTGGTGGATGTTTGCCTGCGAGGCACCTGCGCCACCTGTCGTGCCGCTACCCGCTGTGGCGTAACCATAGAGTTTGTCGAGCTCCACGCTGCCCGTTACGGGAGGTTCGGGATCCTCGCCCTCTTCGTCGCCGGGGTCCTCTTCGTCACCGGGGCCGATCTCGCCCTCGTCCGTCCAGTTCTCGATATCGCCGCTCAAGGTGACGACGATGCCGTCCGGCAGCACGCTGACATTGACGCTGTACTGTCCGCCCTGGGCGAGGGTTGCCGAGGCAAGTACCTCGGTGAAGGTTTTGTCGTCCGAGATTCCGACGGCAATGGTGAAAGCGACGGCCTGGGGAACGACAATTGCGCGATAGAGCGTATTGGCCGTGACCTGTTGCGCAGTAATGTCCGCAGCGGCGGCATTCGAATCGACCGTGGCTGTGAGGGCCTCGAAATCGATGTTGGCCGTGGGTATCGAGCCTTTCAGCACGACGGACGAAATGTCCGCGCCGGACTCGTTGGTCACGTTAATCACCATTTTTGCAAGCATATGCCTGAAAGTCATAGCAACGGAACCGGCAGTGGGAGTTACGCCGGTTTTGCGGGAGGCGAGCAGGTCGGAGTTTCCGTAACCCGTGGTCTGATCGGCACTCACACTGAACGACGAGGGGGCGCCTGCGCTCGAATAAGGATAGTAGGCCGTCAGTATCGACACGTCGGTCTCTGCGGCATACCAGTTCAGGTTGCCTGTGAAAACGCTCGCGTCGTAGGTCATGAGTGCGTTGTCTGCATATACGCTGCCGCTGGCCAGTTTAGTGATCGTGAGACCAATCCGGTCGCCGGCCTCGAAGCTGACTTCGGTGGCGCGGGTGATTGTCGGGGTGATGTTGATCCGCTTGTCGGGCGCCCCGCCCGGGCCTTCGCTTTCCTGGCAGGAAGCCAGCATTGCCAAACCGAAAATGGCGGTCAGCAAAAATTTCATGGTAGTTTTTTTGGTCATAATTAGATTAGGTTGGATTGGAGTATTTTAATAAGAAATATAATTTTAGATCGTTTAGGTTCATGGTACAAAGTTAGACGGCAGGGGTTTGCCCTGCCGTCATTTTTTGTCTTTTTATTTGGAATATCTGTTATCCCGAGTCCCGGAAATATGGATTTTTTGCCGCCTTACTCTCTGCTGACGCGTTTCGCAAGCCCTCCCTCCGAGGTTTCGCGGTAGAGGCTCGGCAGGGCGTGGCCCGTTTCGTTCATTACCTCCACGACCTTGTCGTAGCTCACCAGATGCGAGCCGTCGGACAGCGTAGCATAGGCGTTGGCGTCGAACGCGCGGGCTGCGGCTATGGCGTTGCGCTCGATGCAGGGAACCTGGACAAGTCCGCATACGGGGTCGCATGTGAGGCCCAAATGATGCTCGAGGGCCATCTCGGCGGCATATTCGATCTGCGCGGGCGTTCCGCCGAAGAGCTGGCACGCTGCGGCCGAAGCCATGGCGCACGCCACGCCGACCTCGCCCTGACAGCCGACCTCGGCGCCCGAGATCGACGAATTGGTCTTTGCGATATTTCCAAAAAGGCCTGCCGTGGCGAGTGCGCGGAGCATACGTACGCGCAGGAAATTGCGCGAGGTGGCCAGGTGGTACAATACCGCCGGCACCACGCCGCTCGATCCGCACGTAGGCGCCGTGACGACGATGCCGCCCGAGGCGTTCTCTTCGGATGTGGCAAGCGCATAGGCGTAGATTTGGGCGCGCGACTTCAGGGAGTCGGTATAGCTTTTCGACTTCACCCAGTAGGTGCTGGCCTTGCGGGCCACTTTCAGACCCCCCGGGAGTACTCCGTCGTTGTTCAGCCCGCGCTGAATAGTGTCGCACATCGTCGTCCATACCTCATCGAGGTAGTCCCAGATCTCGGGGCCCTCGCAGTCGTTGACATATTCCCAGAAGGTTTTGCCCTCGCGGTAGCACCACGCCTCGATCTCGCTGATTGTGGTAAGAGGGTAGACGCTCGGCTTGGCTTCGGCGCGCGTGGTCTCATTGGCCAGGGCGCCGCCTCCGACGCTGAAAATCGTCCAGCTGTCGGCGACTTTGCCGCCTTTGAGCGCTTCGAACAACATGCCGTTGGGGTGGAAAGGTAGTACGACATCAGCCTTCCAGACTATTTCGGTGGGGGCAACGGGTTCCAGTACCGAGAGTATCGCCACATCCGTAAGGTGCCCTTTGCCAGTTGCTGCCAACGAGCCGTAGAGCGTCACGCGGAACGCCTCGGCGCCCTCGTTACGTACTACGAACTGCTCGGCAGCCTTCTTTGGGCCCATTGTGTGGCTGCTCGACGGGCCGTTGCCTATCTTGTATAATTCGCGTAGTGATTCCATAGTTTTTGGTGGTTTGCGATACAAATATAGCTAAAAAAGGGATATAACAAAGAGAAGGCCGAAGTGTTGCCGTAAGTATATTTTTCGGACGCTCGAACCGGAATTTGGTTTCTCTGATCGAATGTCGTACATTTGATCTATACCTTAAAATCATATGACCGTAAAGAAAATAACCATTGTTTGTATGCTGCTGCTAATGTTCGTCACAACAGGCTGTTGCGGCAAGCCAGATCGAGATTCGGCTCTCAAAGAGCAGATAGGCGCGATGCTTGTCGTGGGGTTCAGGGGTACAGAACTGTCGCCCGACAGTCATATCGTTTCGGATATCCGGGATCTGCATATCGGCGGCGTGATCCTGTTCGATTACGACGTGCCGAGCTGTGAATTCGATAGAAATATCGTCAGCCCCGCTCAACTGAAGCGGTTGATCGGCGATCTGAAAAGTCTCGCCGGCTCGCCGCTTATCGTTTCGATCGACCAGGAGGGCGGGATGGTCGACAGGCTGAAGCCCCGATACGGCTTCCCGCAGACGATCTCGGCCCGCAAACTCGGGGCGATGAATAACCGGGACTCGACCGAACGCTATGCCGCATTGACCGCCGCGACATTAGAGGAGGCAGGCATCAATATAAACTTCGCCCCTTGTGTAGACCTGGACGTCAATCCGCAGTGTCCGATAATCGGGCTAAAGGAGCGCAGCTTTTCGGCCGACGCGGCCGTCGTTACCGACAATGCGCGCTGGTGGCTCGAGAAACAGCAGGCGCTGGGGGTAGTGGGATGTCTGAAACATTTTCCCGGCCACGGAAGTTCGGCGGGGGATACGCATGTGGGCGCCGCCGATGTCACCGACACCTGGAGCGAGGCGGAGTTAGCACCCTATAAAGCGCTGATAGAGGCGGGTTGCGTGCATATGGTCATGACCTCGCACATCTATCATGCAAACCTCGATCCCGACTATCCGGCGACGATGTCCCGGGCGATACTGACCGGGATCCTGCGCGAAAAACTGGGCTTCGATGGCGTGATCATCACCGACGACCTGGCGATGGGTGCCCTGGTCGACAACTATTCGCTCGACCAGATATTGGAGAAAGCGATTGGCGCGGGGGCCGATCTGCTGTGCCTTTCGAATAACGGCAACAGCTACGATCCGGAAATTGCCCGGAAGGCTGTCGATATAATTTTCGGCCTTGTGAAGTCCGGCAAAATCGAGCGCGGGCGCATCGAGGCTTCCTACGTCCGTATTCAGAGACTGAAGGAGAGGTTCTAACCAGATTGCAGGCTTCACCCGGGGTTTTCGTTGTCGGAGAAGGGTTGTAACAATTAAGGGAGGCTGTAAAGCCTCCCTTAATTGTGTAGCCCCACCGCGACTCGAACGCGAATTTAGGGTTTAGGAAACCCTCGTTCTATCCCTTGAACTATGGAGCCGGATTAAAAAACGGTGCGCTTCCGAAGAAACGCACCGCAAATATAGTGAAAGATGAGCGGCAAATCAAATTTATTTGAATTTGTATGAGTCGCCTCCTATATTATTGAAAGATATAACTTTTTCCGGTTTTAGAAACGGAAACGCATACCGAACGAGAAGGTGTGGGCCTTGAGCTTGTAGTTGCCCGAGAAGGGCTGGTTGGCGGCAGCGGCAGCCTCGGCCGGGGTCTTGCCTGCCAGGATCTGTGCCTTGTAGGTCAGCGAGTTCATATAGGGGTAGGAACCCGTACGCTCGGGGTCGGCCGAGGTGACATAGCCGTAGGCGAGATCCAGTGACATGAACTTCGTGGGGTTGATCGTAAGACCGCAGGTGTAGGCGACTTTGGTCATCGAGGGGGTCTCGGGGTTCATGTAGTCGCTGCGCACGGGGCTCTCGTCGACGTACATACCCATGCGGGCCTGGACCAGGTCGCAAACCTTGTACTGGGCGCCGAAACGTACAGCCACGGTGTTGTCGTAGTTCTTAACCGACTTGATATCTTCGATCGCCAACTCGGGCTCGTTGAACGATACGTCGAGGCTCTTGTAGGCGCTCCAGCCTACCCACTGCACGTCGACGGCCAGCTCCCACTTGGTGGTGGGGCGGAACGAAACGGCCCATGTGAGGTTGGTGGGAAGCGGAAGTTCCGCCGAGAATGTACCCTCGTTCATCGGAGGGATAACACCCATGCCTGCAAGCACCTGCTGAACCTGCGCCGAAGCGTATTTGAGTTCGGCATTGCCGCTGTCGACCTTCATGTTGAGGCGCGAGCGGTAGTCGAAACCGAGGGTCCACTGGTCGTTGATGTCCCACATGATACCGAGGTTCACGCCTACGGCGACGCTCGACTTGCCCGAAAGCTTGGCCGAAACGAGTGCGTTGTTGCCTGCGCTGGTGAACACGGGAGCGTATTCGGGATGGCCTGCCGCGGCGATAAGCGCCGCGAACGTGTTGTTGGTCGTGGCGCCCACGGGGAACATCGAGCGCGAGAGGTCGAATTTACCCCAGGCGACGGTCATACCTGCGCCGATCGAGAGGTTGTCGAGGATCTTGAACGACACGGTGGGCTGTGCCTGGTAGGCCGTGAGGTTGATGCTCTGGATGAGGTGTGCGCCGACCCAGTTGTCGTTCCACTTCATGGCCGAACCGAAAGGAGTGGTGAAGCTTACGCCGAAAGCCAGACGGTTGGTGGCCTTGTAGTTGAAATATGCGTAGAGAGGGGTCGAGATCTTGTTGTCGGACGACGCAGTTGCGCCATTGCCCGAGTAACCGGTGGCATAGCTGTCCTGCTTGTAGTCGACGTGCGAGTAGATGCCCGTTACACCGGCCGAGATGTCGAACTTCGAGGTCTGGAATGCAGCGGCGGCGGGGTTGAAGTAGAGCGATTCCGAGCCCAGCTTGAGAGCCGTACCCGTGTGTGCCATACCGTTCTGGCGCGACGAAAGGTTGTTTACCTGATAACCTTCAGCATAAGCTCCGGCCGTGATGGCCGTAGCGGCCAGAAGAAGGAAAAATTTCTTCATAAATTTTTTGTTAGGTTAATTACTGTCCGTGTGCGTCGGCGCACGATGTTTTGGCCGATACAAAACGGAAATCGGTGGCAAAAGTATAAAAACTATCCTCTACGCCCAAATTTTTTGGTCAAAAATTCCATAAAATTGGTTGATAGTGTAGAATATTGGACTATTTGGCAGTTTTTTGGGAATGTGCAATTAGCAGAGGGTGATGCGCGGTTGGTGTCATTGCGAGGAGTGCTGTAAGCACGACGCGGCAATCTGGTTTCCTGCACGGCTTTGCATATCATCGGATTGTCACGTCAGCCTTTCAGGTTTCATTGCAATGAAAATAGCGTGTAGCTCATCTCCGCTTTCAGGCTACAGCTCGCGGGGGACAAATCAACACGTTAGTGATGATGCAGGCCTCCGCTGGGCGGAGCTGCGGCCTGCCGGCCCGCTTCTCGGCCGGCTTAACCGGCCGAGAACCTGCTGAAACCAACCGGGAGTTGTTGCACACGAAAAACAAGACACAAAAGCCTCTCTGGCCAATCCGGCAGATTTATCTGACGGACAGATCCTGACGGACAGATCGGCGAAAAAAACGGCGGCATCCGAAAAAATGCCGCCGTTCGATATTGTCACCTATATATATTATTCGCGCGAGTTATAAGCCTCCAAAGCCTTGCCCAGTACGATGAGTGCCCGTTCCAGGTCAGCCTTGTTGAGCACATAGGCTATGCGCACCTCGTCGCGTCCCAGCCCGGGGTCGGAGTAGAATCCCGAAGCCGGTGCGAGCATCACGGTCTCGCCCTCGTATTCGAAGTCCGAAAGGCACCACGCGCAGAACTTGTCGCTGTCGTCGACCGGGAGCCGCGCCACGGTGTAGAACGCGCCCATGGGAATGGGGGAGTAGACGCCCGGAATACGGTTCAGCCCGTCGATCAGACACTTGCGGCGCTCGATGTACTCTTCGTAGACCTCCGTGGCGTAGGAACGCGGAGCATCGATCGACGCCTCGGCTACGATCTGCCCCAGCAGCGGCGGCGAGAGGCGCGCCTGGCAGAGCTTCATCACGGCGTTGCGCACCGTGCGGTTCTTGGTGATAAGGGCCCCGATGCGGATCCCGCATTCGGAGTAGCGTTTCGATACCGAGTCGATCAACACCACGTTCTGCTCGATGCCCTCGAGGTGGCAGGCCGAGATGTAGGGCGAGCCGGTGTAGATGAATTCGCGGTACACCTCGTCCGAGAACAAGAACAGGTCGTGTTTCTTCACCAGGTCGCGGATGCGGTCCATCTCCTTGCGGGTGTAGAGGTATCCGGTGGGGTTGTTGGGGTTGCAGATAAGGATTCCGCGCGTGCGGGAGTTGATGAGTTTCTCGAACTCCGCGACGTCGGGCAGCGCGAAGCCCTGCTCGATGGTCGAAACCACGGGGCGTATCACGGCACCGGCCGAGATCGCAAAGGCCATGTAGTTGGCGTAGGCGGGCTCGGGGACGATGATCTCGTCGCCCGGATCGAGGCACGACATGAAGGCGAAAAGTACCGCCTCGGAGCCTCCCGTGGTGACGATAATATCCTCGGGCGAGAGTTTTATCTGGTATTGCTCGTAGTATCCCGCGAGCTTTTCGCGCAGCGAACGGTAACCGTCGCTGGGACTGTATTCGAGGATCTTGCGGTCTACTCGCTTCAGCGCGTCGAGGCCTACCTGGGGCGACGGCAGGTCGGGCTGGCCGATGTTGAGGTGGTATATCTTTGTGCCGCGGGCTTTTGCGGCTTCGGCCAGCGGTACGAGCTTACGTATCGGCGATGCCGGCATAAGCTCGGCTCGTTTTGAGATTTCGGGCATTTTCGGTTTTTGATGTTTGGCGGCGTCTACTCTTCGATATCTATGGCGGACCGGAACTTCACGACCTTACGCGCAGGGATCTTTACAGCGGCACCTGTGCGGGGATTGCGCCCCATGCGTGCCTGTTTCTGCTCCACGCAGAAGGTTCCGAGGCCGGTGAGCGTCAGGCGTTCGCCTTGATTGAGCGCTTGCGAGGTCACGCGAATCATCGCGTCGATAGCCTTGCGAGCCTCGATCTTCGTGAGGTTGGTGTCGAGAGCAATAGCTTCGACCAGCTGGGCTTTGTTCATAGATATCGAGTGAGGATGTTTGCCGTGTGTGGTAACTCAACGGCAAAGTTATTGATTTTTCACAAAAGACAAAAGAAACGCCTTTTAAATAGATTGTTTTCTGCCGGTTGCGAAGTGAAAAATGGGGCCAGGATTTGGCGAAACGGAAAATCCGTTATACTTTTGTGCCCGGAAGGATGGCAGAGTGGTCGATTGCGGCGGTCTTGAAAACCGTTGAGCTGTGAGGCTCCGGGGGTTCGAATCCCTCTCCTTCCGCCAGACAACAAAGCAATATTGAGTAAAACGCCGTATTTCAGATAGATACGGCGTTTTGCATTTTTAGGCGGTTGTCAAAAAAGTGCGTTTTAGAGCAGTTTTCACGTGCAAAATCGCTAACAAAAGCTCCGCGGCAAAAGTGTTAGCGATTTAGAGCATAACTGATTATTTTACACGCTGTTGCCTTTTATTGCGCAGTCCTGTTTTGACGGCATTTCATACGTTTACCTAACCTTTTAAAGCAGTTAAAACGTATGGAAAGAAACACTTTCAACATCAACTTTTACGTGCAGAAAACACGCGTCGCCAAGAATGGCGAAGTGCCTGTATTGATGCGCGTTACTATCAACGGCCAAAGGGTCGTTACGTCGGTCAATCTCAAAATAGAACTCTCAAAGTGGAACGCTGCGGCCGGAAAGTCTTCGGGCAGCACGCGTTGTGACTATGAACTAAATGCCCGCATCGACACCATCCGAGCGCGGATTATGCAAATTTACCGAGAAATGGAGCTTGATCGGGAGCCAATCTCAGCTCAGGCTGTAGTGGATAAGTATTTAGGCAGGAATAACGAGCCTGCGATTATGGTTATGGATATTTTCCGTGAGCATAACGAGAAATGCCGCAAGCTGTCCGGCAATGGTATGGCTCCCGGTACGGTCGAGCGGTATGAAACCTCTTATAAGCACACCTTAGAATTCTTGCAGTTTGTCTATCAGAAAGAGGATATCCCCATTACCGATATTAATCACAAGTTTATTACGGACTATGAATTTTATCTGAAGACCGAGCGGAAATGTAGCCATAATACAACGGCGAAGTACCTGAAGAATTTCGGTAAGATAATTCGTATCGCATTGGCCAACGGTTATATCACAAAAAATCCCTTTGCCAATATCCGCTATAAATTAGATGAGGTAGACCGCGACTTTCTGGAAGACCACGAAATCAAAACTATTCAGGACAAGCGCATCAATGTGGAGAGGCTGGCGCAGGTACGTGATGCCTTTGTGTTTTGCTGTTTCACCGGATTGGCGTTCTCGGATATGAAAGGGCTAAAGGCCGAGCATATCGTGCGCGATAATAACGGTGCGCTGTGGATTCGCAAGAAACGGCAGAAGACCAAAAATATGTGCAATATTCCGCTGCTTGATCCCGCCAAAGAAATCCTCGACCGCTACAAGGATCATCCTGCACGTATTGCCAAAGGTGTGCTGCTTCCTGCACTCTGCAATCAGAAGATGAATGCCTATCTTGCCGAGTTAGCCGACATCTGCGGCATCAAAAAACATCTGACCACGCATACTGGACGCCACTCATTTGCGACTTCGGTTGCGCTGGCGAACGGCGTATCAATCGAGAATGTGGCAAAGATGCTCGGGCACTCCGATACAAAGATGACGCGCCATTACGCGCGTGTACTCGACAAGAGTATTATGCGGGATATGTCTATTGTTAACGCTAAGTTTGGCGGCAAGCCTATTGCGCCGGAGAGTCCCGACACACCTGCTGCCCCGGCCGCTCCTGCCACTTCTTCTATAAGCCCGGTCACGCCTCCAGCAGTGGTGCCGCAATCCCGCTCCGGTCTGGTCAGTTAATCCACGCTCCGACCGTTGGGCTACCGTCCCGGCTTTTCTCAAAAGCCAAGGGGCTTCGCCCCTCTGGACACCCCTGCCGAGGAAACAATCGAATAGAATAATTATGGGATATGTCGTATTACATATAGATAAAGCGTCGGGCAGCGATTCGGGAATGAGCTTGCATATTTTTTTCGAATTTATCACAGGGAGTGTAAAAAGCATTGCTCGACTTCCCACGCTTCCGTCCCTCGAAAAGTTAACACGCAGCCAAGACCTCCGCGGCCGGGCCTGCCGGTTTGGGGAGAAAAATTACTCGAAGAAAAATCCCCTTCGAGTAATTTTTCTCCCCAAAGCCGCTGCGGTTTTGCCGTGCGTGTTGTGGTCAGTTCCGGGACGAAAGCATGTGAAGCCGAGCGATGACGCATAGTCAGGGTTATAAGTAGCGGACGAAATCGCGAGATTGTTCTGGATATATGAACTACATCTATTCGATTAGTCAGCCCATTTTTTGTGAATCAGAAGTCTGTAATCAAACCACCATCGAGAACTAACCGCAGACCCGGCCGCCGATCTGAATAAACCAGATGACTCGGGGACTCAGCCTTGCTCGCCTCGCAACTCTGCATAATCCAATCCCAGCCTTGCGACCTTGCAAGGCATAGGCCTCCCGTTTCACACATATTTCTATCTTGTGTTATACATTTTTTGTGTTGCGCACATATGTACGCCTTGTGCTTCACATTTATTATGTTCTACACACGACAACTTATTGCTATTAATATTGGTATTCAAATATTTAGATATTTACATATATCTTTTTTCACCTCATTTAATTGCCGACTTACCCACTTGGAACTTGAGCGAATTCTCGCCTCGCAATTCTGCATAGTTAATATCGGACGGTCACATCCCTTCTTGATTCTAAACATCTGGTCGCTCTTGCGATCATCTGTAGTCGATTCTAACCATATTTATAATTAATAACGGTTACCGTAGTATCAGCATATCCTCATTATGATAATCACTAAAGTAGTATTGGTCTGTTACTTATGACCGGTATTGTTGTGACAGAATTCCAAGTCGTTGATTCTGCATAGTCAAAAGGGCGGTAACGGCAAGGGTAAACCACACAGCACCCGCAATCCGACGCACCCCAGCGCAACACGATCAGCGTCGGAATCTATTGAAATCGGAGCCTTTATATTTGCCGGACAACCAATACCGCCCGACAATGAACGCGCTTAAAACTCTCAAAACCTACCGCCCACTCCACCCATCACAAGCACCGAACACCTCGCCCAAAGCATCCGTGGCGCCCACCGACAACCCCTCCGCGATCACCACCGACCCCTGCGTGAGCCTCGATGCTTCACGTTCCGCGCGTGTGGCCCTCAGCCACGGCCGCCAATGGGCGGCGCAGGCCGGGGAGCCGCCACGGCGTCCCGTGTTCGGGGCTAACGCCCCGACATCGAACGCTCCCGAAAGCGTAAGAAGCAAGGTTGTGTTCCCGTGCCACGAAAACCCGTCTTCGACGATTTTCGCGACCACTCGGAACAACCTTGCTCTGCGAGGCCATCCCATTTGCGATGCTCTCCAAAATGGTCGCCTCCCAAAGCGTCCGCCGCTCCCTGCGGTCGCCCCGGACTTGGGATCATTGGCGTCTGCGACGCAGGTCCACGACCTGCGCCCCGAAGGGCGAGGCCGGCAGAACCATCCGACAAAACCGAATAAAGCCGCCTATGCCCGACCGTAAGAACAAGGGCGGCCGACCGCCCAAGACAGACGATGAAAAACGCTCCGAAACCGTCCGTTTTCGCATCACACTACGCCAGATGACTGCCCTGCGAAACAAGGCAAAGAAAAGCAGACTCACGCTCTCGGAATATGCCCGGAATATGACGTTGAACGGCAAGGTGACAGCCCCGGCAACCCCCGAAGAACTGGCTCTGATCGCCGAACTCACGCGCGAGAAGAACAACCTGAACCAACTCGCCAAAGCGGCTAACGCTCGAAGACTTGACTCCGTAAGCATGGCGCTAAAGGCGATTATTATATTCTATGCCGAAACCATCGCAAAACTCAAACGGCGATGATCGGCAAGATCGTGACCGGTAAGTCCTTCAAAGGCGCGGTCGAGTATGTGCTGAAAAAGAAGAACGCCCGCCTGCTGGATTCCGACGGCGTAGATACGGAAAGCCCGAAGACCATCATTGCCGACCTGAACTTCCAGCGCAAGACCCGCCCCGAGGTCACGAAGGCCGTCGGACATATCTCGCTGTCGTTTCATAAGAACGATGCGAAGAGATTGAGCAACGATGAACTGATGACAGCCTTCGCGCAAATCTATATGCATCGCATGGGGATCACGTGCACACAATATATCATCGTCCGCCACACAGACACCGAGCATCCGCACCTGCATATCGTCTACAACCGTGTGAAGTACGACCGAAAACTGGTACCGGATAAACACGAGCGCCGGAGAAATGTGCGAATATGCAAGGAGATGAAAAAAGAATACGGCCTCACTTTCTCAGAGAGCGAGGAGAACGTGAAGACCGAGCGCCTGCACGGCCCGGATAAGATAAAGCAAGAGATTTATATCACAGTGCAGGATGCGCTGCCGGACTGTAGCGACGTGCAGGAACTTGCCGAATTACTGGAGGAACAAGATGTTCAAGTGCAGTTTATCCACCGCGGCAACGACCCACAAAAGGAGATTCAAGGCATGACCTTCACCAAAGACGGCCATACGTTCAAAGCCTCGCAGATCGACCGCAAGTTCAGCTACGGTGCGTTGACCAAATACTTCGAGGAGGAGAGCCAAAAGTGGCTGATGGAACTAACCCAAAGCCCAACCGTGAGCGACTGGGACTGGTCGAGGTTTATTGGCGAAGAGCAAGCTGGGCCGACAAAACCTCCCGCGAAACAGCCGGAACAGAAACAAGAACAGATACCGGACCCGACCCCGCCTGCACCCAAGCAGCATCCGGAGTCGGCTCTCCCTGCGCCGAAAGAACTGCCCAAAACAGAACAATATCAGGAAAGCAGGACAGTACCCTTGCCGGAAAAGGAAATACCGCAGCCCAAAGAGCAGCAACCATCCGTCCAACAACCCCCGCAGCGGTTAGTTGAGCTTGCAAGACAAATAGCCCGAAACAAGGCCCTCAAACCAAAAATTCCGAAGAAGGATCAGGGGATAGAGATGTAAATAAGGATAAAAAAATCCAGAACTATTTTTTATTTTCTCTGATTATACGAATCGATCCGCTCCTTACACACCTGCGTTGTAATATCCCTCAGCTGTTCGATTTTAGGGGAGAGAGCGTCGATATCGGCGCGGGTAACGACAAAATCCTTGTTGTAGCGGGCTTCGACATAGGCGCGCTGGAGGAGTTTGAAAAGGCGTTCCTCTTCGTCGGTGTCGCGGGGAAAGACTTTTGCGAGCTCCAATGTGTAGCGCTTGCAATAGCTCATCAGCAACTCCAGGTCGTGATCTTTGTAGCCGTAGAGGATATAGACTAACGGAATGGTGCGCAGGTAGTTTTCGGTCGCTTGGTGTAAATAAAATGATGCCTGTTTGAAGTCCTCGCGATCGGCGGCGTGCCCCACATCAATCAAAAAACTGTCGGCTCTGCCGAACTTATCATCATAATACTCTTGCGCAATTTTTCCGATCTCGGCATAGTCGAGTTCCCGGGACTCAGACAATGTATATTCGCCCGAATCATAGAGCATAATTCCCTGCTCCTTGATCTCGTAGTAGAAATACTGCCCGAGTTCGAGATTGTGATTGAGGTGGGAGATGCTTTCGTTGATAAACTGCGGATTGGTATGCAAGCGGCGATCCATTGCTCCGAAAAATTTATCCTTGATCCGGGTATAAACATCATACTCTTTCACGCCCAGCCGACGCTTGGTCACGATCAGGATATCGTAGTCGCTCAAAAAGTAGTTCGTTACGCCGAACTCGGTGCGCCGGTCGCAATCGACATACGTGCCGCGGGCATAACTGCCGTACAGAATGACCATTACAACGTCCCTAATCTCAGTGCGGATCAGTTCGGTAAGCCGTGCCAGGTCGTGCTGTTTTTCGGCGGGCAGGTGTGAGAGCGATGTTTTCATACACACAAAGTTAGCAAGAAAATTGAAATCCTGCATCGGGCGAATAAATTAAATACTATCTTTGTCTGTGTGATTTCCGCTTCGGGCGGTTTGTTGTAGTGGGACGGCGTGTGCCGTCCGGGAACAAACCGACTTAAAGTTATGCGGAACTACTTCGACTCGGCATAGCCGGGGACATATTTTATAGAGAGACACGACTCTTTATACCTAACAGTAAACTTGGGAGCCTCTTTTGAGGTTGTTTAATCGGGTATGAAATGTCTGTCCTTGTTGTGTTTTGTCCTTTCGGGACGAAGCAGGCAGGGGTGCAGGACAGCTTCCGATTTAGGTTCCCAAGACCGACTGTTAGAGCTGCTAATGTGCCCTCTTTTTATGTCTACAAGCAATCAATTTTCAACCTGAAACAAGAAACACCATGAAACACACCGACCATGCCCCTTGGATGCGGCTGGAGCGAGTAATCAACGCTACCCATCATACGATAAACTCATTCGCCAGACATATTGGTCTGCCGAGAGGCGAAAATCTTTATCAGATCAAACGGGGAAATAACGGCATCAGTCTCGATGTCGCCATGCGAATTCATGAACGTTACCCGGAGTATTCGATTTCGTGGCTGATGTGCGGCGTGGAAGATGCCCCAGCACAAGCCGAGGAGGATAAGGCAATCGTGAAAATTCCGCTGTATCGGGATCTATGGACACGAGATTTCGACGATGAAACACTCAAAGAAGAACTGTTAGTGATTTCCGCTTCGGTTGCCAACGGTGCGCAGTTTGCTGTGCCCTATATGGACGACATCCTGAATCCCTACTTGCGTAATTCAATCTTGTTACTTCGGTCGCAACCAGACGATAAGATTCTGTCGGGTAATATCTATTTTGTGGCTACGAAGACCACGCGGATGTTCCGGATCGTGCAGGAGGACGAACGAAATCCGACTCAATTACGCCTAAGAACCATTCATCCGTCCGTGTTCAAGGATGTGCTGATTCCCAAAGCCGAGATCGTGTCGTTGTGGCTGGTCTGCGGAGCGATCTGCAAAATGGAGCGGTAAAGATGAATAAAAGTAAATGTTTTAAGCGTAATTTAGGGTCACCTATCAAATATTTGCTAATTTTGTCAACGAGATATTTTTATAAATAATTGACATCAAATAACAATGGCTTGGTCTTACAGAAAGAGAATAACGATTGCTCCGGGCGTTAGATTAAATATTAGTAAAGGTGGAGTTAGTACTTCATTTGGAGTTCGTGGCGCTAGCATCACAACGGGTAAAAATGGAACATATCTTAATACGGGCATTCCAGGCACAGGCATATATAACCGTCAAAAGATCGGAGGCTCGAATCTTGGACAATCGAACTTGGTAAACTCTTCCATCAACGCGAACAAGGATAAGAAATCTGCTAATGGATGTGGTATATTTGCAATAATCATACTGTTAATCTCTTTTTTCATTATAATTAATGGCGATTTTGATAATCCAGGGTTGGCATTTTTAGCTTGTTGTGCGGGGGTTGTTGTTTTTGGACTCTTGTGGATCTCAATTAGTGCCATAGTTGAGACCACGAGAAAGCCATCCGTATCGACGAAAAAAGAAGAATTGCTTTTCCAATCGGAAATTGAATCTGCCCGGAAGGCACTTAGTCAAACAACAGACTCGACGAAAGTAAAAATACTAGAGAACTATATTTCCTGCCTTGAGTTAAATAAAAAGGCCGAAGAGATTGAGCCGGTTATAAGTGCTTTAAAACAGAAGATAGAGAAAAAAAGCACTCCTATACTGGAAGAACAATTAATAAAATATGAAGCCGAGCGATCGAGCCTTGACGACAAGCTCGCAGAAATTCAGATAGACGTAGACAAAGCGCTAAGCGATCAGGAAAAAGAAAAATATAAAGCATTCTGCGAACGATTTGAAGCGATAATGTCATCCGAGAAAGCTTGGGTCATTTCTTCTTCTGTGACTAATACAGAACTGAAGTCTTCTGCAGGCACGTTGGTGGACAGGAAAAATACAAATTTTTATACTGGCGTATTTGATTTTATAAAATCGGAATTCGACATTCCCATATTAACTGATTGCAAAGGCATAACTTATTATCTATATCCGCAATTCATTATCAAAGCAACTTCTTCTACATCGTTTGATGTTTTTCCGGTAGAATCTGTTGAGATCAAATACCGGCTAACAAGATTTGTGGAGGCTGAAACCGTTCCGAGCGATAGTAAAGTCCTGAATTATACTTACCAATACGTTAACCAAAACGGAGGTCCCGACAGACGATATGCCTATAATCCGCAACGTCCTGTTGTAGGTTATGGAAGTATCGAAATTAATAAATTCAGCCTTTCATATCAAGTTAGTAATGCCGAAGCCGCGGAGAAATTCGTTGAAGCGTATAAAACACTGCAAACCAAGCAACCTATTAGCAAGGCTCCTGTTACTGCTGATACGAAAGACATCTCAGAGGAGTACTTTAATATGGTAAATAACTCCGTCGAAAGAATAATCGACTTTTATAACCTTGTAAAGGATGACGCCGCTTTCCAATCTATAATGAGGGATAATATAACGCTAAACATTGTAATGGACGGGGTCCCTATAACAACTCCGGCGGAACAAGTCCGCACGCTATTTTGGGCTGATATAATAAAATGTTACACAGAACTTGGGCATCCTATCGATTTCAAAAATAAAGAAGGACTGGGCTTGCTCCTGTTTATGTCCAGAACGATGGGACTAGGGCCGATTAATTACTCTCAGCACCATCTCATTTCGGATAACTTGAGAAAATCGACAGAGAACTTTATCAAAGAAATAAAAGAAGGGGCTGATTCTGTAAGTCTTCCTAAAAACAAATTTATTGTATCAGAGGTATTAGGGGAATACAATACAGAACTACAAAAAAAGTATTTTGTATTACTATATCGGTTTGCGTCTATTGCAGCCAAAGCCGATGGGTATATATCTGATACAGAGAGTAAATGGCTGGGTGAGTTGTTGAGCCTCAGCGAAAGTAACATAGCGCCGATAACCATAAATAACATTGATCCCATGTTCGAGGGAGCTGCACGGCTTATAGTTGAGCACCAGCAAGGCTCGACATCTTTTATCCAGCGTAATCTTGCAGTAGGTTTCAGCCGGGCAGAGCAACTTATAAACCAATTAGAATCGGCTGGGGTTATTGGCCCAGCCATAGGCGGCACTCCTCGAAAAATTCTAATTAGCTCTTTGCCAGAATTAGACTTGTTGTTGGGCAACATAAATGCAACATCTTCGTCCAATCATAATGAGGAAAAGACAATAACAGATAAAGCGATTCCTGTAAAAACATCAATGCATTTACAAAAGACCAATCCTCATGAGGAATTACAATCTCTAGTAGGGTTAGACTTGGTTAAGTCTGAGATTGCAACCCTTGTTAACTATGTAAAGATACAGCAAGCCCGAGAAGCCAAGGGCTTAAAATCATCTCAACTCTCTTATCACTGTGTGTTTACAGGAAACCCGGGGACGGGTAAAACAACAGTAGCCCGTATTATCGCTGAGATATACAAAGACCTTGGATTAATAAAGAAAGGACATCTTATTGAAACAGACCGATCGGGGCTTGTTGCTGAATATGTAGGACAAACGGCTGTAAAGACAAATAAAATTGTTGATAGCGCTTTAGATGGTGTCTTATTTATAGATGAAGCCTATTCTCTTATTTCTGACGGAGGAAGCGATTATGGGAAAGAGGCTATAGCTACTCTCTTAAAACGCATGGAAGATAATAGAGATCGTTTAGTCGTGATTCTAGCCGGATATACCAATGAAATGAAAAAGTTCATAGATTCTAACCCTGGGCTGCAATCTCGCTTTAACAGATATATAGATTTTGCGGATTATTCAGATGAAGAACTATATAAAATTTTTGAATTGAATCTGAAAAAATTTGAATACACTATATCCGACGAGGCAAAAGCAATATTGAAAGAACATCTCAGGGAAATAGTTTGTGCGAAAGATTGCAATTTTGGTAATGCTCGCTTTGTTAGAAACTTATTTGAAAAAACATTAGAGCAACAAGCGAATAGATTGGCGACAGAACCTAATCTTACAACAGAAAAATTATCTGAAATTTGCAGAGAAGATATGCCACTAAACTGTTCTATGCAATAAAAATTAATTGGTTGCAAGCGTATAAATACAGAAAAAATAAAAAGATTATAATGGGAAATTATAAAAATCTGGAAACTGAATTTATTGAGAGAGCTCTGGCCCTAATTACTCAATATGAACACGACAAGTACAGATATCCTTTTGAACAGCAATATAACCATACGCTATTGGTAAATTGCTTACTTGGGTTAATTATCTTTCCAAAGGAAAGAATAGTATCTTATTTGCCAAAATCATTTCTGGGAAAACAGCTTAAAGGTGAAATGGGAATTACGAATTCTACTTTTAACCAAGATATTACGGACTTGAAAGATTTGATAATTGCTCTTAGACATACAATAGCTCATTTCCATATTTCTTTTGAATCAGATAATGGAGAGTTCTTAATTGATAAAATTGTATTTAGAGATGAAGAAAAAGGAGATAATTATATTGTTGCTTCTTTTGTTCCTAGTGAACTCTTGAACTTTATTCGCTATTATGGAAATTGGCTAATTGAGAATGTTCGAAAACATAGGCATTAAAAATATATATAAAAACCCAGCAGCCTATAGTTGTCCGATGTTACCATACTCTGTGAGCAATATAATGGGCTCGTGATGCGAAAAACAGACTTTACAGCTGGTACAGGCGGCATAACTATTTTTCATAAAAGCGCCCCAAAAGTGTCTAACTTTTGGGGCGCTTTTCGATAAAGGAGGCCTCCTACACAGAGGTTGTGCATAATCAAGCGAACGAGGCGACATGGCTGCGAATAGTGTCCAGACGGGCTATTAGATCTTTATCTTGTCGCGCAACTTGAAGATTATAACGGGTTTGCATATTGACCAGCAATTCGGCGCTGATACCCATTGAAGCCTCAATCTCAAGTGCGAAGCCTGTTGATACCGGTCGCTTGCCATTGAGAATTTCGTTGAGCATAGTATGTGAAGCCTGCATGATATCTGCAAGCTTTCTCTGCGACAGGCCTCTTGCCTGCAATTCTTCTTTTATTACCTCCCCCGGATGAACAGGGTAAAACGGCGTGTATTTCTGTATTGTAGCCATAATTTTATGCAGACTTTATAGCCCTGCGCCGAGCTTTCTGCTGTTATTTGTAATGGTTAGATAATTCAATTATTGTGCAAATGGTAATGACCGGCTCATCCTCTGTTTGAGAAACGATAAACTCAATACGATACTTGTCGTTCACTCGTATTGATGATATTCCTTTTTTGTCCCCCTTGAAGCTATTTACAGAATCGATATTTCGTCAGCCTGTCCGCACCCATTCTCTCAATCGTCCTGGCCTCTGAAGCCTGTTTAAGGTCTCGACTTGCAGTCGCTGTAGAGATATCTTTAAAATAGCGTATATAATCCGCGCGGGCAAAAACTTGGTCGCCAATATAGGTATGGAATATTTCAATACGATCATTCGCTGACATAGGAGCCTTTTGCGAGCGCAATAATTCTTCAAGGCTATCGTCAATCACCGATAGCATAAATTCAATAAATATAGAAGACCCGCCCTTATTATCGGACAAGCCCAAAGCTTTATAATATTCAGCCTGTCGTTTTTTGATAAGCGTTTCTATTGGCAAGAACTCAAATACTGGGTTATATTGCCTGAGAATCACAGTCTGCCATAACCGCCCCATCCTGCCATTACCATCGGCAAACGGGTGAATAAACTCAAACTCATAATGAAAAACGCAGCTTTTAATCAGCAGCAGGTCATTATCCTCTTTGACATATTGAAACAGGTCTTTCAGTAAAGACGGGACCAATGCATGCGGAGGTGCTATATGGGCAATCTGCAAACCGTTGGCAATACCGACATTCGAAGTCCTCAACCGTCCGGCATCCTCGATAAGACCCGACATCAGAATTTTGTGAGCTGAGCATAACGACTCGATACTTCCTGCCTTGAACTCAGTTAGTCGATCATAAACCTTGATAGCATTTTGGACTTCTAGAATATCATTCGCCGGAGCCAGCACTCGCTTATTCTCAATGAGTGCTGTAATTTGATCTAAGGAAAGCGTGTTACCCTCGATTTCCAGCGAAGAATGAATCGTGCGTATACGGTTGCGCTTACGTAATTCAGCCGGCGGTTTGATTAACGACGTAGCCTTAATCTCGCCCAGCTTCTGAGATATAGAGGCAACTAATCCTAGCGTTCTCGGTGTTATTGTGTAAGGCGGTCTCATGTTGATGGTGTCATTTGATAGCATCAAAGATAAACAAATTATCTTAAGGCATCGCCAGCCAAAGTATTTTTGCTATAAACTATTTAAAAATATTTTGTTACTTCTATATGTGTATGTCTGTAATCCGAATAACAGACCACAAGAACGATAACGCAAACTCTCCAACACATCTAAATCGGCACTCCACTGGTAATAATAAGCCTTCAGCTATTTGCAGTATACAGACCAGCGCAGTGTTTATTGCATTTATTTATGATTGAGGTTTTTAATGGGGAAAGATGCCAGATACAAGTTCAGCAAAACGATCCCATCCAACAATTATAGAAATGACTCCACTAGTTAAAGCAATAAGCGAAATTAGTCCCGAGAAAATACTATATCCTTTGCTACCACGTATCTTTTGGACTTGCGAAGTTGAGAAAACACCTATCCAATCTAATATTATCAATGGGACACTCAATATTTGCTGTATACCTACTCGCAGCCAAACAAAAGGGTTAAAACGATATTTTTTCTGTTTATTGATCATCTCTTCAATTACACCGACATATCTCAGTATAGCATCTTCCACCCAATAGACCTCCTCTCGACTAATAGGGCCATTTCTAAATTTAGGAATAGTATTAACGATTATTTGGTAGTTGTTCATCGTATAAAGCCCAAATGGAGCTCTAAATGCACCTATCCCACTCCGTCCAAGTAGAGACTGAATCTTGCTTGCATTTTTTGTAAGCCATTCATAACAATCTGAGTTAAAATTACTCGAATAATGACTATCGATAAAATCTTTATATTTATCCAGATAATCATTCGCAAATTTGTTTTTAGTAGCTATTTTCTTGTATTCTTTATTTGTCGAATACCCTCCAACTATTATTACAAATAACAATAGTCCTATTATCCAAAATATAGTCATAAGTGAATTATATTTATTACTAAAGCACAGTAGTATAATATTCATGCAATATAGTGAAAATCTGCATATGCTAGCCACATATTTGTGGCAAACAGCTGCCACATCTTACGGCATACTAATAGAGATATGCAATAGTAATTGCAATTCAACTATTCTAATCAACAAAAATATAGTAATTTTGAAGAAACCCACTTTTATTCTTATCATCAATGGCAGAGAAGAAAATTGAACTAGATATCGAGAGCGCTAAAAGTAGCTATGCTTTTATTTCTGCTCAAATTAGTAGAGCAGAACTGGGGCTCCGAGCAATATGTCAAATGTATTTGGACGAAACAGGAGGTAAGATACCAGCTAATGACATCTACATATTAAAGCAATCCATTTATTTTAGATCTCTTACATCATTAACACAGTATAAATTTTTATTTGAAACTATTGACAGGCACACTCAATATATACGTAGAGAAATAAAAAACGATGATCAGGCAATCACTAAATTGTCATTTCGATTCAGTATTGAAGCAACCTCTGTTATTGATAATGTTATATTTAATATAACTTCTGCCTTCGATTACCTTGCACATTACATCAGTTATTTTTTAGTTAAGAATAAATCAAAAACATTTTACTGGACTCAACTAATTAAATATGTAAATGATGAAAAGAATCAAGTTGATCATGATATAAAAAATACAATTCGAGCAGTAGATAATACTTTAACGCGACGTCTGTATGATTTCAGATCAGATTTGATACATAACAAACTAACCCATTATCGATTATCTCTAAGATTGAATGCATCAAATGATTCCATCAAGATACTGAGCTATATTCCGGATAATCTAAAGCGTAAATTTAAGACTATTCTTAAGAATGATTCGCAAGCCCAAATAACCACAGCATTTTTCATTGAATCCATCTATCGATCTTTCTTCAAATCTATTGAACAAATCTTAGATGCATTCTATCAATACTTTCAAAAACACTCACAATATGTTGAGAATATGCAATCAGGAAAGAAATTATTACTTGTTTATTTAGACCCTAATACCAATATGGCAAAACCTATGTATAAGATCTTGTGGTCTGCATATAAATCTAATTCTAACCTCTTATAAGTAAAATACATATTTAATTATGAAAAACACTTTGAATTTGCTTCATCGAATTGATTCATTACTAGATCAACGTCACACATTACAGATTTTTGCAATTGATGGTTGCCTAGGTGGAGTCCCTATATCATCTGATGAATTCCGCAATTTAATAATAGTGGCCGGCGATAGTCCATGCCATTCTATGGATTATTCAGAAGCAATCTCTCCACAAAGACAAATTACTATTACAGTAATTATCACAGAAAAATTTGTACTACAAAGCATAAATGAAGATGAACTTTTAGAGACCTGTGCATTGGAGAAACAAACAGAAGACGAAATAGAGGGAAACGAAGTGATTTACACATTGCTCTTCTCAAAATAAAAGAAAAACACCTCAGAAGAGGTGTTTTTCTTTACTGTTTAAGGAACTTACATTACTTAGTTATTCACTTATTAAATTGGTCTTCGATCCACTATGCGGGATATGCGCAGTTTATGTAAATGTAACGATAGTCTTAGCAGTTGTGATATTTACACATTGTTCTCTAGAAACTATTTTTGGAATAAACGCCGATATCAATGAAATATACATTATATTTGTATCGATATGAAATGCTGAGCAGCAGACCGCAAAAACGGCAGTGCGAATTCGCTAACATATCTGAAAACGGAATTTATAGATATTGACTATAAGGCGGTTGTGAGGGAGTGCAAATCCCTCTCCTTCCGCAAAGACGAGAGTCGGGCGGCTGCAACGTAAGTTGCAGCCTTTTTTGTGAAATAGGAGGTCGCCGAGTTTATTCGACCCCCCCCCTCGCTATTTAATCACCAACTCCTCCAACCGCACCTTCGGCACATAATGCACCCCATCGCGGCGGTAATAATTATGGTTTTCCGACTCCGAGATCGGCACCAGTTCAACCTTCTCGATCCCCTTGCCGATAGCGATCACCAGCAGCGGCTCGAGCGACAGCCCAAGTTCCCGCTTTATCGGCTCGCGGTCGAAAGCCCCGATCATAATCCCGTTCAGCCCCATTTCTGCCGCCTGCAGGAGCATCGACTGCGCCGAGATTCCCAGATCGATATCGACGTAATGGCTCTCTGCCACCGTCGAACACACGACGATGAACGCTTGCGGTTCGGTGCCCGGCAGCGGCAGATGCAACTCCGGTATCGCCCCGCCTAAACGTATGTGCGGTAGCACTTTGTGCGCCTCATCGGCCAGAATAGGACGAAAACGCAGCACCTGTTGATTCCGCGCCGAAGGTATCCGCGTGTTGACCCCTATGATGCGTGCGAGCTGGTCCTCGCGCACAACCACGCGCGGATCGTACCCGCGGTGGCTGCGGTTGAGCAGCAGCATGCGTGCGAGGCTCATCGGCGCGGTGCGACGCGCTGCCGGGCGTTCCCGGTACTCCTCCATTTTCTTTTCCAGATAGTTGTCTGCCATAGTGTGAATTATTCGCTGTCGACCCGTCCGCGGTTGCGGCGGTATTGCAGCGGGCTGATGTGGTATTTATCTTTGAAACATTTGCTGAAATAACGCAGGGTGTTGAACCCCAGTAACTCGCAGATGTCCGTCACGTTGTATTCGGCGTTGTTGAGCAGCATGTCGGCGGCGCGGCGGAGCTTTATGGTCATGATGAACTCAAACGGCGTCTGCCCCGAGATAGCCTTCAGTTTGACAAAGAGTTTGGTACGCGCTATGGCCATCTCTTTGGCGAACTGGTTGATGTCGAACTTCGGATTCTGGATATTAGCCTCGATGACCGCCATCGCCCGATCCATAAACGTGCGGTCAAGGCTGGTGTAGACCAGGTTCTGCGGTTCGACGTGCTGCTGCTTGCAGAACTTCTCTTTGAGAACTATACGGCTGTTGATGAGGTTGTTACACCTCGAAAGAAGCACATTGGCATGGAACGGTTTGGTGATGTAGTCGTCGGCGCCGATCTGGAACCCCAGAATATTGTTGGCCGTCGAAGTGTAGGCCGTAAGGGCTATGAATGGTATATGGCTGGTGTCGAAGTCGGTCTTCACTGCCTTGCAGAGTTCGAATCCGTTCATGCGCGGCATGACGATATCGCTCACGATGATGTCGGGGGCGCACTTCTTTATCCGCTCGAGCGCGTCGATGCCGTCGACGGCGATCTCGACGTCGTAGTAGTCGCTGAAAATCTCGGTGAAGAGCGTCCGCAGTTGCTCGTTGTCCTCCACGACGAGCATTCTGAACTTCTTGCCGTCGACGGGCCTCGGCTCCCCGAGCGCCTGTATGTCGACCCCTCCGGCGGCATCTTCGCCCGCCGGAATTTCGGGCATAGTGATCACCTGCTGCGCGGAGTCTTTCGCGGCGGCGGTCTGCTCGTCGGTAAGATGCTCGCGGCCCAGCGGCAGGCGGACGGTGAACGACGAACCCCGGTGTTCGACGCTCCGAACCTCGATCGTGCCGCCGTGAAGCTCCACGATCTCTTTGGTGAGCGCCAGCCCGATTCCCGTGCCCACATGCACCGTGTCGGTGCGGTAGAAACGCTTGAAAATGCTCTCTATCTCGTCGGCCGGAATGCCGTTGCCGTTGTCCTCGACGCGGATCACGACCTGCCCGTCCTCTGTCGCGGCGCTCAAAACCACGCGTCCGTTCTCCCGGTCGGTGTACTTCAGCGCGTTGGACAGCAGGTTGTTGATGACCTTCTGTATCTGCGATTCGTCGTACCACACCATGATCTTCTCCTCGGAGGGCTCGAATACCATCTCGATGCTCCGCGTGGCGGCGTATTCGCGGTATATGGTGTAGTTTTCGCAGAGAAACCGCACCAGATCGTTCTCCGAGGCGTGGATCTTCATGTATCCCTGCTCGTGCTTGCGGAAGTCGAGCAGCTCGCTCGTCATATCCTGGAGACTCATGCTGCTCTTGTAGATAAGCATCAGCTTCTTGTAGACTTTCGGCGTGAGTTGTGACTGCAGCAGCGATTCGATGTGGCCTATGATGATCGTTAGCGGCGTGCGGAATTCATGTGCCACGTTGGTGAAGAAACGCAGTTTGCTCTTGCCCAGCTCATCCTGATCCTGACTCTGCTTGCGCTCGTATTCGAGCGATGTACGCAATTCTATGTGGTTTATATATATGTTTATAGCTACGGCCAGCAGCGTTCCGAACGCTACCATGAACAAAATGTACGACCACCAGCGGTTGTACCACGGCGGCACGATGCGCAGTTCGCACGTATGCATCGAAAAGACCTTTCCGTTCTTGTCGATGGCCCGCACCTGGAGCGTGTACCACGCCGGCTGGAGGTTTATAAGGTTTATGGTGTTGTCGTTGGGCATGGGCACCCATTTCTCGTCCTTGTGCCAGTTAAGGCGGTATTCGAGGTTCATCGACACGAACGAGAGGTTGGGAATGGCATATTTGATCGATACGGCCGAGAACCGCGGCGCCAGCTTCAAAGAGTGCTTCTGTCCGCTGCCGTCGCCGGAGACCTTGAGCCTCGAGAGCCCGCGGTCGCGGCCGTCAATCTTCACCTGCATCGGAAAGATCCGCGTGGGCAGGTTGTTGGCCGTGATGTTGGCGACCCGGAACGATATCATGCCGTCGGTGCCGCCCACGAAGACCGTGCCGTCGGAGGCGATGAACAACGCGTCCTGATTGATCATTTGCAGCGGAAGTTCGCGGTTGGTCTGCTGCTTGAGCAGGTCGCGGCTGTCGTAGTCGAGGACGTTGATACCGTTGCTCGCCGTGATGATAAAACGACCGTCGGGGAGCTCTGCGACGCTGCATATTTTGTTGCTGGTGAAGTTGTTGAGGTGTTCAAACGCTCGACTGTCGGTGTGAAACAGATAGACGCCGTCGTTCTCGGTACAGACCCAGATGCGCCCCGCCGAGTCTTCGTAGAGGTGCGATACCGAGAGATCGCCCGAGAGCGAGGTTTCCGATCCGAACCGGTGCGAGAATATCTTCCGATCGGCGAAACTGTAGTAGTAGAGCAGGGGTTTGTCGCCGGCTATCCACAACCCCGCCCCGCTTTCAGACAGGCAGATGTCGCTTATGATGCCGCTGTAGTCGAAGCCCGGCAGACGGTCGAAGCTCTCGGCCTCGGGGTTGACGACCCACAACCCGGCGTGGGTGGCGAGCAGCAGCTTATCATGCCACGGAACGATCTGGCGGACGATCCGCGAGGTGGCGTGCTTGGTGAGCGGTGAAGGGAGCTGCCGGAGCGATTGCCGCTGCGTGTCGTAGCGGAATAGTCCGCCCATATGGGTTCCGAGCCACAGAGCGTGGCGCTGACGGTCGTAATAGAAACTTTTGATATTGTTGTAAGAGCCGTCCTGGCTCTGGTTGTCGAGGTGGCGGACCTGCTTGTAGCGGCCCGTGGTGCGGTCGTAGTGGCAGAAGCCGCCCGCTTCGGTGGCGATGTAGAGGTCGCCGTGCTCGTCCTCGGTGATACTGCTCACGATCGAGGAGCTCAAGCCCATGGTCTCGTTGTCCGAAACGGTGTATTTGCGGTAGATGTTGTGCTCGGGGTTGAAGCTGTAAATGCCCTCGAAGAAGGTGCCGATCCAGAGGTTGTTCTGGCGGTCGCAGGCTATGCACCACACCGAGGTCGATTCGATGCCCGTGGTGTGTCCGATGTCGGAGTTGCGTCCCAGGTTGGTGTAGTGGCCGAACGAGCGGCTCTCCTGCTCGAAGGTGTTGAAGCCGTCGAAGGTGCCGATGTAGAGTTTGCCGTTGGCGTCCTCGCAGAACGTGCGGATGAAGTTGGAACTTACCGAGCCGGGGTCGTGCTTGTCGTAGCGGAAATTCTCGAACGAGGCGAGCGAGTCCTCCGAGAGATAGAGTCCGTCGTTGGTGGTGCCGATCCAGAAGCGGCCCTGCAAGTCGCGGAAGATGCTGGTGACCGAGATCTCGGGGATCAGCCGGTACTCCTCCGTCGAGGTGTCTTTGTTCTGCCGGAGCAAGTACATACCGTGGTGGAGCGTTCCAACGAGCATCGTATGCTGTTCGGGGTCGACGAAGAGGGTCGATATCTCGACCGACGAATCGCACAGCGAATAGACAAGTTCCGTTTTGCCGTCGCGGTAGCGGCTTATGCGGTTGTCCTGGGCCAGGTAGAGCTCGTCGGCGTAGAAGGCTCTGAAGCCCTCGCCGGTGGCGATCGTCGAGAAGGTATTGCTCTCGACGTCGAACTCCGCGACGCCGTCGATCGTCTGAATCCATACTTTGCCCTTACGGTCGCCGGTTATGCGCTGTATGTTGTCGCAGAACAGCGACGAGGGGTCGTCGGGGAGGGTCTTGTAGACCGTGCAGTCGTATCCCGACCAGAGGTTGAGTCCGTTGCTGGTTCCCATCCATATCAGGTCCTGCTCGTCAATATAGATCGAGAGGACCGAATAGTGCGACAGACCGTTCGCCACGCCGATATGGTGGTAGTAGAACTCCTGCGCCGTCGCGGCCGACGGCCGCAGCAGGAGCATCGGCAGGAAAAGGGTCAGTATGAGAAGTCGCTTCATCGGGGGTGTTGGCGTCCATTATTTATGTAAAGATACTAAATAATGACAGAAAATGCAAAATCCCGCGTATCTCATTGCGAGGAGGCCGCAGGCTGACGCAGAAATCTGATTACCTGCACCGTCTTGCAAATCATCGGATTTCCGCGTCAGCCTGCGGCCTCCTCGCAATGACATACGAGCATCGTACGGCCTTTGCAGCCCGCCCGGTTTACTCCGCAATCCGCATGCGGATCGTGTAGCGCCCCGCGGCTTTCACCTGCTTCGCGCGCAGGGTTAGCCGCACGAGTTCGCCGCCCCAGACGTTCGAGAGTCGCGCGTCGGTGAGTTCTATGGTCTCTGTTTGGGGCGTGAACAGCGCGTCGTCGTAGCTCATCGCCACCGTCTGCCCCGTGGGCGTCGTGATCCTCACCTCGCCTTTTTTCGAGATATCCACGCTGCCGCGGGTCATGAAGCGCAGCTCATTTGCCTCGGAGGGCTTGCGCAGAGCAAAATCGTCGGTTGCCACGAGTTCCCTGCCGGTGAGCTGGTAGCTGCGGCGCCAGCTTCGGATTCCGGCCTCGGAGGGGTAGGCCCCCGCAATGTCGGCCGAGAAAGTGCGAACGGCACCGTCGGCTGTAACCTCTGTAGCCTTGTATTGCGCACCATTGCGCTGTGCGAATCCGTTGATGCGCGGCAGGTTGTGGTAGTCGCTTTGCATGGTCCATATCGAGTAGCGCTCTTTGCCGAACGTCTGCCGCGTGTAGGTTCCCACGCCGGCGTCGAGAAATACCGGCTCATTGTCGACGTAGAGGATAAATGTCCCCACGTCGTTGTGGTTGTGGCTCTCGTTGTTGTGCCCGCCCTTGGCGGCGAGGAACAGGCGCCCGTCGCGCATGTAACAGAATTCCGTCTCGGGATACCATGTGAAGGCGTGCGAGGGCAGCGCCGGCGGGGTTGCCGCGAGCTCGCTATAGCAGCGTATACACTCTATATTACGCAGCATGTCGCGTCCGAAGCCCAGCGCGGCGCTTCGTTTCTCGCTCACCAGCAGCGCCGCGAAGCGCATCATCTCGTCGCTGTTCACGGCCTTGCCGTAGCGGTAGACGAGCGATGCGGGCGAGTTGATTTGCGCCGAGGCGTCGGCGAAGTTCACGACCCAGCCGTTGCCGACGTACGTGCGCGAAATATATTCGCCCATGTCGCGTATCATCTTATTGCCAAAGAGCGAAACCTTGCCCCCGGTCGCCCATGCGAGCACCTGCAGGTAGTCGTAGGCCTTGCCCGCCGCCGAGTCCCAGTAGGCGGGACCCTCCTCGCAGGCGCCGTCGCCCTTTATGTAGTTGAGAAATACGTCGACCGACGTCATGGTGCGGTAAACGGCCTGGGCGAGTTTTTCGGGATTTTCCTCCAACAGCAGGAAACATTGCAGCACATTGCTGTTGCACCAGGGGTTCCAATTGTTCATGGTGTTCTTCGTCTCGGTGAATCCCATCCACCAGAAGCGCTCTTCGGTCATGTATGTTTCCATGATGCGCTCACGGACCTCGCCCCGTATGCGCTTGGAGATCGAGGGGTCTATGCGGTCGAACTCCTCTCCGAAGAAGTAGTCGATCCAGGCCAGCATGGCACCCACCTCGCACGACACCAGATCGAGTACGTGGTCTTCGTTTCCGGGCAGCGCACGCTTGCTCTTCTGCATCACCACATGGGCCGATATCGACCACGAGGTCATCTCGCAGAGGTGGAACACACCGTTGACGATCTGATCGGTGAAGCGCCCCCGGCCCTCGGCCAGTTCGGCGACCACCAGATCGGCCAGCATCTTCACGTTGGCGTTGTTGCGCTCCTCCATTATGCGCCGGTTACCCGAGCGCTCATACTCCATGTAGTCCGTCGCGCGGATCACCTTCCATTCATAGTCGAGGGCCTTCTCGCCGCGGCGCACGAGCTGCTGGCGGTTCGCTCCGGTCATGGCGTCCCAGCCCGCACGGTCGGCGTAGGCGGGGTAGGGCACCCATGCGCGGTCTGTGACCAGCGCCTGGGAGATCCGGGCCTCGGTGGCGGCGTTTTGCAGCAGGTTGCGCTGTTCGGCGTGTACGGTTGCGCAGAACGCTAAAATAAGGGTCAGGAACAGAAATATTTTCTTCATAATGACAAATTTAGTAAAAAAAATCCGCCGAAGACTCTTCGGCGGATTTTTCATTATTCAATATGCATCTCTGCCGTTACAGATTTGCACCGTATGTATCGTCGATCGGAGTAAATACCTCCGTTGTGAAGTTCATCACACTGAACGGATCGGCTTCTGCTTTTACGTAATTGTCGGTATTAGGCTTGTAGACACTGTTGCTGGCGAAATATTTCCAGCTTGCGGGAGCGGTGTCTGGAAGTCCGTATACGAGGTTGTCCGTATAGGTAAGTGAAGTCGCCAGAGGATCCGCAACCCAGAATTTCAGTGTAAACGACTCTTTGGCGTACGACTTATTGGCCCAGAATATATTCTTCGAGAAGTTGATATTCTTGATCGTTGCAACGTAGCTGAAAGCGTTGGGCTGTCCTATGAAGTTGATAAATGAGCAATTGGTTACGTCGATGTCGACCGTAGGCATCGTCTGGGTAGCCGCATTTACATGCACCAAAGTACCGTGCGATACGAAACCGCTACTGTAAACGATGCTGTTGTTGAATGAAACGCGACCATTGTCGGCGATCTTTCCTGCCGCGAAATTTACGATACGGGTCGCACTTCCGTCTGCCAATACTCCGACTTTTATGATGCTGTTGTTGAATTCGACATTCTTGACCGTGGCATCGGCAACATTGAAGTTGGTAAAACTCTTGGTGGCTGCTACGACGATGCGGCAGTCTTCGAAGATCATATTTTCGGCAGCGGCTCCCGTCGCGAAGTTTATCGCATAGTTGTTATAGGCTTCGGTGTCGTAATTGACGTTCTTCATGACAAGTCCGTAACCTACGCCCAGCGAAACGGGGCCTGCGGTCATAGGCAGATTGACGCGGGTCTGGCTGTAACGGCCGATGATCACAAGATTGGTAACCGTAACCTTACCCATGCTTATTGTTGCGCCCTCCGCGGGGTCGAGGAAGTACACGCCGTTGGCCGTAATTGTTGTCGTTGCGGTGATAAGCTGCGCACCTGCGGTGTTCTTGTCGTAAGTTACGCCTCCGATTGTGACACCGGTCTCCCAGTAGTCGACGTTGCCCTTGGCAGTCTTCGCCGATGCGGTGCCGAGCGTAGCGCAGGTCGTCGTGTCGTAATAAGCCGCGACATAGATCGTGTAGGCCGTGCTGTGCGTAAGGCTCGAAACAGTTACGGGAGTCTCGGCGCCGGCGGTTCCGGTGGTGAATACCGTCTCCACGCCGGGAGCCGCTTCGGTCGAGGGCAGGCAGAGGTATTTCCAGCCGTTGGCGTCGTCGGTCACCACGCTGAACGTGAGCGAGGTCTGGGTCGTGAGGGCCGGGTTAACCGTTACCGAAGTCACGGTGGGGGTGTGGAGCACCAGGTCGTTGGTTGCCACGCCCATCTTGGCGATGGTCGAAAGCCCGTTAGAACTTACGGCCAGAATGCTCAAATCGATGCGCGAGTCGGCCGTGGCGCGCGACTTCGCAGCCTCTTCGGGCGCGGTCACCGAGAGCGTAAACCCGGGCTGTCCCTCGGCGGGCGAGGCCTTGGCTTTCAGGGTTGCCGACCAGCCTTCGGGCGCGGTAATAACGGTAGCCGCAACGCCCTTCATGTCGACATCGAAGGTTTGGGTCTCGTTCTGCGCGAAGTAGACCACCTCGGCGTCGTTCGAAATGATACACTTGAAGCCCGAAACGATCGGAATCTGATAGGTCTCGCCGTCGAGCATCTCTACGGTCAGCATGCCGTCGGCAACGGTCACGTCGGCGAAAAATTTGTCCTGTGCCGCACCGCTGGTGGCGCTCACGGGGTTACCCTCGTTGTCGAGAACCTTCGTGTAGGAGGTCCCGCCGTCGTAGCTCACGGTCCAGTAGCCGTCGCCGTCGACCTTGAACTTGGGCGTTACGCCGGCGTCGCCTTTCGAGCCGGCGGTTCCGTCCTCGGCAACCGCGCGTACGGGATCGCCGTTGGCGTCGGTCAGACGGTTGAAGGTCGTGCCGTCGGTGCTGACGGTCCAGTAACCTTCGGCGTCTACGCTCACTACGGGGGTGTAATAACCGCCCTCGGTGCCTTGGGTGAGGGTCAGGACGTCGCCGTTGGAGAGCGTTACGGTGTAGACGCCGGCGTTCTCCTCCACCTTGTTGACCGTGGCGCCGCTTAACAGCGTCTGGAGCGCTTCTACGTTGCTGTTGAGAACTGCGACCTGGGTCTCGAGGGCCTTCAGGCGGTGTTCCATATCGTTGACGTCCCTTTTCAGGTTGTCGATGTCCGACTGCTGGCAGGCTGCCGCCCCGAAGACGAGAGCTGCGAGAGCAAATGATTTAAATAATTTTTTCATGGTATTTTTAGGCTTTATTTTTCTGCTGGGTTATCTTATTTGAGTTCCGAGAGCCATGCGGGCAGCGCGCCGAGGCGGTTTATGAGCTGCGCTTCGTAGAGCGATTCGGGATATACGTGGGTTCCGTGGCTCTCGTCGAGCTTGGTCGACGCGGCTTCGAACTCAACCTGTCCCTGGTAGCCGACGATGGTCGGTGGCATGAACTTCCAGTATTTCGAGCTGTAATCCCACCATTTGATGTAGTTGCCGGTGGCGGGAACGGTCTCGGTGAAGTTCCAGATCGTGAGATCGTCCAAGTGGTTGGGCATCTGGTTCATGTCGCCGCCCTGACGCGAGGTGTGGAATCCGCCCTTGCAGCAGTCGAACAGCGTCGCCCGGGGCTGCGTTGCGTGGGATTCGAAGTTGCTGTCCGAGCCCCAGTTGTTGCGCCACAGCACGGCGCCCATCGACTGCTTCGAGATACCCACGGCGTGGTACTGGCCCGCGCCGGTGATCGTCGAGCTCGGGTTGGCAACCGACGGACCCGACGACTTGTCGGTGACCTTGCCGATGAACACGCGCGAGGAGCCCTGCGAACGGATCGCCGAGTGGCCGCGGTTGCCGTCGATCTCGACGTCGTAGACCGAGACGTTGGCGCAGCTTACGATCGACGAGCATTCGCTGACGCTCGTAAAGCGCACGCGGCGCATCCACGAGTTGGTCAGACGCATGAAGTTAATGGGTTTGTAGGCGCCGTCGTCCTGCCATGTTCCGTGGTGGAGGAAGTCGCTCTTGGCGTTGCCCTTGAAGGTGATATCCTCGACGCCCACATTCTCGTAGTGGTTGTATTTCTGGATTTTCCAGTTCCACTGGCTTTCGACCTCGTGCATCAGGGGCTCGACGAATGTCACTGTGTTGCCGCTCACCGATTTGATCTGGTGGTAGTCGTAGACCGTGACGCCGCTATCGATGATCTGGTAGCCGGCGTTGTTGATGTTGGCGAAGCGCTCCGCCGAGCCGCCGAGCTCCTTGAGGATAAGCGCCTGGGTGTTATTTTCGAGCGTTAGGCAGACCCAGTCGCCGGTTTTGAGTCCGGTGCCCGAAGCGACCTCTACCGAAAACGATCCCTTGGCGGAGTCGCCGGTGACAGTGGTGATGTCGACCAGGCCGCTGTTGTGCTTGATGTTGATCGTCACGGCCGAACCGTACATGATTTCAGGGTCTTGGGGAATATTGGGCGCCGACATAAGGATCGTAGTCAGGTCGCGGCCCGCGCCCTTTATAACCAGGTCGCCCATGGTGAGGATGATGCCCTCGCTGTAGGCCTTGTTGTCGTCGGTTATCGAGTGGAGGTCGAATTCGCCCTCGGGGAAGTAGATGATGCCTTTGCCTTTTACCTTCGCGGCCTCATATGCCGCGATGAACGCCGCTCGGTCCGATTTGCCGTCGTTGGCAATGGCGCCGTAGTCGAGCACGTTGAAGGTATCATAGCCGAGCGACGAAACGTCGGGAGGACCTACCTCGCCGTGCTTATATCCCGCGAACGAGAAGTCAAGCAGAATGTTGTCTTCGCTGTGGGTGTAGAACGCCTGCCATGCGGGAGTGCCCTGCGAGCAGGAGACGGGCAGCGTGACGATGCGTACGTACTGTTTGTCGGAAAGGATCGCGATCTTGATCTCTTCGTTGGCGTCTTTGTCGGGAGCCGTCACCACGAGGTCGGTCTCGCCCAGGATCACAGTCCAGCCCTTGGGTGCCTGGATCATGGCCTTTGCAACGCCCACCTGCTCCACGGCGAACGTACGCTTCTCGTTGATGAGGAAGGGCTCGATCTCTTTTTCATGGGTGATAGCCAGCGAGAATGTGTTCACCACGGGGAGTTCGATTGTCTCGTCGGTCAAGGTCTCGAGCTTCAGCGTGCCGGCCGTTTCGTCGTAGGTTACTTCGGAGAAGAAACCGCTGTAGGAGGTGCCGCTCACGGCGCTGATGTATTTGCCTTCGGCGTCTAACAGGTGCTCGTAGGTCGTGCCTCCGTCGAGGCTCGCCATCCAGTAACCCTTGGCGTCGATCTTTAGTTTGGGAGTGACGCCCGCGGCACCCGGGGTGCCGTCCTCGCCGTCTGCGGGCTGTGCGCTTACGGCGTTGCCCTCTTTGTCGAGGATCTCGTCGAAGGTCGTGCCGCCGTTGAGGCTGACGATCCAGTTGCCCGCGGCGTTGACGCCGTAGATGGGCTGCAGGTGGTCGATCTCGGCGCCTTTGTAGATGGTCAGGGTAGTGCCGTCGCTCATCTCGAGCTTATATCCCGTGGCGGTGGGCGTCACGCCCACGATCACCGTGGATCCGCTCATCAATGTGTAGACATTGCTGATCTGTTGGTTGAGCGTTGCAACGCCGGCTTCCAGCGCGGCGATCCGCTCTGCCAGCGCCTTGGCGTCCTGGCGGACGTCGTCGAGGTCGTTCGAACAGCCGATCTGCAGAAAGCACATTGCAAGCACCAATGAATAAATCCGTTTCATAGTTATTAGGTTTGGTTGGAATTAGTTAATTTTCAATAGTGTAGTATCTCGGGTAGCATGTTGTCGCGGTACCATATGTCGTTGCTGCGTCGAAGTTCCTCTGCCAGCGCTCCGCACAGTTCGGCGAAGAGTCCGGGATGCTCCGATGCCCGCAGCGGGGTCATCTGGTAGGGATCTTTCCTGTCGTCGAAGATCGTAACGTTTTTCAGCGCGTATTTGCGCGTCACGGATATTTCCATGGTGTAGCGGTGGGTTTTTATGCCGCGTGCCTCGGGGAATATGCCGCGCACCACGCCCTCGGCGTCGCGCTTGCCGTTGAGGTTGCGGATGTAGAGTGCGACCTCGGGGCGTTCGGCGCTCTTCCGGCCGCGCAGCGCGGACGAGAGGTCGCGGCCTTCGACCGCCGCGGGGATCTCTTTGGCAAGGCCCGCGAGGCTCAACAGCGTGGGCATGATATCGGTCGTAGAGAGCAGCAGATCGTCGGTGTGCGGCTTCAGAATCCCGGGGTAACAGATGAGGAACGGCACGTCGAACGACTCGCTGTAGATCGAGTTTTTGGGGTCCTGGACCGAATGGCTGCACATGGTTTCGCCGTGGTCGGAGGTGAAGACGACGATCGTATTCTTGTCCATTCCGCGCGCTTTGAGCGCCTCCAGCAGACGTCCGAATTCGCGGTCGACGCCCGTCACCGAGGCGTAATAATATGCCGCGCTCGATGCCTTGCGCATCGTAGTGTCGGCATTGGGCCGCGTGAGCAGCGACGACAGCGGCAAGCCCTTGTAGAGCGCGTAATCCTCCTCCATGCAGTCCTCGGTCGAGGAGTAGGGCGAGTGGGGCGGATTCATGGCTATCATCATAAAGAAAGGCTTCGAGGTGTCGCGCACACCGTTCTCGTTATCGAGATAGGCGATGGCCTTGTTGACCTCGTGCTGGGGCGACCACATATCCACGTCGTGGCGGTTGCCCTCATTGTCCCAGTAGTGGGGGTGCTTGTGGGTGTCGAAGGTGCCGTAGGAGTACCAGTAGTCGAATCCGTGACGGCGTTCGGCGGGGGTGTAGGCGTCCCAGACCTCTTTGCCCTCGGCCACATAGGTGCCGGGATTCTGCGGGTTGTTGCGCGTGGGGTAGTCGGCGTGGAGCTTGCCGATGTAGGCGCAGTTGTAGCCTGCGGCGGCCAGCACGTCGCTGATGCACTCGGCATCCTGGCGGAGCGAGCTTTCGGGACGCTCGTTCATGCAGTTCAGCGTCACGCCGTTGCGCTCGGGGAACATGCCCGTCAGCATCATGCCGCGGTAGGGGCTGCTCACAGGGCAGGTGCTTGTGGCGCTCGTCAATACCACGCTCTGGCGGGCGAAGCTGTCGAGGTTGGGCGTGTGCGTGGGGTCGGCGGTGAAGTTCACATGGCGGCGGAACGCGGGTTCGTTCCAGAAACCGAGCGCGCAGTTGCGCATCTGATCGGGAAACACGTAGACTATATTCGGCTGCTGCTCCCGGGCTTCGGCCAACTGGGGGCACACCGCTACGGCGGCTCCTGCAAGAGGTAATATGTGCTTGAGTCCCATGTGCTACTTGGTTTTTGTAAGTTTCACCTCACGCGGCGCGCCTTCGCGGCACGCGATCTTTATGACGGTGTTCTTTCTTGTTATGGCGGCCGTTGCGCCCTCGGCGTCCCAATGTCCGCTGACGGTGATCTCTACGACCGATTCGGCCGAGGGGCTGTCGATCCACGTGCGCGAATAGATGCTGCGCTCGATGCGCCGGCCTTCGGTGTCGAAAAAATCGTCGCTCGGGCCGTCGTAAAATCGTAAATCGGGATCTGTGACGTTTAGCACCATGCCGCCGCGGCTATCGGTGCTGTACATCAACAGCGACGGGGTGGATACCGAGCGGACGAAGCTGTCGTTTATGGCTCCGGCCTCGAATAATATCATGGCGCGGATGCCGGTGGGTATGTCGGTTACTATATGAGCCTTGTCGTCGCACTGGCTGACGACGTAAGGCAGTTTTTTCATGTTCGTGACTTTTTGCGAAGGCTCTGGCTTCACGATCATAAGGTATTCGTAGCCGGCATCTTTCACTACGCCTCCGTGGTCGATATATCCTTTGACAAAGTCACCCTCGGTCGGGGCTCCGGTCTCCTCGTGCAGCGAGTGCTGGAGCGCGCTCTCCACCGCGACCTTTCCGCGCGGAACGACGTAGAGCGTTCCGAAATTGTCGCGCAGGATCGCACCCTTTGCCGATTCGGCCCTGTGACCGGTTCCGGCGTATGCCTTTCCGGCGAACTCAAACGATGCGTGACCGTCGGTTATTGCGTTCTGGAAGAGGGTGGTGTGCGTTCGGCTTCCCTCCAAAGCGTTCTCGATGCCCGATCCGAGCGCCACGACGCGGTTGTCGAAGAAGAACATCGACTTGCGGGCGCGCAGCGTGCCGTTATACTTATCGTGCTCGTGGAGGATCATGCCGAAGGCGCCCTGGCGTCCGAGGTGGCTCACGCCGCCGCAGAAACTCTCGTCCGAGAGCAGCATCTCTTCGTAGCCCGAGTATTGGTCGACGTTGAGTATGTCGGCTTTCATCTCCTCCATGGGGCGTACGGCGGCCGTGGTTCCGGGAATGTGGCACCAGTCCCAGCCCTCCTGGCGGAATCCGCTTCCGAACGCCGATACGGGGTCGCCGTCACCGAGCAGCTGTAGCGAGCCGTGGGTCAGGTAGCGTCCGTAGAGGTTGGCGCCCTGGTAAATCTCCGCCGACCAGAGATAACGGCTGTGTCCTGCGGCCGTGAGCAGCCAGTCGCCGCGACGCATCGACAGCGAACCATTGTAGCCGTATATGCGGCATCCCTCGGGCGATTTTTCGGCCGTGAAGCCCTTGTTTGCAAACTGTTTGGTCTCCTTGGCCGTCGCAAGACGCATATACGCCGCCGCCAGCTCGGGGTCTATTTTCTGGGTTCCGTCCGGCGAACCGGCGAGCGCCAGACGCGAATACTGACGTGGTATAAGGGCTCCCTTGCCGTCGGGATGACGTCCCGAGAGGGCCAGAGGGAATGATTTCTGGTTGCAGTAGAAGCGCATCTCGAGCAACGCACGCTTCAGATTCTCGTGTCCGGTTTGGCTTGTGGCGAAATGCGTTCCGGCCATGAGCCACACGGCGTTGGTCGCTCCGGTGAAGCCTCCCACGGCGTAAGCGGGGTAGTTGCGGCGGTGGTGGAAGACCGTGCCGTCGCTTTTCAGGCAGGGTGACGTGCCCTCGGCAATCTGCAGGCCGTTGTCGACCCATTCGGAGAAATTCTCGAGGTATTGCGCCTTGCGGGGGCTATCGTCGAGGATCAGCAGCGCAGCCAGGCGCCCCATAAGCGAGGTGTTGAAGGCGTCGATATCCATGCCTTTTACGGCTGGCGTGCGCTTCACTTCGCCCAACCCGGAAAACCACTCCATGGCCTGCTGAACCGGCTCGAGAAGACCCTCTTCGCGCAGTACGTCGCGCATAAGATAGGGCGCAAGATAGTAGTTGCGCATACTGTAACCCAGGTGGTGGAGCGTTCCGAGGGCGCTTCCGGCGGTGAATCCCTGGTCGAGCAGATGACGCGTCATATCGAGGTACATGGCCTGCAGTCCGGCGCGCTGCGCCTGGTCTGTAGTCGAATTGTAAGCCAGAGCGATATCGAACATCAGGTCGTTGCAGGAGTTCAAAAGCATGCCGTCGGCGGCGTATTGCTTTGCCACGCCGGGATACCCCATATTTATATATGTCTCGGCGTAGCGGACGAAGAAGATGCTTTTGCCGCGCATGGTGCCGTCGGCATTGCGGCCGATTCCGTAGCTCTCGAAGCGCTTGCGCAGAGCCTCGGCCGGTTGCGTTTTTTTGCCCTCGATGATAAGCTGCGTGAAGCGTATGCTCACCTTGGCCATATCGTTGCGCAGCGAGGCGTCGAATGTCTTGTCAGACGTTCCTTCGAGCGTGTCATCGTGCCACTCGAGCAGCTTGAGCCAGTGGCTGTCGGTTCCGCGGTTTATCTGCGGAGCCTGGGTGTCGGCTGTGTGGTGGCGCGAATCCTGGAACGAGCACAAGATGATATGGTCGAGGAAAAGCTCCCCCGCGGTGGCGTTGTCCGCACGGATCACCAACTCATCCATACCCTCCTCGGGCGTACCCTCCATGTCGCGGTCGAAGGCCACCCACGCCCCGCGCCAGCCGGCGAAATCGAGTCCGTAGTCGAACCGGCAGCAGATGCGTCCCTGCTTGCGGAATTCGAATTGCAACGTACCCGCCGAAGGCGCTTTGGCGTAAACCCAGAATACAAAAGTCGGAATAGCTGTCTGTGTGGGGTCGGGGTTTTCCTTCTGGTATCCGATAGGCTGCGGCAGACGCAGTTCGGCGCCTGCCTTGTTCCATGTCCAGCGCAGCGAGTGCGCCAGGTGCTTGTAATGTTCCCCCGACACGCTTATCGCGGAGCGCGAATCGGCTGCGGCAGGCGCCGTCCCTTGCTCGAACGAGAGGATACGCACGTCGGTAACATCGTGCGTATTTTGCGCCTGCGCCATGCAGACGGCTCCCAGAAGGATGAAGGATATGAGCCCGGTTCTGAACATACTATACTGTTATAACAATACGTTTTGATTATTCTCGATATTGCGCTTGCGCAGCAATGCCTCGAGGAAGTAGTAGTCGGCGTAGTTGAGCGGCACGTCGATGCTGCTCCCATGGGGCAGGCTGCCTACGGAGTGCATAAGTACGAATCCGCCGTTGGTGCCCGCCTCGGCGCGGTATGCCGGCGAGGAGAGCGAGCGGACGATCCGGTCGGCCCAGGTCTTCCATTCCGCATTGTCGTCGAAGGTGCAGAGTTCGTAGAGCGCCGAGGCTATGATCGCTGCGCTCGAAGCGTCGCGGTATGTGTCCGGCGCGTCCGGATCGTCGAAGTCCCAGTAGGGAACCGAATCCTCGGGCAGGTTGGGATTGTTCTTGATGAAGTTGGCGACTTTCTCTGCATGGCAGAGGTAGCGCTCGTCGCCGGTATAGCGGTAGCAGAGCGTGTAGCCGTAGAGCGCCCACGCCTGACCGCGCGCCCATGCCGATTCGTCGGCATAGCCCTGGGCCGTGCAGCAGCGGCGCACCTCGCCCGTGGCGGGGTCGTAGTCCACGACGTGATAGCAACTGGCGTCGTCGCGGAAGTGCTCGGCCAGCGTACGGTCGGCATGACTGATGGCGATATCGTAAAGCGAGGAGTCGCCGCTGATCTCGGCGGCCTTGAACAGCAGTTCGAGGTTCATCATATTGTCGATGATCACCGGATAGGCCCAGCCGCGCTCGGCCTGCCATCCGCGGTCGACGTTCCACGAGAGGATCGTCTTGGTTATGGGGCTGTAGCGCGTGGCCAGCGAACGCGCGGCGGTGACCATCACGGCGCTGTCGGCGGCCGTGGGGGCGTAGCGCATGGCGTTGCCGTAACTGCTGTTGATCATGAAGCCCACGTCGTGGTGCCAGGTGAGATACTGCACTGTGTCGAGGATCTCGGTGTGCCGGCGGGCACTCTCGGCCCAGTTCTCGTCGCCGGTCAGGCGGTACATATACCACAGCGAGCCGGCGAAGAAGCCGCTCACCCAGTCGTCGACAGGAACGAATTTGACCTTCCCGTCGCGGACGGTCGACGGGATCTGCGGAGTGCCGGTTGCGAGGCTCTGGCGGTTCAGTTCGCCGAGCTGCGCCGAAGCTACCGAGATGTTCTCGTCTATGAGTCGTGCGTCGGATGCGGTGTTGCAGCTGCAGAACAGCAGGACGGCGGCGATGAACGCTGAAAGGAAACTCTTCATAACTTTTTTAGGATTTTCGTAGTAATACAAAAGTATATATTACTTATTTTGCACATATGCAGCCCCGGTACATGAAATTTCATTTTAAGTACATATTGTACTCTACTGGTAATTTCATGTACCGGGGTGCCGGGTAGCATCGCATATAAACATGTACATTTGCTTTACGAACCAACGAACTACTAACTTATGAGACGAAATTTGCTAAATGTGCTTGTGTTGTCTGTTGCCGCGGTGCTGTGCTGCGTTTCGACGGCATTCGCCCAGACAAAGATTTCAGGCAAGGTGACCGATTCATCGAACCAACCGATGATCGGCGTGACGGTCGTCGTCAAAGGTCAGCCGGGAGGCGCGACCACCTCGATCGACGGCAGCTATACGATATCGGCGAAACCGGCCGACGTGATCGTATTTTCATTTATCGGATGCACGACCGCCGAAGAGCGGGTCGGCAACCGTACCGCTATCGACGTACAGATGGCCGACGAGGCGCACGAGCTCGGCGTGGTCGAGGTTGTGAGCATGGGTTACGGCACCTCGCTCAAGCGCGACCTCACGGGATCCGTCGCCAAGGTCAACATGGACGACGTGATGAAGACCAGCGTCACCAACTTCGACCAGGCGCTTTCGGGCCGTCTGGCGGGTGTCGTCGTCCGCTCGAGCGACGGTCAGATCGGTCAGGAGGCCAATATCGTCATTCGTGGCAATAACTCCCTTACCCAGAGCAACTCCCCGCTGTACGTCATCGACGGATTCCAGTCGGAGAGCTCGATGGCCACGGCGCTCAATAACTCCGACATCGAGTCGATGCAGGTTCTGCGTGACGCTTCGGCCACGGCGATCTACGGAGCCCGCGGCGCCAACGGCGTCATCGTCATTACCACCAAATCGGGTCAGTCGGGTATTCCGAAGGTCAACTTCTCGGCCTCGTTCACCGTCGATCAGCTCGCCAACAAGATGGACCTGATGGGCCCCTACGAGTTTGTGAAGCTCCAGGCCGAGCTCGGTCCCGACAAGATGGCGACATCGTATTTCAGCGACGGGCGCGATCTGGAGTGGTATCGCAACAAGGCGGGTTACGACTGGCAGGACGAGGTGTACCGCAGCGCCTTCACGCAGAACTACAACGTGTCGGTGTCGGGCGGCTCGCCCCGCGGAGCCAAGAACGCCACGCTTTACAACATCTCTTTCGCCGCCCTGGACCAGGACGGTATTCTGCTCAACTCCAATTTCCAGCGCTACCAGGGTCGCGTGAACTTCACCCAGAACCTGGGCCAGAAGTTCCGCTTCAACACCAACGTCAGCTACACGCGCACGGCCACGACCGGTATCACCCCGACCTCGTCGAACAACTCTTCGGCCCAGTCGGGATGGCTTATCTATTCGGTCTGGGGCTACCGTCCGATATCGTCGAAAGTCAACTCTTCGGACCTGATCAACGACCCGACGGACTACGACGTAGCCTCGGCCAACGACTATCGTTTCAATCCGGTCTATTCGACCAAGAACGAGCATCGCAAGACCTACGCGGATGTCGTTTCGGCCAACACCTATATAAATTATAATATTACGAAGGGCCTCGACCTGCGCGTCTCGGGCGGCTATACGCTCAACAAGCGCCGCCGCGAGGAGTTCAACAACGAGCAGACCTATACCGGCTATCCGGGCTCGCCTTCGGGTAAGGGCATCAACGGCGCGATCTACTGGACCGACACCGAAGGCTGGCAGACCGAGGCGACGCTGACCTACAACAGGTCGATCAACCGCCACAGCATCAAAGTTCTTGGCGGTACGACGCTCCTGGGTCAGAAATACACCTACGACGGCGTCTCTGCCACGCAGATGTCCTCGGAAAAGAGAGGCCTGCAGGATCTCTACACCGGCACGCAGCAGCCCGTCAAGGGAGTCTACACCAACTGGCGCCAGCTCTCCTATTTCGGACGCGCCGAATATAACTACGATTACAAATACTACCTCAACTTCACGATGCGCGCCGACGGTTCTTCGCGTTTCCCGAAAGATAACCGCTGGGGCTACTTCCCCGCCGTGGGCGCTTCGTGGAACTTCAGCCAGGAGAACTGGCTCAAGAATTCCAGCTGGTTCTCCAACGGTAAGCTGCGCGCTTCGTGGGGCCTTACGGGTAACAACCGCACCGGTACGCCCTACGACTACTACGCCCAGATGTCGACCGTACCCAACGCCAACGACAACTATGACTATGTTTTCAACGGCGCTATCGCCACGGGCTATTACGTGAGCACGATGGCCAACGAAAAACTGAAGTGGGAGACCACGGCGCAGTATAACCTCGGTCTGGACCTGGGCTTTCTGCGCGACCGCATCCGCGTGACCGCCGACCTCTACTATAAGGAGACCAAAGACCTGCTGCTTTCGGCCACGATGCCCGCCTCGTCGGGATACGTCGAAGCGATGATGAATATCGGTTCGCTGAGCAACCGCGGTCTGGAGCTTACGCTCGAGACGCTGAACGTCAAGACGCCGAAATTCCAGTGGACCTCGTCGTTCAATATCGCCTTCTCGCGCAATAAGATCCTCTCTCTGGTCGACGGCCAGCACAACCTGCTGCGCAGCGTGAACTGGGAGCAGAAGTACAACTCCGACTATCCCTATATCTCGCAGGTGGGCAACTCGACCGGTATGATGTTCGGATTCCTCTATGAGGGAACCTACAAGGTCGAGGATTTCGACATCAAGAACGGCTCCTACGTGCTCAAGGACGGCGTCGCCTATCACACCTCGGTCAACAAGTCGACCATCCAGCCCGGCGATCCGCGCTACGCCGATATGAACGGCGACGGCGAGGTCGACGCCAACGACCGCACGATCATCGGCCGCGGACAGCCCATCCATACCGGAGGTTTCAACAACACCTTCACACTGGGTAACTTCGACCTGAACGTCTTCATGACCTGGAGCTACGGCAACGACATTCTCAACGCCAACCGCCTCGCCTTCGAGAACGGTACGGTGTCGAACACCAACCAGCTGAACTCCTATGCCAACCGCTGGTCGGCCCAGAATCCCGCGAGCAACATCCCGCGTGCGGCCTCCAACGCCATGAACTTCTATTCGTCGCGCGTCGTCGAAGACGGCTCGTTCCTGCGTCTGAACTCCATTTCGCTGGGCTATCAGATGCCCAAGAAGGTTGTCAGCCGTATCGGCCTTGCTTCGGCCCGCGTATATGTTTCGCTCAACAACATCTACACCTTCACTTCTTACAGCGGTCCCGACCCCGAGGTCTCGACCCGCAGCTCGGTGCTTACCCCCGGTTTCGACTGGTCGGCCTATCCCCGCGCGTTCGGCATGACGGCCGGTGTTGAGCTCTCTTTTTAATTAACCGCTAACAGAGACGAATTTATGAAACGAATTATAATAACTATAAGTGTAGCGTTTTCGGCGCTTGCGATGCACTCCTGCTCCTTCCTCGATCTGGACCCGAAGGTGATCGATCCCGGAACTTTCTACCAGAAACAGTCCGACGTCATGTCGGGTCTTGCCGGAGTCTACGGCGCGATCAACAACGAGGCCTTCTACGGCAACTACTATTCGCTGATGATGTCCTCGGTCGACGACCTCTGCTACTACAACCGTGAGGTTACGGCCGGCGCCCCCTATTTCTTCAACTACGGAACCACCGACAGCCAGGTCTACGGCGCATGGACGTCGATGTATGCCGGCGTGAAGAACGCCAACGAGTTCATGGAGGCAATGGAGCGGGTCCGCGAGAAACTCGACCCCGATATGAGGTACTACAGCGAAGCCCGCTTCCTGCGCGCTTACTACCACTTCCTGCTGGCTCAGGCCTGGGGCGACGTGCCGCTGCGTACGGTAGCCGTCAAGTCGCCCAGCAGCGTTCAGCTGGCCGCCACGCCGCAGGCCGATGTGCTGACGTGGTGCGTCGAGGAAATGGAGGATTGCATCGACTATCTGCCCGAGGGCATGGAGGGAGCTCCGAGCCGCGTGACGCGCAGCGCCGTGCAGGGCATTCTGGCGCGCGTCTACCTCTTCATGGCCGGAGCCACGGTCAAGGGTATGGATTCGCAGGCCATGTACACCAAGGCCGCGTATTGGGCCAATGAGGTCATCACGAGCGGCCTTCATCAGCTCAACCCCGACTACAAGCAGGTGTTCGTCAACATGATCTCCGATAAGTATGATAAGACCTACTACGAGTCGATCTGGGAGGCCGATTTCCTCGGCGACCGCCAGGAGTACTGGACCAACGGCCGCATCGGCGACCTGATGGGTATGCAGAACACCGCTACCGACAACAAGTATGACGAGTGGAAATGCAACTATTCCTACGGCATGTACAACGCTTCGCTCAAGCTGTGGGACCTCTACTGGACTGACGACCGCACCGACGACGAGTACCAGATCGCAAGCCGCATCATCGACCTGCGCCAGGACTGGAACCTCGCGGCCTACAACTACAGCGGAAACGCCAACTACAACGCCACGGCCGGTTACGACAAGACGCCGTTCGTCTACGACAGCAAGTCGTCGCTCGAATATCCCACCGCGGCCCAGGGCCAGCGCAACGCCTCGAAATGGCGTCGCGAGGTGGTCTATGAAGGACAGCATACTGCCAAGAACCTCTATACGGGCATCAACTATCCGATCCTGCGTTACTCCGATGTGCTGCTCATGTATGCCGAGGCGATCAACGAGATCAGCGGAGCCAATGCCGCCGAGGCCTACGACTATGTGAAGGAGGTCCGCGACCGCGCCGGCATCAAAACCCGCGATGCGGGCGACTACGCCTCGCAGAACGACATGCGCCAGCTTGTCCGCAACGAACGCGGCCGCGAACTCTGCTTCGAGGCGCTGCGCAAATACGACCTGATCCGCTGGGGCATCTTCGTCCAGGAGATGAAGCGATACTCCATTTGGAAGAACGACGAGCGCTGGAGCAAGAACGCCATGTCGACCCGCGCCGCGGTGCTGGGCACCAACGTCCAGGAGAAGCATATCTACCAGCCCGTTCCCTCTATCGAACTGGGCGTGAATAAGCTGCTCCGCCAGAACCCGATGTGGTAGTAGTAACCCTTAACAAGACACAGCTATGAAAAAAATATTATTTGGTTCATTATTCGCCGCAGCGGGACTGCTGGCCGCCTCGTGCGAGGAGGATATTCTCCGCGACGCCAATGAGACCTATGTTACCCTGAACGCCGACAATACCTACCTGGCCGGCGATGAGGTGAAGTTCACCATCAACGGAAATCCCGATTACGTCTACATGTATACGGGCGAAGTGAAGTCGCAGTACGAGTACCGCAACCGCACGGTGATCTCGATGGAGGACCTCGAGACCTGCAAGCTCAAGCTTTCGATCACCGCCTTGTACGGCAATGCCGGGGCTCTCGACATCTATGGCTCCAAGACCTTCCAGGGCCTCAAGGGCAACGACGGCGTCGCCGACCGCGCTACGATGCTGGGAATCCAGTCTGCCATGGACGAGAGCAAGAATATCGAGGGATGGACGAAGTTGCCTTACAACGAGGCCACTACCGCGGAGCAGTTCGTCGATATTACAGATTTCGCCGACAACTTCTCGCTGGCTTTCCATTGGAATTGCGCGACCTCGGCCGCCACGCAGCGTACCTATCGCGTCAACTACAGCTTCATAACCAAGTTCAAGGACCGCGACGAGATCGAGTCCACGGGCAAGTCGATCGAGATGACCTCCGTGAGCATGAATACCGAGCTGGACCCATATCACAAGAACAACAGCAACGGTTCGGTGATTTTCAACAACAAGGACTGGGATTTCATGATGCAGGGCGCGGGCGCCGATGTGCTTTCGTATGCGCTCAATTCGTGGGTTGTGACCACTCCGCGGCCTCTGAACAACGTCTCGCCCGACAAGGGCATCTCCGTCAAGTCGCTGGCCGACGACATTTCGCAGTACGGCTACGTCTACACCAAGGCGGGTACCTATGAGGCTGTGTTCGTGCTGACCGACGGCAACTACCAGGGCACGAGCCGCAAGGTTCAGAAGATGAAGATCACCATCGTGGATCCGATCGGCATGCCGCAGTAAACGGCGGTCCGGAGCGATCCGGCCCGATATGCAAAGAAGCGGAGTGCCGGGTAATTCCGGCACTCCGCTTCTCTTTACGACCAACGATTGCGCAGTTAATTTCGCCGCTGATCGCAAATAGTCGGAAAATATTCTGCCCCCTCTTTTGGGAACGAAAAAAAATGCGTAATTTTACAAAAATCTACTAACCACACATACTTTTCAGCCGCAATGACAGACCAAGCAAAACTCAAAAATCTCGTCGCCAACTTCGCCACCGCAGGCGGGGCGGCCGATATCCGTCCCTTCGGAAACGGGCTTATCAACGACTCCTATCTGGTAGCCTCGGCCGACGGCGGCCCGGACTACATCCTGCAGCGCATAAACCACAATATCTTCCGCGATGTAGACCTTTTGCAGTATAATATCGAGGCTGTGACGGCCCATATCCGCAAGAAGCTCGAGGCGCGCGGCGAGACGCAGGTCGACCGCAAGGTCCTGAAGTTCGTCCCGGCGAAAGAGAGCGGCAAAACTTATTTTTTCGACGGCGAGAACTACTGGCGCCTTATGGTCTTCATTCCGGGGTCGGTGACTCACGAGGCCGTGACGCCCGAAACGTCGCGCTATGCCGGACGTGCTTTCGGCGATTTCCAGTCGATGCTGTCCGATATTCCGGTCGAGTTGCGCGAGACCATTCCCGATTTCCACAACATGGAGTTCCGCCTCAAACAGTTGCGCGAGGCCGTCGCCGCCGACGCCGCGGGGCGCCTTTCGGAAGTGCGCGATATTGTGGACGAAATGGAGAGCCGCGCCGAAGAGATGACCCGCGCCGAGCGGCTCTACCGCGAGGGTAAACTGCCCAAGCGCGTCTGCCACTGCGACACCAAGGTCAACAATATGCTCTTCGATAAGGCCACCGACGAGGTGCTGTGTGTGATAGACCTCGACACGGTGATGCCCAGTTTCATCTTCTCCGATTATGGCGATTTCATGCGCACGAGCGGCAATAAGGGTGACGAGGACGACCGCGATCTGGGCCGCGTGGAGGTCGATATGGATATCTTCAGGGCCTTTACCGAGGGCTATCTGGAGGGCGCCGGGAGCTTCCTGACCGACATCGAGATCGAAAACCTGCCCTATGCGGCGGCACTGTTCCCCTACATGCAGGCCGTGCGCTTTCTGGCCGACTACATCAACGGCGACACCTACTATAAGATCAAATACCCGGAACACAACCTGGTCCGCACGCGTGCGCAGATGAAACTGCTGCACAGCGTCGACCGCAACACCCCGGCGATGAAAGAGTTCATAAACAGCCTGCGCAAATGAAAATCCGAAAGATAGAGAACGTCGAGGCGTTCCTCGACGCCCCGGCCTCCGACAGCCTGCAGACCATAGGGTGCGTGAACTGGCCCGATCAGTTCCCGGCGCATCCCGACGTGCAGTTCGACATCGCCCACACGGGCCGCGAGATCGTGCTTAAATTCTTCGTCACGGAGGAGTATACGCTTGCTCGGGTTACGGAGGATAACGGCGAGGTGTGGACCGATTCGTGTGTGGAGTTTTTCATCAGTTTTGACGACCGGGGCTATTACAACCTCGAGTGCACCTGCACAGGCCGCGCCCTGCTGGGCTTCCGCAAGCAGAAGACCGTCGCCGACCACGCGGCTCAAAGCGTTATGAATACCATCCTGCGCCGTCCGTCGCTGGGTGCGGAGCCGTTCGCCGAACGCCGCGGCCAGTCGTGGACATTGGGGCTGGTGCTACCCGCGACGGCGTTCTTCAAACACGATTTCGCCGATCTTTCGGGTCTTAAGGCCCGTGGCAATATCTATAAATGCGGCGATAACCTCACGGTTCCTCATTTTCTGTCGTGGAGTCCGATCGACACTCCGCAGCCCGATTTCCACCGCGAGGAGTTTTTTGCGGAACTCGACTTCGAGTAACCTCAACATGCATAATGTTTTAGCGGCCCGCAGATCTGCGGGCCGTTTTTTTTTGGAATATTTGTTCGTGATAACCGGCAAATATATTGTCAATTTCGTTTTTTAATAATACATTTGCATCCAAACCCTCTGAACCAAATAATTATGAAGATCAAATTACCCCTCTCCCTGCTTGCGCTCATAGGCGCAATGCTCTTCGCCTCGTGCTCGAAAGACGACACGACGCCCAATAATGGCCCGATCGACATCCCTGCCGACGGAACCGTCTATGCTGCAGGATATGAATATGGCGGTGCGGTATACGACGAAATTGCGGGCGATTGGAACCACAGTAGTTATTACAACAACGCCGTGCTGTGGGTCGACCAGACCAAATACATCTTGCCCGCAAGTTCCAAAGATGCCGAAGCTTATGCCAGCGCCGTGGCCTTTTCGGATGGTGAATGGATCGTTACCGGAACGCAGTATTTTGACGACGTACCCAGCGCTGCCACGATATGGACGGCCGCCGGAATACAGAAACTTGCCACTCCGTCGGGATACGTGGGAACATGGGCCAGTGAGATGTTTGTCGAGGGCAAAAATATATATGTGGCGGGTGCTGCCTATAATCTCAATGATAGATCTTGTGCAGTGGTGTGGAAAAACGGACAACCCTCGTGTGTAATGATTCAGGGAGAGGATAACTGCAGTGCAGGCGACATATTTGTCATCAATGGAAAGGTCTACCTGGCAGTTGTAACGTGGGACGATGCGGAGGAAGTTCAGAAAATATTTCAGGTTGCCGACGGCGTCGCTACCGAATTATGTGCCGGTGAGTATGCCGAAGCCAATGCTATATATGTCGCCGGTGACAAGGTCTATGTTGCGGGTGTGGTCGACGATGCGGAGACGAAAGTGCGCAGCTGCAAGCTGTGGATTGACGGCGAGGCGACCTATCTGTGGGGTAGTACCCGTGTAAGCGGTGTGGTTGTATCGGGCGGCGATGTTTATGTGTCTGGTACGGTTAGCGAAGAAGACGGTGGTTATGTCAGTAATTGCGTCGTAAAGAAGAACGACGAGCCGCTGCAGCGCATGCCGGGCAGTATATGGGGCGGAGGGCTTGCCGTGAAGGGCAGCGACGTCTATGTTTCTGGCTCGTGCGATGATGGTCCCTCCATATGGCTCAATGGTGCGCTGTGCTATTCGCTCGATTTAGGCGACAGTTCGGGTGGCGGGGTCGGCTCTTTTTGTATAGCCAAATAAGCCTGGTGGCTTTTCGATATAAATTACGCGGCTCCTTTGCAGGGGTCGCGTAATTTTTTGCCGCTCCGGCATGGACCGACGGTGTGATTTTACGGTTCATAATTACGCTGTTCGGGCGCAATCCGGTTTTTATCTTCCGCCGCGTTTTGGAAATCATAAATATTTAATCTATTTTTATCACACACATGGCTGCAATTGTCGTAATCTACAGGATAAATCGGTGCTTTTCTGATGAGCCCAGCGTTCTTTAAAATTGCATTTTCACTACAAGGTCGAATAACGTATCTCTGGTTTTTGTCGCTTCAGATATCTAATTACGAGGGGCCCGGGCGGAATACCGTAACATACTGCAAAATGGAGAAACGACTCACGTCAAATGTTATTCCGGTCTTCTAATTCCGTAGAAGACCGACCTTGGTTTTTTTAAAAACTTTCGCTATGATCTTCGATATCGAGTATCTGTGTATGGATTATCGTCCTTTGTGCCGCAGGAACAGTCGGCTGGTCGATTTCATGAAGCCGCTACATCTTTCGGATGACGAGATGAGCGGTCAGGTGTGCACCAGGCCGACGGGTTTTGCCAGATGCGTGGAGTCGCTTATGCGCTATCTTCGGACCCGCAAGAAAAAGCGGAATCCCGACGCCGATGCCGACTATACGCCGTTTTACCGCCATATCGGCCTCATGAATAACCCCGATTCGCCCGACCGTGCCTATTTCAAGGCCCATACCTCTTTGCGCTTTCCCGACTTCCATGATCACGAACTTAAATTTAAATCTGATAAAAAACCACCTTACGCGCTTATGCATACCGGGCGTATCCGCCGGTATTTCACCGTAGGCGACTTTGGGGTCGTGAACCGCCTGCACCTCGGGCTCAACTTCGACGTGGAGATCCCCGAAGGCAGCACAGACATCAGAAATAAGCTCGACGTGCAGCAGCTGATCGACCGCGTCATGGAGGTGAACGTCGCTGCGAAAACCTATGTGGGTATCAATAAAAAGATAGACAAGAAGACGCCGAGAGAAGAGGCTCTTCTGCTTTGGCAGCTTGGGAAGTGGCTGCCGAAAGTTGTCTCACACTCTACGAAGCGCCGTTTCTGGCCCAAAAAGGTTGTATGCGACCGCGATGTCAAAACGATAGGAGCTACGGCCGTTATCCTCTACGGGCCGGATGAGCTGCCGGATGAGCTGCCCCGTTCGTTCCGGAAGTTTAAAGCTGCGTTCACCGGCTGGCCGGGCGCCGATATCCGGTATTACGATTACCGTAAGAGGGGCAATAAGCCCATAAGGGTCTATATGGTGCGATATGCGGCCGGCACCTCCGCACACACGCTGCATAAGCTCAAGGGGCATCTGTTCGATCTGCGCTCGAGTTTTCAGGCGCTCGAAGTCCTTGCGCGGTTCGAGAGGGTGTTTACGGCCTCTGTGTGGCAGAATTTCGCCGCCAAGCAGATCGACAGGATAAAGACCATACGCGCCGACGACCAGACCGGAGGCATCGATCTACGCGAGCGGGATTGCGGAGAGGTGCTGTCCGCGGACCGCCGCCGCAGGATAGCGGGGCATATCAGTCTGTTTCAGTCCAATCCGGTCAATGTCTGATAATCAGTTTAAATCGTAACGCTATGGATTTCTATGCTAAATTTGACAGCCTGTTTACCTCGAAAGCGGCGAAGCTGCTGGTGATGCTCGCCTTCGCGGGACTGGCTGTCTCGCTCTATCCCGCCTATAACGGTCTCTACAACGATGCGGGTGACAAGATAGACCTGATAAACAAGTGGAACGGCATGGGCCACTACGAAAAGGTCGATTCGACGACGGTCGGCGTCGTCTACCGACAGCTTGTGGACGAACTGACCGGCGATAGCGGAAAGATCGAGTCCACGATAGCGGTGCTCGCCAAGCAGAAAGGCGAGAGCAATAACTGGACGCTGCTCTTCAAGTTCCTGGCTGGCGGCGCGCTCTATTTCATGACGTATGTGCTGATGACGATATTCTTTCTGGCGGCAGGCTACCGGAAAACCCGCAGCCGGGGTGTGCTGTACCAGGATATGTGGCAATACTCTTTTGTGCTGGTCATCTGGCTCGCGATGAGCCTTGTCAATATGGCGATACCGTTCGTCTCCGTTTCGGTGAACTATTGCCTGGTACCTTCGTTCCTGACGCTTGTCGTCGCTGCGGTGAGTGTGCTCTGGAAAGAGGTCGACGTTTTGCGGCCGACGCGGAAAGCGAATTGCGAGGAGATCATATAGAGTTGACCATATGAATGACGGGCGGCAGGTTTTTCTGCCGCCTGTCGCGTTTTTAGAGGTGTAGCACCTGCCGCCGGTTGCTTGCCGCATGGGAGATATGCACCCATGTGAAACGGCTTTCGTCGATAAGCTGGTCGAACGGCAGGCTGCTGCTGCGGATCATTTCGAAGAGTTCGCGGTTCTTTTCGGGGCTGCCGGCCGTGATGTCGGCGGCTTCGCCCCGGCAGTGCTGCGAGGTCGCAACGCCGCCTACCGCCCGGTTGAGCTCGGGGCACCGGTAGCCGCTGTTGACCGTGATCGGGTCGCCCCAGCGCTCCCGAATGGGGTCGAGCAGGTCGTCGATGAGCCGCCGCAGGCAGGCCGCAGCTTCCGGTGGCGGCGTGTTGTCGATACCCCGCGCCGCGGCCGTTGAGGAGCGGGTGAGTTCGGCGATAGAGAAGTATTTAGACATGGCGGTAATTATAAGAAGGTTGATTTTGCCGTGGAGATCGGGTTATTCGCTGATCGTAATTTTGTCTGAAAACACCGGGTTGTCATGCCTGGGACTGTATGCTGCCGATATTGCATAAGCATTGTGCGCGTCGGCGACAACGCCATAATATATATTGGCGGTCCGTCTTCTGGCAAACAGCGGCGCATGAGGCTTAAATGCTCTGATGACCTGGCAGTAGCCGGCTATCCGATTCCACTCGGGATAGCAGTCCTGGCCGCCCCCGGTAGATACATGCGCTACCAGCAAGGTGTTGCGATAAGGACATCTGTCGCCGCAATATGGCCCCTGGCTGCCGGTTCTTCCAAAATAGGGGCAGTTGCGCCGCGCGTCGGGCCCCTGCCCCAGGTTAAACAGACAGCCTGCTTCCCGGTATTCGAACGCCGTCATCCAGCATCCGCTGAAAGGGTAGCTTAAAACAGCCTTGCCCCCTGCGATAGCCACATTGATCGCATTGGGTGCAAAAGGCAATGCGAGCATATCGGCGTTCAGAGTTCTGGTGCCACAGGTGCAGATTGTACCTCGTTGCGGAGGCGGAGGAACCTCCTCCCTCGGCCAGTCGCATTCGCGGCCGAGTACGATATCGTCGATGGTCCACATAATCTTATATTTTGAATTGTAAACCCGAACATACCGGAGCATATGCGAATATACTATTCGGATACCTCTGGCATGCTCTTCATTTCTGATTTCTCACTACTGCCCGATTAAAGAAGCGTACAGCACCCCGAAGCGGATTCCGGCGCATAAACGGCCTCCATCTCGACATTCTCCACTTCATATTCTCCCCGGCGTCCTGTGCAGTTGAATGTCAGACGGTTGCCTGCGTCATGCGTCATGTCTTTTTTCACAAGAACCCTTCCCGTTCTGGCTCCCATGAAGGTGATTTTTCCCTCTTCATATAGCAAGGGGAAACGATTGATAACGGTCGCAACATGTGATTGAACCACCATGTCTCCTAAACGACGGCTGTCGACATTGCCGAAGATGACGAACATATTTCTGATAGTTCCCTCTTTTGTGTCATATATCATTTGAACAGCCTTCGCCTGGACACCCCCGCCGATATGTATGCCGAATCTTTGCGATATCTGATGTTGCAGATAGAGATGCCCGCAATTGTCACAGACAACGGATGCGCATTGGAGATAGCGGCCCTTGAGAACGCCATCTTGCTTGATAAATGGCAATCAATACATTGAACTTTTCTCCTTTAGTTCTACGTTCCTCCTGAATTGTTTTGTCTCTCTCAATAACTTCTGATGTATGATTCAGCAGTTTTTTTATATCGTCCATAACCAGTTGTTTAAAGTTTTACGAAATTACAAATTATTTTACACATCAAATTAAGATTACTGCGAATCTTCGGACGATATTAAATGAAGGTGGAACCCGATGAAGATACCCGATGGGGTGCTATTTATTGATATGTCGTGAAAATAATACCCGAAAGGGTGTAAATTTATAAATTTGCATTATATTTGTACCCGAAAGGGTATGATTATGGAGAATACACCACTTAACGAATATGTGAAATCCAGGCGCAAGGCGCTTGGATTGTCGCGCGAGGAGTTGGCGCAGAAGGCCGGCGTGGGCATACGTTTCCTGCGCGAATTGGAGCAAGGAAAGGCCACGCTCAAGATGGACAAAGTAAATCAGGTGTTAGGGCTTTTTGGCACCGAGTTGGGTGTTGTCCCCATAAACCGCAATAAATTGATAGAGCGATGAAACAGGCAAAAGTTTTAATGTGCGATCGATTAACGGGAATTCTCACGGAAAATGAGAACGGATATTTTTTTGAATACGCGCCCGAATACCTGAACGACAAAGATGCCGAGGCAATAAGCCTGACGATGCCGTTGAGGCGCGAAGCGTATCACAGCAACGTATTGCACCCATTCTTCGATGGTTTAATACCCGAAGGATGGCTTCTGGATATCGCCGAAAAGAACTGGAAAATCGACAACCGCGATCGGATGTCACTTCTTTTGGCGTGCTGCAAGGAGTGCATAGGTGCGGTTAGTGTCGAACCTATTGAAAGCGAACAATAATGGAGACGTGTTTGTATTGCTACCAGCTGTTGGAGCAGGGCGAAATAGATTTCCACGCCAAGTGCTCTAGGAAGATATTCGGAACGACGACCCCTCCTGCATTGCCATATACGAGGGCCGATATAGGAGCGTTGGCTCTCGAGGTAGTGCGCTCGCAGGTGACCGTTACCGGCGCGCAGCCCAAGCTCTCGCTGGGCGTTGCGAAGGCCAAGGGCGAGACCCCTCGATTTACGATAGTGGGGTTGTGGGGCGACTATATCCTCAAACCCCAGACCGAGCGATTTCCGCACTTGCCCGAGAACGAAGACCTGACGATGCATCTGGCCGAAATGGCCCGCATAGCTGTCGTACCCCACTCGCTCGTGCGATTCCGGGACGGCTCGCTGGCATACATAACTCGAAGGATTGATAGAGATAAGAAGCGTGGTAAAATTCCGATGGAGGATATGTGCCAACTGACTGAGAAGTTGACCGAGCAGAAATACAAAGGCTCCTACGAGCAGATTGCTAAAAAGATAGCCGAGTATTCGGCCTATCCGGGCTTGGATATAATCAACTATTTCGAGGTGCTGTTGTTCTGCTATCTCACGGGAAATTCGGATATGCACCTCAAGAATTTCTCTCTCTACAAGAAAGGGGAAGGATTTGTTTTGGCGCCGGCCTACGACCTTGTGTCAACCCAACTGGCGATGCCGGAGGACACCGAGGAGCTTGCGTTGACGCTGAACGGCAAAAAACGCAAACTGAAACGAGAGGATTTTGATTCTCTGATGCGAGCGATGAAAGTCGACGAGAAGGCCATTGAAAATGTCTACGAAAAATTCCGCCGCGTCATTCCCGAGTGGCTGGCGTTTACCGACCAATCGTTCCTGCCCGAAAAGATGAAAGAGGCTTACAAAACCCTTATAGAGTCCCGCGCGAACATTCTGGCATAAGAACTATTTTTATGATAATCAGCGCCAGCCGCCGCACGGACATACCCGCATTTCACACCCGATGGTTTCTCAACCGCCTGCGGGAGGGTTATGCGATAGTTAACCACAACACCAAGAGCGGGGTGTATCATCGTGTGCCGTTGACCCCCGATGTGGTGGACTGCATTGTCTTTCGCTCCAAGAATCCGGCCCCGATGCTTGACCGACTCGATGAGTTGCAAGATTATAACTATCTGTTCAATAACACGATGAATCCTTATGGTCGCGAAATGGAGACAAACCTTCCGCGCCTTCAGGATAGGGTGGATACTTATAAGCGACTGGCGGACAAAATCGGCCCCTTGCGGATGATATGGCGTTACGACCCCGTGATGTTGACCCCGAAATACGATATGGATTTTCACCGCCGCGCGTTCGAATACTTGTGCCGGGAATTATCGCCCTATTCCTATAAATGTATGATAGGCTTTATCATCCATCACGAATTTGTAGCCAAACGCATCGATGCTCTTGCGGTTAAACGGCGCGATGTGGAGGATATGAGAGCTATTGGGCAGGTGTTCGGCGAAATAGCTTATAAGTACGGCCAGAAGGTAGAAACCTGCGCTACCGAAGTCGATCTGGACGAATTCGGAATAACGCACGGAGCCTGTGTCGAGCGCAAACAGATCGAAGAAATAGTCGGATATAGATTCGATAAAGTCAAGGAAAAATACCTTCGGCCGCACTGCAACTGTATGGAATCGGTCGATATCGGCTGCTATTCCACCTGCAACAACGGCTGCCTCTATTGCTATGCGACCACGGAGAAAGTCAATATGCGAGGTTCTGTTCTAAGCCCCTCGCTCGACCCCGATTTTGATATCACAAAAATCCCTGCCGAAAAGATCATCGATATGGAGTGCCGGTCGCTACGTCCGCCGCAGATGTCGCTCTGGTAGAGGTTATTGCGCGGCATTCATACAAAAAAGGACTAAATCCGGTTTTAGTCCCCGATTTAGTCCCTGGTTAATGTAAGTTGCTGAAGTTCAGCCTTCTTTGCGGAGAGGGAGGTTTTTGTACTTCCCTGCAACCGCCTTATAGTCAATATCTATAAATTCCGTTTTCAGATATGTTAGCGAATGTGCATTGCCGCTCTTGCGGTCTGCTGCTCAGCATTTCATATTAATACAAAGATACAGAATTCTTCGTATTTTACAAAATAAATTATCTTTACCGCTCCATTTTGCAAATCGCACCGCAGACCAGCCACATCGAAATGATCTCGGATTTAGGAATCAGCACGTCTTTGAACACGGACGGATGAATGGTTCTTAGCCGTAGTGTTATGGGATTTCGTTCATCTTCCTGAACGATCCGGAACATCCGCGTAGTCTTGGTCGCCACAAAATAGATATTTCCGGACAAGATCTTATCGTCCGGCTGTGCGCGGAGCAGCAGAATCGAATTGCGCAGATAGGGATTCAGGATATCGTCCATATAAGGTACGGCAAACTGCGCTCCATTGGCAACCGAAGCGGAAATCACCAGTTGTTCGTCTTTGAGTGATTCTTTGTCGAAATCCTGCCTCCATAGATCTCGGTATAGCGGAATTTTTATGATAGTCCTATCCGCCTCTGACGGAATCGGGGAGTCTTCCACCCCGCACATCAGCCACGAAATCGAATACTCCGGATAGCGTTCGTGAATTCGCATGGCGACATCGAGACTGATGCCGTTATTTCCCCGTTTGATCTGGTAGAGATTTTCGCCTCTTGCCAAGCCGATGTGCCTGGCGAATGAGTTTATGGTATGGTGAGTAGCGTTGATTACTCGCTCCAGCCGCGTCCATGGGGCGGGGTCGGTGTGTTTCATGGGTAGGTCTTGTTTCGGGTTGGATATTGATTGGATGCCTTCACCTATGAGCACAAAAAGAGGGCGCGGTGTCAGCTATCACGCAGGTCATAGGAAACCCGAATCGGAAGCTGTCCTGCGCCCTTGTCTGTCCTACCCATTCGGGCAGGACATAACAAGGACTGACAACTATTATACCCGATCCAAACCCTCCCGAGGGAGGTCCCTATGTTCGCGTGAGTACAAAGGTTGTTTAGCCTTTATGGTGTAAGCGACTTTGTCGCTACGACGTGTTATGTCTATGCAAAGATAACATCTTTTTTCTTTTTTTACGCATGTCCTGCTGTTTGCAAAGATAGTGAATAAATCCGATTAACGACTAATATGCTCACATCAAATATGTCGTTAATAGTCTTCTTTGTATTATGAAAAAGCAGGTACGTAACGATTTATTGCTGAAAGCGCTCGGCGAACGGCTCCGGCAGATCCGGCAGCAGAGAGAACTATCGCAGGAGGAAGTCCTGTTCGATGCGGATATCTACCTCACCCGGATCGAGGCGGGACGGCTGAATGTTACCGTCAGCACGCTGGCCGAGTTGTGCAGGGGCTACCATATCTCAATGAAAGATCTATTCAAAGACTTATCCTATGGCAAAAGCAAAGAGACAGCAAAGGCGTGACGATGCCATGCTTCGGGCGATTGCCGGCAAGTTGAAGGCATTGCGGGCCGCTACGGGGCTATCACAGCTTGAGGTGGCGAAGCGCATCGGCCAGAACATCGGCCGCATGGAAGCAGCGCAATCCAACATTACGATCAGTTCGCTGGAGAAGACCTGCCAATTTTACGGGATTTCCCTTGAGGAGCTCTTCGATGGGATCTCGACCGAATAGGGCATGCCTATTTCCACACCATCCCATTGCTTGTTGGTAGCGACCAGCACTTGTATTAAAATAAGCCCTGCAAGGCTTCCGAAAGAACCGACGTAGTCGGCCACGGCCTTGCAGGGCTTATTTTAATACGAAACCTTTGCGGACAACGGGTAATGGAATGCCCTTCTTTAAGAAGCATCAAATTAGTAGCTTGCCAGGCCATATACTCTTAGTCCATATGGGAAGGTCTATTGAAATTGGATGGATAATTTTCCACATTTTTTCAAGAATGTCATAAATTGTCAATTTTGACACCTAATTTTGCAACGCAATTATGGTTAACCAAGTTAATAGATAAATTGCGCAGCTGATAAATATATCGTATATTTGCTAATAATATGGGCAAGTACTCTCTTATAGATTTATTTGCAGGATGTGGTGGACTTAGTCTCGGAATGGAACAGGCTGGTTTTAAACCGATTTTTGTTAACGAGATCAACAAAACATTTTGTGAAACATATATTCAGAATCATCATCTGGATCGTGACAGATATTATATAGGCGATATTAATCAGCTTAATGCTGAAATAGAAAAATATCTGCCATTATTCAAAGATGTAGATATTGTCTGTGGTGGACCGCCATGTCAGGGTTTTTCTATGGCCAATAGACAGCGTATTATTGATGATTCTCGTAATGTGTTGTATAAGGCTTATCTGAAGTTTCTGCAGCATGTGAAACCGAAATTCTTTTTGATGGAAAATGTCCGGGGAATGGCTCAGAAAATAGATGAAATTATTGACGATCTGCGCTTATACCTCGGAGAGGAATATACATTTGCCTATTCATTACTGAATGCCAAGGATTTCGGAGTTCCACAAAATAGAGTGCGTTTTATTATTATCGGAAACAGAATCGGGGCTGACGTAAATAAAATTTTCAGCGATATAAAAACTGACACAAAACCATCTTTTACATTGGGAGAGGCTATATGCGACCTTCCGGAACTGGAACCGAACAGAATAAAAAACAACAGTTCCGTTGAAAGTGAAGCCTGTGGCTTCCGTGCCATCGCCTATATATATCAACATACAGATTTCTATAATTTCATAAATGATGGCCGTAAAATATCAGTCCTTTATAATCATAAGAACAGATATAATAATGATCGGGATATTCAGATTTTTGGGTTATTACCACAAGGGGCTAATTCATTACATCCCTCTATTGCGGATATAATGCCGTATAAGAAAAGAAATCACATATTTAAGGATAAGTACTTCAAATTAAGCGAAACCGAAGTATGTAAAACAATTACTTCGCACATGAAATTTGATTGCAATATGTATATTCACCCGAGGGAACCACGAGGGCTTACTCCACGCGAAGCAGCCCGAATACAGACTTTCCCAGATGATTTCGTATTCACGGGACCTCAGAATAGCTGGTATGCTCAGATTGGCAATGCCGTTCCGGTCAAACTTGCAGCGGTAATAGGAAAACACATTATAAAGCATCTGAAATGAAACATTTGGAGTTATTTGCAGGAATAGGAGGGTTCAGACATGCTTTGGATTTATTGGGGAAAGATTTCAACTTCCCTGTGAAATGTGTAGGCTTTTCTGAGATAGATCCGTATGCCAGCAAAACATATCAGGCGAATTATGATACAGCCGGGGAAGTCGTTATGGGGGATATCGTGCAGTTTACATCTGACGAATCCAACATAAATACTCTTCCGGAATTTGATATTCTGACCGGAGGTTTCCCGTGCCAGTCTTTCAGCATGATGGGAAAACAGCATGGATTTAAGGATGTCCGAGGAAATGTTTTTTTTCATATAATGGATATTCTGAGAATCAAGCGTCCCCGATTCATCCTGCTAGAGAATGTCAAAAATCTGAAATTACATGATAAAGGCAATACCTTCAAGGTTATTCTTTCTTCGATTGAAGAGGCGGGGTATCCCTATGTGTACTGTGATATATTCAATACGAATAATTTCGGATTAGCTCAGAAGCGGAACAGGGTTTACATATTCGCATCATCCGTAAGATTGCCGGATAATTTCCGCTTTGACGAAAGTGCGGTAAAGGCCTCTTTTGAGAAAATAAACACTCCTATTTCTCTGTTGAAACAAAAGTCTGTTCTGGATATTCTTGAAAAACGTGTTGAAGCAAAATATTATCTCTCAGATACGCTGAAGCCGACCATTCTTGCTGATGGCTCAAAAAATTTCAAATCAAAGTCTGAAATAAATCAGCTGACAGCCCGACCTTTGACTGCGACTATGGTAAAAATGCACCGTGCTTGTCAGGATAACTATTTCAGCGATGAATTCATTAATAGTCCTGATCCTGTCAGATACCTTGAACAAACGTTCAGTAAAGAAGAGTTGGCAAAACACCATATACGAAAACTTACACCTTCAGAAGCCTTTGCTCTTCAGGGATTTAAACCGGAATTTATACATAATGCCCGTAAAGCAGATATAAGTAACCATCAGTTGTATAAACAAGCCGGTAATGCTGTTAGCGTAAATACAGTATATGCAATTCTTCACTATCTCTTTATAACTAAAAATCTGCAACAATATGTTCTTTAAGGCGCACAGTGAAGGTCGCATCGGATATAAGCAATTAACTGATGCTGACCTCGGACGGGGAACGACTACCCATCAGACCCATATCGGATTATTTGATGACATTCTCACTTTTCTGTATGATCGGGAAGTTGAAGAAGAGTCGATGCTGATATTCAACAATAATAGTGATATGGTCGATTGCTTTTTCGATCGTATTGAGAACCCGGATGGATCTTTTCGTAGTCCGAAAATCAGAAAGGGTAATGCAGTTTCAGTTGTGACTGTTATACGAGATCAAGCTGCCCGGGAACCGGATAACTATAAGTGGTATCTGATCTGGTTCGGATTGGAGAGCGGGATGGTTGTTTTTTATTTGTTCAATGACCATATGCCGGACTATAATATAGTTAACCAGATTGTTGATTTGTCTGCTGATCGGGTAAAGGGACGAATAACTTCCGGAGAAGCTCAATTCAAAAGGCTCATGGATTACCTTGAGGGGATTGTCAATAATAATAGCTCCGATATCCTTGAACAGCTTGAAGTTGTGTCACAAACCGGAGTCTCCCGAACATTCAAACCCTTTGATATTGAAAAGGCAAGTGAGTTGTTTAAGAATACGGGAAGAAAGGGTGAAGAATTAGTAGCTGCCTATCTTGATAGACTGAAGCATCAGAAACAGATTGATGCTTTTAACTGGATGAACAGAAGTCAGGAATCTGGCCTACCATATGATTTTACGATTCAATTCCCGAATCAAAATGTTGTGTATGCAGATGCCAAATCAACGCAATATCGGTTTGAACAACCAATGGTATTCAGTGGTTCTGAATTGCAATTTATATGTCAGACACCGTATTATCATATATTCAGAGTGTATGATCTTGCGGAACAGGAAAGCCATCTGAGAATATGCGAAAACAGCAAAGAATATGTGCCTCGTCTCTGTGAATGTATTGACCACTTCAAGATAGAAGTTAATAAAAATAAGGCAGATCTTCAAGGTGTCAAGATAGAGATCCCTCCAGTTCTTGATAACTTGAGATTTTCTCATCCAATAGATTTATAATTCAGAAAGGTGCCGAATGATTATTCGGCACCTTTTCGTATAAGATCAGTCAGATCATTCAGAGTGCTTATAATATGATCTTTGCGCAATTGACATTCCCAAATGATTATGACAATCCAACCAGCATCTTTTAGCAAATTATACTGCTTCTGATCTCGGCATTGATTTGTTTTTATCTTATCAATCCACCATTCTGCATTGGTTTTTGGCAAAACAAACTTCCTGCATCCGGTATGGCCGTGCCAAAAACACCCATTCACAAATATCACGGTTTTGTATTTTCGCAATACGATATCAGGGGTTCCCGGTAGTTTTTTATTGTTGATGCGATATCTGAATCCTTGAGAAAAGAGATGGTGACGGACAATGATCTCGGGCTTCGTATTTTTCCCTTTAATCATTGACATATTATAACTTCTTGTCTCTTTTGAGTGAACATCCATATTGCAAATATTTGGTATCAGCTCATATCATATTGTCTTTACAGTATTAATACTAAAACACCTTAACAGAGGTCGTTTTCAAAGAATAAAGATAGAATAGTCAGTCCAAACCAGAGTTCATATAGTCCAACTAGGCATTTCTGCAATAATATTGTTTATTTGCTCTAAAACATGAGGCGTAGATGCTGGATCTGTTAGTCGTAATAATAATTGTGCGGTTATATTTTTTTGTTCCAATTGAAATTCTCTTGCCCTATCTTCGGCTAATTCGGGTCTTGATAAATTATAGAATTCTATTGTGTTGATCCCTTTGACAGATGGATTCTTAGCAATTATTATAACATCATCATAGAACTCAATATAGTCTTCATAGTCGTCGATATATGGGTTTACTATCACGAATCCAGCTGATGTCGTTGGGAATAATTGCGCGGCTTTATTTGCGTTGGGAGCAGCAATAGTATTCTTTTTTACCTTTGAACTATTGCATCGCCAACAACAATATACTAAGTTCTCGGGAAGCGTGTTGAATTGAGGATAATCTTTTTTGGAAATAAGGTGTTCAAGGTTAGAATAGCTTGTGCCTGTAGAAATTACACATCGGCAGAAGGCGCACCGCCCTCGTTGTTCTAATTTTAAGTGTGTCCTAATATTTTTTTTGAAACCTTTATAGGCATATTTCCACTCTACATTTGAGGCATCATCGGTGGCGATTTCTGTGCTATCTGCATGAGTTTTAATATATGTATTTCTGATTGTGAATTTATATTCTGGTCTCATAATATATTAGTTATGTACTTTCTTTAGAATTGATTTTACTACTTCTTTCAGAGGGTCATTATCTTTTAATGAGTTTTCAAGATTAATTAATTGATGGTATTTGTCTCTGTCAATCTGGTTGATAGAGTTTTTATCTCCTTTAGACAGTTCATCTAGTATGTTAGCAATATCCTCTGCGACAAATTTATTTCGAGAAGAAACCACACCAAAAACATTATATAGTATATCATCTGGGGACCAGCCATAGGTATTAAAATCAATTGATTGACAAGATATATTATTATTTATGTCTCTATCTAAGATAATTACATTTGATAATTCAGGGGGAATGCCGGATAATAAAAAATGGGAATGTGTAGCTATTACAAAATGGGCAGATGGATAATTATGAAATATTTCTCTTAATTGGTCTATATATTTCATTTGCCAATTTGGATGTAAACTTATTTCAGGTTCATCAATTAAAATTAAACTATTCTCTTGTATTTGTGATAGAATCCCAATAAATTCACTTATCATATGTGTTTCTCCAGAGCTGCTACTAATAAAATCAAATATCTTTGAAAAACGGGAAACAGATAACTCGGGATAGCTTATGATATCTAAGTGTCTTAATATTTGAATCATGTCGTAGTCATCTATTATTTCACGACTATTTATAACATCATACTTAATACTTCTTCGATCTCCTTCGATATATACTTTGCGATGTACTTTTTTCAAAAATTCGACTACCCGTGTGAGTAGTTCTTTGTTTTCTTTAATTTTGTTAAAATAATTGACACCCCAAATAGGAGTATTTCTCCTCGGAAATAATTGTTCCCAATTTTCAATAAATGCCTGATTGAGATCTTCTACTGTAATGTCTTCTTTGTAGAAAATCCTATTATATCTTGGCACATACGACAAAGTCAAAACTGGGTCTAATTCCAAAAATATAAAAAGCTTTTTCAGTTCTTCCGCAAAATTCTTTTGTTTGATTCCATCAATAATACTATCAACTGTTTTTCTAATATAGGTGCGAGTACCGGTACTGCTTGGCGTATTTTCATTTCTGACTCCCAGATACTTGTATATTCCATATGATTTAGCATTGAATTTATCAGTAAGCATTAATGAACTGGCTAAAACTTTAACAGGAAGCTCTAGTTCATCCAAATGAATGGTATATTTATGTATCAATGATAAGTTTTGGATTATATTTTCTTCGATTGTATCTATCGTAGTATTTCTAAAATAAAAATATCCATAATTGCTTCCTGTTTCCATTGGCATTAACTTGCTAGAAACAATTTCATAAATATTGTTATCCAGAGTATATATTAGATGAAAAGCGTATCTTATGTCTGGCTTTTTTGTTTCATCAGCTTTATACAGGTCGAATGCCCGAAAGATCTCTGATACGACTTTTAATATGTTGCTTTTACCTGTTCCATTTTGCCCTATTACAATAGTTGAAAAGAATTCCATCTGATCCATTGCATCATTTGGACAAAATGACATTTCAATATCTTTCAATATCTGATGGCCTTCTAACTTTAGGTAGTTTAATCGAAACATATCACGAATAATTATCTAGATGTTTATTGACAAAGATATACTTTTTGCCGACTCTCAAACTTTTTCAAGTCCAATATTTATTTTCTTGTTCTCAAATAATGAGTTGAAAGCCTATTGCCATAGTTAAAGAAGCAACATAATATCGCTTCGGCGGCAGTAACTGCTAATTATCTATAAGAGTTATTAGTCCTTTTTATGACAAGATAATGCTGTGGCAACAATATACCGAACATAATTTATATTCCCCTACCCTTATCTTTAGAATGTGTTTGGCGCGGTGTTATCCCTAATTTCTGTTGCAGCTCTTCAAATTTCTGCTTAAACCATTGCACGACATCTGTTCCGTTGATTGTTAGGCGGAAGCGATTAGCATTGTCGGAGTGGCGTTCTATGCGCAGGACAGTTCCGGTGGCATCGAAACGTTTGTTGTGCTCGGGCAAATTGAGCACACCGGCTATCTTTACCGGTTTTCCTGTAATCAGTGTGCGGGTTATGTCGTCGCTGCAACCTATCGTTTTGCAATATTCGGCCATTTCGGCTAACTGCGGAGCACCGGGAAACCATTTGCTGATGCTCTCTATTTGTTGTTGGTGCTGGGCTTTGGCCGCCAGCTCAGCCCTCCGGAACTTATCAATTTGGTTCTCATAGGCGTATTTGAGCCGTTCGGTGTCGGATTGCTTGTCGCTAATCAAATTGCGTATCTGTATATCTTTGTTGTTCAGTTGGAATGTCAGTCCGGCATTTTCAGCTTTTAGGGAATCTATCTCTTGCTGTTTTCGCTCAGCCTTTGATGAACTGAACATTGCACCAATCCCGTCGGCGATTTTCGCTCCCGCCTCAGCCGCCGTGTTTTTGAGCTTTTGACCTGTCAGTTTTACTTTTTCACGGGAGAGTTCTTTGCAGGTGTCGGCCAATCTGGATTCGGCTTGTTGCTGTCCAGCCTCGGCCTGTTGGGCTTTGGCGAGTGCCTGCTCGGTGCGGGATTTAGCTTGCCGGGCTAACTGCTCCTGTTCAATAGCCTCCAGCCGTTTAGCTTCTTTTATTAAGGCCAGATGATCGATCTCATTTTCCATCGCCTGCTTGTTGGCCACGATGGTGCGGGCATATTCGATGTTGGTAATATGCCGCGCTTCCGAGCCGTCAATGCCTCGTTGCAGTCCGTATGCGAACATTGCTTCGGCATAGGAATCTTGATATCCTTTAAGTCTATCTCGTGCCATTACATCGTCGGCGCATAAGCGCGGGGCATCGGCTTTCTTCTTGCGATACTTTTTCTTGGTAGAGTCGGCAGACTTGCTCCGCTCTTGGGCGGCCTTTCTTCTTTCACCGGTAACAATAGGCACAACCGTCGCGTGAATATGCGGCGTTGTTTCGTCCATATGCAGGACGGCAGACACGACGTTGGCTTCACCATATGTTTTGCGAAGCCATGCGAGATTATCCGCGCACCATTGGTCGAGTTTTCCCTCGGCTCTTATCCGCTGCATATCCTCGGGCGAGCCGGAGAGCATCATTCGCAACGCGCGAACTTGATTTGTTCCGATTTTGCGGGTAAGCCCGGCGGTGTCTAATCGGTGTTGTATAGCCTCCGTTCGATTCGCAACGCTTTCGGAAAATTCGACCAATTCTTTATTCAGATGCGTGCGTTCCTCGTCTGCATTGGTCGGATTGATTTTTCGCTCGATATGCGAGCTCATACCCGAGTCGCTTCCCAACGCTTTATCTATATGTAATACGACATATCCCATAATTCTTCTATTCGATTATTTCCTCAGCAGGGGAGTCCAGAGGGGCGTCGCCCCTTGGCTTATTAGGGCATTTTTAGCTTTGCCGCAGGCATTGCGTAGAGAAAATGCCCTAATAAGCTATGGCTTTTGTGAAAAGCCGTGACGGTAGCCCGACGATTGAGGGTGGATTAACTGACCAGACCGGAGCGGGATTGCGATACTATTGCGGGAGGCGTGGCAGAGATTGCAGAGGTAGGAGCAGCCGAGGTAGCAGGTGTGTCCGGACTCTCCGACGCAATGGGTTTGCCGCCAAATTTAGCGTTAACGATAGACATATCCCGCATAATGCTTTTGTCGAGGACACGCGCATAATGTCGCGTCATTTTCGTATCGGAATGGCCGAGCATTTTTGCCACGTTCTCGATAGATACACCATTAGCAAGGGCTACACTGGTCGCGAACGAGTGGCGTCCGGTATGCGTGGTCAGATGTTTTTTGATACCACAGATATCGGCCAGCTCCGCGAGGTAAGCGTTCATCTTCTGATTGCAGAGAGCAGGCAATAACACATCTTTCGCTCGGCAACTCGGATGATCCTTATAGCGGTCGAGGATTTCTTTTGCCGGATCGAGCAGCGGAATGTTGCACATATTCTTGGTCTTTTGCCTCTTCTTTCTGATCCATAACGCACCGTTATTATCGCGTATGATATGCTCGGTTTTCAGCCCTTTCATATCCGAAAATGCCAGCCCCGTGAAACAACAAAAGACAAAGGCATCGCGCACCTGTGCGAGGCGTTCTATATCTATCTTCTTATTGATTAAAGCCTCGATTTCGTGGTCTTCAAGAAAATCGCGATCGACCTCATCTAACTTAAAGCGGATATTGGCAAAGGGATTTTTTGTGATATAGCCATCTGCAAGAGCGATGCGAATAATCTTCCCAAAATTCTTGACATACTTTACTGCTGAATTATGGCAGCATTTGCGTTCAGTCTTCAAGTAAAATTCATAATCGGTTATGAACTTGTGGTTGACCTCTGCAACAGGAATATCCGAACGCTGATATGCAAACTGCAAAAACTCGGCTGTGTGTTTGTAAGATGTTCGGTAGCGCTCGACCGTCCCGGGAGCCATTCCATTGCCGGATAGCTTCTCGCACTTCTCATTGTGCTCGCGGAAGATGTCGAGCAGCATAACCGCAGGCTGGGTGTTCCGCCCCAAATACTTGTCCACGACTACCTGTGCAGAGATCGGTTCGCGGTCTAATTCCATTTCGCGATAGACCTGCATCATCCGTGCACGGATTGTGTCTATACGGGCATTCAACTCGTAATCACGACGCGTGTTCCCCGATGACTTTCCGGCCGCAGCATTCCACTTTGAGAGTTCGATTTTGAGATTAACCGATGTAACGACCCGCTGGCCGTTGATTGTAACGCGCATCACGACAGGCACTTCACCGTTTTTGGCGATGCGCGTCTTCTGGACGTAAAAGTTGATGTTGAAAGTGTTTCTTTCCATACGTTTTTGTCGTTTAAAAGGGTTGAACAAACGTATGAAATGCCGGCAAAACAGGACTGCGCAACGAAAGGCAACAGAGTGTAAAATAATTAGTTATGCTCTAAATCGCTAACACTTTTGGCGCGAAGATTTTGTTAGCGATTTTGCACGCGAAAACTGCTCTAAAATGCCCTTTTTTGACAAATCTCCAAAAATGCAAAACGCCGTATCTCTCTGAAATACGGCGTTTTACTTAACATTGCTATGTTGCTTTGCGGAGAGGGAGGGATTCGAACCCCCGGAACAGTTGCCCGTTCACCGCATTTCGAGTGCGGCCCGATCGACCACTCTGGCACCTCTCCAATATTCCGAACGACCGATAAATCGATCTTTCGGAGTGCAAATATAGACATATTTTTTATTTTTCGATAATTTAGCCCGAAAAAAATCACCGGAGGCGAAATTTACTTTATTATGTGCCCGGCAGGGGAGGTGCGGCGTGTATTATTTTTTTCTATCTTTGTAGTGGAATCGGCCGGAACAAACTGACGTCTTCGGCCGATGCCGCGGCAGTCCCGAGGGCTGCTGTATAGCCGATACTCTGCCTGCCGCTCCGCCAACCTGCCGCCCCGCCGCCCCAATACCTTCGATACACCCCAACCCTCCCACACCCTCCCGGTATGCTCGCTTACTATTTCGCAACCCTCCTTCCGTGCTACGTCAACCTGTTTTGGGTTGTGACGCTGCTCATGCGTTTTCGCCACAACCTCCACGCCCAGAAGATCTGGATAGGACTGGCCGCCGTGTCGACCGTCATGTCGTTCGTGTGGGCTGCGGCGATCGGCGGCGGAATGAGCCCCGCGGCCTATTATATTATGGAGATCGCCGAGGGATTCGCCCTGCTGCTCTATTTTCCCCTTATATACCTCTATTTCCGTTCGCTGACCGACGAGCGCGAATTTTCGTGGCGCGAATACCTCTGGTTTGTGCCCGCGGTTGTTGTCGGCGGACTTAATGCCGCGATGTTGCTGTCGGCCGACGGGGTGGATGCTCCGGCGATGCTGGCCGCGATGTCGCAAGGCGGCGCCGAAGCCCGCGCTGCGGCGCCTGCGGGCGACAGAGCCATGTATCTGGTGGGCGTGACGCTCATCAACGTCGTGGTGTGGATTCAGATGGTGTGGGTCATGATCTACGCTGTGTGGCGTTATGTGCGCTACAGCCGCCGTCTGGACGACTTTTTCTCGAACCTCGAGGATAAATCGGTTGAAAATAATCGCGTAATGATCATCGGTATGTTCGTCATGCTGTTCTTTTCGCTGCTGATGTCGGCCGGCCGCTACTATTATGCCGAACACAAGGACATGGGACTGGCAATCATGGTGGTGATCGGTGTGGTGTGTTACGTCCTCAATTACAGCGCTTCGCAGGTGCAGTACACGGCCCGCGACCTGGCCCGCGACCAGATGCGGGGCGACGCCGAGGCCGGAAGCGACGAATACGACCCCGCATCGGTCACCGAACCCGACCTGCGCAATCTGAAGATGCATGCCCTGGCCGACGACTTCGAACGCCTGCTGGTCGATGAGCATATCTTCCTGCAATGCGATCTTCGCCTGGATGACGTGGCGCGTATGATGCGCACCAACCGCGCTTATATCTCACGCATGATAAACGACCATTTCGGATACTCGTTCTCGCATCTTATCAACAGCCGCCGCGTGGAGTGGGCCCAGCAGATGATGCGCACCCGCCCGGAGCTCAAGATCGAGCAGCTTGCCGAGATGTCGGGATTCGCCAACGCCACCTATTTCAGCAGCATGTTCCGCCGTCTGACGGGCGTGACCTGCCGCGAATGGCGCCAGCGCAACGGCCTGGTCTGAATCCTGATTTTTGCGCCTTAAATCCTGATAGACGCTCGCCGCGCGCTGCCAGGTGATCGTTTTTTTATGATTTTGAAATATTAATATACTATTTTAAAACGCCGGATTCAATTTGTAAGGTTAATTTTGTAGGAACCCACTACTAACACCCTCCCATATTGAAAGGCCTGAAATTTCTATGCAGCCGTATTTTCGGCGGCAGCGTAAGACCGGAAGACTCCGAAGATGCGTTCGCAGAGTCCGGCAAAGGTGCCCAGCCCGGCTCGACGTCGCGTCCGGCTAATGCCTACCACGTCGTGGAGTGGAATTTTTCCGACTCCCTGGCTCCCACGGCGCGCAACGCTTCCAACATCAACCTCTACAGCCTCGGCGAGACGATCGAGCTATTCGACGGACTCACGGCCTGCGCCATACCCGCCGCACCCATGGATTTCGTGGCGGTGGACAAGAGCGCCGACGGTCTGACGTTCACCCGCGAACTGCGGATTTGCGGCACGGGCTATCCTTTCGGCACCCACTCCAATCCCCATCCCACGCGCTTCCTGAAATTCAACGTCCGCAAGGCCTGCCGGATCACGGTCTATGCCGCGTCGGCGTCGGGCGGTTTCAGCCTTCCTTTTGTGCTTCACCGCGTCGATTTCGAGAGCCAGCAGATCTTTTGGACCGGCACGGCCTATTGCAGCGCCAACTTCCCCACGCGCATGGAGTTCGCCTACGACGGACCCGCCGGAGAGATGGTCGCCACGGGCGGTTCGGGAGCCATGAACATCTGGTATATCAAGATCGAATACGGCACGCCGCCCGCCGACGAGTGAGGCGTTCCTCCGATGAGATGCCGATGCCGGTTGGCGGCATAATCAACGTGAGTTCGAAAGTCATCGAACTCACGTTGATTATAGAAAAAGCACCCCCTCCGTTATTCAAAGGGGAGTTTTTTTTATGATTTTGGCACATTAATATAACATTTTGAAACATTTCCAATCGAATATAGGGTTAATTTTGCAGCGAACGCAACCCCTCCATTTTCGATGAATTTACGGAAATATATATCCGCGCTTGCGGCTTGGGACCCTGTTCCGGAAGAGCGGACCTATAAAACGATACCTATCGATTCGCATGACGAAACTGACTCGGGATACGAACTTGTGGAGTGGAATTTTTCGGAATTTCAGCTTCCTGCGGCGCGTAATGCCGCCCGGCCGGGCGTGCACCGCATCCATGCCGTAACCGAGATATTGAGTGGGTTGACGCTTTACGCTTCGCCCGCCGCCGGAGTGGATATGGTCGAGGTCGACAAGAGTGCCGACGGATTTCGCTTTACCCGTGAACTTCGGTTCTGCGGTACGGGCTATCCTTTCGGCAATTCTGCAGATTCTCTCCCCGTCCGCTCTCTGCGGTTCGACGTTCGCCGCAAGTGCCGGATCATGGTTTATGCGGCTTCGGCTGCGGGCGGCTTCAGCCTGCCGTTCGTGCTTCATTGCGTGGACCTGCGCAGCCAGCAGATCTTCTGGACCGGCACGGCCTATTGCAGCGCCAACTTCCCCACACGCATGGAGTTCAACTACGACGGACCCGCCGGAGAGATGCTCGTCATGGGCGGCTCGGGTGCTATGAATATATGGTACATAAGGGTCGAGTACGGCGAGGCGCCTGCCGACATGACGCTTCTCGATGCCAAAACCCTCCGGGTGACGACTCTCGACATTCCGTCTGCCCGCGTGGCTCCTTATGAAGTTCCGTCTGCCGACACTCTGCCCGCCGAAGCGGCCTCTGTCGATCTGTCCCGTATCCCGCGGCGCAGCGCGAAGTACGACGCCGATTGATATCGGGTCCGGCAGTTGAAGCGCGATGTTTGACCGCCGATGGTAGCCGTCAGAATATAATAAAATGCTTTTTGCAATACGGGGAGGTGTGTGTTTTTATACGAATTGTTAATTTTAATATACGTTTTCTGACTATGCCGCATGGCGTGAAGGGCTATTTTTGTTCAAAATTTCCCCACGTTACATGTTGGCTTACTACTTTGCCATACTTCTCCCCGTCTTCGCAGACCTCTTCTGGGCGGCATCTCTCGCTACCCAGGCGCGCAGCAACCTGCGGCCGCAGAATGTCTGGATCGGGCTGTCGCTGACGGCCGGCGTCATTGCGTTTATCTGGGCCGCGGCGATCAGCGGAGTGGGCTACGGCGGGAGATTCTATGTTTGGGAGATGATCGAAGAGTTCGTGGTGCTCATGTACTACCCGTTCGTCTATCTCTATTTCCGGGCCCTCACCGATGAGCGCCGGTTTTCGTGGCACGACTATCTGACGATGCTGCCAGCCCTGCTCCTGGGTGTCGCCAACGCGGCGTTCTACCTCTCTTTCGACGATTCTTCGGTCGCTACCGAGACCCTCGCGCGTATGGCGTACGACGGCGCCGCGGCGCGGGCAGCCGAGCCTTTTCGGCTGCGGATCTTCTACTTTGTGACCGTCACGCTGCTGAATCTGGTCGTGTGGATGCAGATGATCGTCATCATGACCTACGCCGTATGGCGTTCCGTGCGCTATCGCCGCCGTCTCGATGAGTTCTTCTCCGATTCCGATGGTAAATCGCTCGAAAATACCCGCACGATGATCGTCTGCCTGTTCATGCTGCTCTTTTTCTCGTCGCTGTTCTGCGTGGGGCGTTACTATTATGCCGAACATCCTACGCTCGGTGCCCTGCTTATGGCGGTCATCGGCGTAGGGTCGTATGTACTGCACTATAACGTCGCGCAGCTTCGCTACACAGCCAGCGAACTGGCCGGCGAAGAGCTTGCGGGCGATGCCGAAGCCCACGACAAAGGGTATGCGCAGGCCGAATCGGTCGCTGAAAATGCCCGCTGGGACCGGAAAATAGATAAAATGTCATCGGCATTCACCTCTCTGATGGACGAGGAGCATATCTTCCTGCAGAGCGACCTGCGTCTCGACGACGTGGCGCGGATGATGCGCACCAACCGTGCCTATATCTCGCGCATGATAAACGAACATTTTGGCTGCTCGTTCTCGAGCCTTGTCAACGGACGCCGCATAGCGTGGGCCCAGAGTCTGCTGCGCGACGATCCGAGGATGCTGCTGGAGAGCGTTGCCGAATCTTCGGGCTTCAACCACGCCTCGGCTTTCAGCCGGATGTTCCGCGTGGTGACGGGTATGACGTGCCGCGACTGGATGAGGCACGAGGGGCTGATCTGACCGCTTCCGGATAACAAAACGCGGCACCGTCTTCACAGCGCCGCGTTTTGTTTTGCGATCGAGTCGTTTAGTCCCACATCGAGGCCTTGCCCTTGTAGTTACCCTTCATTGTTTTGCCGTCGGTCGTGGTGAACTCGAAGCGGATTTCAACGTTGTCGCCATCGAGCTTCATATAGAGTTTGCCGCCGGTGATCATATCCGGGTCGTCTACCGAACCTTCGTAGGTGGTGTCGCTCACAGCGCCGGAAACGACGAATTCGATGCCCCAGGGCTGTGTTCTCGAGGTGAGGTCGACCGTTTTGCCGTTCAGAGCCTGGGCTGTGATCGAATAGGAGTCTGTGCCGATGCCTATTGCCACCTGCGACGATCCGCCTCCGTAATAAGCTCTGGCCACCTGTTCCGTGACGCCGGCTACGGTAATGGTGTTGTCGTAGGCGCCGCTTCCCTCGTTGTCGTCGTTGCACGATGAGAGCATAAACGCGGGAAATCCGATAACAAGGACTGCTAACAATAACTTTTTCATTTTTACTTTTTTTTGATGGTGTTTACTGGTGTTTTCTATGGCTGCAAAGGTAGTGGCCGGGGCGCTGCCGGGCATTAACAAATCGCCAAAACCTTTTTAAATATCGTGTAAACTTTCGGCGGATTTGCAGCGTCTTCTGCCGGGGCTGCCATTCGGCCGGTTTTGGGTATGATCGGGTGAGGGCAGGTGCCTCCGAAGTGCGTTAAAGGAGGATCGGTTCAATTATTAAAAATATTTTGTTACATTTGTCCGAATTTTTAAACTAAAATTGAATGTCAAGCAATTTATTGAAAGGCAAGAAAGGTTTGATTTTCGGCGCGCTCAATGAGCAGTCGATAGCCTGGAAAGTAGCCGAACGCGCCGTGGCGCAGGGCGCCGAGATCGTCCTTACCAATACTGCCGTATCTATCCGCATGGGAACTATCGGCGAACTGGCCGAGAAATGCAATACGATTGTCGTTCCGGCCGACGCCACGAGCGTCGAGGACCTCGAGAACCTGATCGACAAGACCATGGAGCACTTCGGAGGCAAGTTCGATTTCATGCTCCACTCGATCGGTATGTCGCCCAACGTCCGCAAGGGCCGCACGTACGACGACCTGGACTACGACTACCTGGCCAAGACGCTCGATATATCGGCTATTTCGTTCCACAAAGCCATTCAGGTAGCCCGCAAGAAGGACGCTATCAACGACTGGGGTTCGATCGTGGCGCTGTCGTATATCGCCGCACAGCGTACGCTCTACGGTTACAACGACATGGCCGACGCCAAGGCCCTGCTGGAGTCGATCGCCCGCAGCTTCGGCTACATCTACGGCCGTGAGAAGCACGTGCGCATCAATACCGTGTCGCAGTCGCCGACGCAGACGACGGCCGGCAGCGGCGTGTTGGGCATGGGTGATCTGATGGAGTTCGCCGAGAGCATGTCGCCGCTGGGCAACGCCTCGGCCGAGGATTGCGCCGACTATGTGCTGACGCTGTTCTCCGACTTTACGCGCAAGGTCACCATGCAGAACCTCTACCACGACGGCGGTTTCTCGTCGATCGGCATGAGCCGCCGCGCGATGCGCACCTACGAAACCGGTTTGCGTTTCGAGGACGTGATCCAGAACCAGTATCCTTTCGGAGTGAAGGACGAATAATCCCGTGCCGCGACGATAAAAAAGGAGAGCTTTTCGGGCTCTCCTTTTTTATTTATATTTGAATTTTTTCTGTAAAATATATCAAAGTGACTGAAATTCAATAAGAATCAGGCGTACTTGTCTCTTTTTTCGTAGATAAGCATTTGCGGACAGGACGGCTTTTTCGTATCTTTGTCGCCTATGAATACCGAACTTATTATTTTCGACCTCGACGGCACGCTGCTCGACACCATCGGCGACCTGGCCGTGGCCTGCAACTCCATGCTCGCCGTGCGCGGGCTGCCCCAGCACTCCTACGAGGACTATTGTCAGATGGTTGGCAACGGTGTGATGCGGCTCGTGGAGCGCGCTCTGCCCGAGGCTCTGCGCACGCCCTACACGGTCGAGGCCGCGCGTGCCGACTTCGTGAAATTCTATACCGAAAATATCGACGCCCACACCAAACCTTATGACGGTATTCCCGAACTGCTGGCCGAACTCTCGCGCCGCGGGGTAGGAATGGCCGTGGCCTCGAATAAATTTCAGGCGGCGACTGAAGAGCTGGTGAGAAAGTTCTTCCCTGCTATCGGGTTTGCCGCCGTGTTGGGGCAGCGCCCGGGCGTACCTCTGAAACCCGACCCTGCAGTGGTGAACGAAATCCTCGACCTTACCGGCGCGGACCGGGCCCGCACCGTATTCGTCGGTGATTCGGGCATAGACGTCGAAACGGCCATTGCCGCGGGCGTTCGGTCCGTGGGGGTGGAGTGGGGGTTTCGCAAGCGCGAAGAACTGGTCGGGGCCGGGGCCGATCATGTGGTCGGAAAGCCTTGCGAAATTTTGGAGTTTATATAGCTGTTATTGCGAGCACGCACAACGTGCGTGGCAAAGATGCGATTAAGCGAGCGCAAAATCTGCTTGCAGATTCTGCCGAGCGGAAGCAACTAAAAGACCCCGTAGGGGGATTAATCCAATGAGCTGCAAAGCTGTGCAGGCAATCAGATTCCCAAGCCCCTCCCCTCGGAATGACATATAGAATAAAGGAGGCGTGGTGTAACCACGCCTCCTTGTATATTAGCAGTAGCACATCACGTCTTCCTGCGTTATCCGGTCGTCGGACATGATCGTCAGACGCTCGATGACGTTGCGCAACTCGCGGATATTGCCCGTCCACGGCATTGCTTGCAGGGCCTTCACCGCGTCGGTATCAATGCGCTTGGGCCGTGTGTTGAGCTCCTCGCCGACCAGATTCAGAAAATGGTCTATCAGAAGAGGTATGTCGTCGGAATGTTCGCGCAGCGGCGGAACGCGAACCACCACCACACCGATCCGGTGATAGAGGTCCTCGCGGAAGTTGCCCTTGAGTATCTCTTCGCGCAGATTTTTGTTCGTCGCGGCGATCACGCGCACGTCGACGTCGATATCCTTGTCGCTGCCCACGCGGCTGATGCGGCGTTCCTGCAGCGCGCGCAGCACCTTGGCCTGCGCCGAGAGCGACATGTCGCCGATCTCGTCCATGAACAGCGTGCCGCCGTCGGCCTGCTCGAACTTGCCCTTGCGCTGCTTGATGGCCGAGGTGAAGGCTCCGCGCTCGTGACCGAAGAGTTCACTCTCGATAAGCTCCGAGGGGATCGCCGCGCAATTGACCTCGACGAACGGCGCCGCCGCACGGTTGCTTTTGGCATGCAGCCAGCGGGCGACCAGCTCCTTGCCGGTGCCGTTCTCGCCGGTGATCAGCACACGGGCATCGCTCGGGGCGACCTTGTCGATGAACTTGCGCACGCGGCCGATATTCTCCGACGTACCTATTATCTCCCCGGCCTGCACCGCACCTGCGCGGCGTGCGCGGCGCGCGGCCGCGGGCTGCACAATGGGGCCTGGATTCTCAATGGTACGATTTATGGATTGCAGCAGACGGTTCATGTCCACCGGACGCGGCAGGTAGTCCTGGGCGCCGTTGCGCAGGGCCTCGATCGCCGAATCGACGGTCGCCTCCTGCGGAATGACAATGAACGGAACCCCGGCGTCGGGGACCTTGGCCCCCGAGCACGAGATGATGACGTCGAATGGGATCTTGCCCAGTATGCCGGTTGCCGCTGCTGCATCGTCGACGGCCTCGGTCATGAAGCCCTCGAATTCGAGCCGTTCGCGCAGCGTGTTTCGCATACTTTTTGATTGGTCGAGTATTAAAACTTTTGCCATATCTTGTTTTTCGTAAAAAAATCTATACTTTTGTACTCAAAGTTATGACTTTCCGAAGTGTAAAACCAATCTTACCTAATGTTTACACGCGAGGCTGAAAGTCGAAAAAAATCTGGAAAAGGCTCACCGCAAAAGCCCTGCCGAACACTTCGGCAGACCTATCAGAACAGCGTGAAGAGCCGAATTGCAATATGAAAAAGAACTATAATTACACGCGGCGCAAAATGTACCTGCCCGAATACGGCCGTCACATCCACGAAATGATCGACTCGCTGCAGGCTATCGAGGACCGCCTGGACCGCAACCGTCAGGCCCGCGCCGTGATCGCCGTAATGGGTAACCTGAACCCTCTGCTGCGCGATACGGCCGACTTCACCCACAAACTGTGGGATCACCTGTTCATAATGTCTGATTTTCAGTTGGATGTCGACTCTCCTTATCCGCGCCCCACGCGCCAGGAACTGACCGTCGCGCCGCGCCGTCTGCCCTATTCGCAGAGGCGTATCGCCTTCAAACATTACGGCAAATATGTCGAGCAGATGATCCGCTCGCTGGCTGACGAAAATAACCCCCAGGCTTCGGCCCGCACGATCGATAATCTGGCCCGCTACATGCGTACCAAAAGTTACGAGTACAACCAGGAGCACCCCAACAACGAAACGATCGTAAAAGATATAAAGCGAATGTCCAAAGGTGCTATCGAAATCGATGAAGTTGCCTTGAATAACCTCCGAAGTGAGTATAAACAGCCCTTTTTAGCACGTCCGCAGAAGGGCCAGCAGCAGGGCCGCCGCCAGGGACAACAGAAAAGCGGCCCCCAGCACAACAACCGCAATTTCCGCAAGAACAACGGCAATCACCGCAATTCGTCGAAATAGTCGGTCGCGGGCCGCGGAATTTCAAAAAAATTTCTATATTTGTAGAATATAGGATGCGGTTTGGCAATTCAAAATAAACTTCGATTGCGCTCACCCGTCACTATATTTGTAGAACGATGCGAGGCGCCCCGGCAGAGTCCAGATTAATTTGGCTCCGTGTGCGGCTGTCGTTCTGTTTGTAAAACAAAGTAACACCCTGACTAAATGAATAAACAGACTCTTTTTGTTGCGTTGAGTGCGTCGGTGCTTCTGTGCGCCTGCCACTCTTCGAAGGTCAAAATTTCAGGCCGTATCGTCGGCAACGATGCCAAGAGCATCTATCTCGAACAGGTTACTACGCTGCAGCAGTCGGTGATCGACTCCACGACGCTCGACGCGCAGGGAAACTACCGTTTCGAACTGAAGGGCGTGGCCCGTACGCCTATGCTTTATAATATAGTATACAACGGCGAGCGCATTCCGCTGCTCATAGCCGGCGGCGAGCGCCTGGTGCTCAACTCCGCGGGCAGCGTGGTCCGCAACTACACGGTCGAGGGATCGAAGGAGTCGGAGATGCTGCGCGCCTTCTACCAGCCCTATGTCATCGGCGCCTACAAGCTCGACAACATCGCTTCGCAGTTCGTGCGCCAGGATATCGGCGAGGAGGAGCGCAAGGCCCTGGTCAAAGAGTATACGACCGAATATTACCGCATCCGCCGCGAGCAGCTGCGCTTTATCGTCGAGAATAAATCGTCGCTGGCGGCGGTCTACGCGCTCTACCAGCGTCTGCCGGGCGATACGTACCTCTTCAACGGCGACAGCGACGTGGTCTACTTCCGCGAGGTTGCCGAAGCCATCGAAAAGACATATCCCGAGTCGCCGTACCTGCAGTCGCTGATGAGCGAGATCGCACGCATGGACGCCCGCATCAACCTCTCGTCGCAGATCACCGAAGCGGGGTACCCCGACCTCGAGATGACCGATATCTACGGCAAGAAGGTGCGCCTCTCGTCGCTGCTGGGCAAGGTCGTGCTGCTCGATTTCTGGTCGGCGGAGCTGGGCAACAGCAACACGCTCAATGCCGAGTTGAAAGAAATATATGCCAAATATGCCGACGCTCCGGTGGCATTCGAGGTTTACCAGGTGGCTATCGACACCTCCAAAGCGCTATGGATCAATACGGTGCAGGAACAGCAGCTGCCCTGGATCTCGGTGAGCGACCTGCGCGGTCAGAGTTCTCATTCGCTGGGGTTGTACAACGTCCAGAAGCTCCCCGCCAACTTCCTGATCGACAAGGAGGGCAACCTCGTGGCCAAGGATATCTATGGCAAGAGTCTCGAGCAGAAACTTGATGAACTGACTCGGTAGGCATGGAAAGGTGTTTTTTTACCGCAGACGTACACCTTGGTGCAGGAGGCCGCAAAGCAACTCGCAAGGTTGAAAAACGTTTTGTAGATTGGCTCGATTTTGCAGCAGAAAACGGCGCTACGACGATATTTCTTTTGGGCGATATTTTTGATTTTTGGTTTGAATATTATACAGCGGTGCCTAAAGGTTTTGTTCGGACACTGGGTAAGTTGGCGGAACTGACAGATAAGGGTATAAAGGTTGTGCTCTTTACTGGCAATCACGATATGTGGACGGTTGGCTACCTTAAGAATGAGTGTGGTTTGGAGATATATAAGAAGCCGAAAACTATGTACATCGCAGGCCGAAAGGTTTTTATAGCCCACGGTGATGCAATTGGAGTTCGAAATCCGATTACGATTTTTATGAATTGGATGTTCCGTTGCTGGGTGTGTCAGCAGCTTTGCCGGATATTTATACCTATTGGTGTAATGATGCGCGGAGGCAAGATAGGGAGTTGGTGTTCGCGCAACATACACATTTTTTATGCGGTAGGAAAGTTTTTTGCAAAGATATGGAGATTCTTCATTACGAAGATATGGGGGCCTTTCATTGCAAGGATCTGTAAAAAGCAGAAAAATAACATTAAACGACCGCGGCTAATACGATATGCATATAATAAAGCTCTTAAAGATAAGGATATCGATGATTTTATATTCGGTCATATACATCTTGCTCAAGATTATCCTAGCCCAGAGCTGAATCTTGTAGGCGAGCCTCATGTTGTGACTCTCGGCCGCTGGGATGTGGCTGAAAATGGAGAAGCTTATGGCTCCTATGCCATTATGGACGATACAGGGAAGATCACGCTAAAGGAATACCCTAAAGACACTCTTCCTAAAGATAAATCTTCCAACTAATGAAACAATACCTCGACCTGCTGCAGCGGATCAAAGCCGAAGGCGCGGTGCGCGGCGACCGTACCGGCACGGGCACCAAGGGCGTCTTCGGACACCAGATGCGCTTCGACCTTGCCGATGGATTTCCGCTGCTGACCACTAAAAAGGTCTTCATAAAGGGTGTCATCGAGGAGCTGCTGTGGTTTCTGAAAGGCGACACCAATATCAAATACCTCGTCGACCACGGCGTCCATATCTGGGACAACGACGCGTTCCGCTACTACAACGAACTTTGCGTTCGCCACGGAGTGTTGCCGGTCGACCGCGAAACATTCCTGAAAGCCGCCCAAGACGGTGTCGATTCGCCGATCGAAGGCTACAAGTTCGGCGACCTGAACCACGTTTACGGCTACCAGTGGCGCTCGTGGCCCAAACCGGACGGTAGTTTTATCGACCAAATTTCCCAAGCCGTAAAACTAATTCAGGAAACCCCCGAGTCGCGGCGCATCATCGTTTCGGCATGGAACGTCGCCGAGGTCGAGGATATGGCTCTTCCGCCGTGCCATGTGTTGTTCCAGTTCTATGTTGCCGACGGGCGTCTCTCGTGTCAGCTCTACCAGCGCAGCGCCGATACGTTCCTCGGTGTGCCGTTCAATATCGCCTCCTATGCTCTTTTGACGATGATGATGGCGCAGGTGTGCGGACTGAATCCCGGCGAATTTATCCATACACTGGGCGACGCCCACCTCTATCTTAACCACCTCGAACAGGTCGACGAGCAGCTTGCCCGCGAGCCTCGACAGCTTCCCGTGATGAAGATTAATCCCGCCGTGAAGTCGATCTTCGACTTCCGCTACGAGGATTTCTCGCTGGAGAGCTATGACCCCTGGCCGGTAATCAAGGCCGAAATGTCGTTCTAATTATGATAAGCATTATAGTAGCAGTAGCCGAAAATGGCGTGATAGGCGATAAGAACGCCCTGCTGTGGCATATATCCGAGGATCTGAAGCGCTTCAAAGCCATCACCTCGGGACATCCGGTCATAATGGGCCGCAAGACCTTCGAGTCGCTGGGGCGCCCGCTGCCCAACCGCACCAACGTCGTTATCACGCGGCAGGAGGTCGAGATCCCGGGCTGCACGGTGGTGCACTCGCTCGCCGGGGCTGTCGCGCTGTTTCCCGAAAGCGAGGAGGTATTTATAATAGGCGGCGCACAGATCTACGCCGAGGCGATGCCTCTGGCCGATAAATTCTACCTTACGCGTGTATTCCACCCCTACCAGGGCGACACGCGCTATCCCGAGTGGAACGAGGATGAATGGCGGCTCGTGTGGTCGGAGTCGTTTGCCGCAGGTGCCGTTTATCCCTATCCTTTCGCCTTTGAGGAGTACGAACGGCGTTAAATTTAGGTATTTCTACCACCTCGCGAGTTCCTCGTAAACCTTACCTTTGCAGTTGCAAAGGTTTTTTTATGCCCTGCGGTGCGGGGACGAATGCCTCGGCGAAAACCGATAAGACTATGGGAAAATATTTCGATATGCTGATGGAGGATGTGCGCATGAAGGAGGGCCTTCAGTCGTGCATGAACTGCGGCGTGTGTACGGGGGTCTGCCCCGCGGCGGAGTTTTATAACTACGACCCGCGGCGGATCGTGAGCATCGTGCAGACGCGCGACGACGACGCCATCGAGGAGTTGATGAAAACCGACGTTATATGGTACTGCGGCGAGTGCATGTCGTGCCGTCCGCGCTGTCCGCGAGGCAACACGCCCGGTTATGTGATCCAGTCGCTGCGCACGCTGTCGCAGAAACTGGGCTTCTTCGTCGAGAGCGAGAAGGGCCGCCAGCAGTTGGCTATCAAACGTACCATCGGCGATAATATCCTCCGCACGGGCTACTGCATCACCCCCAAACTCGTCAGCCCCGAACTGCACCCCGAGCAGGGTACGGTCTGGAAGTGGATCTACGACAACGACAAGGAGGTCTTCGGCCAGTTTTCGCCGGTCTACATGCAGGAGGGTTCGGGCGCTCTGCGCCGTTTGAGCGACGAGTCGCTCGCGGAACTCAACCGCATCTTCGAGGTCAGCGGCGGCCGCGAGATGTTCGCGACGATCGAAGAGCACTCCGACCGCAAGGCCCGCGAAATGGGCTACAAGGAGGGCGCCGACCAGAAATACATGATGGACGTATTCCAGAAGAATTCTAACGAGCATTATTAGCCTTATGATAAAAAGTAAAAGCTGGAACGACTACCAGAAGGAGATCGCCGACGACCGTTACTATTATGCACGCAGCTGCATACGCCAAAATTTCTTCCCCGGAAGCGAGAAGGCCTTCACCGATATTCTGCGCAATGACCTGGGCCGTGACCTCAAGGACGATCCCCAGCATTCGTCCTGCACAGGCATCGGCTACCACGGCGATATCGTACCGCTGGAGACGATCATGACCGTCGTGGCGCGCCAGTTCGCGCTGATGACCGAGGCGGGCTACGAGAATTTCATCGCCTCGTGCATCACCTCGTTTGGCGTCTATACCGAGATCCTGGCCACCTGGCATGAGTTCCCCGAGATGCTTGAGAAGACGCGCGAGAATCTTCGCAATGCCACCGGCCGCGAGTTCGAGGTGCCCAAGTCTCTGGCGCATTGTTCGGATGTGATATTTCACTTCCGCGAGCAGATAGCCGAGAAAGCAAAATACAAATTGGTCAATGCCTCGACGGGCGAACCGCTGAAAGTCGTCGACCACATTGGTTGCCACTACGCCAAAATATTCCCGAAATCGGGTATCGGCGGTGCAGAGTTCCCCTATGTACTGGCCGGCATGGTCGAGGCGTGGGGCGGTCAGACCGTCGACTATCCCGAGCGGCGCCACTGCTGCGGATTCGGATTCCGCAACTACCTGGTGCAGGCCAACCGCGGTTATTCGATCGCCAATACCCACAAAAAGTTGGAGTCGATGGCGCCCTATAAGCCCGATTTTATCGTCAGCAACTGCCCCGGCTGCCCCATGTTCCTCGACCGCTGGCAGTACACCATCGCCGAGATGGACGGCACGACATACGGACAGAACGGACACGGAATTCCGGTTCTGACCTACGAGGAGATGGCTGGCCTGGTGCTGGGCTACGATCCCTGGGAGCTGGGCCTGCAGATGCACCAGGTCGACGTCGAGCCGTTGCTCGACAAGATGGGCATCGACTACGACCCCGCGGCCAAATACCTGGGGCGTAACGGAAAATTCATCGGTAAACCTGCGCCGGCAATGGTCAACTGCTGCTCGGCGGGCTATAATATCACAGAGTAATGAAGCGAGTTATCATTATCGGCGGCGGAGTTGCCGGCATGCAGACGGCATTGCGTCTGTCGGAGCAGGGCTTGAGCCCCCTTATCATCGAAAAAGAGGCTAAACTGGGCGGTAAACTGCGCAACTGGCATGTGCTGTTTCCGGCCCTCACCCCGGCGTCGGAGGTCATCAATGACCTGCGCCGACGCATCGCCGAGCGCGGTGTGGAGGTGATGACGGGAGCCGAGGTTGTGGGCTTCACGCGCAACGAGGTCCGCCTGGCCGACGGTCAGACCCTGCCGTGCGACTCGGTCGTGGTGTGCTCGGGCTTCACGCTCTTCGATGCCGCGATCAAGGAGGAGTACGGCTACGGCATCTACGACAACGTCTTCACGACGGTCGATATCGAGCGCATGCTGGGCGAGGGCAAGGTCGCGAAGGCCGACGGATCGCGCCCCCGGCGCATCGCGTTTCTGCACTGCGTGGGCTCGCGCGACGAGAAAGTCCGTCAGCAGCACTGCTCGAAGGTGTGCTGCATCACGGGCGTGAAGCAGGCCATGGAGATGAAAGAGATGTTCCCCGAGGCCGACGTCTTCAACTTCTATATGGACATCCGCATGTTCGGCCCCGGCTACGAGGAGATGTACCGCGAGGCGCAGGAAAAACACAATATCCACTTCGTCCGCGGACGTATCTCGGAGGCGAGCCCCACGATCGAGGGTCGTGTGCAGATCAAGGCCGAGGATACGCTCACGGGCCGCCCGCTGCGCATGAGCGTCGATATGCTGATCCTTATCGTGGGTATGCGCGCCAACGACGACAACGCCGCTTTTGCCGCCGGTGCCGGCCTCAATCGTGCTCCGAGCGGATTTATGGAGCCTAAAAATATGTTCCTCGGCAACGTGAAAAGCAATGCCGAAGGTATCTTCTACGCCGGAGCGATCACCGCTCCCAAGACCATCGGCGAATCGCTGAACGAGGGAACCGTCGCGGCCGACGCCGTGGCAAAATACGTGGGGGCATAATGGCAACGGTCAATTTCGGTTACAGCATCAGCAAGCCGCGGGCGATCGATGTCGACCGCAACAACCTGCGCAAGAGCGACCAGATACTTCGCGAAATGCCCGAGTTGCAGGCCTGCATCGGCTGCGGGGCCTGCACGGCGCTCTGCACGGCGGGCAACCTCACGTCGTTCAACTTCCGCATGGTCCACACGCTGGTCCGCCGCGGCGAGTACCAGGGCGCCTACGAAGAGATGAACAAGTGTATGCTCTGTGGGAAATGCCGGCTGGTATGCCCGAGGGGCATCAACACGCGTGGCGTGGTGATGCTTATCAAACGTAAACTGGGGGATTTTTAGGATGAATTTCTACGCACCATTCTGTCTGCCGTTCATAATCGGCGCGGCGGTGATGTTCGCCGTCATCGCCTGGAAGTGGGCTTCGTGGCTCTATCGCCTGCCCATGTCCGACAAAAAACTTATAATCAAAGGTATACCTACCATGCGCACACTGTCGGCGGGATGGGAGGTTGTGAGCGAATCGCTGCTCCACCGGCGTATTTTCAAGGTCAACCCTCTGCTCGGTTATATGCATATGAGCCTGGCTTTCGGCTGGTTCCTGCTGATCGCGGTGGGGTGGATCGAGACGGTCGCCTACCTCGGATTCCGGTATGTACCTTTGCAGGGCCATGTATTTTTCAAATATTTCGGTACCGGGTTGGAACACAAGCCGGCGTTCGACTTTATTATGGACCTGCTGCTGTTGTTCGTCCTCTCGGGCGTGACGCTGGCGTGGGGCAAGCGCTTCTTTTCGAAGCGGATGGGTATGCGCCGCACTACCAAGCACGTCCCGGGCGACCGCATAGCCCTCTCGGCACTGTGGTTCGTCTTCCCGATGCGCCTTTTTGCCGAAAGTACCACTTGCGCGATCTACGGCGGCGGAAGTTTTCTCACGGGCTCGATCGGCGCTTTCATGTCCGAACATACGAGCACGCTGGCGCTTATCAACCTCGAATCGCTTGCCTGGTGGCTCTATTCGACGGCACTCGGGGTGTTTTTCCTTGCCATGCCGTTCTCGCGCTACATGCACATTTTCACCGAGATACCTCTCATCTTCCTGCGCCGATACAAGCTGCTTTCGGGAGCCAAGGAGAAATCGTTCGATAATTTCCAGATCGAGGCCTGCTCGCGCTGCGGCATTTGTATCGACCCCTGTCAGCTGCAGAGCGACCTGGGGATCAACGACGTGCAGTCGGTCTACTATCTGCGCGACCGCCGCTACAATATGCTGCGCCTGGCCATCGCCGACAACTGCCTGATGTGCGGACGCTGCGCGGCGAAATGCCCCGTAGGCATCGACCTCAATACGCTGAGGCTCAATTCGCGCGACACGATGCGCAACGTCCCCGACGAAAAGCGCTACGACTATTTCAAGGGCCTCGACCGCTCGACCGGTTCGGGTAAAGTGGGCTATTTTGCGGGTTGCATGACGCTTTTGACGCCCCGCACGATGACTGCCATGGAGAAGATCTTCCACGCCGCAGGCGAGGAGGTCTGGTGGGCCGACCGCGAAGGCGGCGTCTGCTGCGGCCGTCCGCTGAAACTCGCCGGCGAGACCGACTCCGCGCGCAAGATGATGCGCTACAACACCGAACTATTCCGCAAGCACGGCATCTCGACCCTCGTCACTTCGTGCCCGATATGCCTGAAGGTTTTTCGCGAGGACTACGCCCTGCAGGGTATCGAAATACTCCACCATTCGGAATATATCCTGCGCCTGCTTAAAGAAGGCCGCATGGATGTCGAGCGCGGAGCCGCAAGATTCACCTACCACGACCCTTGCGAGCTGGGGCGCGGCAACGGCATCTACGATGAGCCGCGTGCCGTGATCGAGGCTATTGGCGAATTGCTGGAGCCTGCCCAGACGCGCGAGAACTCGCTCTGCTGCGGCTCTTCGGTGGCCAATGTGGCCATATCCGACGGTCAGCAGATTCGGATCGCTCACTCGGTAGCCGATTCTTTGGCTGCTACGGGTGCCGATGTGATCGTCACGGCATGCCCTCTGTGCAAGAAAGCCCTGGTGCGCGGCACGACGGGTGAGGTGCGCGATTTGGCAGAGATCGTGGCTTCGGCGGTGAAATAGTTTGCAGCAAGGATTGGCGCAGCGGTGAATTTGCGTCGAAATGCCCTTGTGGGTAAGCTGATTAGTGATTTTATCAAATCTATTTGTGATTTGTATTTGGTAAAGCCGATTTTTTGACTTATCTTTGTGGTCACAAAAGCGATAGATTGTTATCTGAAGATATATCGCGGGATGGAGCAGTTGGCAGCTCGTCGGGCTCATAACCCGAAGGTCGGAGGTTCGAGTCCTTCTCCCGCTACTAAAAGACCCGCAATAAACTGAATTTCAGCGAATTGCGGGTTTTTTCTTAAAATAGACGGGACAGAAATGGGACAAAGTTTCTGTTCTGGATTTATTAAAAATCAACGTTTTGCGTTTTTGCTACGGCGAAAATGTAAAAAAAATGTTGTCTGTAAAAACCACGCGAAAATCCGCGTTAAACGAAATTCTTTCGTACACTTATCCGAAATTGCATTCGGGGGCGTGTTGGTTCATCAGTTTCTATGCATTTGATCCCGCAAAAGGAGAGTTGCGTCGCAAGCGCATAAAAATCAACTATGTAGGAACGCATACCGAGCGGAAACGCTATGCGTCGCAGGTATGCCACCGACTGTCAGCCAAACTCGAAGCGGGTTGGAATCCTTGGATAGAAGCCGAGGCCGATCGTAGCTATAAAAAGTTTTCGGATACTCTCATCCATTATCGAAATTATATCACGAAGTTGCTGAACGACGGCGTGCATCGCGCCTCGACACATCATGACTACATCTGCTTTGCCCGAATTATGGAGGAATGGAATGAGAACCAGCGTGCGCCAATTACTTATGTCTACCAATTCGATAGGGCGTTCTGTGTGCGATTTCTCGACTATGTTTATATCGAGCGAGAGAACTCGCCGCGCACGCGCAACAACTACCTCGCCTTCCTCCGGTCGTTCGGCGCGTTTCTGGTGCAACACTTATATATTAAGGAGAAGCCAACGGATGGTCTGATGAGTGTTGGTAAGGCGTTACTCAAAAAAGAACGTCAGGTCATTGCTCCGGCAGATATGCAGCGGCTTCACGACTGGCTTGTCGAGAATAATCGACCGTTCCTATTGGTCAGTTATTTTCTGCACTATATGCTCATCCGTCCAAAGGAAATAGCGAAGCTGCGACTCAGCGATATTTCCATAGCTAATCAGACGATCTACATCGACGATACGATTTCAAAAAACAAAAAGTCGGCGATTGTAACTATGCCCGCGAAAATTATTGAGTTGATGGTGGAATTAGGGTATTTCAACGCACCAAGTAGCAACTATATTTTTTCCAAAAAATTTCGTCCGGGGGAAGAGTGGGTCAATGAAAAAACCTATCGGGATTTTTGGAGCCTGCGAATACGCCCTGCGCTGAATTTTCCGAAGCAGTACAAGTTTTATTCGCTGAAGGACACCGGCATCACGGCGATGCTCCGCGCGGGGTGCGACACGTTATCCGTCAAGGAACAGGCGCGACACTCGTCGCTACTTATGACGGATGTATATACGCCGCAGGATATTCGGGATGCGAATCCGATATTGCTGAACTATAAAGGCATTTTGTAAATATGCCACAAGCAAAAGCCCCGGACAACGCCGGGGCTTTTCTCATTCATCAAATAACTCTTTCAATTTCTCCGTATCGCCGACGATCCGCCCGTCTGTCCGGTAGACATAATCTCCCGAGAACCCCGGCACTCCGCCGAGGTTGTTCGCCCACCGCTCCGTCCAGAAGTCGTAGTAGTCGCCCAATTTGTGAAGCGCAGCGTGTATGAGGCTCTGTACCCCGACGATCGGCAGATAGAGCCACCCGAGTCGGCGTGACTGCCTGATGTGTCCGTATTCGTGATAATAGATGCCGGGCTTGGTGGCGGCCGTAGTCGAGAGGATAACGATGCTTCCGAGGGATATTCCGCCGCTCATCCGCCGCGCCGCGTAGAACCGCACGCCGTCGAACTCCGTCAGCAGAACCTTACGACGGTATAAGAATAGGAGCAACTCGCCGAGCAGGTTCTGCGGGAGCTGCCACAGGTAGAGCAATACAGATACGATATTTTTCATATAGATGAGGTTATATTTTTAGCTTATTTCGTATCCGTCGCCAGCATACGAATATTGCGCCTGCGATAACTACGGCGATCGCCACTCCTACTCCAATCCAGAACCATATTCCATACATCACCTTCTTCTCTACGGTTGCGGTCGTGTCGCTCGCGCTACTCTCCGAGTTCTGCGTGGTATCTGTTATGTCGGTCGTGGCTTCGCTCTGAACATCTGCCGTAGCTTCGCTCTGAGCATCTGTTTTGGCTTCGGTTGTCTTGTCGGTCTTTTCTGCCTGTTTCGATGCCGTAGTGGTAGTGGTAGTAGTTTCGCTTTGCAACGGCGGAGTTCCAGTCGCAGGGTCTACGGGCTTCGACGTGTCAAAGACTTTCACAACGGAGGTCGTAACTACATCCGTGTCGGTCGTTTTACTCGAAGTCTCTGAGGTGGTTGTAGAGCTGGTCTCCGAAGTGGATTCAGAGGTGGATGCGGAGGTCGTTGCAGAGCTGGCCTCGTGGTGGTCGCTGGTGGCAGCCGCGTCGTATTTCTGCGAACTCGTCGCTGACTTCTGCACCGAGCAGCTCGCCAGCAGGAATGCTATGAGGATAATGTACGTTCTCATACTTGTAGGGGTTCTACATGGCCATTATACAATCTCAATCGTGACCGATTCGCCACGCGCGATGGCCTCGCCTATGCGCTTTACCAACTCGATTTCGTAAGGCGTCGAATTGAGTACACGGCCTTTGGCTTTGTTCTCTCCTACGAGAATACAACCGGACGTATCTTCCGGCCCATTGCCTCGGTGTATCAATATGCCGTCGAAATCTTTCACGTTGTGCAGATAGGGAAGGCGGCGGCCGAATCGGGGCGATTGCTCCAATGTCACTTTATAAGTGCCGTAACCAATGGCGGTTTCGTGCTTCACTTTTCCTTCCCCGCGATCGTTTACCGAGCCGTTCCGGTTCAAATCCCTGTCTTTATCTTCGAGAGTATCGCAAAAGCGTGCGCCATCGATAAACATTGTGCCTATTGTGTACGTTTCGGCACGAAAACGTCTTTGTACTTGAATTTTCATACTGGTTATTTGTTAGTGTCCTTATTTCGCATTGGTTTTGAATATTACCCAGCCCATGCTGATCTGCTGTTCTGTGGGCTCTTCGCCGGACAGCTCGGCCGCCATTGCCGCGACAATCGTCTTTATCTGCGCCTCGTCGAGCGTGTCTACCTCTGCGGTGTCAGACAGCCCCGCGCGTTCGGCCACAGCCTTGATGAATGCGGCGCGGTCTACCTCTCCCGGCAGCGGCCAGCGGGTCAGTAGATCTGCAAGCGTCTGCGCACCTTCTTTGGCATAGCCGTGCAGGATGCGGAATGCAACACGGAAGCAATGCATCGCGCTGATGAACCGTGCATACGGCGGATTGCTGGACGGCAGCTCTCCGAGGAACAGCCGGCCTTTATTTTTCTGAATTTTCAGCGGGTTGTGTGTCTGTGTCATTTTGCAATGATTTTTTATAGTTTGCCAGATAGGGAATTTTCTCTACGATCTCGAATGATAGGACGTAGTATAGGAACCGGAGCAGGGAATTGCGCGGAAACAATCTCGTGAGGTTCTTCAGCGTGTTCGTGCCGTAGAAATAGATGAGCGCATAGACTACGACTGATATTGCCGAGAGTGCGCCTTCGTGGTTGTCGATCTTGTCGCCGATGACGAGGATCATCGCGATAAGAGTCGTGATCACGGCGGCTTCCAAGATACAGACGAACGCTTTTTTTATATCGAACTTCTCCTTCTGCACGAATATTCCCGCAGCGACGCCCGCCAGCAGATCGACAATGAAAATAATCATGCAGGCTTCGAGGATATTGCTGATTGGCGCGAGTGCGCCGAATATCGAGCCGATGCCCACGCTGGTCAATTCACGACTTCTCTCCATAACTATCCGCGCATTGTAAAGAGTATAGCAATCCACACGATAGCACCGCCGAGGAGCGTTGTGAGAATGTCCCACCAGTCGGGGCGCGCATCATAGCGATAGTCTTTCCACAGAGCTGCCACGGTGTCAACTACAACTGCGACCGCAACCGCGATCCACGTTGGAACTCCACAGAGCACAAGCACAACGAATGTCAGAGCGGACAGAACAGCCCCAATGGCAAAGTGTAAGAGTTTGTCTTTGGCGATGGTGTTCAGCAATTCGATGATCTTTTTCATAGGTATATTATTTTTCAATAAAAAATCCTGCTTTGAGAAGTTCCGCACGGCTCAGTCCATGCCCGAACTCCAGCCGGTCGATCCTTCCGCAGCGGGTACATTCCGTTTCGTGAATGACAGCATATTTATTCTTGGGATGGTCTCTGCGCCACTTACTGCCTCCGCGACCGTAGGCTGCATAACGCTGGGCATATTGTACGGTGTGTGTCCGGTGTCCGAATAGGCGGCAAATCAACTTCTTCATATATCGTTTTTATAATTGTAAAAAGAGAGGGGGATCGGCCATTCTGCCAAGGCATCGACAGCCGTATCCGGCCCATCTGCCAAGACGTTATAAGCCGCATCCGGCCGATAAGTCAAGACATTGATAGCCCAATCCCCCTCATGTTGTTATTCTTCTGTACCGATATTAAAATTATTTCCGTTGAACGCATCCGGCCGTAAATGCCACCCATCACGTCCCACTTTGTTCAGTTTGAACCATGCTACATTCGACACTCGATATGCGCAGCCGCCCCAGTCTCCTCCCGAAAAATCGGGGTCATAGTATATTGCAAATGCCGCTCTCGCGTATTTTCTGCCTGCGGTTTTTCTAACCTGCACCCTGATCATATCCCCATCACGCCATGCAGTTATACCATCCTGAAAATATATTTCATCGGCCAACGCATAAGTCCGCGAGTCCCTCATGCTCGATGTTGCATCTATCAGGTCTCCTCCACCCCTTTGCCATCTTTGGCGTGTGTGAAATCTTGCGCTGTCACCGTCACGACCCACTCTTTTTTTGGAGCTCGCTCTTTGCTTTTTTATGACATGAACTAACCGATATGCTCCTGTTAAATCTACAGGCCTGTCACAAACCACACGGAAGCCGGAATTTCGTATCCGATTGTTGATCTGTGTTTCAACCTCGCTTGCTGTCTTTGCCCCAACGCTCTTTAACGATATATCACAATCCATATCACAGATGCGAGGAGTAAGTCGAAAAGGAGTTTGAACCACTCCCCATCTCGTTGCATAGTCTGCAGTTTCCGACTTCATAAGAACATCGCCGTCAGCACCACCTGTGGGGACACCGGCTCCGGGCTTTCCTTGGAGACCCGGCTCCCCCTTATCTCCTTTCACACCGATCTCCAGCACCGCGAAATCGAGATCAGCGGTTTCCGTTGAGAGATTACCATTTCCCCCCCCCTCGCAGCAGGTAGATGACACGAGCTTAAACGCCTTGCAGGCATCGACCGCCGTCTGTCCGGGCAGACCGAAGTTCTCCCAGAGTGTGAGGCTATATACCCCCTCGCTGCGCTGCTCGATGCCGCGATATACAAATTCGACCTGATGGCCACTCGTCGAGAAGTCGATGTCTTTCTGCTGTCCGGTCGGCGTATGCAGGCGCAGCTTGAGGTTGCGACCCGTGAGGGATGCAGGATTGCCATTTGTCAAAATCGGCCAACGAACCGTGATGTCCTTACCTATGCGTATCTGTTTCATATTTCGGTGTTTCTTTGTGTCTTAAAAAAGTTCCGGCGCAGGGCGAACCATATCGCCGGAACCGCCCGAGAGTGTTATACTTACTTGACAATAAAGCCAAGTAGAATCGGAAATGGGGACATTAGCCCGCCATAATCACCCCTCTGGACTATTATATGTTTGTATCAATAAAATTCGCAAGTGCCTTCGTTACCGTGTACCCGGGAGCTGCCGTGTTGCCGTTAAACGCGATCCGTATCGAAAGGAACGCCGAAAACTCGCAGATCTCGCTGACGCGCTTATTGTCTTTGTAGACCGCGAGGCCGAGTCGTGTGAATCGGAAGCCGAAGCCGACCTCTCCGCTTTGCGTCAGTTGCGTTCCTTTGTTGCGCACGAAGTTGCCGCCAAAGGTTGCCCGCACCGCCCAATTCAAAGGGTTCGACGGTTCCATATTTTTGATTCCAAGCTGCCATACCAGCATATCGGCCAGCGTCACATCGCGCGAGGAGAGCCCGCCGTATTTGAGTGTGCCGCCGGCTCTATCCGTCAGTTGAAACACGGAGCAGATTTTCTGCGGTTTCCCGAGCGTGATGTTGGCCGAGCCGATAGCCCCCCAAGCTCCTTGCGACCCGCTAAATCCCGCTTCTGTTCCATCCATCGGATTGCGCCAGCCGTTGAAGTTGTGCTTACCTGATGCACGGCGCATCAGCCGGACGGTGTACTTTGCTGGATCGTCGCCAGCGAGAATGCCCGCGATCTCTACGCGCGGCACGCTGTTCTCGGTTTTCGAGTATGTCGAGCCTTCCCGGTAGTTGAGCAAGGATATCGTCACGGGATAGTTCGTCGAGCCTGCAGCCAGCGTTTCGACGGTGTAGTGAGCACGGATAATATCGCTGGCATCACTATCTATCGACCACTCGGCATTCTTGGAGAAGGTTACGGTGACCTTCTTATTTGCACCGGTTTTGTCGGCATAGAAGCCGGTCATGACCAGCGCATCATCGAAGTTTGTGTCTATGCTGCAACGAACGAGATATTGGCCGAACATAATCGTCGTGGCTGCGCGGTACACCACACGGCCGACGAAAGCCTCCCATACAGACTCCCCGGACACGGGTCTATCCTTGCTGAAGGAGTATATGTCGCCATAGTTGACGCTATCGGCATCTCCTGATGTGGCGTTCTCGTCTTTGGGAAATACGTATGTCCATTCGGGGAAGTATTCTATCTCGAAAGTCGCCTCCCTGTCGCCGTCGTAGTACAGCGTAATCATCCCGCGCGCCTTGAACCCCGACCCCATGTATTGGTCATTGAAGAGATCTCCCGAGAAGTTGATAAAACAATTAGTCTCATAGTCATCGTGAGTGATCGCTGCCAGACCCGGAACATAGTAGTGGCCTTGAAAGGTATCGTCTACAAATATATTCGGGATGCCGATGTAAATGGGTGTTTTCGGGTCTTCGATGAGTGCGCGGGAGATTTCGCCCAGCGTCTCGCCGTCCTCGCGGATTGTCAACTTTAGGCTCTCTTGGTCGAGGTCAAGGTGGATGTACAGCGCGTCTGTGCCCTTTATCAAGCGCGGAAGTATAGCCTCCAGTTCTGCGGTCAACTCAGCGTCGTCGCTCTTGCCCTTCCACAGGAATATGCCGGTGTGCTCCGGCTCTGCGATATTTTCGATTTCGCCATTGTAGAACGCTCCGGGCGTGTGTAAGCGCAGCTCGCGGCACAGATGACCTTCTCCGAGATATATTTGAGAAAGGGGGATGTACACCCGAATCCGCGTATCGTCGACTTTCTCGCAATAGCTATACACTCCGCCTTTGCGGGATGCGATGAACGTCACTCCATTGTTTGCGCGATATATGAATTCGAGATCTACATCATCCGCCGGCACAGGTGCATCCTCGAGCGTCCCGTCCTTCGCGCGTTGCTTGAAACGCTCGATGTAGGAGAAGTCCGTTCGGAAGTTCCTGCGTGTTTGTATGGTGGGTTTTGTCATCATTTTTTGGCAAATTAAAGGGTGGATTGGCGTTTTTGAAAGGACAGAAAAGCGGGGTTAATATCTGTCGCATCCGCAAAATTCGACAGGCGGTTCCAGCTCCGGCAACTCGGTTCTCTCGTAATATCTGCGTTCGTTTTTCTCGGCCAAGCGGTATTTGAAGGTGTAGGCATTCAACTCACGCGTGATGTCCTTTATCTTGTACTCGGCGACGATGATTTTCAGCCATTTTCCCTCTCTATATATATACCGCTCCGTGCTCTTGAGAAAATCTTGATACTGCGCCGCCATCCTCCTGTTGTCGATGTAGCCGGTCGACGCTTCCCAGCATGAGGTGTAGTCGTTGGTCAGCTCCGTTTCAACTCCGGTATTGGTAAATGTCCCAACCTCTCCTGCGGGCACAAGCGCAATTTGCCCCTGCATCATCAGCGTATCGAATCCACCGAGGGTGTTGTAAAAGCCAAAGCAGACATCATTATACTTTGCCGCGCGGAGCTCATATCGCTGTACGAAGGTCTTGATGTATTCTATGGGCGTGTTGTTGTCATCGAATTCGTAGCCGGTTGCAAAAACGTCATACGCCACGGGAACCCCGCCACGGTTCTTGTAATAGGGCTCCAAGGGGAGGGTGATGTCCGGCAGGAAGTTGTAGCCGGTTGCAGAAACGTCGAACGGCCTGAGGATTACATTCTGGCCATTGCAGTAGGCAGCCCATAGCGTATTGAAGTCCGTTGGAAATTCGTGAATGTAATATGGGGCTACCCCCTTTGCTATGGTTTTGGTGACTTTTCGGCCGTCAGCCAGATACAAAGTGCTTTCTACCTTATACTCTCTATGCAACGTCGGCGCGAGGTGTAGTCGTTGCGGTTGTTCGGGAGTCGTGTCGAGAACCTGCGGTTGCCACGTAAGAAAATTGGATGATGCCCATTTGTCCCACCAACTCCAATTCGCCTCGAGCACTTTCTTATCTATGCCACCCGACAGCACCCGACAGATGGCGGATTGATTCTTTCCGTTGTAGTCTACTTGAAGCAGTAGCACATCGACAACTGTGGATGTGAATACGTTTGGGTCTTTCTGTGGCTTGTAGTTTCTCACGAGTTGTTTCGTGCGGATCGTCACGTTCTTATCTTTATCGGGGTAGACCCGCACGTCCCGGAAGAGATCCGTGCCGTTTAATGTTGCCGAGATGTGAATAACATCGGAGTCTGAAAAAGGGCCTACGGTAAAGTCCGGAGCATTTTCCGAGAATGTAATGCCGGGGAATCCCGATATAATATATGGTTGCATATGGTGTCTTAATTTTGGTTAGGCTGCAATAAGTTCTGCTTCTGTTTTGATGTCATCTTTCGAGGTGTTGAGCGTAATGGTCAGCGATCGTATGAAGAACAGCAGGTTCTGAATCATTACTTTTCTCCATATCCGTAAATTGGCGATGTCGCTTGCTGTGAAGTTAACCTGCACCCTCGTCATATCCTTGGGGGTTGCGAGCCACTCCTTGTAGGCATGGTGGAATTTGGCTGACAAGCCGTTTGCTCCCTGCAAATTCAGCGGCGTCGGGCCCGCCAAAAAGATTGACATAAGCCATCCATAGCCATAGCAGCCATTGCTTGTGAGTTGAATGGCGTTTGCGAACTGCGAAGGCACAGACACATCGTCCAATGCTTCAAGTGTTCCAAAGTAGATATCAGAGGGTCTTGTTCCTCCAACTGCGGGGGTTTCGACTACGGGGGTCATTACACTCGTGGACACGGTTCCTGCCCAACTAAAAGGAGAGAAAAACAAGTATGGCCAGCTCTCGACGGGTATAAATGAACATTGGGCAGATACCGCATCATTCTTTCCGGTGGCACTCTCTTCAGCCGTCATTCCTCCCTGCTTGAGATACGATAGATAGGTTTGTTTTGACGTCCAACTCTCGCCGTTTGTCATGCCAACTTTTATGGACTTGACAACCACGGTGTAGTAATCCTGCGTTTCTGCGCAATGTACCACCGCCCCCTCGCCTGCTTTGAGGCAGTCGGCGATAGTTGCACATTCGATTACAGTTCCTTTTATTTCGACATCCTTGCCACTCGAGAATCCATACTCATAGGCTTGCCCATCCTCAAATTCCTGTTCAACGTCATCTTGAATCTTGTATGTCCAATCGTCGAAATCTGTGCTCTGTATGATGGTTTTATTTCCAATCATCCGCTTGCCTTCGTTTGTGATGAAGATTGTCGCGCCAAAGGCCATGAGGATATTTTTCACAAACTCCTCGATGGAAATATTGGGCATAGCGTCCGCAAGGTCGAGAATATAGTTCCCATCGTCATCTTTATCCAAACAGCCGGTTGCATAATCTGCCAATGATCCATTTTTGCGGTATGGAGCTACGATACCTATTTTGTTGATATAGGCAGCAAATTCTTCGTCTATCTCACAGTCGGGAAATACGGTCTGAAGGATGTATTTCAATCGCACGACAGGGATTAAGAAGTTCCCGACAGGGCTATTTAGAAATTTTGTCGCATAATGCTCTTTTACTTTCGTCGTTGCCATGTCGCAGAAAATATCCTCTTCGCCTTTCATGCTATTACGCACCATGAGAGGCGTAGCGAAATCTGGTCGAGTTCCTGCTCCTGCTCCATACATTACCTCATTATAGAGGGTCTTGTCATCGATAATGTCGCGTAGCTTGCCGAAGTTCCATTTGGCAAATGCCGCTTCGTGCAGCGATCCCGACAAGGAGTCCTCTATTGCGACGCCTGCAAAAGAAGCCTTGAGGCAATTTTCTGCGGGGCCGAGTAGCTTGAGCGTGCCAAGCATAACAGGGATCGAGTTGATGCGCATCTCAACATTTATCTCCCGACGCTGCGGAGATATAAGCGTTCCGTTGGGATACCCATACAGGTCGCAGTTGGGTCTGCTCGCTGCCAAGTCGACGTCGGTAGTCCATAAGACAGGGATGCGATCGGTTGAAAAAAACGCATTTTCTATCGTTATGGCCACCTCTTGGTTCGGTAGTACGTCTACGGGTCTACCGCCCGTTGTGATAAATTCCAGCATATTATCCTCCTAATTGTCCGTTGCGTTTGAGTTTGAGATAAGCCTCGTGTGTCTGCACGAAACCACCCTTGCCCAGCAGAGAAACAATCGCCGGCACAGGGTTATCCGCCTTGTCACACAGAGTCTGCAGCAGCTCTATGATTCTTCCGACATCGGCCGCGCTTATCGTAATCTGTGAGCCGTCGCCCATCGTAGGCATAGATGCCCCCGCTGATGTTGTGAAACCGCCACCGGCATAGCCCTGTGTACGCATCATCGCAGGCATTACCTGCGTGAAGTCGAGGTCGCGGAGCTGTCCACGACGGCGCGCAGCTTCGATGGTGTTGATGATCGGCGTCATTGTGGGGTTTTCCATCGCCTCGTGGGGGATGACGTACTCCGAGCCGTTCTCGCCGACGAGAACGGTTGGCTTGTCGATATAACCACGAGCATCAGGCTGCACCCGGGCGTTGAACTTCTTGCCATCCTGCGCACGCTCTACGAAAAGACCGCCCTCCTCAGCACCAGCAATCGGCGTAGCGGCAATCATTGCTATCGATGCAGCACCGAGAACGCCGACGATGCCCGCCAATATTAAGTTCGGCAGGGCTTGCGCCACGGCCAGCGCGGTGGCGATCGTGGCATTGATGATGCTCATCGCCTTTTGACGCTTGGCCTGCTTTATTTCGATTTCCTCCTTCTTACGGTCGTATTCATCATCCAGACGCTCCTGCTCCGCTGTGAAGTACTCCTGCGAAATCAATCCCGCGTCGAGGCGTTTTTGAAGTTCTTTTTTCTTGGCATCGTTATTTTTTTTATCTCTTTTCAGAGCTGCGTTCTCCTTCGCAGACATCATCTTATCGTAGGAGGAGTAGACGTTCATTGCCATCTGTCCCGCAGCGGCCATAGCTCTAAGTCCTGCGCCCAAATCATCGAGGCCAAATTTCCCGTTTTTTATGTTGTCAAAGAACCTCGACCAATCATCCTGTGAAAGCCCGAGAATATCCTTGCTGTTGTTTTGGGAAAAGGAATATCCGAGCTCATCGAGTTTATCGGCTGCGGCGTCGATGTTGGTTGTTACCTCATTGATGCGACGCAGCAGCTCATTCTTTTCCTCTTCGGACAGCAGTTCTGTATCGAGGTCTATGCTCTGCACAACCCCTTTGAGGTCGCGGAAGGACATGATGCCTTTGCCACTCAAATCTTGGAGTTGTAAAAGAACACCACGCAGGTAATCCTCGTCAAAGGCTTTCAGTTCGTTGGTCTGCTGCTGCTTGAGTCGTGTGCGCTCCGCTCTTGTGAGGTTTGCGGTCTGCAGTTCTGCTTTGTGACGTTCCTGCATAATACGACGGCTCTGCTTGTATTCGTCCTCCTGCTGTTTGAGTGCGGCTGTCGCGCGCTGAAATTCTATTACGGACAGCTTACGGTTGTGCTGTATCGCCAACTGCTCCAGAGCTGCGGCATTGCCGGCATACTCTTTCTTGCGACGTTCATACTCCGCATTCTCGCGCTCGGTAGCATTGGTCATATTCTGAATGCGGAGGTTCTCAGCAGCTTCTGCCTGCTGCACCTCGCGCTTCTTCTGCTCGACAAGTTTATCCGCGAGCAACACCGCAAGTTTTTCACGCGCCGCCCCTTTCTCCTTGTGGGTGGCGAGACGTGCTTGGAGTGCCGCAATCTCAATGTCGAGCAGTTCATTCTGGTATAACTTCTCCGAAGATGCCTCGCCGTCGGCATATTTCTGACGCAGCTTCTTCTTCTCCTCAAGGAATGCAGCATCCTTGTCGAGACTCCACGCCTTTTTGTTCTTGTCGGATGGATTGCCAAAGGCATTTTTACCGTCGCCATCATCGTCAATTTTGACTGGATCGGGGACTATGAGTTTCTTGCTCTCCAACTCGGTCTGCGCATCTTCAATGATTTTATCAATGTCGGCCAGCTGTTTATCGAGGTTGGCTTGGTATGTCTTTTTATTCTCGGCGGCTTGGAGGGCAATTGCCTTTTGGGGATCATAGCCATTCGTACCATCGCCTGCAGCCATATAAAAAATACCTTTCTTAAACCAACTGACCTTCTCATCGTTACCCTCCAACTTGTCTTTGCCCGCTTTTTCAATCATCTCCTCTCTTTTCTGAAGCGCGGCCTTTATCATAGCTTGAAGAATGAGTTGGTCGGTGTATGCCTTTACAGCATTTGCTGCTTTCCCGTTGGCGACCGTTTCCGCGTTTATGAGGTTAATGCCATCGGGCATCAATTCCTGCAACTCTTTAATCGCGGCCATTCGGCGATCCTCGGATGCCGTCACATCTTCGACCACGCGCATAAGTTGGGTCATTTTTTCGGCTTTTGACACGAGGTTGACACCGTGTTCATCCTCAATGTCCGCAGCGGCTTTTGTTACCTCGTTGAATGTACGCTGGGCACTTGTCGCAGCGTCGAGTTTACTTATTAAGTACGTTACTGCCGTTGCGACGCCACCTACTGCTACTGCAATCCAACCAATCGGCCCGATGGATGTTAAAAATGCTTTGAATGCAACTCCGGCAGCACGGAAACTTCCTGCGAGGAGGTTTTGTGCTGCAATCCATAATTTAGTAGTTGTAGTTGCCGATTTTATTGTCAACACCTCTTGCGCAAGTGCGACGCGATTGGCTTTACTCCAGAAATTTGTTGCTTTCTGCAGCCCTACATATGTTATATATGCTGCGACAAGTCCAAAAATAGCCCCCTTGCTGTTGATTAACCACTCAACGAGTACCCGAACAGTCTTGACGAGCGAAGCACTTACAGACAGAGAATCTTGATAGGCGGGAATAAGCAACTCTCCGAGAGCTGCGGCTTCGGCTGTAATTTGCTTTTTGAGTTTCTCTGTGTTGGCCTCGACGGTGTTGTTCATCACATTATACTCTTCGAGGCAGGATGTACCATCTACAAAAGCCTTGTTAGATATTTCCTGCTGAACACGAAGCAGGTCTGTGTTCTCCGCCAATGCGGTCAACACACCCGTTGCACGCTGTCCGTTGAGTTTGAGATCATCGAGTGCAGCTACAATCGGCCCCATACCGGCTTTGTCTTTTCCCAAGCCTTCGGCGAAGCGTACAATAGCCTCATTCATATCCTCGACCATCAACTTCTTGAAGTCTTTAACGCTCATCTTAGCGGCCGCAGCAAAGGCATCTGTATTACGCCACATTCCCGTTATCACTTGTGCCATCGAAGTTCCGGCAACCTCCATAGTGACACCTGCGGCATCCATTGTCGCACCGAGACCGAGAATATTTGCCAGTGATATTTTGGCAGATGAACCCACATTTCCCACGCGACGAGCAAACTCCACAATATTCGCTTCGTTCGCCACCGAGGACTTGCCGAGTTCGTTCACGGCAGCGGCGGACTTCATCATTGCCGCTTCGATGCCGAATTCCTTGTCGACTTTGAAAACATTGAGCAGCTTGCCGAGTTTACCGATCGTCTCCTCGACGTTGCCGCCGAGATCCTTTTCGAGGGATACGCTGATAATGTTTGCAGCCCGCACAAAGCCCTCAATATCTTGCTTCGCCAGACTCAGTTTTCCGCCCATACGAGCCATATCGAGCAGCTCGTTCTGGGCTGTGCGAGTGCTAATCTTACCGAGGCTAACATTCAACTCCTCGACCTCTTTTCGAGTCATATCGGTTGTCTTCTGGGCGTTAGCCATAGCAGCGTCCAGACTGGAGTAGGCTTGAATTGCCTTGTCGGCTTTTGAGACAATCGCCATCCATGTGGCAAAGGCTGCCGCAACGGTTCCGATATATTTGTTGACCCTCGTTGCCATACCGCATATAACACCCTCAGTCGATGTTGTTTCAGCACGAAGCTGTGCCATGCGGGTATTAACGGCTTGCAAATCAACTTTAAGTTGTTTCCATTGCGGAGAACCGGGGACTACATTCCGCATAGCGTTACGAAGCTCTGCATGACGCACACTCAGTTCGGAGGTGGTCATGGATGTCAATTTCATCTCGGAACGTAGTTGCTTGATACGAGCCTCGCCGGTCTTAATCGTTTCGTTATTCTGTTTTATCGCGGCATTAAGTTCATCGATGCGGGCTTTGTTCTGCCCGCCATCAGCGCGAAGCTGCTTTAACTCCGCACGCCATTTCTTATTCTCACTCGCAGCATCTTTGATGTTACGAGTGAGCTCCCCGATCTCCTTGCGGGCGGGGTCGCCGTTGACGATAATATTCAGACGCAGGTCTTCTTCCTTGAGTATCTTTGCCATTGCTGCTATTTGGTTTCAAATTCAGAGCGAATGCGGGCAATGGTCGACGCTGTAAGGTCGTTGCTGAGGCGGTAAGCGATCGAGTTGAAGTGTCCCCAGACGAAGCGGTTGTGAATCTTTCTGTTTCGGCGCACAATCTTCGTCCCGTACTTCATCGCCTTGAGGTCGAGGAAGCGTTCGCGGGCAAGGTGTGATAGCGACAACTTTCCCGAATACTCGTCGCCGGTCACCACCTCAGCCTTGCGCTTGGAAACGATGTCGTGTGTCTGGAAATGTAACCGCGCGGCGAAGGCCGCTGCCTGATTATTGAGGAAGCGGCCGCCTTCGGATGTTAGGATTTCTTCTACAAATCGTTGCTCGACGAGTGATGCCATTGTTCATTCGTTTGGCAACAAAAATAGCCGCCCGAAGGCGGCTATTAAAGGACAGAAATCCCGAGTAAATTATGCCCGGGAGGGCTTGTGAGGAATGTGAAAGAAATGGTTACTACCATCCATATTTCTTGCGAACTGCTCCGAAAAAGCAGGCTCCCAGAAATATTACCATACAGATTATAAACGCAGTTTCAATCATGGCTGTCGATTATTGAAGTTGTAGGTTTAACCCGAGCGCGCTGGCCACCCGGAGGAACGAACTCATTTGCATATCATTCGCACCGCGCTCTATCTTGGAAATATAGCTACGCGGAACCTTGATTTTATCGGCAAGCTGCTGCTGTGTCATTTTGAGTGCCTTTCGGCGATCGCGCAGAATTTCGCCGTAATACCACACCGTTGCGTTTGCGTGCATTTCCTCGCGGGCAGGCGTTCCCCGCTTTCCGTACTTATCGTCAAAAAGCTCGTCTGTGGATTTTAATTTTTTCGTATCGATCATCGCTCTAATCCTCCTATTATTTTTTCTGCTATTGCAATTTGCTGTTTATAATCCTTATCGGATTTTTTCAGAAAGCTATTCAATAAATAAATCTCTGTTGATGTTATAATATTGTCGCTGTTTGTGGCGAATAATACAGTACGGTATGCATTCGAGCCGACTGCTACACGTATTTCGTAGAATGGCGTCCCTACCAGTTGCTTGACAAACTTCGTCGGGATAGCGTATATTCTCTGCACAATATCCAACGTGTAGTCGTATTTTTTCTGTACCGCCGCCGGCAGCGAATTGTAAAAACCGATAAATTCCTCCGTCTGGTAAACGGTTCTGATGGTTTCTACAGCTATTTCATCATCTTTCATGCAACAAATGTACCTAATTAGGTGCAATATTCCAAATATTTTCACAAAAAAAGCGATAGAGTTGGCTTTCTATCGCTTTCCGTTGCTGTCTGCTGGCTATGCTCGGTACAGCATAATGTCTGTATATTTGGCGTGATAGTTCATCGTAACGTCGAACTCCTTGCGTGTAGCTCCCGCGAACGGATTTCCTGCAAGGGCGTTTGACTGCATCCAATCTATCAGCTCCACGATGGAGGATTTGTTCGAGGTAAAATAGATGTACGGCCGGCCGTCGATGACTTGGAGCACATCGAGGTAGTCGCGTAGCCGCCAATAGCACTTGTAGACTCCGACCTCGGTCGACAGATAGGGAGGGTCGACGAGGAACACCACGCCCGGTGTGTCTTTGTATCGGGCGAATAACTCGCGGTAGTCTTGCGCCACAATCTCCAAGCCGTCGAGATAGCCTTCGCCCGCGTAAGGAGCCAGCTTGATATTGTTGTAGAACCCCTCCTTCCGTATCTCGGCAAGGGATGTGGCATATTTTGAGGAGAAAAGCACCGACGAGGATATCGTGATGTAGTCCACGAATCCTGCGCACTCATGTCTTTCGAGCAGGGCGACAATCTCGGCTTTTTTCGTGTCGGAGAGCTTTGACATTCGCGGCACGCCGGCAAGTGCGATGCGGATCTCGGCAAGGATTGCGTTCGTGCGGTCGATATTCTCGATGCGGAGGTGGTAATCGTCGAAGTCGTTGTAGATGACGCGCGCGTCCGGGCGTTCGCGCTTCACAATGTGGGAGAGGAGCCCCGAGCCGCCGAACAGGTCGACGAAGATCGTGGCGGTCGGGAATTCACGCAGCGCTTCGCAGAACTGATTCACGAAGCGGCGTTTCTGCCCCATAAAAGGCAGGGGTGCGGAGTTGTAGGTTTTTGCAGCCATAAATTTGAATTTTGGGTATGCAAAAATCACTTTTCCTCATCGCTGCAACAATTTTCTGGCGCAGTTGTCGGTGCACAGAGCGTGCAGTCTTTTCCAAAACGATGCACGATGTTGTAGACCTTACGTTCGCTAATGCCATACTTGACTGCGAGTATGACCACGATGTAGGTAACCTTCTCCTGCCGGGCCTTCATATCCCGATAGTCATTATACAGGTCGAGGTATTTGTGATCATCGGGGCGTATGCCGAGGTATTCGAGCCGGTCGAGGATTTCGCGGCTGAAGCATAAAACTTCGTATATTTTCATTACATTTGCAATCTCTAACTTACTACAATAAATTCATGCTCACAGCAACACATGAGGTTTGCCCCCGGTTGCGCTGTGAGCGTGTGTATTTGTAGTAGGTTAGAGCATTGCAATTACAGTCCGGGGGCTTTTTAATTCAGCACAATCGTCGCTGACCAGCCATTCCATCCGCCGAAGGTGTTCGACTCAGGCATTACCTTTATTTCTCCCACATCCAACCCGCAAAGCAGTGGGCATTTATCTTCCTCGGAGCTTGCGGTTATGTCTTCTACGAACCGGTCGATGAGTTGCCCCAATAAATCGAGCATTCGCAGATACTGCTTGGTTTGCCCTGCGGGAGTCGACTCCGACGAGCCTCGCTTTTCGAGTGCGTAAATTATTATGACATGGGAGGCAGTCATGCCGTCGGTGTTCCCGGATAGTTCCGCCATCGGTAGCGCGACCACGACCTGCGGACCGTTGAGTCCCGGGCTGGCGAGCGCGGTCGTGGCGTTGGACTCCTCTGCTACGAGGTGCGGTGTCGCGGCAATACCGTGGCCGATGTTTTCGGCATACTTAATCAGTTTGGCGAGCTTTTCGAGCATCATCGGATTGTATTTTATAGTGATAAAGGAGCGTTAAGATGTCGATGATGCTGACAGCATCGGTTTTTTCGATATCGCCGAATGTTCCCTTTTCTGCGAGGTCAAAGGCAACGGCCAGCCAACCGAGGCTCTCGCCGCGATGCCCCTCGTTGGCGAAAAGCGAAGCGAAGCAGATCGGCTCGCCTTCGATTGTGTATGTTCCAGTCTGCAAATGTTCCACATTGGCGGCATACCAAAGGAGGATCATCTGTTTTTTCCACGCGGGCGCATATCGAATGAGTCGCACGCAACGCTCTACCTCGGCATGGGTCATTGCCTTGATGCGACGGCCTGCCGGTTGCATCGAACCATGCGAACGATACAGACAGGCAATCATATAATTCAAATGGATCTCGTCTCTGGTCGCGGCATAGAGCATCATATGCGCGTGTGCCGTTCGCAGCTCTCCAAACGACAGGTCTTGCAAGCCGACACATGGGCCGAAGAGTCGACACGGGCCGATGCGCAGGATGGGGAGGTGGTTTTCTATCGTGTCGAACGTCGGCATTGCTTGACCGTCGTTGATTTTGAAGATAAACCCGAGGAGCTGCTCCGTGAGCAGCACGATCTTCTCGGTGCGCTCGCGCGCTTCCTCCGGGTGTAGGCGTTCCCAGATGATACTGCTCCGCTTGCGGCGGATGCCCACAAGTTTGTAGAGAACACGGATGCGGAACTCCGTGAGCGTAATTTTTCCGCTCTGGAGCTTGTATAGCTGCTTCATAATGTACAGCACCTGCGGGCGCGACATCTCGGCATAGGACTCGGGCACATCGGCCGAAAATCCAATCTCAGGTATCTCGATATGGTTCATCAGGTAGAACAGAATTTTTTGTGTGGGTTGTTGGGTGGAATCAAGTCGGACTCCTGCACCGGCTGCCGGCGTTTGGTTACGGCCTTCTGCAACTCTGTTTTTGCCGCGATGGCCTCTTGGGTCAGTGTATCGAGCAGGTGGCGTTGTGCCTGCGCTTCGATACTCCCGCCCTTGCCGCCTTGAAACGAGGCCGAAAAACGGCGTACAATCATCGATGGCAGCACCTTGATGGACATACGGTTCACGACCGTAATCACGGCATACAGAGGAATACAAAGCCTTGCCGCCTCGAACTGCTCGCACAGATCGTCAGCCGACACATTGCCCTTCTTCATCTTCTCGAAAGCCTCGTCGCCGACTACGGGGCGGATGATGCGCTCCTGTACTTCCTGCATGAAAGGTACAATGATGTAGAACATTCGGAAAGAGCCTTCTAGAGGGAACACCTTTTCAAAGTCGGCGAGGCTCTGCACGAAGCAGGTCATGCGGTCGTTGTATGCTTGGCTCTCTTTCCATTCCGGGACGTTGTTCTCTTCCAGAAAAAGATATAACTCGTCGAGGGCACGGTGGTATTTGTCGAGCAGAGCCTGATCATCGCGCTCTACCTGCCAAGCCCACGGAATCTGCTCATTGTTCGTGTCGAGTTTCAACTTGCGACCGCTGTCCTCGTGCGACAACATCATCTGAAAATAATTATACATTGCCTGCAAGGCAACGGGGGTCTGTACCGCCTTCACAAGTTGCGTATCTACGTCATCTGCGGTCGAAACATAGCCTGCCGATCGGTAGTGCTTCTCCGCGCGGTCGAATAGTGCCTTTCCGAGCATACGGCGAACGGCCTGCTCTGCACTTTTTATCTCCGCAGCGATAACATGGAAGTTATTGCTCTGAAAGTAGACACCTGTTACCTCTTGGAGTTCGACTGTGCCGTTGTTGTTTGCATTGAATATCATAATCACTCGTTTATTAAGCGGTCATCGGGCGAAACTTTTTCTTCGGCGAGTCCGGACTTTCGATAGAATCCGAGTTGCAGGTCGCCGCCGAAATTGTAGCGGATAGCTTGGTTGATAGGGCCGAGCACCACCATCTCGGGGATTGCCGTGTCGGAGAGTTGGTAAATCTTGTGAGCGTAGAGCATCTGGGAACCGCTACCGAGCGTGCCGTTCATCACGATGTTGGTCAGCGAAGGGTGCAGTTGCATACCGCTCGTAATGGCTGAATTGGCCGCGTCGCCGATTTTCAACTGCGACTCCACGAAGTCCTTTATTTTCTGGTCTACGGCTTCTATTTTCCAAGTGCAGAGGTTTCCGTCTTGGTCAAAGAAGTCGATCGACTCGAAGAACTTGCCAGCGTTCGTCTTGCCAGACAACACCTCGGTAATGGTCTCCATAATCTCCGCTTTGACTTTGGCGAGCTTGCGGTCGAGTTCCACAGGCTGGAGCGTGGGGTGTATCTCCTGCAACTTTGCCTTCTTATCCTCCCAATATTGCGATGGCGAATGGATGTGATAAGCGAGGTTCAGACCGTTGTCGGTAACGTATTTGAAAATCAGCGGAATATCCGAGCCGCGAAGAATCCAGCGAATAGCTCCCATAAAGGCGGGTGTCGAGTAGAAATTGCGGCCGAAGGTGTAGACATAGTTGTAGGATGCCGACACGGGGTGCTTGCCCGGGTCGAAGGGGTCATAGACAGGGAACGTCTGAATGCCGTTGGGGATACAGCCGTTTTCAAAGTCACCGACGTAGATTTCCTTCACGTCCTCGATGTCTTTGCTGTCTACCCATTGGAGGCGGCCGTTGGCGGTCGGCACGAATTTAAGCCGTGCGATCTTCGCCTTGCGGCCGAGTTTGTCGCCGAGACGCTGACCGCGCTCCATAAAGTGGATAGCGTAATAGCCGTTCATGTGGCTCGTCTCAACGGTTGCCTTCTCGATGAACCGAAAGGCATCCCACGACCGCAGCCAAGCCGATATCTCTGCATCATCTACCCATTGGCGGACAATCTCATCACCATTCACGACATTCCGGTAGAGAAAAGCCCCTTGCCCATACAGAAGCCCCTTCTGTCGCTGAAGGATGCCGGGCGCGAGGTGGTTGTTCTGCACCAAGTCGCGCACCATAACCGGTAGGTCATTCCCTTCGCCGTAAGAAACGATACGCTTGCCCATAACATGCTGCGAGGAGTATTCCCAATTCGGATTGCGCGCGGCGTTGAATATCATAGAGTCGCCTCCGGAGCGGGCGTTTGTTGATAGGGAATATGCATACTGCCCCATATCAACGACGTGGGCAGAAGGCGAAACTTGATGAATGGCAGGCTTTTTTACTTTCTTCATATTTATGGTGATACTTTTTGACCATTGAAACTCATAAGCAGGGGTTGGTAGAACCGACGCGGCTCCCCTGTGTCTACGTTGATGTATTCCTCCACGATTTCGGCGTTTTTGTGATGCGCCTCCTGCGGTCGGGGGCGCAGCCGTGCGTGGCGCACCTCCACGATACCCTCGCTGCGCTGTGCCGTTTCGTTGTACGACATGAACGAAAAACTGAAGGCCTGACCCTGCTTCGAGAGCAGGCGCATTTCCTTTATCGCATCGAATAAATCCATGACACAAAAATAGGCGTGGGTGCGCGGGGGAGAAAGGACAAAAAAAGTATTCGAGGTGTTGCCAGCACAATATTTTTTCGTACTTTTGCCCTTGTACATAGGGTTGAGTCCGGAGGGTAGACTTCCGACGATTTAATCCGTTTTGCGAAGAGGGATGGCGTTAATCCCTCTTTTTTTTGTGCTTTGGGCTGTAAAAAGTCCATTTTCCCTCGGTAGAATCCCGATTTTGCCGTGTCTTTCGGGTGATAATTTTCCATTTCTATTGATATTCAGGCATTTTTGGCGCTATTGCAAAAAAGACATTCTCGCGATGAGTTTTGGAAGGCCGCCCCGCCCTCTCGCGGTGTTGCGATCGCAAGTGTCAAAAACACGATATATGACGAGCCGCCCGCCGCGATGGGTGTCGGGCAGGCACAAAAAAAGAGGGCGGCGGGATGCCGTCCTCTGGTTGCGTGAAATGAGGTTGTTATGTCTTGCCGAAGGCCGACACGTCGCCGACAGAGCCGCCGGGCAGGCCGGATGTCGACCGCTTTACAATGTCCACCCAGCTCTTGCGCATCATCATATACTTGAAGGCATCCGATAGGTTCGTAGAAGCAAGCAGACGCTTGGGATCGGAGGACTTCTCGGAGCTTTTGTCTTTGCCTGTGCGCCCCTTGGAGTCGACGATGGTCTTTGCCAACTCGAGCGATGCTTTGAGGTTGCGGCAATGTATGGCGTCGATTTGCAACTGCGGCAGGTGCGGGTTGTGCCCGATCATCAGCTCCTTCATAAAGATATACTCATCTTCCATCGGAATGGTACGCTGCCCGAGCGACATAAGCTGCACCCGCCACCCGGTCGCCGCCCCTGTTGCATCCTTCTCGATCGCTTCCTTGACCTGCAAGGCCAACGACTGCTTGCTACGGCCGTAGTTGTTACCGCTGCGGTCGTAGTAGAACTTGATGACCTTGTGCTTGTGCGGGCGAAAGTATTTGAGGAACTTATCGGCAACCTCACGCACCCACTCGGGCGGCAGGCCGTGGAAGTCTTTAAGGCAGCGGAACACACGACCGTCATCCTGTCCGACTACCATCGAGAGCATATTGCCGAAGTCCATCGCCATATCGATGGCGCGGTCGGGGATGAGATGCCGCAGCAGGCTGCAGTCCTCCGCATCGCTGAAGCCCAGCGTATTCTCGACGGATGTGTTGTTCCCGTTGTAGTAGAAGTGTCGTTCGCCGAGGTTGGGATAGAACTGCTGCCCGCGCTCGATGCGTGGCGGCATCGAGAGGATTGCGGCGTTCACATCGGAGAGCTGCGAGGACATCGCGTCGGCAAAATACTCGGGGGAGAGGATGTCGATGTTGACATAGCTCGACACGAGCATGAACATACTCTGTGCCTTCTCGTGCATACGGAGAGCACACCACCGCTCCTGCCATCGGTTGACCGTCTTGTATTTGTTCAGGTACTCCTGCCGGTCATCGTCGCGCTGTGTGCGGTGGAACTTCTCTTTGGCAGCGATGTACTCCTGCATCGCTTCGTTGGCGATCATTGCCGTTTTCCAGACCAACAGCAGCGTCGGGATATCCATATTGTCCGCGCCTTTGAATACCCAATCATATTCGCCGGTGTTGCCGGTATTCGGCATATCGGTCGTGAACGTCTCACCCAGATAGAGCGGGGAGTGGCCGAACTGCATACGGTAACCGCGACGAGCCTTGAGCAGGTTGCCGATCTTCGCCTCGGCAAAATACTTTACCTCGTCGCCCAATACGTGCACATAGGAACGACCTGCCAATGACGCAGGGCGGTCGAGAGAGCCGAATGTGATATTCAGCCCCGTGAAGAATATAATCGTGCGCTTGTAGGAGATGATTTTGTTGTAGGGCTTCCAGAAGTGCGGCTTCAGCCATTCGGGGAGATCGGCGCACTCCTTTTCGGTATATGTCGGCGGTTGCTTCTCTACGATGTAGTGCACGCCCTCGCGGAAGCCCTTGCGCTCCAATGCCTCGAATACCGTCGGCAGTACGTTGGATGTGAGGTTGGCAAAGGTATCGGCAACCCACGCCAATGGCGCGCCGGGCATATCGTAGACCATCTCGATAAGCCGCTCGACCTGTATCTCGGTGGTCTTGGCAGAACCGCGACCGGCGACAATGCGCAGCTTGCGCGGCATTATCATCGCGCAGAACTGAGCAAACCAGTTCATAAATTGGAGGTTGATATACGATTTCTCCTCGGGGGCTTTAATTTTCGGGCGATTTCCCATGCTCAAGCAATTCAATAATGTCTATATCTTCTACGAGGGCATCGCGGCCAATACGACGCTTCACAGCCTCCGGAACGGCAAGCTGTTGAATTTGCGCGGCGACTTCCTGTCGGTTGATTTCCGGTTGTCCCATAACCTCGGTCGACAGTGAGAACATACGGATGGGACGCAGGTACATCTGCGGCGGTAGCTTCTGAATATCGGCCTCGTCGAGTTTGCGGATTTTCGCCGCACGGGCGATTATCTCGCTGACGGCTTCATAGTCTTTGGCTGTTTCGGCGGCAGCGCGCGCAGCGTGCGCGAGGTCTTCCAGCAATTCAGCATATTTCTGCCGCAGGGCTTCTTTGGTCGTGCTGCGGTTGGAATAGAAGAGCGCGTCGGCTTGGTTGTAATAGTCAGCCGCACGGTCGTAGGGAAAGTCGAATTGCTGGGTCAGAAATTTGATTGTCGCCCGCTTACCGAACTGCCTGTCGAGCGAGTTGATGATCGTAAGCAGGTCGATGAATAGCTTTTCGGGGTTCGAGAGCTCGCCGGTGCGCCCACTCGCTATGTATTCGCAAACGCGGTCGAAAGCCTTTTTGTCATCGAACGCTCCGAAGATGTCGAGCTTCGACATCTTAAATGATTTCTCACGGCGGATTTTATCGAGTTGTGTAATCGAAGGTATATCTCCCGCCTCGGCGTTAGCCAATATTTTGCGGTCGATTGTAGCCCTCGCCATCAGTCGACCGCGGGTAATAGCGAATGACACACGGCTATCCGGGTCTTTGTACTCCGCGGCGAACTGGTCGACGTCGACACCGAAATAGGTGGCGATGTCGCGCGGATCCCACTCCAGTACGCCGAACTGCTGAAGCTCGGCGATATCCTCGGGCGTCAGCGTGTCTCCGATTTTATCTCTGTCGTTTATCAGTTGCCCCATGCTGGTATGCAGTTATAAGTTTCTCCACCTCGGTTAGGAGGGTTTGTTTCTGTTGCAGGCGACGTTCGCGTTCGCCTTGCAGGTGGGGCTTTGTCCCCTTTTTTATCTCGTCGTTTATCCTCCAAATAGTCCCTCGGAGGCAACGCTGCTCATCAATCAATTCCACAATGTCGAGATCTCGCAGTTTCCGGAGTTGTCGGAGGTGTGCGAAAATCGGGTGTTTACCGAGAATTGCGTGGTGCTCCTTGTAGTAGTCGAGCTCGGCGAAGATTGCGCGGTTCTCGAGGAAGCTGTCGATAGCGACGCGCGCCGTGCGGTAGCATTCATCGAGCGAGGTGCAGTCGAATAGCTGGGCGTGCGCCTCCATGTATTGCTCGTGTGCCGTGATCTTGTCGGATGCCAGAATTTTCAATTCCGGTGGGCAGTCGGCATCGCGCAGGAAAGGGAAATCGTCGCGGAAGCGACGGCGCGGCGCGACAGTTGGCTCCTGTGGCACGTCGACCCCTGCAAGCGCACACAGCTTCTCAATCAGCAGCGGACGGTAGCGCGTGGGGTTCAGCCTTACGAGCACGGGAAGCCGTGTGTTGGTGCTGTATTGCGAAAAGAGCAGGAGTCCGGTACTTACCTCGGCTCCTGCTCTTAACCATGCGTTGACCGATGCGGTCAGACTATTCATACATTTCCGCCAAGAGGTCTTTGATAGCCGAAAATCCCTCGGCGGATGTGCAGATGAATTTCTTGCGCACCATTGCCTCGATGACCTTCGACCTGCAAGGGTTGGGGGCTTTCACGTAGGCCACGATGTTGCCGAAACTCATCGACATCTCGTCGGGCAGCTCGCCGGCACGCGCGATGCCGTTGTATTGCTCGAGGAACTCCTCCTCGGTAAATTCCGAGGTTTCGAGCAGTTCGATCGCCTTGAGTGCTGCGGTAGCCTCGATGAGAACGGGCAGCCCTGTTGTGTGCTCTTTGCTGCCGTTGTCACGGAGGCGGAGGCGGAAGGCAAGCAGGTCGGCGATGTTCATATTGCGCGTCGGGAAACAGTTCGCCGGCACGAGAATGAACGTATCGGGGATGATATCCTCGGCGAGTATTCTGGCCATTGCCTCGTGAAAGGGCGTATCTGCATTCTCCAGCGGGATGACGTGTGCGCCGGAAGCCTTGTCTTTCCACGCTTTGGTAAGTAGCGGAATGGTGTCGACCGTGCCACACACAACGATAGTAACAGCGTCGCAGATGCCCATTACCGGCACGACCTGCGGTTCTGTCTTGGTGGGGTCGGGGTCACCGTCGGATTTGGCTACGTTACAGTATCCATACTCGCGGAGACGCTCAATACATTCTTCGACAATCCCAGCGTCAGCAGCAGGAGAGGGTGTGGTGTCGCCAGAAACCTGTCGAAGCTGCTCAGCGGCGGTTTCGAGGATTGCAACTACGGGATTGACCGTAGTAGAATTCTTGTTATCATCCTGCTCGCCGGAAGCACCGCCATCGGGTGCGGGAGCAGCATTGGGGTCAATCTGACCATCGGGAGCACCACCCGCTTCGGGTGCGCCACCTTCAGCAGGATTCCCCGCAGCGGGGGCTTGGCCTGCTGCGGGGGTCTGCTGTTCGAGAGTTTTTTTACTCATGGGAATGGGGGTTAGAGCGATTCGGGGTCTGCTGCCGCAGCTACTGCCGGCAGCTCGCCTGTGTAGGTAAGGATGCGAAACTCGTCACGTACATCCTGCTGAAGAGTGAGAGTCTTCTTCGTGCCGTCTTTGGTGTCGGTAGTCTCCGCTTTCAACGAGAGAGGATTGCAGGGACTGCCGATGAGTCGGACGGTTTTGCCGTCGCAGGTCTTGACTGCCGCGATGAGATTCTTATTCGAGAAATACTCGATGAAGTTCTCAATCTCGGTACTGTTGCCCGGGTGCTCGAATTTCACACCCTTCTTGTAGCCACGAGCATCGGCGTCGCCTTCTGCTTCCTGCTGGATCTCGATGCTGGACGGAGTTGCGTAAATACCGAACATCTCCTCGCCCTCGTTCGCCTCGAATCCGGTTGCTGCCGTGGTTACTCCGAGGGTTCTGGTGGGATAGGCTTTTACAGCGTCGGTGTCTATGAGCAGGATGGTCGGAAACTTGGCTGTGGGGTTGCCTGCACCGCCGGCAGGTCTACCTATGGATTTCTGTTTGTATGCCATAATTTTAATGGTTTAATGGTTTTTACAGGGAGTCGTCGCCACCGTCTTCGGCTGCAGCTCCTTCGCCTTCCGTGATCCACTTGTCGGGAGAACCGACACGGGTCGAGGAGATCGCCTCTTTCGGCACGTAGCCGTCTGGCACGATTGCGAACACAGCCTCGCCGATGAGGAAGCCTACGCCATACCAGAACTCCATATAGATGCGCACCTCGCGGTCGTGCTTCTGAATGTCCGTAATGAACTGTGGCGCGTTCTTGTGCTGCAAACCGATGAAATTCTCCTTCGGTGTAGAGAACACGATGGGCGAGCCGTGCAGGCAGTCCAGCACCTGAAGATAGCAGGTCGAGAAATCTACGCGGTCTGTGCCGAAGTCGGTCTTTTCAGTTCCCGAACCTGCACCCCATTTGTTCTTGTAGGCGCGCTTGTACTTGAGGTACACATCGCCGCTCAAGAATACGGGCAGTTTCTGCGACTTGTACAGCGGCGCGATCGATGCAACGAAGTCATCGATGATTTTCAGAACCTCGTCATCAGAAGCCTCGCGCAAGTTCTTGTCGGTCTTGAAGAAATTGATGTGCTTGTCGAGCGACTTCTTCGCGGCTACGAGCTGAGTCTCAATACCGTTCATCGTCTCCTCGGTTTCTTTCGAGTCGGCTTTGTACTCGGCTTTGCCGGTCATTACCAACTCGAGGTCATTGGCGATCTTCGGCAGCAGAACCTTGTCGATGATGTAGCGCGTGATCGGCATCTGGTCGGGAGTCAGCTTCTCATCATAGAGATGGAAAAGCCAGCTTTCGCCCACATCGGCGGGATCGATGGCGTAGTCTACCTTGTGACGGTAGTTCTTGATAGTAAGGGGCGTGAATTTCGCGCCACCCTTCGGGTTCCAGCCCTTAGTGAACTGCTGTACAACCGAGCCGATTGCATCGGCTAAAACGGCCTTGAATTCCGTTACTGCTCGCTTCCATGTGAGGTGCTGCGAAGTCGTGAAACCGTTGTAGAGAGCCTGCAACACATCGAGGTTGTTGCCCTGCGAGAGGTAGGGGCCGAGTTCCTTCTTCACGTCGGCAACCTCAATGGTCGGATCGGCAGCCAGCTTGCCGCCAGACTGCAAGAACGATGCAGCCGTTGCATTGTGTGCCAACTGCATATTGGCCTTGAAGCCCGATGTGCTTTTCGGCGCGGGAGCACCTGCCTGCTCACGAGCAGGCTCTTCTTCGGAAGTTGCAGCCAGCGTGGCGACATCGCCCTGCAACTGCGTGACCTGTGCTACGAGCGGAGCGGTTGCCGTGTCGCGGATGTGAGCACTGGCAGCCTCGAACAATTCGGTGGCATTATCCTCGGCCGAAGTGAAGGTCTTAGCCTTCAAAATTCCGACGAACGATGCACCGAACTGCTGGGTCAACTTCTGCTCCTCCTCGGCAGTAAGGGCGACCTGCCCCTGCTCGTTGGTTGCCAACGTGTCAATGTTGAGAAAGTTGGCGACCACACGACCCATCTGGGTGTTGGAGAGAAACTTTTTGATATCCATATTTTAAGAAATTAGTGGTTATACTGCATGAGCGCGGATTGCGGCATTCTCGATACACTCTGAGAGCGTATGCACGCCGTTTATGAGTCCGAGGGTCTGTGCCTCGGCAGGGCTGAACATTGCGCCGGTAAACACGCCCGGGGCATCGGCCTTGACATCGGGACGGGTGTTCAGGACATCTTGATGGAACTGCGCTACCAGATAGGAAAGTTCCTTTTTGATGGCGGTGTCATCTCCTTCGATCGCGCGGCGATACGCAAGGTTCTTGTCGGGGCTTTCGTCGGCGTACACCGTAACGACGGTATAGCCGTCCTGTTTCAGTTTGCCCGCATCATCTACGAAGTGGCACAGCGCGCCAATCGAGCCGACAGCCGAGGAGACGTTGTTGTCGCAGAAGACCGCATCGCATTGCGAAGCCGCCCAATATGCGAGCGATGCACAGAAATCGACGTGCGCGATGATCGGCTTGCCGAGGCTCTGCACATAGCTGATCGCCTCCTTCATAATGGATATGGCGTTCACGGCTCCGCCTCCCGAGTCGAAATCGAGAACAATGGCGCAGACCTCCGGATGAGCACCAGCCTCGGAGATTGCGCGGGCGTATGTCGTTGCGCCGTAGTTGCACCACGAATCATATTTGGTAATAGGGCCGACGATCGGAATGACGGCGACCTTCTGGGCTTTGTTCGACGATACCTGTGTGGCAGCCGCAGCGACTTGCGAGTCGACGGCAGAGAACTCGAAGGCCGGACGCTGGGCGGCAGCTATCGACTCGCCCCTCAAAAACGACAATGCCGTAGGAAGCAACGACTCGTGATCATGCACGAACCATTGCCCCCTGCGGATGTCGGAAAGGAGTTGGAGCGGGTTTTCAGTTTTTTCGATGCGGAACATTTGCAAACTTTTTGCAAACTTACTCGCCGTCGGGACTTATCAAAAGGACTTTTTTAATGGCTACGGGCTTGGTCTTGGATTTATATTCGAGAGTAAAATCGGTCAGAACGCCCTCTTTTACCGTCGGGGATGTCGGCACGTCTTCCGTTCCTATAATATAAAAGCAGTCCAGCAACCGAACACATACGATGCACGGCTCGTGCAGGGCGGCTGCATCCCGCAGGAGCTTCGCTGTTACCTTTGTAGTCCACAGTTCGCCATTCTCATCATTGGTTGATGACATTTCAATCAGACCACTCCCTTTAGAGAGGGGTAGCTCGTGGAAATAATCCGACGAGTCGGCGGCCGACTTGACCGCGATTTTTGCGATGAATTTCTTAAGCATAATTTTGACAGTTAAATTGACAAATTCGTATAGCAAATTAAAATATTTTAATAAGCGCGAAATCGGCTACTTTTTGCCCGACGGCGGCGGCTCTATTTTCCCCAGATGGTAGCGGACTTTCCGATGTAGGATATCGGTCATATTTCGGATCGCTGAGAGCGACGTGCGGAAGGTTCGCTTGCTCAGCGTGTCGGTGTAGTCTACGGATACCAACCGGCGGGAGAGGATGAACGCCTCGATGATGTCGCGTTTCAGCATCCCCGCTTGGATGCCTTGAATATAGTAGGTGTCGAGGTCGATGTTGAACAGCGCGTCGAGGATCATGTTCAGTCGCTTGGTATCGACGGCGGTGTAATAGATGTGACGCGTGAGCGCAGACCGCGTGGTCGCGTGGTCGGGCAACACAAGGGTCACGGTCAGTTCATCGTCGGGCTGATCATCGGGCGTGTCGCTGGCCTTAAAGAACCCGATCGCCATTCGGCCGAAGTCGTTGGCGAGGGAGAGGCGGATTGGCTTCCCGGAAGCGGCATCGAAGATGTGGCGCAGGTAGTCGAGATTGAGCTGGTTGTCGGCTCTGAATTTTATTTGCATAGCGTGCGGTTTTTGGTGTGCGTGTTTTCGATGTACATAGGGTCGAGCCGCACGAGGGAGTCTTTGTAGATGTCGAGAATGAGCCGCCCGTCGGCGTCGCAGAAGTGTCCGCGATCAGCGAGGCATTGGCATATGTCGATGAACCGGTCGACGTCTTTGGCGATAGAGTCGATCCGCGTCCATTTGCGGGGAGGTTGGCGCAATAACCTCGGCACGAGCTGCGTCGTGTATAGCTGCCGCTCTTCTTGGGTTATATCTTCAAATTCTACCATTGTGATATGTTTTTTCGACCTACACAACCTACACGACCTACAATTCTGTAAATCAATATTTTATAAAACCAACATTTGTAGGTCTGTAGGTTTACTTTCAAAATGTAGGTTTATATGTAGGTTGTTGTAGGTCGATTGTAGGTTGATATAAGTGTCGCATATTGTTGATTTTTAGCCGTGTAGGTCGTTGTAGGTTGATTTTTCAGAAAAACATAGGTTTGCACAAGGCTTTACCTCCTACTTTCGAGGGTTTGTCGCCGCGCCCTGCGCCGCCGCCGGGCAAGCAGCCGTTTATCTCTGATCGCTTGTGAAATATGGTGTCGCGGTCGACGGCGCACACGGGTAATTGTTTCTAATTGTTTCTAATTGTTTCATAGTCAGAGCTAATTCGCGGTTGATGGCTGCCGCTTTGGCGCATTCCTGTGCGAATACCATCATTCCTAAAACGGCATAGGCAAACGGGCGGAGAAGTGAGAGCTGTGATCTCATATTTGATAAAAGCGTTAAGGGGTCACGCGACAGCGTGACCCCGATTGGTTACTCTTGGACTTTGAACTCCTTGCTCGGCTTGAAGTGCGGAACACTATGAGCCGGTATGACGATTGTCGTGCCTTTACCAATGTTCCGCGCGGTTTTCTCGGCGCGGTGTTTGGCCGTGAAAGTACCGAACCCTCGAAGGTAGACCGCCTCGCCTTTGGTGATCGAAGCCTTGATAGCATCAATGGCGAGCTCGATGATTTCCTTCACATCTGCAGCAGTTACATGGGTGTTGCCCGCTACCTCTTTCGTTAAATCTTGTTTTGTCATAATAGTTTGAATTTATGCCGATATCGGCGGTTAATTGTGAGCAGCCGGGGACTCGAACCCCATTGTGTATACAAAAATTCCAAACAGCCAATTTTTCCCATTTTGCATTTGTTCCTGTCGCTGCCCGCTCCTCATATTATTGCACCTCCTTTCATAGTTCAAATAGTGTTAATTGTCGTTCTTCGAAGTCCATCCGTTTTTCAACGTCTTGTAAAGTTTTGCCATACTTGAAACCGTAGCTGCAGAGATTCGGCGTTGTGCTCAATTCTCGCAGCTCCGCCCATAGGTCGGGGTGATGCTTCCGGAAGTCAATGAACTCAAACAAGCGGCAGTTCATGCAGAACCAGCACCCACCGCGCAGCCGGGTTTCATATATCGGTGACAGTAGCCCATACTCCTCGCACTTGCGCTTTGCCATCTCCTCGGTGTAACCGTATTTTGCGAGGAGGCTGACTTGGTTGCCCTTCATCCGAGCAAGCCGTATCGGCTCGTCGAGTGCTATCCCGACATATTGTGTTATGCAGTCATTAAATTGCTTGTAGTACCGGAAAATTGGCGTAATCTTGCAGTCGCGTTGAATAACGCATCGCCCGCCGATCGGAAAGCCGTAGAGCTTGCCGGCGTACTGCCCCCCCCCTACGGCGTTTGTAAAAAAATACATATAGTCGCGCTGGCTCCTTACCACGTCTACCTTACATCCAAGCTCCGCAAGTTTCGGGATCGCCGTCGAATAGATCCACTCTATATGCTCCGGGATTTCGCCGCTGATGCCGCGCTCGCTGTCGAACATAACCTCGGCGAACACCGCGCCGTCCAGCGGCTCGCCGTGCTCCAGTGCCAGCAACACCGTCGCGATGCTGTCCTTACCGAATGATAGTGATGCAATGTGTTTCATTACTCAAACAGACTTAATTGTTGTGGATTGAATAGCTGCTTATATTCCTCTATTTGCTTTAATGCGCTACGGATATAAGGCGCGGCCGAGCTATTCTTCATACCGCCGTCCTCCTCATCCGTATCGCGGTCGTGGGAGCAATCTGACAACTCTCGATTTGCATCATGCTCCAATCTTAACAGAGCAGCATAGACAGCCTCCTTTTCGGTAGGATATCCTTTCTCTGGCTGGCTGACGAACGATACTGCGTGTCCGCCGCCTGAATTATGGAAACGATACATTTTACCATAATCCCACCGTCCATTAGGAGATTGAGCCGTTCTTATCTCAAATGAGCAACATTTATTTCTCCAGTCAATCGAGATATTAGGCGTAAGGCAGACATCGTTTATATTGAAATCGAAGCCATTGTGAGAAGCAGCCACGAATTTGAAGCTATCGGCCTCACCGTGGTCTTTAATCCACTTAATCCACTCCTCAAAAGTGAATTGCAGCCCTGCGCATCGGCAGGTGTGGTGTATTCTATTGTGTGCCATGTCAAAACAGTTGTTGTGTCCGCGCCTGCGGTTCGTAGTTCATCCAGATGCACTCCTGCATAATAGTCCCGCTGCCGTTGACGATGTTGCTGCGGATGTTGTTCCGCTTGAAGGGGAATTTTACCTTGTGCCAATCGCCGTATAGCTCGTTCATCAGCGGGCAGTCGTAGCCGCTGATCATCGCGTAGCCCTTGATGCGATGGAGTCGCTCAGCGAGTTTGCGGTGGTCATCGTCGGAGAACTCGAAGCAATAGTCCTTCGTCGAGTTGCGGCACTCCAGCGGATACGGTGGGTCGCAGTAGAAAAATGCCTCCGGGAAGTCGAGTCGATCGATGCACACCTCGTAGCTGTCATTGACGATTTGAAACTTCCTGCGGATCTCCTGCGCCACACCGTGCAACTTCTCCACGCCGTTGCTCCATCGGGATACCGTTTCGCCACCTTGACAGTTGACGTGCTTCTTTGCCATATGCCAGCCTTTGTTCTCTCGCTGCGCTCCAAGCCCGAAGAATGATTGCCGAACCCGAACATAGAACTTCCGCGCACGTTCGAGGTCATCGCCGGCCCCCCCCCAACACTTCGAGTATTCGAGATCCGAACAGGGCGTGAGTCGTAACGCCCGAACGAGATCCGCTTCGTGGTCGCGGAGCTGCTCGAAGAAGTTCGTGATTTCGCCGTTGATTTCGTTGGCCGTGCGGATCACATTGCCCCGGTAGTTCAGCGGCACAGCCATCGATCCTGCGAACAGGTCGACCAAGTGCGTAAACTTGACAGGGAAGTTCTCGTAAAGATGCTCCAGCCACGTAAACTTGCCGCCGAAATAGTTGAAGGCGATTATCTTGTTTTTGTTGCCGCTCATAATTATTCTTCCATTTTGGGCATAGGAGCGTTACGAATATACTCCTCAATATCTCCCTTTATTGGCGAAATGAGATTTGCCACATATCTATTGCCGCACATATTACGTTGCCTCTCGCACATCTGCCTATCCCTCTCTGCAATGGCTTCAGCGAAATGTTCGAAACAAAACTCGGCATCCAATTCCTCGCTAAAAAGTATTGCTACGGTCGTTCTATGCTCCATCTTGTAGGCGGCAAGGCGTTCCTTGTAGTTCGGCAAATACCTCTCTACTATCTGCCGGGGCGTGATGTTATAGATTTCCTGTTCCGTCGTCATTTTTTGCGACGCTTCAAACATCTTTTCCAGCGTCGGCTCTTCAAAAAACCGATCGTCGGACACGGCTTCGGCTTTAAACATCTGCCCCTCGCCCGTCAGCAGCCACAGTTTGTCTATCTGCGGGAATTTGTTCACGATGCGCCCGGCTACGTCGAGCGACACGCCGTTGTTGCCGCGCTTTATCTGGTAAAGGTTCTCGCCGCGGGCCAGACCGATATGGCGCGCAAAATGGTTGGTCGACATATTCGCCCATTTTATCACAGCCTCCACCCGCTGCCACGCTGTTTTTTCTACTGGTTTCATAGCTCTTTGACGGTTAATTCGTAGTCATAAACCCACACCCACGGGTTGCTCGCCCAAGTGCCTTTGCCGTTGATACGGTCGATAATCTCTTTATATACAACTTGCGGACTGGTGGAGGCAATACCATCTCCATCGTATTTCTTCTTTACCTCAAGCCCCGTAAACATATAAGAGCGCGGCCCGATTTTCTCAATACCCTCCTTGATGCAATCCTTGTCGCTGATGTCCTGCAATTTCTCGGCGCGGACGGCGGTAATGCGGATAAAGTAGCGGGCAGCCTCGGTAGGCATGAAGAGCTTATTTTTCCAGAGATAAGGGGCAATCTCTGCTGTCCGAGTACTGTCGTATTTGTAAAACATTATATTTGACAACTTGAAATACGGCTCCTTCAGATATACTACCTCGCCGACTTTGTAGCGGGGCTTCATTGTGCCTTTCAGCGCAGACGGATTCAGATTAAACATCTGCATGAGGGATGTGATCGTGTGGCGAAACATTGACGGTTGTGGACTCATAATTCGCCGAGTCTGGGTCTTTTTGCCCTCGATGGTGGCCATAAACAATGGCTCTTTGAAACATATACCTTTCATAGTTAGTCGTTTTTGAAAATGTTATAATCTCTCCCGACGCAGTTCGCCGGTAGCTCCGCGCGGTCAATCCCTGCCTGCTGAAGCAGACTGTCCTTGAAATAGAATTTTATCGGGAAATTATACTCCTCATAAATTTTTGTAAATGTATGGCATCGCTCAATGAGCCATCGTAAGTGTGCTTTGTCATACTTTTTCCCACTCATTAAACCTATTTTGTATAGGTTGCAATGTCCAGCAGTATCAAAAATCATCTTGAAGCTACTTTGAATATCTATTATCGGCTCGATGCTGGCGAATGTGCGGAAGCCCTCTGTGTGTAGTTTTTTCATCGCTGAGATGCGATCCTCGTTGGTCGATGCGTTCGGCTCCAGCTCATCGTGGCCTGTGAGAGTGAAACCGATGGCGACCCGCGAGCGGTCGATGTCTACGAAGTTGCACCAATGCAACCATTCATCGATGTCGAATACCCATTTCGTGAGAACCTTTACGGGTATGCCATAATCTTGACATTTGGATATCGCAAACCTTGTTAGTCCTATGGGTTCGGGAAGCATTGGGTCTGTCGTGAAAGAGAAAAATAGCCCGTGCTGGCGAAGCTCTTCAAGGTTCTGCCGTAGCTCATTTGTGAAAATTATCATCGCGTGCAGCTCATCTTTGAAACACTTTTTGAGTGTCGGCATGTCGCCTCCCAGCGCATGAGATAGAATGCCCTTTTTAAGATAGCAGTATGTGCAGCCATTGGAACAGCCGTTGTAGAAGTTACACGCCCAATATGAGTATTCTCCTGCCTTGCCGGAGGGGTTATAAATGGCTTTGCCCTTAAATTCTTTCATAATCTTACTGCTCGCTATATTGAAGAAAAAGCTCTATAAAGTCTTTCTCGTCCCACTCTCTGCCTTGAAGGTTCAAAGGGACGTCGCTCCTTTGGTGATCAAAAAGTGCGGCCCATTCGCTGTTTAACATTATTTCGTCGCAATTCTTGACCTCTTGGTGTAGAGGAAAATCGAATCCGAATTTATTCGCGATACAGCGCATCATGCGCTCTTCGATCGTCAGGTAATCCGGCAGGTGTTGCTTGACCGGGCCGGGGATATCTGCCAGATAGGCTTCGCTTGCATCGTGTAGGAGAGCCGCGAGCTTCAACTTCGGGTCTTTAATCAGTTTTGAGCAGTTAATGCTGTGGCGTGCCACCGAGTAAAGCGGTTCGATCTGCCCTGAGAACCGACATAGTCTGGATAGTGCGTGCGCAATATCCACGATGGATATCATCTCCGGCATTGGGTTAATAACATCCACATATCGACCGCTGTGGGTTCGTATGCAGTTTTTTGCGTTGTTGTCGTACATAGGATTGAAATATTATGCGTTAAAATGGTAGTTTGTCATCTTCTTTGTCGGCAACCGCTTCGGCGGTCACTTCTGCCGTAGACTCGGCTCCCAGACTGTCGCCGAGGATGAATGGCGACAGCGAAAGGCTTATTTCGTATTTCTCCTTCAGCGCGGTGTAGTCGAACACCATTGCCGATGTTACTTTACCGAGGGATGCTTCGTTTTCGTAGACCGTGCCGCCCGGCCCATTGTGTGGTAGGAAGCGCACTCCGGACTTCACGCCGCAAAACTCCTCGGATTTTTTCAGATACTCCTGTAAGGATGATTTCGGCAGGAAGCGCACACCGAGTGTCTTGCTGTGTATGGTGTATAGGTCGGCCGTCGGCACGAAGTATAGCAGGAGGTATTCGCGGCCTTCGGGCAGATCGATACGTTCGCCCTTCTTCACATCGCACCATGCCGGCCCCGGGATAATCTTGTATTCGGCCTTCATCTGTATCTTGCCGTTGGTCGACAGCGAGTCGACCGTCGCCCAGAACCCAGCCAGCTCGTTGGTCTGCGCCGTCTTGTCGCTCTGTGTCTGGCAGAGAGGTACTGCTGTTTCGAGGGCGTCCGCATAGGTAAATGGCAGGTGCAGGCTCTTTTCGAGTATCCGCACCGTAGCCAGCAGACAGCTCCAGTTTTGCAAAATACGGTCTGTTACCCCCTGCGTCCGGGCGCGCAGGTCTGCATTCGTAAGATCATAGGCTTCGCGGTATCCGAGCTTCACATGGCGACGCTCGCGCAGTATCTCGTGTGTGAGGTGCGAAAGCCCACGGTTGCACATAACTTTGAACTGGTCATACTGCTGTTTCTCCGCCTCGGTGTATGTGCTTTTGTAGAATGTGAGCATCACTATTCGGGACATAAGAGCATTGTCAGAAGTTGTCATTTCTTGACCTGTCAGCACAAGCCCGCAGTCGATGTCGGCCATTGTGCGCTTCTTCTTGCCGTCCATACTCATTTTGCTTCGGCCGCTGTTGTCCCAGATGCTCTTAAGAAACTCTATCTTCTTGGGGTCGATATCCTCTTTGAACTCGTCGATATGCACCACGGCGTTCGACACTTCGGCAATGGCCTCGCTCAATGCGGCCATTGTCGCCGTTCGCAGGTTGACCGACTTGGCGTTTATCTGGAACGGCGCAACGATGGCGCGCCCCAGCTGGGTCTTGCCGGTCGACGGTGGCCCGAACATATCGAGAATGGGCATATTCTCGATGGTATTTCGCACGATGTCGGAGAATAACGTCGTAAAGAAGAAGCAGAGAGCGATTTTGGCATTCTCGCCAAATACGGCGATGCACTTTTCAGAGTATTCGTAGAGTGTTGTGGTGCTCTGCTGCACATATACGAATTTCCGGTGCATACTATATGAGCCGGCATCCTCCCGATTCTCTTTGGATGCTTCGGGGAGGTAGTAGAGTTTGTCGCGCACCTCAATCAGTCCATAGTCGCTCGCCGGTATAAAATTTTCGCCGTCGAAAGCACCGTTACCCCATGCGAAGAACTGCCCCTGCTTCTGCCACCCGAGCTGCTGGATCTCGCGAGCGGATGGCGTTTGTTCATAGATATATTTTTTTATCTGAGTATATTGTTGCTTTGCCACCGAAGCCTCGATGATGTAGTTGCCCTTGCCCTCAATATTCTTCTGGAAGTTGTCGAGCGAGGTCACTTGGTCTTGCGCCAGCGTGATCAGGCATTTCTCGCGGTTCACGTTCTCGATCTCGAACATTCGGTAGGAGGTCGCCCCGTCCCATATCAGTACGATGGGGCGTATCACGAAGTTCGTCCACGGCAGGGCGTTGCCCGCTTTGGATACCGCCCCGAGGTAGCAGTTGTTCTGAACATAGAAGCCGTATTTTTCGAGCAGGTCGGCTTGCTCCTGCTTTTTCTCTTTGACGCTCTCTACCTGCCGTTTGTTCCTCAGCTTATAGTAGGTTTCGTTCCATATCTTCGCCAGCTTATCCTCCTTGCCGAACTTGTCGAGGTACATCGTCGCCAGCGTTTCGTTGTAGGAGGTCAGCAGACCGCAGATGTAGGTTATCACATCGAGCCGGTCGTTCTGCGACATAGTACCATGCATCTTGCTCTGGTACATGAAGTCCACAAAGTCCATCGAGTGCTGGGCAAGGCATTCCTCATATTTATTGCCGTCGAACTTGAAATACTCGTCGGCATCTTTGGCCTCCTCGCCTTTCTTGCTCGGGATTGTCATAACCGTCACGCTCACCCCGGCATAAGTCAGAGCCTCGCCGTGCTTTACGACGGCACTCTGTCCCGCCTTGTCGTTGTCGCCGATGATCACCACCTTCGGCACAATACGCTTGATCATCTCAATCTGTACCGGCGTGAGAGCTGTGCCCATCGGGGCGACGGTGTTCTGCTGACCACGAGTCGACAGACGGATGACGTCGGGTTGTCCTTCGACCAGATTGATCACGCCGCGCTGGGCGGCTATGCGCTGGGCTTGGAAATATCCGAATAGGGTCTCGCCCTTGTGGAAAATAGGCGTTTCTGACGTGTTCAGATACTTGGGTGGTGTCCTTCCCTCGGCGTTCGCCTTTTCAGCGATTGTCCGCCCCGAGAAGCCTGTTATATTGCCTGTCCTGTTCCATATCGGAAACATCAAACGGCCGATAAATGCGTCGTAGTGGTGTCCGTCCTCTTCGCTGACTTTGATGAGCCCCGCCTTTATGAGGTGGTCTATGTTGGCTTTCTTCTCTTTGGCATAACGCAGGAAGGCATTGCGCCCCGGGGCGTAGCCGATTCCCCATTCCTCGATGACCTCCTCGTCCCAGCGTTTAAGGGCATATTCTTGTGCGCCTTTGGACTGCTGGAGCTGCGCGCGAAAGAACTCGAAGGCCATATTGTTGGCAAGAAATAGCTGATCGCGCTCGAATCGGGCTTGTAGCTCCTCGGGCGTCTGCTCTTTTTCCTCCCACTTGATGCTGTAAAGGTCGCCCAAGTGCTTGCAAGCCTCGACAAAATTCATCGTGTGGCGTTCTTGGATGAAGGATATCGGCCCCCATGTCTTTCCGCATCCGAAGCAATGCGCGATGCCTTTGGCACTCGACACCTTGAATGAAGGTGTGCGCTCGCCGTGGAATGGACAGCAGCATTCGTATTGCGTTCCGGCTCTCTGGAGGTCGAGCCCGTCATCTCGGAGGACGCGCACGATATCGAGGTCTTTGAGTTGGTCTATTGCTTCTTGTGGTATCATATTTCCGATTTTTGGAAGGCGTCCCCTCGGAACACCCCCCCCCGATTATTTAGTAAGGGCTTCGATATGCGCGAGAATTAACCTCGCGCGATTGTGTTGCTCGCGTGGTTCTATCGCGGTCTTGAATCCCGCAGGTAGTCCCTTTTTAGCGAGATCTGTTTTGTACGCAAGTAGCGCGCGGCGAACCGTTTCGAGTTCATCCGCATCCATGTCCATCAATGCGTAGCGACCCTCGGAGTCTTTATCGCAGTACATGGTTAGTCGAACTTGAGGGTCACAGAATAGGTGTCGCGAGCATATTCAGCCATCGCCTCCTGCTTTATTTTCGGCAGGTCACGGTAACCTCGGCAGTAGTAGACTGCTGTTCCCGGCTTGATGAAGAGCTTTGCGCTGAAGAAGCGAATCATATTCGCCTGTTCGTTCGGATCGAGCGAGTGATACAACTCCTTGAGGGTTTGCTTTTTTGTGGTCTGTTCTTTCATGGTATTTATAATTAAGTATTTGCTAAAAATTAGAGAGGGCGTCCGGACTCCGGTCACGGGTCGGACTGACCCTCTCTGTGCCTCGGCGATCCTCGCGGGTGGCTTTGGCGGTGAGTGCTAATTTTTAATTGAGAACTATGAGAATTTTGAGCACTCGTTTTTCTCTACGATTTTGTTGGCCAGCCGTGCGGCGTTAGCGAAATTCAGCAGGGGGAGCAGGTTCAACCAGAGGGAGTCTTCGAACCACCCGAAGAGAAACACGAACGACAAGCCGGCGTAAGCCGTGTAGATTTTATGCCGCAGGGGCATCTCCATAAATTCACGCCCCATCAGGGCGGTAGTAATGCGCCGCACCTTCGCGGCGGCTTTTCTTTTGGTCGGCGCAGCATCCGGCAATTCCGGTGTGCGGATTACGACCTCTTCAACTCTTGTGTACATAGGGTTTGAGATTAAAATTTTATTATATTTGTAAACATAAATGCGTTACTTTTAGGTTTACATCTGCAAATATAATCCAAATGATTATATATGCAAAATAAATGATTATAAAAATGTAATGTATTTAATATTATGATTGATTTACAGAGATTTAGAAAAGAAAATAATATCAAGCAATCGGAGATTTGCGAGATTTTAGGTGTAAAACAGCCCTACATATCCGCCATTGAGCGCGGTGTGCGGCCATTAAACGAGGAGCAGTTCAGGTTGTTATATAATCAATATGGCGATAAATTACTGCCATATAAAATAACGGAGCGACCGATATTCGAGAACGAATCGGCAGAAAAGGTAGAAATGCCTCGTGAAGTTTTTGATAAAATGTCGCAGCTCATCGATACGGTCTGCTCCCAGCAGGAAACGATCGCCGGACAGCAACGCACCATTGACCGCCTTTCATCCTCAGGGGGGCTTTCGGTCAATGCCCCCGTGGCCGAAGATGTCGGCTCTGTCGGTGTAAAGTAGTGAAACTTGGTTTAACCGAAATTTTAATACCGAAATATTGATATGGAAAAGGAACAGTTGAAATTGAACTACACCTTGAGTGGCGTGAAAATGCTTCGTATTCTTGGAATAGCTGCGCTGGTTGTAGGCGTGGTTTGCGTATTCGTTACTTTGGGATATTGGATATCCTATTTAGCTGCAGATAGCTGGAGTGATGAGGCGGCTGGAATGATGACGTGGCTGGTCGCACGAATGACGGCGGTAGTATTTATTATAGCAGCCATTTGTCTTGCGCTCTCAACGATCGCTCGCGCGGCAGTTTACCAACGTGCTGTGATAGAGCAGAAATATGACTGTGACCCGGGACAGAATCGGGACAAAAACGTGTAAAATAGCCGCTTTTGTAAAATGTAAAGCGTTGATAATAAGGGTCTATTTAACCGAAGGGTAGGGCGTTTCAAATCCTTCTCCCGCTACCAAAGAGGTCTGAACGAAAGTTCGGACCTCTTTTTGTTTTGGTTCGCCTGCCGAAAACCACGGCGCGTAATTTGCAGTAGCCCTGTCAGTACTTAAATTTTCCTATGCCATGAAAGAGAACAAAACTAACGAAACGACCTGCACACCCTGCGAGCAGAAGTTCGAACGCAACGTCAAAGAGATCGTAAAGGAGGGCAAAAAGCCCACCACTATGGCGCACGAGAAGCGCCGCGAGGAGGTCAAAGCCGCTTTTAGCGACAAGAAAAAGAAGTAATCGCGCCGGGCTCAAGCCCCACTCCGGTTATGAAAAAAGTAATAGCGAGAACTATTAAGTTCTCGCTATTACTTTTCAAACCCCAAGCACCGTTTTTTACACCATTACCACAGCAAACGAGCCCGCAACCATTGGTTGCGGGCTCGTTTGCTGTGGCGCATCAAATTTGCTGTGGCGCATCAAACGCGTACGACTTCTGGCTGCATATCAAGCGCATGCTCTTTTGCAACCACGCGCAAATGTATGCCGTCTTGCGGACGTGCCGTCAAAAACTTATTGCTTTTTGTAAGCCTCGACGCCACTGCGCAGGAACTGAACGAACGCCTGAACATCGAGATCATAACCGCGCGGCGCCACCAGCGGTGCCCCGTCGGCGCCCTGCAGCACATAGTAGGGCTGTGCGTTCACGCCGTATGTCTTGAGCGCATAGTAGGAATTTATCTTGCCGAGGCTCTTCAGTACCTTGCCGGCGTCGGTGGTCACCCACTCGCTCTTGTCCAGGACTTTCTTGTCGTCGGCATAGAGCGCCACCACGACATATTCGTTGCGCAGAATGTCGAGCACCTCGGGGTTCGACCATACGCGGGCCTCCATTTCGCGGCAGTTGACGCAGCCGTGGCCCGTGAAGTCGATGAATAGAGGCTTGCTGACTTTCGCGGCGTAGGCCTCGGCTTCGGGCAGGTTGAAGAAGCCCTCGAGCCCGTGGGGCAGGTGGAGAAAATCGCTGTATTTAGGTTTCCCGGCGGCGCTGAACTCCGATGAGTGGCTCGCGCCGGCACCCTGTCCTGCGACAAAATCCTGGGTGTGCATGGGCGGCATGTAGCCCGAGAGTCCCTTGAGCGGCGCGCCCCACATGCCGGGGATCAGATACACTACGAACGAGAAGGTTATGATCGCCAGCGCAAGGCGCCCCACGCCCAGGTATGGCATGTCGCTGTCGTGCGCGAATTTGATCTTTCCCAAAAGGTAAAGTCCCAGCAGCGCGAACGTCACGATCCATATGGCGAGGTAGATCTCGCGGTCGAGCAGCCCCCAGTGGTAGGTCTGGTCGGCGACCGAGAGGAACTTCAGACCCAGCGCCACCTCTATAAAGCCCAGAACGACCTTAACAGAGTTGAGCCAGCCGCCGCTCTTGGGCAGTTTTTTCAGCACCGAGGGGAAGAACGCGAAGACGGTGAATGGCAGCGCGAATGCGAGCGAGAACGCCAGCATGGTGATGATCGGGCTCCAGAACTCTCCGGCGGTTGACTTTATGAGTACCGAACCCACGATCGGGCCGGTGCACGAGAACGACACCAGCACGAGTGTGAGGGCCATGAAAAATATGCCAGCGAGGCCCTGGTTGTCGGCTTTGCTGTCGCTTTTATTCACGAGCCAGCTGGGCATCGTGATCTCGAAAGCTCCGAAGAACGAGGCTGCGAAGACCATGAATACCAGGAAGAATATCACGTTGGGAAGCCAGTGCGTCGCCAGCCAGTTGAAGATGTCGGCCGTCACGGCGTCGCCGCCCACAAGGCGCGTGATGATGATGATGCCCGCTATGGGCAGGGTGTAGAGCGCGACGATGAAGAATCCGTACATCGCAGCGCGAATGCGTCCTTTGGCCGCACCGCCCTCGCCCTTCATGAAGAACGATACGGTCATCGGAACCATGGGGAACACGCAGGGGGTGAGCAATGCCGCGAAGCCCCAGAGTATGGCTTCGATAATGAGCGCCCACATCGTGCCGCTGCCCGCGGCGTCTTTCTGGGCCGGGGCTGTGATTTCGCCCTCGCCAGTCGATACGACCGCCACACCCGCAGCCGCTGCATCGCCGAGCACTATCGTAATCTCGGTATCGTCGGGTGGCATGCAGTTGCTGTCGTCGCAGATCATCCATTCGACCTGGGCCGTGACCGTGGCGCCCGCGGCCGTCAGTTCGACGTTCTGCGCGAATAACGCCTTGCCCTCGAATGTGCCGATATTCATGCGGAACGTGTCGTCGAAAGCGACGTGGGGCGTCGAAAGCTGCTCGACGCCGCCGATGAGCTTCGCGCCTTCGCCGGCTGTGAATTCGATCGTCGTGGCATTGGGGCCGTCTTCGTAGGGACCCATGTCGTACATGTGGTACGACGAGGGGATTGTGGCTTCGAGGATGATGCGGTATTTGCCGCCGCCGTTGTCTTCGGTCGAACTTTTCCAGCTTACGTTCTGGGCCGAGGCGGCCGTTACGGCCGACAGGGGGATAAGCAGTGTCAAAAATATACGGAACAATTTGTGCATAGTTCGGGTTGCTTTTATTTGGTGCAAAGGTAGTATTTTTCGGCGCAATGAGCAAAGCGGCCGGGAGGTTTTCTGCTATGTGCCGCGCCGGGTGCTATATTTCCTGTTCCGAGGGCTGTTTTCTCGGGAAATTTGCTAAATTCGCACTATGGTTCGCATCTCACTCGTCATACCCACCCATAACCGTTCGGCGCAGCTTATCGCGGCGCTGGAGTCGGTCGTGCGGCAGGACCTGCCGGCCGGGGAGTGGGAGTGTGTGGTGGTGAACAACAACTCTACGGACAATACCGCGGAGCGCTTCGCGGCCTTCGCTGCGGCGCATCCTGCGCTCAATCTGCGCATGGTCGAGGAGCCCGAGCCCGGGGTGTCGTACGCCCGCAACCGGGGCGTGACCGAGGCGTCGGCCGAAACGATGGCCTTTATCGACGACGACGAGTGTGTGAACGAAGGTTTTCTGCGCGCCTACGCCGAATTCTTCGAAAACCATCCCGAAGCGCTGGTCGCCGGAGGGCGCATCATCGCGGAGTATGTGACGGGGCGCCCCCGATGGATTTCGAAATATACCGAAATGCCCATTGCCAATCCCATGGATTTTGGCTCTGCGGTGCGTCCGTTCCCTGCGGGACGCGTCCCGGGCGGCGGCAACATGGCTTTTCGCAAGCTGGCGGTCGCACGCCACGGCGACTTCGATCCTTCGCTGGGCCGCGTAGGCCGCATGCTTATCGGCGGTGAAGAGAACGATTTTTTCGAACGCCTGCTGCGCGGCGGCGAGACCATATGGTATGTTCCCGACGCTGTGATGTGGCACATCATCCCGCCCGAGAAGCTCACCGAATCCTATTTTCGTCGTTTGTGCTACAATGTCGGCGTAAGCCAGCGCGTGCGCGCGCATATCCATGACCGTTATCCGAAAACGGTGGTGCTGGAGTTGATGAAATGGATCGCGACGATATTATTGGCTTTCACGATGCCGCCCCGTAAGTCGTTGTGGCTGGTGCGTATGCGTCGCGAGATAAGCCGGGGGCTATTTGCTGAAATTCAAAATTGATAATGATGAAAAAATTACTGTTTATCCTCTGCTTAACGCTGTTTTGTTATAAGACAAATGCTCGGACCCCCGATGCGGCAAAATATATCTACTGTGAATTGGTAGGTGGAGCCGGCCCCACATTCGGATCTAAAATTACTGTAAATATTGATTTTGGACAAGATACTTCAATTTGGAATGGGAAAAATAAACAACTAGTCGATGAGAAAAACAAGCCTATGTATTTCAATTCGATGATCGATGCCATGAACTATATGGGCAATAACGGTTGGGAGTTTGTTCAGGCTTATGCCGTTGCGCAAGAAAAAGGCAGCACTACGTACTGGATTCTGAAAAAAGACGTATCTAAATTCACCGAGGAGGAGCAAAAAGCAATTTTAGAGAGCATTAAAGTGAAGAAATAAGCATACAAAAACCGCCGCAAACTATATAGTTTGCGGCGGTTTTTGTATGCTGAAAAATCCGTTAAAACAGATATTTCTCGTTCTTAACCTTGCTCACCAGGCGCTCGATATCCTCCCAGGCCTCTTCGCCGAAAGTCGTACCCACGACCTCGATAACCTTGCCTGCCGTGATGGCGCCAATGGTTCCGCACTGGCGCAGCGTGAGTCCTTCGCACAGTCCGGCCATGAAACCCGCGGCATAGAAATCACCCGCACCGGTGGTGTCGACCCTCTTCGCGGCAGCCATGATGCCCACATGCACGACCTCGTCGCCCTGCTTGATCATCGCCCCCTTGGTCCCAACCTTTACGATCGCCAGTTCGCACATCTCCGATATGCTCTGCAGGGCGTTCAGCGGCTCGGCCTCGCAGGTGAAGGTCTTGGCCTCGTCTTCGTTGGCGAAGACGATGTCGACATAGTCGCGAACCAATCCGCGCAGGAATTCGAGGTTTTCGGCCACGATATTGAAACTAGCCAGGTCCATTGCCACTTTGAGCCCGCACGCCTTGGCGGTCTGCGTGGCTTTGAGTATAAGTTCATGGTCCTGAACCAAATATCCCTCGATGTAGAGATAATCGTATCCGTCGAAAATTGCCGGTTCGATCTCGGGAGCCGACAACTCGAGCGCTGCGCCGAGATAAGTCACCATCGTGCGCTCGCCGTCGGGCGAGATCAGCGCCACGCACTTGCCCGACTTCTTGCTTCCGCGGAAGATCACCGGCTCCACACCGAGATTTTCGAGCGCCTGCTCGAAGAAATCGCCCGTCGTGTCCTGACCGACCTTGCCGATGAAACCCACGCTCGAGCCCAGCTTGGCCATTGCGCGTATGGTGTTTCCGGCCGAGCCGCCCAGCGAGAGCGAGTAGGGGAGTCCGGCCACCGATTTCGAGATCTCGGTCTGTAATTTGGTGTCCACGAGGCTCATCGAGCCTTTGGCGAGTTTGAACCGCCCCAGCACGGAGTCGGTTTTGAGGTTGACCAGCATGTCCGTGAGGGCATTGCCGATGCCAATAACGCGTTTCATTTCTTAAGTTCGGGGCTTTTTTATATTGAAAGAATCTTCACAAGTTCGAGGTTCCCGCGGTCGATGCCTTTGTCGTGCTTGATGGCCTTGGGGATGGGGACATAGATCACTTTGCCGTTCTGGATTCCGGTCATCACGTTGCGCTGACCCTCCATGATGGCCTCTATGGCCGCCTCGCCCAGACGCGACGCAAGGATGCGGTCCACGGCCGTGGGCGAGCCTCCGCGCTGTATGTGCCCCAGGATCGTGACGCGGGCGTCGTACTCCGGGAACTCCTTTTTTACACGCTCGGCCAGCGCCGTGGCGCCGCCGGTCTTGGGGTTTTCGGCCACGATCACAATCGCCGAATTCTTGCTCTTGCGGAATCCGCGGTTGATGAATTCGGCCAACTGGTCGACCTCGGTGTCCATCTCGGGGATAATCGCCGCCTCGGCGCCCGAGGCGATTGCGCTGTTCAGCGCCAGGTAGCCGGCCGTGTGGCCCATCACCTCGACAAAGAACAGACGTTCGTGGCTCGAGGCCGTGTCGCGCAACTTGTCCACCGCGCCCACAATGGTGTTGAGCGCCGTGTCGTAGCCGATGGTCATGTCGGTACCGCCCAGGTCGTTGTCGATCGTTCCGGGCAGACCCACGATCGGGACGTTGTACTCCTCGGCGAACTGACTGGCACCCGCAAGCGAACCGTCGCCGCCGATCACAACCAACGCGTCGATTCCCGCGGCGACCATGTTGTCGTAGGCCATTTTGCGGCCCTCGACGGTGGTGAATTCCTTGCAGCGCGCAGTTTTGAGTATCGTGCCGCCCATCTGTATGATGTTGCTCACGCTCTGCGATTTGAACTCGACTATCTCGTTGAACACCAAACCCTTGTATCCTCGCATGATGCCTTTTACCTTGAATCCGTTATATATTGCGCTTCGTGTCACTGCGCGAATTGCGGCGTTCATTCCCGGAGCGTCGCCGCCCGAGGTCAGAATACCTATGCATTTGATTGTTGCCATATGCTGTTTTAGTTAAAAACAAAATCGGTCAAAGTTAGTAAAAATTCTAATCAACTCAAAAAATAAGGGCAGGTCTTCCGGACCCGCCCCTACTTTCGGAACAACTTTTTATTTTAATCCCACGCTAATGGTCAACTTTGAGTTGCGGTTCATCAATCGTCATTGCGGTCGGCGTCGTCGGCGGCTTTGATGTATTTCATGAGTTTGACCGATGCTTTCTCGCCCTCCGATGTGGTGATGTTTATCTTCTTGCCGTCGGCCTCGACCGTGAGCGAGGAGTTGAGCTTGTCGACCATGATGGCTATCGACTTCGAAGGGATGCTTATGTGCATCGTGTATTCGTCCTCCTCGATGATTCGCTCCAGGGTGTCGTCGTCGAGCAGCTCGCGCAGGGTCATCGTCTCGTCGTTCACCTCGACCGGCGTCTCCATCACCTTCTCCACGATGCGCTCGTGTTTGTTGCGCAGTTTGCCGGCCACGTCGTCGTGTATGGCGATGCATGCGCAGGCTATGATACTGGCCAGCCAGAGGATGAAAATCGCGACTACGGTCTTGCTTCCGGGCTTGCGCGAGGCGATCAGGCACATCATCACGTAGATGAGCAGCATCACCGGAATAAGAGCAATAAATATGCCGAGGATGGGTATCCATATCGAGAACTGGTTGAGGCCGTCGAGGTGGAGGTATTCGGGGCCTCCCACTCCGATGACGAACAGTCCGATAACCAGCGCGCAGGCGGTGAGAATAAGTCCGAAGACCATGAATCCCGCGAAGATCTTGAGCATAATGAGCACCACCTGGCCGAATACCGTCACCACGTCGGCGACTACGGGTTTGGCCTTTGCATCGACGTCGTTGCTCGCCGCTTCGGTGGTTTCGCGTATCGACTGCGCGGTGATCTTCTCGCCGGTCATCTCGAGCTTCTGACGCGCCGTGCGCGCTGCCGGAACGGCGAACCACATGATCACGTAGCAAACCAGGAAGATACCGAACAGATTGCCCATCATCGGGCCGGTCCAGTCGAGGAACGGTATCCAGTGGAAGAACGACACGAGCAGCGGCAGGAACATCCCCAGACGCACCCACACGGGGTCGATGTCGAAGTATTTCCCGATACCTGCGCACACGCCGCCCAGCTTGGCATTTTCGGTGTCGCGGTAGAGACGGCGCGGGATGCGCGGCTCCTCGGGACGAACTCCCTCGGGGTCCTGTTCCGAGATATCCTCGGCCGAACCCATCTGGCGGATTATATTGAGTATGAGCGGCTTCTCGACGACGCGGTCGCTATCCTGCGCCGAGAGTATCAGCTCCGCGATGCGGGCTTCGATGTCGGCGATGATTTCGGCTCCGTCGGGCGACTCCTTGTAGGTCTTTTTCAGACTGTCGAGGTAGTCGGCCAGCGCCTGGTGAGCATCGGCGTCCATGGTGAACGCCACGCTCGATATACTGCATTTTTTAACCTCTTTCATAGATATAGGGTTGTTATGGTTGAAGGTGTTATTTGCTTACGCTGCCACCGCTCGACTTGTTGATCGTAACGTTGGTGCAACCTCCGGAGTACTTCACCGAGGCGCCGCTCGATGCATGGGCTATGAGTTTTTCCGAGCAGTTGACCGATACGTGTCCGGCGCTCGAGGCTCCGGCGTTGCAGTTGCGGGCCACGAAATCCGAAGCGTTGATCTTCGCTGCCGACGAAGCGTCTGCCTGGAACGTGTCGGCCGAGCCTTTAAGAACGATCTTCGAAGCGCTCGATGCCTCGGCCTCGCACTTGGTGGCGTTGACCGTAGCCTTGACAGTCGCCGCGCTCGATGCCTCGATCTCGCAGGTGTTGGCCTCGATTATAGCCTCGATCGTTGCGGCGCTCGAAGCGTCGATCTTCGCGTTGTTGCTCTTCAGCGTATGGTCGCACTTGATGGTCGCGGCGCTCGAGGCTTCCAGACCATTGATGTGGCCATTGTCGGGAACCGTGACGTTGATCGTAATGTTGGTCAGGTTGTTGACCTTCTTGTCGAACGTAATGTCCAGCTCGCCGTCGTTCACCTTAACAACGATGTACTCCATGATGTTGTCGTCGGCCTCGATGGTGATCTTGCCCGATGAATTGTCGGCGATCACTACGTTCACCGCGCGCGAAGCGTCGATGCTGTTGAAGTCGGGAGCGTCGATGGTGCGGGTGATGATGTTGCCGCTGCCCTTGATTTTGTTGGCGGCGAATGCGCACGTTGCGGTTACGCCCAGAATACCTGCGAGAATCGAGCCAATGGCTGCCAGAACTACTATTACTATCAGAAATCTTTTCATGGTTGTGTGTTTTTTATGATTTATACTATTTGTATACAATACGTTTCGGATGCCCGGAACGCAACATGATGCATTACTTTCCGTGGCGTATTACCTGGATCTGCCCGACGAGCTCGTCCCACGCTTCGTCGAGCGTTTTCAGATACTCGCGACCGCTTTCGGTGAGCGTGTAGTACTTGCGGGGCGGGCCTTGGGGCGATTCCTCCCAGCGGTAGGTCAGAAGTCCTGCGTTCTTCTGTCGGGTGAGAATGGGGTAGAGGGTTCCCTCGACCACGATCATCTCGGCCTCCTTGAGTTCGGAGATGATCTTCGGAGCGTAGGAGTCCTCGCGCGAGAGTATGGCGAGGATGCAGTACTCCAGAATTCCTTTGCGCATTTGCGCTTTTACGTTGTCTTCAGCCATGGTGCTATTCGGTTAATCTTTTCGGTGCCTTGGGGACGATGAGCCAGAGGATGATGTAGACCCAGAGCGAAAGTCCGCCGAAGAGGATGAGTAATAATGTCGCTATGCGTATGAGCGATGCGTCGAGTCCGAAGAATTCGGCCAGTCCGCCGCAGACGCCTGCGAAGATGCCGTCGTTGACGCGGTATAACCGCTTGTTGGAAGTTGCCATAGTTTTATCGGTTTTTGTTGTTGATATTGAACTTGTGTGCGGGTTCCTCGGGGATTACGATCCAGAGAATGATGTAGACCCAGATCGACAGACCTCCGAAGAGGATCAGGAAGAGCGTTACGAGGCGCAGCAGCGTAGGATCGGCGTTGAAGAATTCGGCCAGACCTCCGCAGATTCCGGCGATCGAACGGTTGTCGCGCGAACGGTAGAGCTTGCGGGGTGCCGGCTCCTGCTCGCAATTCTCGCCGGAGCCCTCCTCGCGGGATTCGCTGCCGCGGCGGTCGCCGAACTCCGCGGGCGAACCCATACGGCTCATGGCGTAGCGGACATTCTCGAGAGAGATGACCCGCATCGGCGAAGCTACGATCTCGCGGAAGATCTCGGCGATGCGGGCCTCGATATCGTCCATCGTTTCGGCGTCGTGCTCCGGCAGACGGCTTTTGATGTCGTTCAGGTAGCTTCTCAAAGCGCCGTAAGCGTCCTGATCGAGGATGAAGGCCTGGGTGCCGATGTTCACGTTTACAGTCTCTTTCATAGTTGTAAAGGTGTTATAAGAGTTGGTTATTGGGGTTTATTTTAATTTTACTAATACTTTGGTACTGCAAATATAATACAAGTTTTAGTATTATGCAATACAAAGTACTAAATTTTCGCAAAAAAAGTGTGATTTTTTCTACACCTATATTATAGAGGTGTTGTTGAACGGTTATTATCGTGGTTCCGAGGCAGTGGTTTTTGGTTTTTCGGGCTGAAACTCGCGGTGGACAGCTCGTGTCGAAGAAAAGAACGCGCCTCCGCAGGGCGGAGTTTCGGCCCGCCGACCTGCTTCGCAGGCCGAAAACCAACATTTCATATGTCATTGCGAGCGAATACAATGAGTGTGGCAGTCCCACGAGATATACTACCCGTGCAGGTAATCAGATTGCCACGTCAGCCTTGCAGGCTTCCTCGCAATGATATAAAATAAAATTTACGATATTTGTTCCGGCGATGTTGCGTTTTGCACCTCCGCTTCGTCTTATAAGTGTAATGAAGGAATTCGAATTCTCCCTATACGTCACTCCGCTTCGCGACCGCATGTACCGCTATGCGCAGAGCCTGCTTCTCAACCCGGCTGAAGCCGAGGATGTGGTGCAGGATCTGCTGGAGAAATTGTGGGGCGACCGGGGGCGTCTCGACGATTGCCGGAGCATCGGCTCCTTCGTTATGACTTCGGTGCGCAATCGCTGCTACGACCGTCTCCGGCAGCGCCAGGCCCGCGAACGGCGCGATAGCGGGGTTGCCGGACAGGCCGAGCGGCAGACCTCGGCCGACGCCGAGAACTGGGAGGCCCGCGATATGGTGCGCAGCGCGATGTCGGCCCTGCCCGACCGCCAGCGTGAGGTACTCCACCTCAAGGATATAGAGGGATGGCCCACGCACGAAATCGCACAGGCGGTGGGATGCGACGAGGCGCAGGTGCGAACGATCCTCTCCCGGGCCCGCCAGGCATTGAAAGAGAAACTGAAAACAATGATTGACCATGAAAGAACGCAAAGAAAGGATTGACCTGCTGCTCGAGCGATACCTCGACGCCTCGGCGACCGATGCCGAGGAGCAGGAATTGCGTGCGTATTTCCGCTCCGGGGCCGATGTTCCGGCCGATTTGGCGTGGGCCGAGACGCTCTTCGGAGGAGTCGACGCCCTGGCCGCAGAGTCTATGCCCGAGTCTGCGCCGAAGGAGCTCCAGACGACAACTCCGACCTCGATCCCGTCCCGGGCTCCCGACTCGATACCCACGCCGCCGCCGATTTCCGTTTCCGGGCGCCGCGCCGTCCTCCCGCCCCGCTGGGCGGCAATGGTTTCGACCGCGGCAGCGACCCTGATCCTGGGGCTGTTCGTCTATGCCGAATTCGTGCGCCAGCCCTATTGCTACATCGACGGCGTAGCGATCTACAACAAGGAAATAGCCATGCAGACGACGGTTTATCTCGAGGGATTCTCGGATTTCGAAGACCCCGCGCGCCTTGTGGATGACCTTATCATAAACAACTAAACAACAACGATATGAAAAATATATTTATCGCTATAATCCTGCTTTTCGCCCTCGCGGCATCTTCGGTTAAGGCCCAGACTGCCGAGCCTGCGACAATCCCCACCGTCGACCGCGATTCGACCGGCATCGACACCCTGCGCCGCATCGACATGCTCGACAACGACATCGTGCAGATGCGTGCCGGCAACGGTAATATGGTCCTCGAGGTGGCGGGCTACGGCATCACGCTCGGCAGCGTCCCGGCCTATGTGCCCAAAATGGACAAGTCGCGCGGAAGGCTTACCGTTTTCAGCAATGTCGAAATGGGATTCACGCAGCTCACGGGTGTCGATTACTCCGACTACGCCCCCGAACAAAAGGGTTTTTTAGATCAGCGGCTCGGCCCGTCGTTCCACTTCAGCTTCTCGATCGTAGGATGTGATTTCTATCTCAACAAAACGAAGACGCTCTCCCTTGGGTTCGGCCTGCAGTACACGATCGACAATATCCGCCTCTCCAACAACGACATAACCGTCGGATACCAGCAGGGGCGCATTGTTCCGGTGACACTCGTCGATGAGGCCGACAAATCGAAGATCGTGACCTCGGCGCTGGGTATTCCGGTCAACTTGCAGTACAGATTTTCGAAGCACTGCCGCCTGACCGTCACCGCTTACTCCGATTTTCTGCTGGGGGCCGACGCCATCTATAAGAAACCCAAAGAGAAGAGTTCTCTTTCGGGCTTCAGCACCTACCAGTTCGGCCTGGGTGCCGCGGTCTCCTATCGTTGGGTCGGGATCTATACCCGCTACTCTCTGACGCCGGTATTCAAGAGCGGCTCGGGTCCCGGCTGCCATATGTTCTCGTTCGGATTCGGATTTTTCATGTAGACGATGAAACGGTTACTTATAATCCTGATTCTGCTGATGCCGCTCTCGGCGGTGGCGCAAAGCAGTGCGGTCAACGATCTCTTCGACCGCTACGGCTCGGCCGAGGGTTTCACGAGCGTACAGCTGGAGCAGAAAATGATGCAGATGATGAGTTCGCAAGCCGCCGAGCGCGGCGATAAGAGCCTCGCACAGCTGCTCCGCGACATAAAATATATTCGCATTATCGCGCTGCGCGGCGGCGACGGAGCGCAGTTCGTCAGCGACGCCACCGAGGCGGTCGACGCCGACAGGCGGTTCAAGCTCGTTACCTCGGGCTCCGAGGAGGGTCAGACCACCCGGTTCTATATCCGCGAGAACTCCGCGGTCGATAAATCGGAACTGGTGATGATTACCTACGGCGCCAAGGAGACCGTAGTGGTCAATATTTACGGCGTGTTCGACCTGCGGCAGGTGGCACGACTGTCGACCATACGGCCCAAATAGATGCCCGATTCTTAACGCACACGAATGAGTCCGCAGATTCTGCGGACTCATTCGCTATGTCATTGCGAGCAAATGAAATGAGCGTGGCAATCCGATGAACTGCAAAGCCGTGCCGGCAATCCGATTGTTACGTCAACTTTGCGGATCTCCCCGGAATGACATTTGCATTAAAAAATTGTTTTTTGTATCTTTAAAAAACCAAAACTTCCTGCCCTATGAAATTCTTTATCGATACCGCCAACCTCGCCCAGATCAGCGAAGCCATGCAGATGGGTGTTCTGGACGGCGTGACAACCAATCCCTCTTTGATGGCCAAGGAGAATATCCGCGGCACTAACGAGTGCCTTCGTCATTATGTGGATATCTGCAACATCGTCGACGGCGATGTGAGCGCCGAGGTCATCTCCGTCGATTATGCCGGTATGGTGCGTGAGGGCGAAGAGCTTGCCGCGCTGCACAAGCAGATCGTCGTGAAGCTTCCCTGCACGGCCGAGGGTATCCGCGCCGTGAAATACTTCGCCGGTAAAGGCATCCGCACCAACTGCACGCTGGTATTCTCGGTGGGGCAGGCGCTGCTGGCGGCCAAGGCCGGTGCGACCTATGTGTCTCCGTTCGTGGGCCGTCTGGACGATATTTCGGAAGACGGCGTGGGGCTGGTGGCCCATATCGTCGAGGTATATCGCACCTACGGCTATAAAACGCAGGTGCTTGCCGCCTCGATCCGCCACACGCAGCATATCATCCAGTGCCTCGACGCCGGGGCCGACGTCGCGACGTGTCCGCTGTCGGCGATCAAAGGCCTGCTCAAACATCCGCTTACAGACAGCGGTCTGGCGCAATTCCTTGCCGACCACGCGAAAGTGAACGGATAATTCGCACCTGTCATTGCGAGGAGGGCTGTAAGTCCGACATGTCATCTGGTTATTTACACTGCTGCGCGGCCAATCGGATTGCCACGCTCATTCCATTGGCTTCGCTTTCGTTTTCGGCTCTCGCTTGTCGAAAACATTCGCTCGCAATGATATGCGTGATGTTCTTCGGTCCGCGTAGCAGGTCGGCAGACCTCCGCTCGGCAGAGGCCTGCATCTTCACTACGCGAAGCTCCGTTCCGATTTGTCCGTCGCGAGCTGCGACCTGAAAACAGATGCTGATATGACAAAAAAATTCCCGCTCAAACCGAGCGGGGATTTTCAATATAAATCGCTTTTTTAGTCCTGAATCTTCGCAGAGAGGAACTCGCGGTTGAGGCGTGCGATATGCGCGATCGAGATCGACTTGGGGCACTCGGCCTGGCAGGCACCGGTGTTGGTGCAGTTACCGAAACCGAGCTCATCCATCTTGGCGACCATGGCCTTTGCACGGCGCGCCCCCTCCACGCGGCCCTGGGGCAGCTTGGCCAGCGACGATACGCGGGCTGCGACGAAGAGCATCGCCGAGCCGTTCTTGCATGTTGCGGCGCAGGCTCCGCAGCCTACGCAGGCGGCGGCGTCCATTGACTCGTCGGAGTCGGCCTTCGGAATAGGAATGGCATTGCCGTCGGGAACCGAGTTGGTGCGCACTGAAACATAACCTCCGGCCTGCAGGATCTCGTCATAAGCGCCGCGGTTAACCACAAGGTCGCGGATAACGGGGAACGCCGCCGAGCGCCAGGGTTCGATGGTGATCGTCGCGCCGTCCTTGAACTTGCGCATGTAGATCTGGCAGGTGGTAGCCGCGTGGCCGGGGCCGTGCGCCATGCCGTCGATGTGCAGCGAGCACATGCCGCAGATACCCTCGCGGCAGTCGTGGTCGAAAGCCACGGGGTCTTTACCTGCGTGTACCAGGTCGTTGTTCATGATGTCGAGCATCTCGAGGAACGACGTGTCCTCGGAGATATTCTCAACCTTGTAGCTCTCGAAAGCACCTTTTGCTTTGGCGTTCGCCTGACGCCATATCTTTAATGTGAAATTCATAATCTTCGTGATTTTGTTCTTAAAGTACGACGTCTGATTAGTCCTTGTAGTTACGCTGTGCGGGGTGTACGAACTCGAAGTTCAGCGGCTCCTGGGTCATCTCGGGCGCTGCATCCATGCCCTTGTATTCCCAGACGGCTGCGTATACGAACTTCTCGTCACAACGCTTTGCCTCGCCCTCTTCGGTCTGGTGCTCCGAGCGGAAGTGACCTCCGCACGACTCCTCGCGGTTGAGTGCGTCGCGAGCCATGAGCTCGCCCAGTTCGAGGAAGTCGGCAACGCGAAGTGCCTTCTCCAGCTCGACGTTGAACTCGTCGTTCTTGCCCACTACTTTCACGTCCTTCCAGAATTCCTTGCGCAGGGCCTGAATCTCGACAATCGCCTTCTCGAGCGAAGCCTTGGTGCGCGCCATACCCACATTCTCCCACATGATGTGACCGAGTTTCTTGTGGAAATCATCCACCGACTGCTTGCCCTTGATCGAGAACAGGTTGGCGATCTTCTCTTTGATGGCTTTTTCGGCCTCGTCGAACGCTTTGGTGTCGGTCTTCACCTTCGGAGCCTGAATCTTGCCGGCCAGGTAGTTGCCGATGGTGTAGGGCAGTACGAAGTAACCGTCGGCCAGACCCTGCATCAGTGCTGAAGCGCCGAGGCGGTTTGCACCGTGGTCGGAGAAGTTGGCCTCGCCGATAGCATACAGACCGGGAATGGTGGTCATCAGGTCGTAGTCGACCCAGATGCCGCCCATGGTGTAGTGTACGGCGGGGAATATCTGCATCGGCTGGTCGTAGGGCGAAACGTCGGTAATCTCCTCGTACATGTCGAAGAGGTTGCCGTAGCGCTGCTTGATGACCTCCTTGCCCAGGCGTGCGATAGCGGTTTTGAAATCGAGGAATACGGCCAGACCGGTCTCATTCACACCGAAGCCTGCGTCGCAGCGCTCCTTGGCGGCGCGCGAAGCTACGTCGCGCGGCACGAGGTTACCGAAGGCCGGATAGCGGCGCTCCAGGTAGTAGTCGCGGTCCTCCTCGGCGATGTCCGAGGGCTTCAGCGAGCCCGAACGGATAGCCTTTACGTCCTCGATCTTCTTGGGAACCCAGATGCGGCCGTCGTTGCGCAGCGACTCCGACATAAGCGTCAGTTTCGACTGTTGGTCGCCGTGTACGGGAATACATGTGGGGTGGATCTGCGTGAAGCAGGGGTTCGCGAAGCCTGCGCCCTTGCGGTAGCACTGGAACGCGGCCGAACCATTCGATGCCATAGCGTTGGTCGAGAGGAAGAATACGTTTCCGTAGCCGCCCGTAGCAATCACCACGGCGTGAGCGCCGTGACGCTCGATTTCGCCCGTGACGAGGTTGCGTGCGATGATACCCTTGGCCTCGCCGTCCTCGACAACTACGTCGAGCATCTCGTGGCGGGGATAGCTCTTCACCGAACCTGCGGCAACCTCCTTGTTGAGTACCGAGTAGGCGCCCAGAAGCAGCTGCTGGCCCGTCTGGCCGCGGGCGTAGAACGTACGCGAAACCTGCGCGCCGCCGAACGAACGGTTGTCGAGAAGACCTCCGTATTCGCGGGCGAAAGGTACGCCCTGGGCCACGCACTGGTCGATGATGAGGTTCGAAACCTCGGCCATGCGGTAGACGTTGGCCTCGCGGGCGCGGTAGTCGCCGCCCTTTATGGTGTCGTAGAACAGACGGTAGATCGAGTCGTTGTCGTTCTGGTAGTTCTTTGCTGCGTTGATACCTCCCTGGGCTGCGATCGAGTGAGCGCGGCGCGGCGAGTCCTGGATGCAGAATACTTTTACGTTGTAGCCGAGTTCGCCGAGCGAAGCGGCTGCGGATGCGCCTCCGAGGCCCGTTCCGACGATGATGATGTCGAGCTTACGCTTATTGGCGGGGCTTACGACCTTGATTGCCGCCTTGTGGTTGCTCCACTTTTCGGCCAACTGGCCGGCGGGGATTTTAGCATCTAATTTGAAAGCCATATCTGTGTGTGTTTATTATTTACAATCCGAAATTAGCAGGCGCCACCGCAGCAGCAGGGGCAGATGCTCTGAAAGAAGTACACCAGTACGACAGCCGCGAAACCGAGGAATACGATCGTCGCCGTAATGTTCGAGATGCACTTCAGACGGGGATACCAGGTGTCGTTGGCCCAGCCCACGGTCTGGAACATCGACCATACGCCGTGTGTGAGGTGGAACCACAGAGCTGCGAACCATACGAGGTAGATCACCACATAATACCACTGCGAGAAGGTGTAGGCGATCAGCGAAGCGCCGTCGCAGACGCTGAAGCCCAGCGAGTTTTCGTGGCCGCCCATGATCTCCACGAGCTGCATTTTAGCCCAGAAGTTGACCATATGCAGCGCAAGGCCACCGATGATGATGAAGCCCAAAACGAGCATGTTCTTCGAAGCCCAGTCCACACCCGGCTCTTTCACCGTTACTTCGTAGCGCTGCGTGCCGCGCGCCTTGTAGTTGTTCCACGTCAGCAGAAGCGCGTAGGCGAAATGTACGAAGACACCGGCAGCCAGAACCGCCGTACCCACGAGTGCGTACCAGTTGGCACCCAGAATCTCGCAGATCATGTTGTAGGCGTCGGGCGAGATGATCGCCGTGACGTTCATTGCCATGTGGAAGAGGATGAAGAACACGAGGAATGCACCCGTGATGCTCATTACTAACTTCTTGCCGAGGGAAGAATTGAAAAGAAAACAGCTCATAATGTTGAAATTTGTTTATATTTGTTTGTGATTTTACGATTTACGAGCACAAAGATAGCCATTGTTTGCGGAATAACAATAGATATAGGTGTGAATTTTGGGCATAAATGCAGGAATTGACGGATAAAAAAGAGCTTCGCGCCCAAATGCGGCGGCGGAACCGTTCGCTCGCGGCCGATGAGCGTGTTGCTGCCTCGGAGAGCATCTTCCGGCGGGTCGAGGTGCTGCCGGCATTCGCCGCTGCACGGACCGTCGCACTCTATTGCTCCCTGCCCGACGAGCCCGACACGGTCGGGGTGCTGGAACGCTGGTCCGCCGTGAAAAAGATCTACCTTCCGCGTGTCGGGGGTGATACGATGTGCTTTTGCGAATACGGCCCGGATGAGATGTGTGCCGGGGCTTTCGGCATAACCGAACCTTCCGCCGGGGCCCGGGCCTGTGATCCCGCGGCGATAGACCTTATCATCGTCCCGGGCGTAGCCTTTACCGCCGCCGGTGCCCGCATGGGCCGCGGCCGTGGATATTACGACAAGTACCTCTCACAGCCGAATGTCCGGGCCGTGAAAGTCGGGGTCTGCTTTGCTCACCAGATAGTGGCAGACCTGCCCATGGAGCCACATGATGTGGCGATGGATTTCGTTTGTTGTTAGCGATGTAAGCTTTCGCAATTCCCTATTCGAAATTGTGTGCTTTTCGGCAGGCTTACAGAGTCTGCCGGCAGGCCGCAGCTCCGCCCTGCGGAGGCCTGCATCTGCACTGCGCAATGCTCCGTTCCGATTTACCCACCGCGAGCTACGGCCTGAAAACGAAAAACGCTGATCGGTATGTTGTTGCGAGCATGCAAAGCATGTATGGTAATCTGATTACTTGCATTGTGCATATCATCAGATTACCACGTCGGACTAAAGTCCTCCTCGGAATGACATAGAAAAAGGCTTCGGAAATCCCGAAGCCTTTTTCTATTATTATTTATTTTCGCCTTAATTATACGCCTCGATTCGCTGTCCGCGCTTGCCGATCGGAATACCAAGCCCGACCGTTATGTTCATCGTGCTCTGGCTGATAGGCACCCACTGCGGAGTGCGCTTCGCTGTCAGCAGGTCGGTTCCGATGAAAAAGTTTATCCAATTGGGGCAGAGGTTCATAGCAAGGCCCACAGCATGTCCGCGGTTGTTGAGAAACGAGTAACTTCCCGAGAGGCAGAACCAGCGCACGGGGTGGAAATTCACCGACCCGGTGATGTTGTGCATCGTCGAATACTCCCAGAAATGGGCCGTGTAGAGCAGGCCCACACCCACCTTGTGCTTCCATACCTCGTATTCGATACCCGCGTTGAGTGACGCGCGCAGCGATTTCGAACCTCCGGCCGACTTCGAGGGGGTGAATTCCAGCACGTCGAGGTCGAAATCAGGCTGTTCGTTGACTCCGTTCTCATCGATGATGACGCCCGTAAACTCCATCTGTTTGACCGAGCGACCGCGGCTGCTCATGCTCTTATCCCAGCTGATGAATCCCAGGTCGTTCACCGCCAGCGACGCCTGCAGGTTGGGCAGAATATCGTACGTGGCGCCCAGGTCGACGGCGAAACCGTAACCGGCCGGTTTGTTGACCGAGGGGTCGAGATCGTCGATGGTGTAGTTGCCGTTCTTGTCGAGTGTTATATCCTTTGTTGCGGCGCCTCCGGCCGTCATGTCGAGATATCCCGAGGCGGCGATCCTCCACATATCCTCTTTGAGCGAGACGTCGAAATGGTCGTAGTTGAGTTGCGCGCGCGCCAGTCCGACGAGGAATTTTCCGCGCACACCTATATATAATTTATCGTTGAGTAGGTTGCCCAGCAGCGGGAACGAGTAGTTGAACCCCGCCTCCATATAGCCGTTGGCGGCCAGTCCGATGTTGCTTATTCTGCCGTCCTTGCCCGTTTTGAGGAAATCGAACAGCTCGTAGGGCATGTTGAAGTCGGAATTGATGCGCATGTTGACGTCGAACGACCAGAAGTTCTTGCCGTTACGGGTGTAGGCGCCGAAGCCGAGGAGATTGATGCGCGTGTCGGAGCCCAGGGTGTTGTTGTCCTTGAGGTTTCCGAGCGCCGCCGCGGCCGATACCGAGCTGTCGAGCATCGTCACGAGCTTGTCGCCGCGCGGGAAGAGAAAATTGTCGAGGGCCACGTTGCCACTCGAATTGATGTTCATGTGGCCCAGGCCCGGGATATTGAAGTAGCCGCGCAGGGGCGCGAAGGCGGGGTTGTACTGCGAGCGGAACGTCGCGCCCTCCATAAAGTAGGCGGTGGGGTTCTGGGCCGCCGCGAAGGTCGCCATGATCAGCGCAACCGCGGTAAGGATATATGATTTTCTCATGGATTGTGCTTTTTTAGATGTCGAGTTTCAGTCCGCCGCGCTTCACGAGGTGGAGTTCGATGGTGATCTGGTGCTGGAGCGAGGGGTTGAAATTGTTGGCCCCCGGATAGTACCTCTCGATGGTGCAGGGAGCCGTTATGGTCACGCCGTCGATTATTTGGCGCAGAGCGTCGGCGGTGAGCCTCGGCTGGGTCATCTGGTTGCCCTGCGTCGCGGCGTTGGCCGTGACCTCCATGGTGGTTCCGGTCTGCTCGATCAGCGCGGCCAGGGTCATGGTTATCGGCAGATTGTTGGTCACCGTGCCGCGGATGCTCAACGTCTTTTTGGCGTTGGCCATACCCTCCGGATCGAGATTGTCGGCGAGCATATCCACTACTCCGGCGTCGAGGTTGACTTCTTCCAGGTCGTAGGATATGGGGTCGATGCTTATGCCTGTGAGATATTCATGGGCCAGCAGAAGGAGTGTGTCCGTTAGCTGCAGGCGTATTGCGGGATCGTGGCGGAAAGCGTCGGTGAATACACCGACGAATGTTGCCGAGGTGACTCCGGGGAGCGTCGCGGTGAACCAATCTATGTATTTATTTCCCAGTAGCGTAGCGATCTCACCCAGCTTGTCGTCGTCGACTTCAAGCTGCTGCACGAGCAGGGCGAGCACCGAGTAGGCGTAGCCTGCTGTGTTGTCGCAGAGCTGGCGCATGTCGACATAAGGGTCGCCGTTGGGCAGCGTCGAGGGCAGCCAGATATCGGCCTCGCGGAATATCTCACGGATATTCGCGCCGCCGCTGGCCAGGTCGTTCATCGGAACGAGTATTTTCACGAGGGGGATTTTGAACTCCGATTTGTCGTCGCCGATCGTCACGTCGCCGGTTTCGATCTTGGTGAGGTCGTAGGCGTTGTCCACGCATGCCGCGGCGCCCAACATTGCACCCGACAGGAGCAGTAGGTATAGTTTCTTCATATGAGAGGGGTTGTTTATTCTTTACAAATATAATATTTTTCGGACCAATTAAACAATTTTGTCGATTTTTGTCATATTCTTTTAGCGGGCGCGGTGTCGGGTCGATTGTTTTGCCGGAATTTTTATACTTTTGTTCACATGTCCGACAACGAAAAAAACATACCCCTCAAGGAGCAGGTGGCACTGCTGCCCCTCTCGCCGGGCGTCTACCAGTTCCTCGACCGCTCGGGGACGATCATCTATGTCGGCAAGGCCAAGAGCCTGCGCAAGCGTGTATCGTCCTACTTCATGCAGAACAAGGAGCACGCCCCCAAGGTGCGGGTCTTGGTCAGGCAGATCGTCGAGATCCGCCATATCGTCGTGGGGAGCGAGACCGACGCCCTGCTGCTCGAGAATTCGCTTATCAAGACCCTCCAGCCGCGCTATAATATCCTGTTGAAGGACGACAAAACCTACCCGTGGATCGTGGTCAGGCGTGAGAATTTCCCGCGCGTGCAGTCCACGCGTCAGCTCGTGCGCGACGGTTCGCAGTACTTCGGCCCCTACGGTTCGGGGATGATGCAGAACAGCGTGCTGGAATTTGTCCGCGAGGTCGTCCCCCTGCGCACCTGTAAACTCAACCTCGCGCCCGAACCGATCGCCAAAGGCAAATATTCGGTCTGCCTCCAATACCACCTCGGCAACTGCAAGGGCCCCTGTGTCGGCAACCAGAGCGAAGAGGAGTACGGCCACCTGGTCGATATGGTCGTCGCGGTGCTGAAGGGCGACCTGCGCCCCGTGCGCAGCTATCTCGAAGGCGAGATGTCCCGCGCTGCCGACGAAATGAAATTCGAAACGGCCCAGCGATACAAACAGCGCATAGATTCTTTGGATCATTACGCCGGCAAGTCGGTCATCGTCAGCGCCCGCATCGACGACGTCGACGTCTTCTCGCTGCTACCCGACGACGACGTGGCCTACTGCAACTTCGTGCGCATTCGCCATGGCTCGGTCGTGGGCGTGTCGACCGTGAAACTCACTACGGGCATCGAGTGCGACGAGCCCGCGATGCTCACCCTGGCGATCCAGCACGTCGTCGAAAATATCGCCGGAGGAACCCTCGCCCGCGAGATTCTGGTGCCGTTTCTGCCCTCGACGACGCTGCTGTTCGACGGCGTTACGTTCACCGTCCCCAAGCGCGGCGAAAAACTGGAGCTCCTCGAGTTCTCGCAGAAGAGCGCCCGTATCTTCCGCGCCGAGCAACTCAAAAACCTCGAGATCAAGAACCCCGAACGCCATACCGAGCGCCTGATGAACGCCATGCAGAAGGAGCTGCACCTCGACCGTCCGCCGCGGCATATCGAGTGCTTCGACAACTCCAACCTCCAGGGCACGCATCCCGTTGCCTCGTGCGTGGTGTTCCGCGACGGAAAACCCTCGCGCAAAGAGTACCGCCATTTCAACGTCAAAACGGTCGAAGGCCCCGACGACTTCGCCTCGATGCGCGAGATCGTCTACCGCCGTTACAGCCGCATGTTGGAGGAGGGTGCCGAACTGCCCGACCTGATCATCGTCGACGGCGGCAAAGGCCAGCTCTCGAGCGCCTATGGAGTGCTCTGCGCCCTGGGTATCGCCGACCGCGTGCCGATTGTGGGCCTCGCCAAACGCATCGAGGAGATATTCTTCCCCACCGACCCCATGCCGTACTATTTGAGCCGCACCGGCGAACCGCTCAAAGTCGTGTGCCATATCCGCGACGAGGCCCACCGCTTCGGCATCACGTTTCACCGTCAGAAACGCAGCAAAGACTTCATTCACAGCGAACTGGAGCAGATTGAGGGCGTGGGCGCAAAAACCATTCAGGCTCTACTGAACCACTTCCGCACCGTGGCCAAAGTCCGCGCTGCAGGCTTCGAGGAGCTCTCGGCGCTTGTCGGCGCCGCCAAGGCCCGCAAGGTCTACGACTTTTTCCACGTTAATTCCACATCTGTATGATTATGAAATACGACATCCAGGGAGTTTCCGAATTCGATTATCCCGAACTGATGAAGGTTTGGGAAGCCTCGGTCCGTGCGACGCACGATTTCCTTGCGGAAGAAGATATCGTTTTCTACCGCAATCTCGGACTACAGTATCTCGCCGTTGTGCGGCTGTTCGCCGTGCGCGATGCCGAGGGTGCGATCCTCGGGTTTCTGGGCGTCTCGGACGACAATGTCGAGATGCTTTTCATCCGTCCCGACGTGCGCGGCAGGGGTGTGGGCTCGGCGTTATTGAACTACGCCATTGGGGAACTGCATATATATAAAGTCGACGTCAACGAGCAGAACGCGCAGGCCGCGGGTTTCTACTTTGCCAAAGGTTTTGCTGTCGCGGGCCGTTCCGAGGTCGACGGCTCGGGCAAGCCCTATCCGCATCTGCATCTCGAATTGCAGCGTTAAAGTGCGGCCCGGGTAAATAATTTTGATTTTGAATTTTGAATTCTGAATTTTTATATATCTTTGTCATCCCGATTCAGCATTAAATAATGCTCGCCCGGATGGCGGAATCGGTAGACGCGTTGGTCTCAAACACCAATGGCCGTAAGGCTGTGCCGGTTCGATCCCGGCTCCGGGTACGAAAAACTCCTGCAATTTTGTTGCAGGAGCTTTTTTTATGCAGCTGTTTGCCCTCTATCTATTTCTGCACGCAGCGGACAGAATAGCCGTTCCCGAAGAGCAGGGAGAAGAGTTGGGCACTACTGTTGGCGAGATATAGGTAATACGCCTGATCGCTATCCAATACAGATATATCACTCGACCAGTATTCTCCACGGTTGTTCGCATTGAGGTTGCCGCTGCTGGTGCGGCAGCTCATAGCTGGAAGGAAAATTGAGGCGCGGGAAACTTTGTCGGTGAATTCATAACCGGTGATGGCCGCGTCGACCCACACTCTGTCCACATTCCCGGCATCAAGCAGCTTGCTCAATTCGTCTTTGGTCGGCACACGCCAGCCTTCGGGGCAAGGGTCGTTTTCCGCCGTCCACTCGCCGCTACCCGCAGCAACATTGCTCCATACGCTGTCACCGTTCGAAGAGATCATAGGATCGGTTGCGCTCCACCCGACATTCGACCCCCATTTGTAGAACATTCCTGTGGCTTGGGGCGTGGCGGCAAAGGTGCCGGGGGCGTCGACGTTACACTCGGCCCAGCGAACACCGTTAATAAGCACGCCTGGCTCGGACTTGGGCGTTTCGTCTTTTTCGCATGAGGAGAACGCCGTGACAGCGGCAAGGGTGATAATCGCAAAGTAAATAGTTTTCATAAATAAATTTATTAAAGTTTCTAAAATTCAGCATTCTGAAAGTGTGGACGCAAATATATATAAAATTCCAAGATTCACAACAGATATTCGTTGCATCGCTGCCCCTCCCCGGATTAGGAGCCTCCATCCCTTAACTCCCACATCAGATCCAAATCCTTTAGAAATTGGTTCGAGGGAGGCGCTTATGGGTGCAAAAGGCGGAGGAAGTTATAAAAAACTCCTCCGCCTTTTGTTTTCACCCCTCCCCTCGTCAGTCAGTCGAGCGTAAGGTCGCAATTTCTATCCACATCGTCGATCCGGGCCCCTAAACTGCGATAGAGTTTGATCGCAGGCTCATTCCAATCCGCAACCTGCCAGCGCAACTTGTGGCATTTGTTCTTTCGGGCGAAGGATGCTACCTCGTTAATCAGCATTTTTCCGAGCCCCTTGCCCCGGTATTGGGGACATATATATAAATCGTCCATGTACAGCGATTTCCCGGTCCACGTAAAATACGCAAAGAAGAAGACCGTATACCCGAGGATATTATTATGTTCGTCCTTGATGGTAAAACCATTGAAATGCTCCGTTTCCTGCCTCATTTTCTCAACTGTGTTCACCATTCTGTGAGGCAGTTTCTCGAAGGCGGCAAAATCCCGAAAAAGATTTACCAACTCTTCGAAATCGGATTCGCCTATTTTTTCGATCCTCAAATCCATAATTTTTTATTTAGCAAGACACAAATATACAAATTTATGATTAGGGATACTCCTGGGGTGCGAAAAACCTCCTGCCGGTTTATTGTTTCAGTCAACGCCCCCCCCCGCAATTTCATTGAGGCAACTTTCTGTTTTTGTTTTGGGTCTTTCTATTGTCGTTTCATAGCCGCCCTCCGCCCCAAGGGACGGCGATGCGAGCTGCAAAGCAACTCGGGCAGAGGAATTTACTCCTCGATTTAAACCTATGCACTTCAAGTGCATAGTGGTTTATTTCAGCAGTAATTTTTTTATTCGCGACAGTATGCCTGTATGGCGTTTGATTTTTATTCGGAACAGGAAATCGTCAGACTCTTTTTCCACGTCCTGCAGGTCGTAGAGCCAGTATTCGTCGGCGGTGATAACCTCCACCAGGTATCGGTCCTCGATGCAGATATCGCAGAAGCCGTCGGGCTCGTATGCCGAACGGTCGATATAGAGCTTGCGCTCCGAAGGAAAATAGGCGTACCGCGTTGTCTCCCGGCCGCCGCTTGCAAAACGCTCCTCCAGATCACCACAGAACGAGGCGCCTCCGGATCGGATAGATGTTCGCATATCTTTTTTGAAATTCCATGTGTATCCGTTCTGTCCGTTTTGCTTGAACAGCTTCCTGCCTTTCTTGGGTACAAAATAGTACAGGCCGGTTATTTTCCATTTTCCGATAAGGATGTTTTGTTGGTTGTTTATGTTTGGTTTTACTATCATAAATGATTGAACAAACATATATGTTTGTGAAGTTGCAAATATAAACCTATTTCTTTGAAGTCAATCATATATGATGGAAAATTATGCTTGACAAACAGAAAACATTGACAGAGATCGGTTTGCGCATTAGGCGATTGAGAGAAGAACGCGGACTCACAATGATGGAACTTGCAGACAAACTTGATATGGAGTACAATAGTATTGTCAGAATAGAGAAGGGCGGGACGAATTTTACGATAGGAACGCTCGTGAAGGTTGCCAATGGCCTTGGTATTCCAATAGTAGAACTTTTCAAATAGCAGATTTGTTTTTCAGCTTGCAAAGCAAGCTGTCAGCCCGCAGCCACCCGGCGCGGAGGGCTGAAATTCCGCCTGCGGCATCATTCCAACCCTCCGCCGACTGCGTGCCGAAATGAAACATCCCCGGACTTAATCAGTCCGGGGATGTTTCGCATATAGTCGTGGGTGAGATCAGACCTCATCCGTTTTTTTGCTGTTGAGCAGCGGCAGTATGAACGATATGACCGACGCCGAGAGCCAGAACACGGCCACCGGGCCGAAATCGTAGCTCTTTGCGCCGTCGGCCGCGACGGTTATGTTGGTGTCGATCAGCCACCCGGACACGACGTCCTGGATTCCCGCGGCCACGTAGCTCGCGATGCCCACCACGCCCAGCGCGGCGCCGGTAGCCTTGCGGGGTACGATATCCACGGCCATAAGTCCACCGAGGAAGCAGATCAGTACGCCGATCGCAATGCCGAATAATATCATGCTCAACACGTTGATCCACATCGCGTTGCCGCCATATATAAACAGCGCCAGCGCCGCAGCGTTCAGCACGCCGAATATCAGTGCCGGGATCTTGCGGTCGCCCCGGAAAAGCTTGTCGGAGAACCAGCCCGAGAGCACTGTGCCCACGATGCCTAACAGCGCGTTGATCGACACGATAGAGATCGCCTCGACGTCCGAAAATCCCTTGGCCTCTTGCAGAAACAGCACGCCCCAGCCGTTTATGGCGTAGCGCGAGATGTACATGAATGCGCTCGCCGCGGCCAGCACCCACACGGCGGGGGTGCGCAGCACCTGCCGCTGAATCTCCCTCACGGACTGGTTCGCGGCCGGGGTGGGCGTTTCGTGGGCGAGCGTCTCGACCGCGGGCAATCCTTTCGATTCGGGGGTATCGTGCAGCAGCAGCGCTATGACCGCCACGCCGATCGCCCCGGCTATCGCCGAGCCGAAAAATCCGGCCTGCCAGCCCACAAGAGTCACGATGCTTCCGACGAACAGGAATGAGAAAAATTCGCCGATGTTGTGGCTCGCCGAGAAGAAGCCGTAGAACGTGCCGCGCTCGCGGAGCGGATACCACCTCGAGAGCGAGATGATCGCCGGCGGCGCACCCATCGACTGGGCCCATCCGTTGAGGCTCCACATCACGGCGAACGAGATGAAGATCACCGCCGTGGGGATCGCCGAGTGCATCAGCCCCAGCATGCCCATAAGCCCGTTGACGGCCGCCGAAACGATCAGTCCCGTGGCCATAAAACGCTTGATGTTGCAGTAGTCGGCGATAAATCCGTTGACGAATTTGCCGATCGCATAGGCGAACAGCAGCGCCGAACCTATCACGCCCAGCTGCGAAGCGTCGAGCGTGCCGCTGTCGAGAATGGGTTTTTTCATCACGTTGAGGCTCGTGCGGCAGACGTAATAGAGGCTGTATCCGAGCGTCGCGGCGACGAAGGCCTGCAGGCGCAGGCGGCGGTAGTATTTGTCTCTCTGCGCCTCGTCGGTTTCGAGGGCGGGGGCAGGCGGACTTATGCGGTAGAATCTGGCTATCCGGTTCATCGGCGGCGGAGGTTAGTCGTGGAGTCCGCGCGAGCGGAGATAGGAGATGAGCAGCTCGGGCCGGTCGGTCTGGATCATCGTGGCGCCCATGTCCACGAGCTGTCCATAGATCCCGGCCGTTGAGCCGTCGAACGCCGCATCGTCGCAAAGACCTCCGTTGAGGCTCGGCCACAGCGAGTTGACCCACAGCTTCGAGCCTCCGGCACGCACCGCGGCTATGCACTGGCCCACGGCGGGCGTGTACTCGCCCCAGCAGACCTCGTAGGCCAGCGGCGCGGTTCCGCCGGCAATGTATCGTGCAAAGAGCTCGGCGCCCTCGGGCTTGAGGATGTCGATAATGGGCATGTACATCATATTGTGGGGGTGCTCGGCGAATTTCGCCTCCACGACGTCGGCCGTGCGTTTGCCCTTGATCAGTATCTGTTCGGTGACGCCCAGCTCCTCGGTGAGCGCCAGCACGAGGTCGTAGAATTCATACCCGTGGTCGACGTTGACCACGATGCGGTCCTTGCACGCTTCCAATGCCTCGCGCAGCGTGGGCATCCGGTGTGTGGTCTTCACGCCGTGGCCCGTGCGGAGCACGCAGCGCCGGATCGAGTCGTATGTTACGTCGCTTATCAGGCCCTTGCCCGAGGTGGTTCGGTCGAGGGTCTTGTCGTGGCAGAGGACCAGCACGCTGTCGGCGGTGAGCTTTATGTCAAGCTCCATGATGTCGACACCCATGCGGATCACCGACTCGATGGCGGCGATTGAGTTTTCGGGGTAGTTGCGCCAGTCGCCGCGGTGCGAAGCCACCAGGACGCTCTTCGATTTGGGATTGTGGATCTCGGCGACCACTGTCGCGGCGCGGTTTTCGGGTGCCGTAGTTTTCGGGCCGGAGCATCCCGATATGAGGACGACCGACAGAAAGATAAACAGTTTATTCATTGTTGGGTTTTTGAGTTTCGCAAGATACAAAAAAAGAACGCCGGACGCGAAACATCCGGCGCTCTTCTTGTCTGTTATTCCAGCACGGGATAGGTTGCCGAAGTTTTCCAGTCGCGCAGCGTTACCGCGGGTTTGGTCGGCAGGTCGTCGGTCGAAATGGCGTTGAAGACAGCCACGCCGGCGTTGAGCGCAGCGGTGAAGTCTGCACACACGGCGCCGCTCGAGGGAACCGTGACAGAGCCCGTCTTCATTGCGTCGAGGGTCAGCAGAAGGCCCGTGGTGGTCTTCAGGATCGAGGTTCCGTCGCCCTTGTCGTTGGCACAGATGGCGCCGGCCTTCGAGGTTGTGCAGTCGGCGTTGCCGTAGATATTCTGCAGGTTGCCGACCTTGCTGTAGGCCACGGCCGAGCAGTATGTGCCGCCTGCGGTGATCGTTGCCAGGGTCGAGTAGCTGTTTATGACGAAGCTGTCGTTGCCCACGAAGCCTACGATGCCGCCGATGTTGTTGTTGCTCGACACGATGTTGCCGATCCAGCTGTAGCAGTTGATCACCCAGCCGGCATTGGTGATGCCGCCCACGATGCCGCCGCAGTTCTCCGCCTTGGTAGCCGCGCCGGCGAGGATCTCGCCGCCGAGGCAGCCGCAGTTGACCACCACGCCGCTCTTGTTGCGACCCACGATGCCGCCGATGTAAGCCGCGGCGCCGGTGCCGGTGAGCGTACCGGTGAAGGTCACGTTGTCTACCACGCCGCCCACGTCGTTGGTGCCTACGACGCCTCCGAAGTCCGTAGCGGCCGACGACATCGCAGCCTCCACGGCCAGGTTCTTAATAAGCCCCGTATTGGTGCATATCGGACCGTATGTGCCGGTGTCGTTGGTCGCCGTGATGTTCTTGATCGCGCATCCGTTGCCGTCCAGCGTTCCGAGAAGCTTCTTCCACGCCACGAAGGTCTTGTCCGTGAAGTCGATATCGGCGGTCAGCTTGTAGCAGGCGTCGGCCGGGAATTTGGCGTTGTCGCTGTTTATGGCTCCGCCCACGGCGTTCCAGTTGGCGACCGACTTGAGGAGGAAGGGATCGGTCTCGGTACCCGCACCCTCGACCTCGTCGGGGGTGTAGTTGACGTTCATCTGCGAGATCACAGGGCAGTGATCCGAGGGGTAGATGCCGTTGTAGACGGTGTTGTCCACGCGGTAGGACTTGAGCTCGATATCGCCGCGCACGTAGATGTAGTCGATGCGGTTCTTGGCGGCCGAGAGGTCGGTCGAGGTCGAGTGGCTGTTGAACGTGCCCATGGGGCCGAACACATAGGCCGCCGGAGTCGCCGTGTAGGCGTCGTCCCAATAGGCGGAGAGGGTTACGGTCGCAGCGTCGGTGGGCGTGGCGTTCATGTCGCCCACGAGGATCGAGGGAATGCCCTCGGGGTTGTACATCTCCTCGCGCTCGACCAGCAGCGTAGCCGCCGCGGCGCGCGCATTGTCGCTCAACGGACCGTGGGTCACCATCATGAAGAACTTCCTCTTGTGGAGTTTATCCTTGACCATGGCGCATGCGGCGATACGGTGATATCCGGTCTCGTCCCAGCCGTAGCTCACCTGGTCGGGGGTCTCCGAGAGCCAGAAGAAATTCTTCTCCGAGAGCTCGAACCGGTCGGGGTCGTAGGCGATGCCCAGCGCCTCGCCGGTCTTGCCGTCCTGGGTGTCGCGGCCCACAAACCACCACTCATAGTTGCCGCCCGCGGCCTCTACCAGCACCGGAAGCTCGGTCTGAATGGTCGCGTTGGCCTCCTGGAATCCGAAGATGTCGAATCCGTTGTCGACGATCGACTTGGCCAGCACCGCGCGGCGGCTGGTCCAGATATAGTCACCGGTTCCCTTGTTGGAGATCCAGAGGTTGTAGGAGCCCAGTTTCATGGTCTGGGCGTCGGGCTCGGGGTCGGTTCCCGGATCTACGGGCTCCTCTTCGCCGGGTTCGGTGATATTGATCACCGTGGCAAAATCCTCCGCGCAGCCGCACATGAAGGTCATGCTCGCCGCACATATAAATAAAAATATCTTTTTCATTTTTCGATGTTGTTTTTCCGGTTGGAGGGCCGACCTTTCCCGGCCCTCCGATCCGGATCGTTATACACTACGGCTATTTTTGGTAGTTGCTGTGTCCGGGGTTCTGTCCGTACTGGGCCCAGGCCGAAGCCGCGGGCCCTGTCACGCCGGGCAGCGATACCGAGTAGACTTTCAGTTTGCCCGAAGCACCGTCCGAGCCTACGAAGTAGGAAGCGCCGTTGACGGCCGAGATCGTCGCCGAACCATCGATCGAGTCGGCTACCTGACGCTTGTAGACCTCGGTGTAGGAGGTGCCGTTGTCGCGCAGGACGATGTAGTAGCCGTCCATGGTGCAGATGTGTATCTGCCCCAGGTTGTCGACCGCCGGTACGCTGGTGCTCTGCGCCGCGAGGGCGTACGACCAACGGGTCGCGCCGTTGGCGGTGTTCAGGGCGTAGAACTTATAGGGCGCGGTCTTGTCGGTGCTCACGTAGAGGGTCTGTCCGTCGGCGCTCAATGAGGCTCCCGCGCGGTTGAATCCCGCGTCGAGGGTCTGCGTCCACTTGGGGGTCTTGGTCGTCGTGGCGCTGAAGTCCGTGCAGTCGAAGCATGCGATGTTCCACGTTCCGCTCTTCACCGTACCCAGAATGTAGACGCAGTTGTCGGCGCCGATGCATATCTGGTTCTGGTTGGAGGTGAGGATCGTGCCGGGGGTGAAGGCCGAAGCCGTGGGGACCGCCGACCAGGTGAACGTGGCGTCGGGTACGAGAGCTCCGTAGCCGTAGTCGCCGCTCAACGACATCAGTACCAGGCCGCTCTTGAGCGACGCGGTGGATGAGTTGGCGCCTCCGTTGGCGGGGGTTGCCGTGGCGGTGTTCTTACCGGTCGACTTGTTGAATCCGCGGATTCGTCCGTCGGTGCCGCGGTTGCCCACGACCACCAGGTCGGGAGTGATCAGAGGCGTGCAGAACGAAATGCGGGCGCCGTAGGCGTATGCCGTAGTGTTTTTCCACAGCGGGGTGGTGCCGTTCAGCCCGTCGAACGCGTAGACGACGCTCTGGTTGGCAGCGCCGCCGCCCACGCCGTGTGCGGCCCAGTATACAGTGCCGTCGGTGTCGACCGAGGCGTAGGCCGGATAGTCTCCGATCGAAACCTTGTCGATCGTTGCGGCGTCGTAGCTCCACATGGTCGTACCCTCGGTGTCGAGCGCGATGATCTTACCCTCGCCCGAGGTGAAGTAGACGTTGCCCAGATCGCTCACGGCAACCACGCTGGCGTAGCACTTGGCAGTCGCGGCGGCCACTTCGACACCCCAGTTGACGGTGAAGTCGGAGATGTCGCCCGAACGTACGTTGACCGACTTGGTGACCTGGCTCGAAGCGCCGCGGTCGTCGGTTACCTTGAGCGTAACGGGGAATACACCTGCCGCGGCAAATGTGTAGGTCGCGGTCTGGGTGGTCTGCGTCGAGTTGTCGGGCATGGTCCACAGCCAGGCCGCGATCTCGCCGTCGCTGTCGGTCGAGAGGTCGGTGAATGTGACTTCGGTGCCTGCGTATACCGTCACGGGCGAGAAGCTGAACGCCGCCTTGGGCGCTGTGTTGGCCGCCAGCACGGTTATGGTGCGCTTCACCGAGGCCTGGTTGCCGTCGGCGCCCCATGCGGTGAGGGTCACGGTGTAGTCGCCCGGGGTGTTGTAGAGCACGGGATCGGGCTCGGCGTCTTCGGTCCAGTTGCCCTCGCCGTTGAAGCCCAGGTGCCAGAAGTAGCTCACGATCTCGGTGCCTGTGGCCGTCGAGGCGTTGGTGAAGGTCACGTAGGTCTCGCCGGCGACGATATCCTGCGTGTCGTCGAATTCGATGACCGGCGTGATGGTCGAATTATACGATTCGACCGACCCGTCGTCGCTGCAGCCGACCGCGAGGGCCAGCAACGGGACGCATATCAATAACAGTAATTTTTTCATTTCTATTGAAGTTTTTTGGTTTAGCGTTTACCTTTGGTTTGCAGATAGGCATGCATCTCGGGGGCGTAGTCGGTCTGGATCATGTTCAGTCCCGAGGCCACGAACGAGTCCATGAGCGCCGTGTTGCCGCTGCGCCATGCCGACTGGTAGTCGTCGAGCAGATTGCTGACCGAAATACCGTTAGAGTTGACGGTCCCGAGCCACGCGAGGTTGGTTTCGAGGGTCGCCGTCGACACCTGCACGATGTAGTAGGGCCGGTAGACGAGCATCGTATTCACCTGGTTCTGCGAATTGGTGTGCGGGGCCAGAATGGGTGCCTGCTCCTGCTTCGAGAGCCAGTCGGCGTTCGAGGCGCCGGTATTGCCCACGTAGAACTGCACGCGGTCGAGGCATCCGCACCGCTTCACGACCTCGTAGATCATGGCCAGGTCGGCGGGCGACTTGTCGGCGCACTTGTCGATATTAAACCATATCTTGCCTCGCAGTTCCGTGAGTACCTGCTCGAGCGTGGGTATTCCCTCGTTTGCGACCGAACCGTCGGTCTTCTTGAGCTTGTACTTCTGAATCTCTTCATAGGTGAAGTTCGACACGTAACCCTGGTCGCTCGCATAGTTGCCGTAGTCGGTGAAGCGCTTCAGGTAGTCGTCGTGGAGACAGATCACCACGCCGTCCTTGGTAACCTGGGCGTCGGTCTCGATCATCTCTATGTAGCCCAGTTCGACGCACTTGCGATAGGCGGTCATGGAGTTGGGTGCGTAGGTGTAGCCTCCGTCGACGTTGCCGCGGTGGGCCAGAATCCACATCTTGCTGCGGTCGAAATTCTGACACGAGTAGCTCAATCCGGCGCCCTCGACCTCCATCTCTTCGGTGAGGGTCTGGATGCTGCTGTCGGCGTAGGTGATCTTCGCCGTCACGGTGTAGTCGCCGTCGGCAGCCCACTGATGGGTGAACTTCTCGGTAGCCGTGGAGGTGGTCTTCTTCTGGCTTCCGTCGCCGAAATCCCACTCCACAGAGCTTATACCCTGCATGTTGGTGAGCGAAAATACGGCTTTCTCCATGCGCGCCGGGAAGAGGTTTGTGGCCACGATCCCGGCTTCGGAGTCGGAAACCGTGACCGAAGCCGACAGCTCCTTCATGCCACTGGGGTTGACCGTCACATAGGCCTTTACGGCGAACGTTCCGGGGTTGGTGTAGGCGTGCGTGGTCGGGGTGTTGCCCGTCGACGAGGCCGTTCCGGTGTCGCCGAAGGTCCACAGGATCGAGCGCACGTCATAATCGACGTCCTCGAGCGAGAAGGTCACCGTGCCACCCTTGACCGGGGCCGAGGGCTCCCAGACGATGCGCGGGGTCTTGCCTCCTTGGCCGCCGCCATCGTCGCCGCCGGTCTCGCTGCCCGAGCAGCTCAAGAGACCGAACAGCAGTATCGGAAATATCATTATTCTGTTCAACATTTTCCAGACAGCTTTAGTTTTGTCCGTATCCGGGGTTCTGGTAGAGACCCGCGGGGTTGAGTATTCGTTCGTTGTAGGGTATGGGCAACAGCAGGTCCTTCAGCGCGAAGTTGCTGTTTATGGCGTTGAAGTGCTGGATCATCTCGGTGCGCGAGTACATGCGCAGCAGATCCTGCCAGCGCAGACCTTCCTGCATGAATTCGTGCAGACGCTCGTCGTAGATGCCCTGACGCAGGTCGGTACCGCTCCAGGCTCCCAGTCCGGCGCGCGAACGCACCATGTTGAGCCATGTCTTGGCCGTGGCCTCGTCGCCCTGCCAGTAGCAGGCCTCGGCGAGCATCAGCACCACGTCGGCGTGGCGCAGCACCACATAGTTGTTGCCTCCGTAGCCGTCGGTGCCGCATTCCAGGTCGACGAACTTCATGGTATGGTAGTAGGTTACGCCCGAAGCGGTCGTGGCGCGCAGATAGGCCTTGCGGATGTCGCCCGCCTCGAACGAGTTGTAGTACTCCTCCTTGGCGGCGTTCTCCAGACCTCCGGTACGCAGCGACGTCGTGCCGCTCTGGATCGGTCCGTACTTGTAGTTCCATACCGAGCTCAACGTGGCGTTGCCCTGCAGGAAGTTGACCTGGAAGAGTGCCTCGGGGCAGGACTTCTGCGTCGAGAGGTTCCAGATATTGGCGTAGGGAATGTCGGAGAGCTGGCTGAACGGGCGAAGGTTCCACGCCGCGGTGAGCTTCTCGACGGCCTGTGTGAGCAGGTCGCTCTTCTGGGTCTCGAAATCGTCGTCGCAGGCCATCTGAAGGGTTGCTTTGCCCCAGAGCGCCCATGCGGCAACCTTGCTTGCGCGCCCGCACGCCGCGGCGGACTGAATGTCGGCCAGGGGGCTCTCGGTGACGTATTTCATGTCGGCGAAGATCGCCTTGTAGACCTCCTCCTTGGCCACGCGGTGGTTGTGCGAAGCGACCTCGTCGGTGGTAGTGAGCTCGCGCAGGATCAGCGGCACGTCGCCCCATTCGGTCACCAGATAGAAGTAGGTCAGACCGCGCAGGAAGCGCGCTTCGGCCTCGTAGGTGTCCCTTGTCGAGCTGTTCGCGTAGCTCACGTCGTCGAGGTGCGCCAGCACAGTGTTGGCCCGCGCAATGGTCTTGAAGAGCTGCGTGTAGCGGTTGTAGACGTAAGAGTTCTCCTCGGTGATCGTGTAGTTGTAGAACTGGTAGGGGATACCGCTGTTGGCGCCGCTGTCGCGTATGACGGTCACGTTGGCGCGGGTGTCGGTGAAGAAGTGTATATTCTCAAAATAGTAGCCCTGCTGCGCCAGCGATGCGTAGACGCCGTTGAGCGACGTGGCGATATCCTTCTCCGAAGAGTAGAAGTTGCCCGTCGTGGTGGCGTTGGGATCGTATTCGTCGAGGAAATCGCAGGAGGTCAGAACGGGCAGCAGTGCGAGTGCCGCTAATATATGTTTGATTTTCATCTTGATAGCCGATTAGAAGGTTAAGTTTAAGCCCACGGAATAGATTCTCGCCAGCGGGTAGCATCCCCAGTCGAAACCGGGCGTGAGGTTGCTCGCCTTGTACGATACCTCGGGGTTGTAGCCGCGGTAGGGCGTAATGGTGAAGAGGTTGTCGCCGCTCACATAGATGCGTGCCGCCGCGATATGGAGCTTGTTCATCCACGTCTTGGGCAGGTTGTAGCCGATGGTGATGTTGGCGCAGCGCAGGTACGAAGCGTCCTCGACGTAGTACGACGAGAGCTTGAGCGAGGTGTTGGTCGTCGACAGACGCGTGGCCAGGGGTACGTTGTTGCGTCCGGGCTGCGAGTCGGAGATGTAGCGGTCGGCGACGATGGCGTACTGGTTCGACGAACCCTCCATATTATAGAGGTAGTAGTCCTGGAAGTTGATGGCCTGGCCGCCTACCGAGTAGACGAAACTGGCGTTCAGGTCGAGACCCTTCCACGACAGCATGGTCGAGAAGCCGCCCGTGAAGTCGGGGAACGCGTCGCCGATGACGGTCTTGTCGTTGGAGTCGATCACGCCGTCGCCGTTGACGTCCTTCCATATGGTGTTACCGTACGAGAGGTTGTCGAGCGAATAGGAAGCCACGGCCGGGCCCTTGAGCTCATATCCGGCCGGGAACTTGTTGCCGTTTGTCATGTAGGTCTGGCGGTCGACCAGCGCGTTGCGGTAGTCGCCCTCCGACATGATGCCCAGCGCCTTATATCCATAGAACGAACCGATGGGGTAGCCCTCCTTGGTGATGTGCGTACCCACCGAGCGCTCCGTCGTGGAGATAATGTCGTCCAGTCCGCCCATGCTTACGACCTTGTTGCGGTTGACCGAGACGTTGGTTCCCACGTTCCACTTGACCTTGCCGGTGAGGATGCGCGCATCGATCTGAATGTCGTAGCCGCGGTTGCGGATCTTGGTGTTGGCCATGTTGGTCGTTGTCGATGTCGAACCCGAAATGCCCGAAATGGGGGCTTTGTAGAGAATGTCGGTCGAGATGGAGTTATACCAGTTGGCGATCACGTTCAGGCGGCCGTTGAAGAATCCCAGGTCGAGACCCACGTTGGTCTGGGTCGTAGTCTCCCAACCCAGTGCGGTGTCGGTGAACGAACCCTCGTAGGTCGCTGCCTCGGCCGTGTTTCCGAAGGCGTATCCGCCGGTCGAAATGGCTGCCAGACTGGCGTAATTGCCGATGTCGTTGTTGCCGCTCTTACCCCAGCTGGCGCGCAGACGGATCGTGGCCACGTTGGAGAGCGCCTGCTTCAGGAAAGGCTCGTTCGACACGGTCCAACCCGCCGAAACCGAGGGGAAGTAGCCCCAGCGGCTGTCGACGCCGAAGCGCGACGAACCGTCGGCGCGGAACGTACCGGTGAGTGTGTAGCGGTCGTCGAACGAGTAGTTGAGACGCGTCAGGAACGACATCATCGACCATGCAGCCTTGCGGGTGCTGTAGAGCGATACGTCCGAAGCGTCGCTTCCGTGGGCCGTCACCTCGTGGATGCGGTCGTCGGCGAATCCCGTGGCCTCGACGCCCAGACGGTCGTAGGTCTTCTTCTGGAGCGTGTAGCCGGCCAGCGCGTCGATGTGGTGGCGTCCGAGCTCTTTCTTGTAACTCAACGTGAACTCACCCAGTTGGTCGACGTCGTAGGTCGAGGTGGTACGGGCGATGTTATAGGACGACAGTTCGGGGCTGTAGGCCGGCGAGCCGTCGCGTCCGATGCTCATCGGGCGGTAGTAGAAGTAGCGATAGGTGTACCACTGCTGTCCCAGACGCGCCTGCAGCTTCAGGTCGGGGATGAACTCATAGGTGAGGTTGACGTTGAGGTTGTGGCGCGACATCTTCTCGCTTATGTCCAGTTCGTTGGCTATGACGAGCGGGTTCTCGGGGAAGTTCATGCCCCATTCGTTCTTCATGTTGATCATGCCGCTGCGCGCGTAGTCGCCGTTCTGGTCGTATGCCGGGAGGTTGGGCAGGTACATCAGCGCGCTTTGGATGATACCGTCGTTGATCATACGGCCCTCGGCCTGCACGACCTTGTTGCTGGCGTCGTACATCGAGTAGCCGATGCTTGCCGACAGGCGTTTGGTGAGCTTGGCGTCGAGGTTCAGACGCGCGGTGATGCGGTTGTGGTTCGAAGGCGAGATGATGCCGTCCTGGTCCATGTAGCCGATGCTGGCCATGTAGCGCACCGATTTCGAGCCGCCGGTTATCGAGACGTTGTGGCGCATGATGCCGGCATTGTCGAAGATCTCGTCCTGCCAGTCGGTGTTGTACTGCTGCTTGACCGGGGTGCGGGTCGTGAAGTCGTAGAACATGGGGTGGAGACCCACCTCGCTCAACGAAAAGCCTTTCGAGGCGCGTATCGAGTTGTCGTCGTAGGGGCTCCACGACACGCCGGCCGCGGTGGCCTTCAGACGATAGGAGTTGTTGCGCGAGTCGATGTAGAGGTCGCGGAACTGCGTCGAGTTCAGCAGGTCGACCTTATGGTCGAGTTGCTGGATACCGTACGAGAAGTCGTAGCTCACCTTGGCGGGAGCGTCTTCCTGACCGCGCTTGGTGGTGATCAGCACGACGCCCGACGCACCGCGCGAACCGTAGATCGCGGCCGAAGCGGCGTCCTTCAGAATGTCGATGCTCTCGATATCGTTGGGGTTGATGTATACGTCCTCCGAAGCGGGGTAGCCGTCGACCACGTAGAGCGGTGCACTGCTCGCCGAGAGCGAGTTGACGCCGCGTACGCGGATCTGAACGCCCTCGCCCGGAGCGCCGCTGGTCTGGTGAACCTCCACGCCGGCGACCTTACCCACCAGCGACTGACCCACGGTGGGGGTGGTCTTCGAGAGCTCGTCGGCCTTCACGCTGGCGATCGAGCCCGTGAAGTCGCTCTTGCGCATCGGGGTGTAACCCACGACCAGTACTTCCGAGATCATCTTGGTGTCCTCGGTGAGCGTTATGTTGAATGTGGTGCGGGTGCCCACGGCGATCTCCTGGGTGTTGTAGCCCAGATAGGATACCACGAGGTGCTGACCCGGCAGCGCCGTCACCATGAATTTTCCGTCGAGGTCGGTCGTGGCGCCGCGGTTGGTCTCCCTGACCACCACACTGGCGCCGATGATCCCTTCGCCCGAGGCGTCGCGGACCGTTCCGGTCACCTGACCTTTATTCTGCTCGGCGGCGGGTTTTGCTGCCGCGGGCTTCTCGGCCGGCACAATGACGATGCGGCTCCCCTCCTCGGTGGCCTTGAGGCCCTGCGAAGCGAAGGCGCGCGAAACCACGTCGACGATATCCTCGCCCGTGGCTTTCACCGTCACCTGGCGCGTGAGGTCTATCTCGGCGTTGTTGTAGGCGAAGGTGTAGCCGCTCTGCTTCTCGAGTGCGGAGATGAACTCCTTGACTGTGGCGTCTTTCAGGTCGACGCTGACCTTTCGGTTCTGGGCCGCCGCAGGCATCGCCGCCAGCAGAAGCAGAGCCAACGACACGATGAATCTCCGGGCCGAACGTAATTCTCCGGAGAAAAGCTCTGTGATCCGTTTTTCCATTTTTTTGATAGTAGTTAAGTTTGGAGTTTGGTTTGGGTTTGTTTGGTAGATTATTCCGTTAAATAGTCTTTCGATGTTTCATCGGCATTGCGTTTATTTATGGATTAATATGTTGTGTTCGTCGATCTGACAACAGTGGATATGCCCGAGGACGGTTATTACCTGAAGCGTCTCTTCGAGGGCTTCGGGGTAGAGCGTGAACGACAGACGCATCGAGGTGTCGACCTCGCCGTCGATGTGGAAGCGGATGTTGTAGCGGTGTTCGATGTTGACCAGGATGTCGTGGAGGGCTGCGTTCTCGAAGACGATCGAGTGCTTGAGCCAGCTGTAGTAGTTGCTGGCCGTGACCTCGGCTATCGTAACCTCGCCCGACTGGGTGTCGTAGGCGAAGTTCTGGTCGGGTACGAGGCGATAGCTCTGTTCGAACTGCGGCGCCGAAATCTCGACCGAACCGCTCTGGAGCGTCACCTCTTTGGTGCCGAACATGGCGATGTTGGTGGCGTTGAAGCGCGTTCCCAGAACGCGGACGCGTAATTCGTCCATCTCGACCTCGAACGGATGCAGCGTGTCGCGGTGTACATCAAAGAACGCCTCGCCGGTGAGCTGTACCCGGCGTTTGCCCGAGCGGGTGAACTTCCTGGAGTAGGAGAGCTGTGAATCGGAGTTGAGCCATACGACTGAACCGTCGGGCAGTGCGAAGCGTCCTTTGCTGTTCTCGGCCGTGACCAGACATACGGTATCGTCGGTCGAGAAGTGTTTCACGGCGACGAATTCTGCCGCCAGGACCAGCGCTGCGACGGCTACGGCCGCTGCCACGCGCCAACTTGCCAGCCGTACCACGATGCCGCGCCGGGCGGGCTTTTCGGGGGCGATCTCCGCGCGCAGGCGGTTGAATTTGGCGCGGTAGGTCGCCTCGTCCGCAGGCAGCACCGACGCCGGGTCGAGGTGCTCCCACTCCCAGCGGAGTGCATCCTCTTTCTGTTTCGCATCCTCTTTGCCCAGACACCACAGCCGAAACTGGCTCTGTACCGCCGGAGGCATGGGGTTGTGCAAAAACGTGTGGATTATTTTCTTTACGTGACTCATAATTTTGCGCTTGTTTACTATTAAGACAGCTAACCGGGGCAGATCCCTGGTCTGATTCGTGAATTTTTAGCAAAAAAAAGAGAGCGGGCTTGCGCCGCTCTCTTTTTTTGTGATTTTTCCATCGCCGTGTCAGATGAAAAATACGATTACGTTGATGAGTTTCCGCAACTCCGCTACCGCCGTGCGAATGTGGTATTCGACGGTTCGGGGCGAGATCTCCAGCCGCTCGGCGATTTCCTGCTGTGAAAGTCCCTCGTAGCGGCTCATGCGGAACACCTCGCGCCGCTGCTTGGGCATACGCTCCACGGCAAGGTTGACCAGCATCAGCAGGTCGCGCGATGAAATCTGCGCCGCCACGTCATCCGTAACGAAATCGTTGACGCGCAACTGCTGCCGGTGACGGACCGTCACGGTATTGTGTTCGAAAATATTGAAAATTGCGTTTTTGGTCATCCTGAAAAGGTAGTCCTTGAACGATCTCACCTCGCCCATGCGCTCTTTGTTCTCCCATATCTTGATGAAGATGTCGTGCGTGAGATCCTCGGCCTCGGTGCGGTTCTTGAGCATGCGCAGCGCGAAGGCCTCGACGTGGGGCGCATAGTGCATATACAGCATCTCGAATGCCGTATAGCTGCCTTCACGGAGGCTTTTGAGGATTAAATCGTTCTCTTTCATTCTGTCGGATCGACCTGTCTGCAAAGCCGGGGAAAGCGGAGCGCCCGGTGGCTTTCTTTCGATAACTTTTTGTCTCCGGATAAAACAAAAGTAGTTAAAAAGTCCATAATGACAAATTCGGTCGGAATAATGATCGCGGGAGACTATTGCCCGGAAACTCCGCAAAAGTATCAATAATAACGGCCGGAACGATGATAAAATTATGACAAAACGATGAAAAAGCAGAGTCCGCCGATTTGTGTCCGGTGTGCAAAAATCCGGCCGCGGTGCAATCGGTGCCCGAAATTTCACAACATGATCCTTTTGGACTTGGTTTTTCGTTCACCGCCCGCAGCCGGCGGCGGTGGAATTATGCCGCAGGCAGAATTTAATCCCCCTTCGGGGGTTTTGGTTGCTCACGCTCGGCAGAAGATACAAGCATCTTCTGCTCTCACTCAATCGCAACTTCGCAGCCGCTTGTGCCGGGCGGGTATTCTCTGCCGGCTTGCTTTACAAGGACGTCCACACAGTAAAAAAAAGCGTTGCCGAAGCACCGCCTTTTTATCTCTTATTCCGCCTTTTTCGTTGCGCTTATCTTTCGCCGCCGAAGTTTAAAAACCCCTATGAAAGCCTCGCGGATTATTCCGCCGCTCATCTTCGGCGTTCCTTCGGTCCGTTCTGTGAAGACGATCGGTATCTCTTTGATCTTGAGCCCCAGACGCCATGCCGTATACTTCATCTCCACCTGGAAGCCGTAACCTTTCATCTCTATTTTTTCGAGGTCGATGCTCTCGAGCGCGCGGCGCGAATAGCACACGAATCCGGCCGTGACGTCGTGCACCGGTATCCACGTCACCAATTGCGCGAACCAGCAGCCGAAACGGGAGACGAACCACCTCTTGAAAGGCCAGTTCACGATCTTTCCGCCCTTCACGTAGCGCGAGCCCACGACCACGTCGGTGCCCTCTTCCGCCTCGGCGTAGAGCCGCAGGAGGTCGTCGGGATTGTGCGAAAAGTCGCAGTCCATTTCGCAGATAAAGTCGTAACCACGCTCCAGCGCCCAGCCAAAGCCCGCGATATAGGCCTTGCCGAGACCCTCCTTGCCCGCGCGCGGGAGAAGATGGAGCCCGGGGTGCTCCGTCTTACGCTCGCGGACTATGTCGGCCGTGCCGTCGGGCGAGTTGTCGTCGACGACCAGCATCTCGATATCTCCGGGCAGCGAAAACACCCGGTCGATCATCTTCGAGATGTTCTCCTTTTCGTTGTATGTCGGTATGATTACCAGTTTGCGCATAACGGTCTTTTTTAGGAGTGCGTTATGCAAATATAGCATTATTTCACCGATTTGCGCCGCATGCTGCGTATTTCGCGCTTGTCTTCGTCGCTCACGCGGTACGATTCGACGATTTTCTGCAGCGATTTGTTGTAGGTCCAGTCGTCGAGCGGACAATCCTTTGCGAGCCATTGCATCGTCCGCTCGGGGAACTTCACGAAGCACACCGATACGGCCCACGCCACGCCCATGCGGACGTAATAGGCCTCGTGGCGGATGCGCCCCATGCGCTCTAAAATCGCCTCTATGTGCTCCGCGTCGACGAAATAGCCGAGCGACATTACCACCGCAAAGCGTATCCCGAACTCCGTTTCGCAATCGAAATAGGGCTGAATGAACTGCCAGACAGGTTTGCGCTCGCCTTGCTTGAGCGGCCACCCGAAGCAGTCGCACACGGCCCAGTTGTCGATCTTCGGCACGAAGCGCGCCACATGCCCGAGTTTTTCGTCGATATCGCACTTGGCATAGCTCACCACCAGGCCCTGGAGCATCCGCTCTTCGAAGTAAAAATCTTCGGCCTCGGCCAGGTAGGCGCGCCAGTCGCCGGCGGCGATCTCCTTTGCGATCTTGCGCAGGATGGGCGTGCGTATTCCGAGAATGTTTTCGACGCCCGGAATGAGCGAGGCGGTGAATTTCATGTGGCCGGACTCTCGCAGTTCGAGCAGTTGTTGGCGTATGGTCATCGTTTGCGGAATTTGGGCGTTATGCCTATGAATACCGAGGCGTTGAGCCGCGGCATGGGGTGGGAACTTACGGTTTCGTACTCCTCGTCGAGGAGGTTGTGGATGCACCCTTTTATCGATATCGACGCCCAGCGGGGCTCGAAGAGTTTTTCGAGTGCCAAATCGCTCATAAAATAGGGCTTCACGACGCCCAGAACGCCCTTGTCGTTGTCGGTCATCGTGAAGCGTTCGCTGTAATATGTCCACTGGTACGACAGCGTCCATGTGCGCCATGAGGCCCGGGCAGTGAGGGCCGCCGACCATACAGGAATGTATACAAGTTGCTTGCCCACCGATTCGTCGGCGGGGCTGAAGGGCTCGCCCTCGTTCAGCGACCGCGTCCACGCGCCGTGGCCGTCAACGGAAAACCGCCAATCGCGGCCCGCGCGCGCGTCGGCCGCGAGTTTGAGCTCCGCGCCGTAGCTGTGCACACGCTTTATGTTGACGGGGGTGTAGATGTCGGGCTTCGCGCCGTCGCGAATCCAGAGGATCCAGTCGTCGATATAGGAGTCGAAAAATGTTGCCGAGGCGGTGAGCGACCGCCGTTCGTTTTTCAATGCGCACTCCACACCGGCGTCATATGTCCACCCCTTTTCGGGCTTCAGATTCTTATTTCCGCCCGGACGGAAATAGAGGTCGTTAATGGTCGGCACGCGGTAGTTGCGAGCACCCGAGGCCTTCACTACGACATGGCCCCTCGGCGATAGAAGATAGTCGGCGAAAAACGCCGGAATAAGCGGCGTGGTGCGGTCGCCGTAGACCTCCCAGCGCAGGTCGGCGGCGATGCCGAGCCTCGGCGCGGGGCTCCACTTCACGGCTCCGAAAGCCGAAAGTTCGAACCGCTGCTGCTTGTATAGTGTGTCGGAAAACTCGCCCTGGACGTTCATCGCCGACATGTCGCCGCTCCGCAAAGCGTGCTGATGCGCCGTGACGTTCGCCGTGAACACCCACCGTTCGCCGATCACTCGTTCGGCCCCCGCGCGGGCGAAAAATGTGTTGACGCGGCTCCGCGCGTCGACCATAAGTCCCGAAACCGTTCCGTCGGTCTCGGCGCGCTGCAAATACCGCAGGTCGGTGTAGGTATAGCCTGCCCGGGCGTCGAATTTCCACCCCTCGTGCAGATGCTCCCAACCGGCTACGGCCCGCAGCGTCTGTTCGTCCTGCGTGCTCTCCTTGACCTTGGTGTCGGAGGTCATAAGCGGCAGCCCGCGGTGGGAATCCATCCACCATGCCGAAACCGAGAAGCGGTGGCTGCTACTGGTCTTCATGAAAAATTCCTGCATGGCGTGCAGGTCGCAGAATCCGCCGTTGCGGTTGCGTTCGGTGGGGTAGTAACGGTCGACGATATTTCCGTCGTCGTCCGTCACGAGCCGCTTGGTGTTGTAATTTGTGTATTGGAAATTGTTCTTTGAAGTGGAGCATAAAAGCCGCGTTGACGAGCTCCACCGCGCACCCTTATAGGTCAGATGCAGGTATTCGTCGAAGGTCGTGAACGAGCCTGCGCCCTGCACATACCGCAGCCCGAAACCCTCGTTCGAGGGGGCCTTCGTAGCCAAAGCCACGGCCCCGCCCAGGCCTCCCCCCGCGACGCCCACCGAGCTGGCTCCGTGGTAGACTTCGGCGCCGTCGATAAAGAACGACGGAATAAGCGAAAAATCGACCTGCCCCAGCATCGGCGAATTGACCGTCATGCCGTTCCACGTGACCCGCGTGTGCGAGGGTGCCGTGCCGCGGAACGAGGCTGTGGCGAGCGTGGCGCGGCCGTAGGATTTGATGAAGACGGTCGATCCCGAGGTGAGCGCGTCGGCCAGCGAGGCGCTGATGGTGTTGCGCAGGATAAGCGTATCGAGTTCCGTGCGCTGCACGCCGATATCCTTCATCGGGCGGCGTCCGGTGATCTCCACACGCTCGATATCGACCACACGGGGCGTGTAGTCGGCCTGCGCCGCGGCCTGCACGGCGCAGAACAGCGCAAGGAGTATGGAGCCGATCCGCCGCAAAACTATTCGACCGAGGTTGTTGTCCGGTAGCAGCCTATGCCGCATACGTCGGTCGATATCTCGCCGATCTCCGGCCCTTTGGCGTTGACGCCGGTCTGTATTTTTATGAAGTCGATCTGCGCGAGGTTGGCCGGAGAACCTGCGGCCGTCACGGCGTTCGAGATCCGGAATTTATTGAGCATTCCCTGGCGGTCTAATGACGAATAATTGTCGGCGTAGCCCCATGCGAACGGGGTGGATATGTAGGCCTCCGAGCCCTCGGCGGTGCCCTCGGCGATGTTGTCGGGCAGGCGTGTGCCCGAGAATACGAGCGGGTCGGTGCCGAGCCACGCCGGGAAGTAGCTCGCCTGGGTGTGGTGGCTGTTGCGGTCTATCGTGCCGGTCTGGCCGTCGCTGTCCTCCCAGTGTATGTCGCCGCCGGCGGGTGCAGGCGGGTAGTAGGTGATGGAGTATTGACGGTCGGATTTATCGTATTCGCTGCCCTGCAGCTCGTACCACGTGTCGTCGGGCTCTCCGTTGCCGTTGGTGTCCTGCATCACCCACACGACGCCCGGTTCCGAGGAGTTGGCGAAGGCGTTGCCGTAGACATAGATCTCGTAGTCGCCGCCCGTGGGCATCGGTTTGTCGAATTTTGCGACGATATAGCCGCCCCAGCCGCCCAGCGATACGAAGTAGTCATACCGGCCGGGCTTTGTGAGCCGTTCGCTGGCGTAAGCCACAGCCTCCTCCATGGTGCTCTCGCCGTTGAAGCCGCCGAGCGCGCTCGGGTCGTTGATGAACTGCCCCGGCGCGGGGGTGTATTCGATCACGACGGCAGGCTCCATGACCTTGCGCGTGGTGATCTCCTCGCCCGAGTTGCACCCGGCGAGCAGCGTCAGCAGTATAAAGGTGTATTTTTTCATAGTCGTTATTTGAAGCAGAATGAATTGGGGGTAATTCCCACGCGAAATTCGTCCACGGCCTGGCCGCGGGCGGTGAAACGGTATACCATGCCATGCTGACGGTAGTCGATGGCGTCGGCGACATAGACCTCCGAGGTCAGGGGATCGACCCCCAATCCGTAGTAGAGTGTCCCGGCGTAGGGCAGGAACGGCACCGCGGGCAGCGATTCGGCCACGACCGGCATGCGCCATACCGCGCGGTCGATATAGTATAGGGTGTCGCGCGTGCCGTTGAGCGTCAGGCGCATGGGGTGGGAGTCTGCCGGGAGCGGGAATTTCTTCTCCACGGCGCGGGTCGCCGCGTCGATGCGCCAGATGGCGGGCAGCGAACCGTCCCGGCCCGCCTCGGTCGCGGTCCAGAGTTTCCCGTGGCGGTCCATGGCCAGAGACGTGGGCTGCCAGCCCACCTCTATTTCGTCGACCACGAGCTCCTTCGCGGCATCTACTACAAGTATTTTGTTGTCGTACGACCAGCAGTTGGTGAACACCTCGTCGTTCCACTGGGCCATCTGCTCGGTAGACTTGTGGCCGTTGGTCGATATGCGGCCGCGGATGTGGTTCGTGCGGGTGTCGAAAACGGTGATGTGCGGGTCGTAGAGGTCGGTGACGTAGGCCGTCGTGTCGTTGGGGAAATGAATGTAGCGCGGCGAAAAGAGATCCTCGACCACGCCCGTCAGCTCGAACGTGCCTGTATTTATAATATATATGCGCCCCGAATAGTTCACCACCACATAGCCCCGGTCGCCCCGTATGGCCATCGACTGCGCCACGTCGCCCAGCTTCATGCCGTTTGCGCGCAGGAAAACCTCGTCCTCGGCCGAGCAGGCGTCCGGGTCGTAGAACGACAGCGAGGCGTTGTCCCAGCGGAAATTACCCTCCGAGGTGACGAATACACCTCGTCCGCGCGGCGCGAACGGCTCCTCGGGCAGCGGACCGTAGTCCATGCATCCGACCGTTGCAGCCAGTGTGCAGCATATTGCGATATATGGTAATAAACGCCTCATCCTCCGTGGGTTGATCCGCGGGGAACGATCAGCAAACTTGTCGGTTATGGAAACTCTTATTCGACCTGTCGCCTCCCCATTCTCCGCAGGGTGCATAACGATTTTGTTGCTCGTGGCAGGTCTTCTGACTCGTTACCGTTCCGGCGCCTTCCCATCCCCGGGGGACAGTGGCAAAGAGTGCCGAAACATGTTACGTAACTCACAGCAGCGGGAACTGTTGCCGGTTTTCACGGCATTCCCTTTTAATCCCTGCGCCTTTCCGGGGCGTTTGGGGAACCATTGCACGGCAAAAGTAATCATTTTTCGCCATAAAACCGCCGGTTTTCGGCCAAAAACGTTAACTTTGTGGCAAATGGACTCTAAAACAACGACTATACGGCAGGCCCGCGAGGTCACGCCGGAGCTGGTGGAGGCTTTCGCCCGCCTGCTTCCGCAGTTGTCGGATACGATGACGGCCCCCGCGGCCGAACTGCTCCGGCGCATCGTCGCGGACAAGTGTGCGGCGCTTTTCGTCGCCGAGCACGACGGCCGCACGGTCGGCGTGCTTACGCTCGTTTGGTACGATATCCCCTCGGGCCGCAAGGCGTGGATCGAGGATGTGGTGGTCGACGAGGCCGCCCGCGGACTGGGCGCCGGACGGGCTCTGGTCGAGGCCGCGCTGGAGCATGCAAAAACGATCGGCACGACCAGAATTATGCTCACCTCGCGCAAATGGCGAAAGGCGGCACACGCATTGTATCTTAAAACCGGATTTAAAGAGGTGGAAACCACGGTTTTCCTCTTCGAAAATGATAAAATATGAAAAAGACACTGAAAATTTCGGGTATAGTTCTGGCCGTTATTCTGGCCGTGATGATCATCGTGCCGTTCGCACTGCGCGGCAAACTCGCCGATATCGTAAAAAAGGAGGCCAATGCGATGCTCAATGCCAGGCTCGATTTCGAGAAGCTCGACATCAGCCTGCTGCGCCATTTTCCGCGCGCGTCGCTCGACCTCAAGGGTCTGACGCTGGTGGGCGTCGACCGTTTCGAGGGTGACACGATCGTCGCGGCGCATCGCATCTCGGTGGTCGTCGACGTCATGTCGCTGTTCTCGGACAGCGGCTTCGAGGTTACGAAAGTGATCCTCGCCAAGCCTGCGGTCCATGCCCATAAGCTCGCCGATGGCGCTGTGAACTGGGACGTGATGAAGCCTTCGGAGGAGCCCGGGGCCGAAGAGGAGGTGACCGACGAGTCGCCCTCGACGTTCCGGCTCTCGATCCGCGATTTCCGCATCAACAACGCCGAGATCCGCTACGAGGACGACTCGATGAAAATGAGCTTCTCGACCGCGCCCCTCGACCTGCTTCTGAAGGGCGATATGACGGCCGATCAGACCGACCTGAATCTTCGCGCCACAGCCAAACAGATGAATTTTTCGATGGACGGCATCCGGATGCTCAACGGCGCCGAAGCCGAACTCGATGCTGTGATTTCGGCCGATCTGAAAAACAACCGCTATACGCTCTCCGACAATAAGTTGCGCCTGAACGCCATCGAGATGAACCTCGACGGCTGGGTCGAGCTTCGCGACGAGACGATCGCCATGGACCTCACGGCGGGGTGTGACAAGGTGCAGTTCAAAGACATCCTGTCGATGATCCCGGCATTCTACACCAAAGACTACCGCGGCCTGCAGGCCGGTGGCGAACTCTCGATGTCGGCATGGGTGCGCGGCGAAATGGAGGGTTCCGACTTCCCCGCGTTCGAGGTCAAAACGGCTGTTAAGGACGGTAGTTTTCAGTATGCCGCCCTGCCCAAGGCCGTCACCAACATCAACGTCAACGCGCGCGTGGCCAACCCCGGCGGCGTGCTCGACAAAACCGAGGTTGAAGTTTCGAAATTCACGATGCACATGGCCGGCAACGATCTGCTGGCATCGTTCTACGCCACCAATCTCCTGACCGATCCGTTCTTCCGCGTCGGAGCCGACGGCCGCGTCGACCTGGGGGCCATCCGCGAGGTCTACCCGCTCGAGGAGGGTATCCAACTGGGCGGAATCGTGACCGCCGACATCAAACTCTCGGCCCGCATGTCGGATATCGACAAGCAGCGCTACGAGAAGATCGCCGCGGCGGGAACGTTCGTCGTGGAGAATATGGACGTGGCCATGTCGGGAATCCCGGCCGTGCATATCCGCCGCGCCGCGGCCACCATCACCCCCGCCACGATGACCCTGGGCGAGCTGGGCGTGAAGGTCGGCAACAGCGACCTGGCGGCCAACGGACAACTGTCGAACTATATCGGCTGGTTTATGCGCGACGATGTGCTCTCGGGCCGCTTGTATGTGAAGTCGGAATTGCTCGATCTCAATGAACTTATGACTTATGTGCCCGAATCGGAGGAGGAGACGGCTCCCGAAGCCGCCGAACCGATGCAGGCCATCGAAATTCCCAAAAACCTCAATCTTTCGCTCAACACCGATCTTCGCGAGGTGCTGTTCCAGAAGATGACCATATCGGATATCTCGGGCGAGATGCGCATGAAAGACGGCACGCTGTCGTTGGACCGTCTGAAGATGAAACTCTTCGACGGCACGGCCTCGGCTTCGGGAAGCTACTCCACGGCCGCCGATCCCAAGCGTCCGGCGCTCAAACTGGTGATGAACATGGCCGGAGCTTCGTTCCAGAAGACCTTCGAACAGCTCGAGATGGTTCAGCAACTGGTGCCCATCTTCGCCAAGACGGGCGGCGACTATTCGATGACCCTCGATATGACCTCGGCGCTCGACGCCCAGATGTCGCCCGATCTCCATTCGGTCAACGCCGCAGGCGAGATAAAGTCGGCCAACATCAAGATTCAGAACCTCGAGGCGTTCGAGAAACTGGCCTCGGCGCTGGGTTCCGATGCCGTGAAAAATATCGATGCCAAGGACGTGGCCGTCAAGTTCACGATCAAGGACGGCCGTCTCAACACGCAGCCGTTCGATCTGAAGCTCGGTGCCGCGAACCTCAATATGTCGGGCTCGACGGGGCTCGACCAGACCATAAACTACAAAGGTAAAGTGTCGCTTCCGGCAAGCGCGACCAAGGGCCTGCTGCAGAACGTCGGCTTCGGTATTGGTGGCACGTTCACCTCGCCCAAGGTCACCGTCGACCTGAAAGACGCGGCCTCGGAGGCTGTGAAGAGCCTTGTCGACCAGCAGATCCAGAAGCTCACGGGCAGCGAATCGTTGAGCGCCGAGGTCGAGAAGCAGGCGGCGCGTCTTCGCGAGGAGTCGCAGAAGCAGGCCGATAGACTCCGTTCGGAGGCTGTGAAGGCCGGTGATAAGCTCCGCGAGGAGTCGGTAAAGGCGGGCGACAAGCTCGTCGAAGCGGCCGTGTCACAGCGCGCGAAGCTGGTCGAGGCGGCAACTCCCAAGGGTGCGTTAGCCAAGATCGCGGCCGAGAAATCGGGCGATAAATTGGTCGACGAAGCCAAAAAGCAGGCGGCCAAGCTGACCGCCGAGGCTGACAAGCAGGCTGTAAACCTCTCCGCCGAGGCCGAGAAGCAGGCCGCGAATCTCACGGCCGAAACCGAAAAGCAGGTCGAAAAGCTCTCTGCGAAAACCGAATAACAAAATGGCTCCCGATTTTTCGGGAGCCATTTTGTTAATGAGCAGTTTTTTGATCAGCCAAAATTTCTAATTTCTCATTGTCGTATATACGATTGCAGCGCCGTCACATATTCGGCAAATGCGTCGCGTCCTGCGTCGGTGATGCGGCACACGGTGCATGGCATCTTGCCGCGGAAGGTCTTTTCGATCTCGACATACCCGGCTTTCGCGAGTTTGTCGAGCTGCACCGAGAGGTTGCCGGCCGTGGCCCCGGTCTGCTGGCGGATGAAGACGAAGTCGGCGCTCTCAACTCCGATAAGGATCGATATCACGGCCAGCCGAAGCTCGGAGTGCAGCAGCGGATTCAGTTCCCGGAACACAGCCTGCGCGCTTTATAGTTGAGAATATGCCCCGGAATGATCATCATCACCACAAAACCCGCGGCGAAGACGGCCAGCACCCAGGGCGTGCCGTTGAGGATCAGCAGCAGGGGAGTGAGCGCGATGCCGATCACGCCGCCGACGATGCCGGGCGTGAAGCGGATGACGAGGCTTGTCAGGGTCGTGCCTATGCCCATCATCAACAGCATGACGAACAGTATGGGCAGGCGTGTTATGGGGAACATCGCCATCACGGAGAGGAGCATCGCCGATACTCCAAGCACCAGCCATATCTGGCCGATCACGCGGTCGATGAACGTTGTAGCGTAACCTTCTCGGGGCTGTCGGCGCTGGCAGGTGAACCACATCGCGGGCCAGCCGATCAGCGGGATCGCGAACCACAGCGCGTTCCAGTGGGGATTATGCGTGGTCACGAGGGTGTACCACACGGCCAGCGTCACGGCGACGGTCGTGTAGCCCCAGACGAGGAACGGTCGCCCCGAATGGCGCACCATGCGGTTGCGGGTGTTTTCGATCATGCTGCTTATGAGCGCCAGGCTCTCGGCGGCTTCCAGTTTACGGTCTTCCATAGCGGTTGCAAAGTTAATGTTTTTTAATTGTTGTAATCGTCGTCCTCGTCGCAGTCGAAGAGGTGAAACAATACCGCCAGCATGAGGCCCAGGCCCCAGCCGGCAATGACCCACAGAACCCACCAGTAGTGGGGTGAAGTCTGCCAGTTGACGAATGCCAGAAATGCGATTCCTGCCACGAACGTGATGATCTTGCGGGTAAGGCGGCGCGCGAAACGGCGGCGGGTCTCTTCGGGGGTACGGATTATTTCCATGGTTGAAGTTGTTTTGTTGATGCAAATATAAAGTAGTTTATAAAATAAACCAAATTTTTGGAAAGAAATTCACAAAAAATCACAAAAAAAATTGTGAAGAAATTTCGAAAGGGGCAAATACCTGTGCTGCTTTTGAATATTTTTCGGCTCTCGCAGAGAGTCGGCAGACCGAACCGACGCTGCGAGCGAGTGTAGAAATCGCTTGCGAGCTATGGCGAGCGGCGAGGAGGAAAACAAGTGCAACGCAGTTAAGCTCCGCCCCGCGGAGGTCTGCTATTCACTCCGTTCACAGCATTCCACCGCGAGCTTCGGTCTGAAAACGGAGAAAATAGCCCAAACCTTAATTCACATTATTAATAACCGGGCGCTTTTATAGATAACCGGGTTGTCCGTTCGGCTAAAAATCGTATATTTGTGTTGTTTGAAACCAACGTTTTCGATAAGCGAGAGCAAACGAAACAATTCGCCTGCCGAGCGTAGAAAACGAAGAAAATAATTCAACCTTCCATGAGAAAACTACTTTTCCTGCTCCTCTTCCTCGTTTTGGCGGCCGCGGCCGAAGCCAAACTCCGTCTGCCCGAAATCCTCGGCAGCAGCATGGTTCTCCAGCAGAACTCCGAGGTCACCCTCTGGGGCTGGGCCGACGCCAATGCTAAAGTTGCCGTAAAACCCTCATGGGGCGGTAAATACGCTGTGACGAGCGACGATAAGGGACTCTGGATCGTGAAGATAAAGACCCCGGCCGGAAGCTACGCGAAGCATAGCATCGCGCTGGCCTCGGCCGACAAGGTGACCCTCGACGACGTATTGATCGGCGAAGTGTGGTTCGCCTCGGGCCAGAGCAATATGGAGATGCCGCTGCGCGGTTTCACAAGCTGCCCGACCGAGGGCTCCAACGACGTTATTCTCAACGCCGCATCGAAGAGCGGAAAGATCCGCTTTGTCAAGATCCCCCGGACCCTGCACCCCGAACCCCAGGACGTCGTAGCCGGCAAGTGGAATGACTTCACGCCCGAGACAGCTCCGGGCTGCACCGGTACGGGATATTTCTTCGCCGAGAGGCTCAACGCGGTTCTCGACGTTCCGGTGGGCATCATCGATTGCTCGTGGGGCGGAAGCCGCGTGGAGAGCTGGATCAGTCGCGAGATTCTGTCGACATACCCCGACGTCGATCTGTCAGCGGTGGGAATGGCCGCGTTTAACGACATGCACCGCCCGATGACGAAATATAACGCCATGGTCAACCCGCTGGTCCGCTATACGATCCGCGGCTTTATCTGGTATCAGGGTGAGTCGAACGTGGGTAGTTATAAGACCTACGCCGAACGCCTGGCCCATATGGTCGAACTCTGGCGCGGCAAGTGGGGCCTCGGCGAACTGCCGTTCTATTTCGTGGAGATCGCGCCCTACGACAGCTACGGCGGTACGCGCGACAAGGGCGCCTATCTGCGCGAGGAGCAAAACCGCGCCCAGACGCTGATCCCCTCGAGCGGTATGGTCTCGACCAACGACCTTGTGGAACCCTACGAGGCGACCAACATACACCCCAAGAACAAGCGCGACGTGGGCGGCCGCCTGGCGCTGTGGGCACTGTCGAAAACCTATGGTGTGAAGGGCGTGGCGTGCGAGAATATGCAGTTCGAGGCGATGGAGATCGCCGACGGCAAAGCCCGCCTGACGTTCCGCAACGCCAAGGACGGATTCAGCCGCACGGCCGATATCCGCGGCTTCGAGATCTGCGGTCCGGACAGCGTGTTCCGCGCCGCCCGGGCGCGCGTCGAGCGCAATAAGATGATCGTGTGGTCGGACGAGGTGGCAGAACCGGTGGCTGTGCGATATGGATTCCGCGACTATCTGCCCGGTAATGTCGCGACGCTGCGGGGGTTGCCGCTGGTGCCGTTCCGGACGGATAATTTTTAACAAAAAAACACCCGCCGGAAAAGCGGGTGTTTTTGTTTGTTGCGGCTTATTGCTGCGGTGCCTTTTTCAGCACAATATCCTCCCATTCGGTATGGTCGCAGATATACTGCGCGATAAACGAGCACTGGGGCACTACTTTCTTACCCTCTTTGCGGATGTGCTCCAGTACGGTCTGTACGATCTCTTTCCCGATGCCGCGTCCGCCGAGCTTCGCAGGAACGTAGGTGTAGGTCAGAATGATGATGTCCGGCTCTTCGCAGACATACTCGATGAGGGCTGTCGAACCCTCGATGTCGAACTCGAAACGCTGCTCGGCAGTGTTGTCGGTCATTGCATACTTCGTTTCCATTGTCATGAACAGATTTTAAGGTTTGCGTATCAAATATAATTCCTAAAATTGTAATTTTGCCCCCTATGAAGCATTTTCTTGCCCATACGCTGCTCGACTGGTATGCCCGCGAGGGCCGTGATCTGCCTTGGCGGCAGACCCGCGACCCCTACCGCATCTGGCTTTCGGAGGTGATCCTCCAGCAGACGCGCGTGGCGCAGGGTCTGGGTTATTACCTGCGCTTCACGGAGCGCTTTCCCGACGTCGTCTCGCTGGCCGCCGCCTCCGAAGACGAGGTTCTGAAACTCTGGCAGGGGCTGGGCTATTACAGCCGTGCCCGCAATCTCCATGCCGCCGCCCGGCAGGTCGTGGAGCACTTCGGCGGTGTGTTTCCTTTGTCGCTGCCGGAGGTCCGCTCGCTCCGCGGGGTGGGTGACTATACCGCAGCGGCGATCTGCTCCGCGGCTTATGATGCCTCTTACGCCGTGGTCGACGGTAATGTCTACCGCGTACTTTCGCGCCTGTTCGATATGGAAATTCCGATCGATACACCGGCAGGCCGTTGCACGTTCGCCGAACTGGCGCAGTCGCAACTCGATCCCGTGCATCCGGCACTTTACAACCAGGCTATTATGGATTTCGGAGCTTTGCAGTGCACGCCCTTGCAGCCACGCTGCGCATCGTGTCCGCTGTCCGGCCGGTGTCTTGCATTGGCCGCCGGAACCGTGGCTTCGCGCCCTGTGAAGCAGCTAAAAGCCAAAGCCCGCGACCGCTGGTTCAACTACCTGCACATCACCTCTGGCGACCGTACGCTGTTGCACCGCCGTGAGCGGCGCGATATCTGGAAGGGGCTCTATGAATTTCCGCTGATCGAAACGCCTGCGGCGACCGATTTTGTTCACCTGACCGAAACGGCGGAATTTTGCCGGCTCTCGGGAGGGACGCAGTGGCGGCTGTCGGGGAGCGTCGCCGCGCCGAAGCACCTGCTCTCCCATCAAACCATTCATGCCGTCTTCCACCGCATCGAAGCGATGTCGCCCGGAGATTTTCCCACGGTCGAAACCACATCCCTCGGTGATTACGCCGTGCCGCGGCTTATCGACCGCTATCTCACCAAATGCCAGATGTAGGCGACGTATATTGCCAGAAAGATTATGCCTTCCCAGCGGGTTATGGCCTTGCGCCGGAACACGAAAGTTACGATCATCAGCATCAGTGAACTCAGCACCACCATAAGGATATCGGTGTGCGTTATTCCGCCCATCGACAGCGGATGTATCGTGGCGCTTATGCCGAGGACGAGCAGGATGTTGGCGATGTTCGACCCTATGATGTTGCCCAGCGCCATGTCCGATTTGCCCTTGATGAGCGACACGACCGATGCGGCCAGCTCGGGCAGCGACGCGCCTCCCGCCACCAGCGTTATGGCTATTACCGACTCGCTTATTCCGAATGTGCGGGCTATTGTCGTCGCACCGTCGAGAAAGAGCTCTCCGCCTGTGACCAACGCTGCAAGACCGCCCGCGACCATCACGACCGGGATCAATATATGCCTTTTCTGCCGGTCTTCCGACGCCGGAGTCTCTTCTTCGCGTGCGATGTGGATCGTATACAAGATCAAAGCGATGTAGAGTGCGATCATAACTACGCCATCGCCGCGGCTTATGGTATCGGCCGCGCCGAGGTGCAGGAAACGGTCGGAGAGCATGAATAACAGCAGCAGCGATGCCGCCATGCCGAACGGTATGTCGCGGCGGACGACCCCTTCGGTGAGTATCAGCGGCCGGATCATGGCGCAGACGCCGAGGATCACAAAGACATTGAAGATATTGGACCCTACGACGTTACCGATCGCCATGTCGCTTTTTCCCGCTATGGCCGAGAGGGTCGATATCACTAATTCGGGTATCGCCGTACCGATGGCCATCACTGTGAGCCCGATAACAAACTCCGGTACGCGAAAACGCTGTGCGAGCGCCGCCGCGCCGTCGGTCAGAAAGTTAGCACCCACCAGAATGAGCGCCAGACCGGCTATCAGAAACAGTATATCCATGCTACTTCAATAAAATCAAACTTGCGGCCATCAGCGCCATGCCTGCCACCACGCCGTAGATCGAGGTGTGGGCCTCGCCGTACTCGCGGGCCGCGGGCAGCAGTTCGTCGATCGAGATGAAGACCATGATACCTGCCACGCCGGCCAGTATGCAGCCCATAAGCGTGGGGCTCATAAAGGGCATCAGCACGAGCCATGCCAGTATCGCCCCGACGGGCTCGGCGAGTCCCGACAGCAGCGACAAACGGAAGGCCTTCATGCGGTCGCCCGTGGCATAATATATAGGTACCGAAACGGCGATGCCCTCGGGGATGTTGTGGATGGCGATGGCCACGGCGATTGCTATGCCGAGGGTCATATCGTCGACCGCCGTTGTGAATGTAGCGATACCCTCGGGGAAGTTGTGGATGCCGATCGCAAGTGCCGTCAGCAGCCCCATGCGCATAAGCTTGGAATTTTTCGGGCGTTTGTCCATCTCCTCCAGTTTGTGGGCCTCATGAGGGTTTTCGGCTGCCGGGACCATGCGGTCGATAAGCCCTATGAAGAGTATTCCGGCGAAGAAACTTAAAACGGCATAGATTCCGCCCACATACTCTCCGAACTCCCCCGAGAGCGTGAGTTGCGCCTGATGCAGCAGCTCGACGAACGACACGTAGATCATCACGCCGCCCGACAGACCCAGCGAAAACGACAGCAACCGCGTGTTGGTGCGCCGTGCGAAGAAGGCTATGGCGCTGCCGATGCCGGTCGAAAGACCTGCGCCCAGGGTTAGCAGCAGGGGGAATAATATATTGTTGTCCATGATTTTTGCGTTTTACCGTACCTTGCAAATATAGTGCATTTTAAGCTTCTGTAAAAGTGCGCCGCATCGCAATAATAAGGTATTTTAATAATGTTCGCCATTTGTTGAAAAGTTTTTTCGGCAAAACTTTGCCCGCGCGTCAAAAAAGTAGTACCTTTGTCCCGATTAAGACATACCGAAGTCCAATGAGCATCAAACCGAACATATCGTCAGCGCAGGCATTCTGGCAGCAGGACTATTGGTCGGCTCTCGAATTCTCCGCCGGCTCCGGTATTATTGTTTTATTAGGGTAACTGTTTCAGTTGCCCTATTTTTTTGCTCTGCGCACAATGAAGACGCTCTACACAAATGCCAGGATTTACCGCAACGGCCGCTTCGGGGACGGTGAATTCGCCGTCGAGGACGGACTTATCGCTGCGTCGGCCACAGGCGCCGGGCGCACGGTCGATCTGGGAGGGCGCTATGTAGTGCCGGGCCTTGTCGACGTTCACGTCCACCTGCGCGAACCCGGCTTTTCACAGAAAGAGACGATAGCCACAGGTACTGCCGCGGCCGCCCGCGGGGGTTACACTACCGTCTGTTCGATGCCCAACCTCGATCCTGCGCCCGACGCGGTAGAGACGCTCCGCGCACAGACGGATATCATCGACCGCGATGCTGTTGTACGCGTCGTGCCCTACGGTTGCATCACCAAGGGTCAGAAAGGTGCCGGCGAACTGGTCGATTTCGCTGCTCTGGCGCCTTATGTGGCCGGTTTTTCGGACGACGGCCGCGGAGTTCAGTCCGCCGGACTCATGGAAGAGGCCATGCGCCGTGCCGCAAAGGCCGGCCGGCCGATTGTCGCCCACTGCGAGGTCGATGAACTTCTGAAAGGTGGATATATCCACGACGGCGAATATTGCCGCAAACACAACCATAAAGGCATCTGCTCCGAGAGCGAGTGGGCCCAGGTGGAGCGCGACATCGCGCTGGCCGAAAAGACCGGATGTCAGTACCATGTCTGCCATGTTTCGACGGCCGAAAGTGTGGAGTTGGTGCGCCGGGCCAAAGCCAAAGGGCTGCGGGTAAGCTGCGAAACCGCTCCGCACTACCTGCTTCTGTGCGACGAGGACCTGCAGGAGGATGGGCGTTTCAAGATGAATCCGCCGATCCGCAGCCGCAAAGACCGCGATGCGCTCATTGCCGGCATCGTCGACGGCACGATCGAGGTCATAGCCACCGACCACGCGCCCCATACCGCCGAGGAAAAGGCACGGGGGTTGGCCGGAAGCGCCATGGGAATCGTGGGCCTGGAGTGTGCGTTCGGGCTTATGTATAAATATATGGTGCAGCCGGGCGTTATCTCGCTCGAAAAACTCATAGAACTCATGTCGACCAACCCGCGCCGGATCTTCGGCCTCGGGGGTGGTCTCGAAGCGGGCGACGCGGCCGATTTCACGGTCCTCGACCTCAAGGCAGAGTACCAAATCGACCCCGAGGCATTCCTCTCGAAAGGCCGTGCGACGCCTTTCGCAGGATGGGAAGCGCAAGGGCGCGCCGTGATGACCGTCGTGGGCGGCAAGGAAGTATACAGTGAAATCAAATAGATAAGGATGAAACCATTTACAAAGAAAATCGTCTTGGAGAATGGCCGCGAATTCTACGGCTACGGCTTCGGCGCCGACCGCGAGGTGGTCAACGAGATCGTCTTCAACACCGCGATGGTAGGGTATCAGGAGGTCATTTCCGACCCCTCCTACACTGGTCAGATGGTGGTGATGACCTACCCGCTGATTGGCAACTACGGTACCGCCGAGGAGGACTACGAAACCAAATTCCCCTCCATCGGCGGACTGATCGTGCGCGAGTACAACGACACGCCTTCGAACTTCCGCTACACGCGCACGCTCCACGAGGTTTTCGAAGAGCTCGACATCCCTGGCATCTCGGGTATCGACACCCGGACCCTTACGCGCATCATCCGCGACGAGGGCAGTCAGAAAGTTCTTATCACCGACCCTGCGACGTCCCGCGAGGAGGCGATGCGCAAGATCGGCGAATATGAGCTTCCGCACGATATGGTGGCCCGCGTGAGCTGCAAGAAGCGCTGGTTCTCGCGCACGGCCAACCACAAATACGATGTGGTGGCCATCGACTGCGGTATCAAATACAACATCATCCGCAGCCTGAACCAGAAGGGCTGCAACGTCACAGTGGTGCCTTTCGACGCCACGATCGACGAGATCATGGCCTTCAAACCCGACGGAGTTTTCCTGTCGAACGGCCCCGGCGACCCTACCTACGTGCAGCCGGTCATCGACAAGGTGAAGGCCCTGCGCGGCCGCATCCCGATGTTCGGGATCTGCATGGGACACCAGATGGTCGCACTGGCCTATGGTGCAAAAACTTTCAAGATGAAGTTCGGACACCGCGGCGGCAACCACCCCGTGAAGTGCCTCGAAACGGGCAAGGTCGAGATCACGAGTCAGAACCACAGCTTTGCGGTTGAAGCCGACTCGCTGGCCGCGACGGGTCTGACGCTCACGCATATAAATCTTTTGGATAACACCGCCGAAGGTGTGGAGTGCGTTGCAGATAAGGTTTTCTCGGTTCAGTATCACCCCGAAAGCGCGCCGGGCCCGCAGGACAGCGTCTATTTGTTCGATAAGTTCATTAAAATGATGGAGGATCATCGCAATGCCTAAAAGAAAAGATATAAACAAAGTAATGGTCATCGGCTCGGGCCCGATCGTGATCGGTCAGGCCGCAGAGTTCGACTACGCGGGTACGCAGGCCTGCATGGCGCTCAAAGAGGAGGGCTACGAAGTCGTTCTGGTGAACTCCAACCCCGCGACCATCATGACCGACACGCATATCGCCGACAAGGTCTACATGGAACCGCTGACGTTGGAATATGTGGCCAAGATCATCCGCTACGAGCGCCCCGATGCCATCGTTCCGGGTCTGGGCGGCCAAACAGGTCTGAACCTGGCCGTGCAGCTTGCCAAAAAGGGTATCCTGGCCGAGTGCCAGGTCGAGATCCTCGGTACGTCGTTCGAGTCGATCGAGCGCGCCGAAGACCGTGAACTCTTCAAGGAGCTCTGCGAGTCGCTGGGCGAGCCGGTACTTCCTTCGGAGGTCGCGAACACGATCGACGAGGCCGCCGAGATCGCTGTCAAAATCGGCTATCCGGTTGTTCTGCGTCCGGCCTTCACGCTGGGCGGTACGGGCGGCGGCTTTGCCGACGACGAGGCCGAGCTGCGCGAGATGATGCGCACGGCGCTATTCCTCTCGCCTGTGCACCAGGTACTTATAGAAAAGAGCATCAAGGGCTTTAAGGAGATCGAATACGAGGTAATCCGCGATAGCAACGATACGGCGATCGCCATCTGCAATATGGAAAATATCGACCCGGTGGGTATCCATACCGGCGACTCGATCGTCGTAGCCCCGAGCCAGACGCTCACCAACCGCGAGTACCAGATGCTGCGCGATTCGGCGCTGAAAATTATCCGCGAGCTGAAGATCGAGGGCGGCTGCAACGTGCAGTTCGCGCTCGACCCGCTGTCGTTCGAATACTTCCTGATCGAGGTCAACCCGCGCGTTTCGCGCTCTTCGGCCCTGGCTTCGAAGGCCAGCGGATACCCGATCGCGCGCGTCAGCGCCAAGATCGCCGTGGGCCTGCGCCTCGACGAGATCCGCATCGCGAATACCCCCGCGAGCTTCGAACCGACGCTCGATTATGTGGTGACGAAGATCGCCCGCTTCCCCTTCGATAAGTTCTCCGACGCGTCGAACAAGCTCGGTACCCAGATGAAGGCCACCGGCGAGGTGATGTCCATAGGCCGCACGATGGAGGAGTCGCTGCTCAAAGCCGTTCGCTCGCTCGAAACCGGCGTTTGCCATATCTACCACAAGCGTTTCGACGACTGGAAGAACGATGACCTGCTCGCCTACATCAAGGACGGCACCGACGACCGCCTCTACGCCATCGCGCAGCTGATCCGCAACGGCATCGACCTCGCGTTGATCTACAACAATACCAAGATAGATATCTTCTTCCTCGAGAAATTCAAAAATATCGTCGAATTCGAGAGCGTCGTCCGCGACAATCCGCGCGACATCGAGACCCTGCGCGATGCCAAAAAAATGGGCTTCAGCGACAAATTCATCGGGCAGCTGTGGGGCATGTCGGAGCATGATATGTACCTGCTGCGCAAGAAAGAGGGCATCTTCCCGATCTACAAGATGATCGACACCTGCGCCAGCGAATTCTCGTCCTACGTTCCCTATTTCTACTCGACATATGAAGATGAGAACGAGTCGATCGTGAGCGCCAAGGAGAAGATCATCGTCCTCGGCTCGGGCCCGATCCGCATCGGCCAGGGCGTGGAGTTCGACTATTCGACCGTGCATGCTATCTGGTCGATCCGCGAGGCGGGCTACGAGGCCATCATCATCAACAACAACCCCGAGACCGTTTCGACGGACTATACTACCAGCGATAAACTCTACTTCGAGCCGCTGACGGTCGAGGACGTGATGAACGTCATCAACCTCGAAAACCCCAAGGCTATCGTGGTGTCGCTCGGAGGTCAGACGGCTATCAACCTCGCCGAACCGCTGGCGGCACTCGGAGTGCCCATCATCGGTACCGACACCCAGGCCATCAAGAACGCCGAGGACCGCGGATGTTTCGAGAAGATCATGGAGGAGCTGGGCATTCCCCAACCCGAGGCCGAGGCGGTGACCGATATAGAGTCGGGCGTGCGCGCCGCGGCGAAGATCGGCTATCCCGTGCTCGTTCGCCCGAGCTATGTGCTGGGCGGCCGCGCGATGCAGATCGTGTCGTGCGAGGAGCGCCTGCGCCGCTACCTGCAGACCGCCGTCGAGGTCAACGTCGACCAGCCGGTGCTGGTCGACCGCTATATCAAGGGCAAGGAGCTCGAGGTAGATGCTATCTGCGACGGCAAAGACGTCTATATCCCCGGAATCATGGAGCACGTCGAGCGCACCGGAATTCACTCGGGCGACTCGATAAGCGTCTATCCGACCTTCAGCGTGAGCCAGAAGGCCAAAGACAAAATTATCGACTACACCGTGAAACTCGGTCTCAGGATCGGCATCATCGGTCTGTATAACATCCAGTTCATTGTGGCCGGCGACGACGACGTGTATGTGATCGAGGTTAACCCGCGCTCGTCGCGCACGGTGCCGTTCCTGTCGAAGTCGACAGGAGTGCCCATGGCGCATATCGCCACGCAGGCCATCCTGGGTAAAACGCTCAAAGAACTGGGTATCAACGATGTCTACGGCAAGGAGAAGACGCGCTGGTTCGTGAAGGCCCCGGCGTTCTCGTTCGCCAAGATCCGCGGCATGGACAGCTACCTTTCGCCCGAGATGAAGTCGACCGGCGAGGCGATAGGCTACGACGACAAGCTCACCCGCGCGCTCTACAAAGCGCTGCAGGCCACCGGAATGCACGTTTCGAACTACGGAACGATCTTCGTGACGATCGCCGACGACGATAAGACCGAGGCGCTGCCGCTGATACAACGCTTCTACGACCTGGGCTTCAATATCGAGGCTACGACCGGCACGGCGGAATTCCTGCGCGACCACGGAATCCGCACCCGCACACGTCGCAAATTGAGCGAAGGAAGCTCCGAGATCATCGACTCGCTGCGTCAGGGCCATGTGAGCTACGTGATCAACACGATCGATATCAACCAGCACAACACGCGCCTCGACGGACACGAGATCCGCCGCACGGCAGTCGAGAATAACGTCACGACGTTCACTTCGCTGGAGACGGTCAAAGTACTGCTGGATGTGTTGGAAGAGATAACCTTCGGAGTTTCGACGATTGATGCTAAATAGGCTTTGGTGGAAAAGCCTTCGGCCCGCAGCCATCGGCGGCGGAGGGCCGACTTCTGCGACCTGCGGCCTTGATTCGACCCTCCGCTGGCTGCGAGCCGAAAAAACAGAAATATATGTATAAAAAAGGTATATATAAGGTAGTTGCAAACGAACCCCTGACAGCCTCGGTGTGGCGCATGACGCTCTCCGGAGATACCCAGTGGATCGAGCGCCCGGGGCAGTTCGTCAACATCGCCCTCGAAGGCCGTTATTTGCGGCGCCCCATTTCGGTCTGCGACTACGATGGGGCGACGCTGACGCTCGTCTATAAAGTCGTAGGCGGTGGTACGGAGCAGATGAGCCGTCTTAAACCCGGTGCGGAACTCGACCTTTTGACGGGTTTAGGCAATGGTTTCGACACGAAAAACACTGCCCGAAAACCGCTCCTGGTAGGCGGTGGGGTAGGCGTTCCGCCGCTCTGTAACCTTGCGAAAAAACTTCTCTCGGAGGGGCTGAAAGTGCAAGTGGTATTGGGTTTCAATACCGCGGCCGAAGTCTTCTATGCCGATGAATTCCGCACGCTGGGCTGCGAGGTGCACGTTGCAACGGCCGACGGTTCGGCGGGAACGAAAGGCTTCGTGACCACGGCAATCGCTGAAAAAGTCGCGGATTTTGACTATTTTTACGCCTGCGGGCCGATCCCGATGCTCAAAGCCTTGTGCGATAGCGTTGCGCAGGACGGTCAGCTGTCGTTCGAGGAGCGCATGGGCTGCGGCTTCGGCGGCTGCATGGGCTGCACATGCCAGACGAAATACGGCAATAAACGAATCTGTAAAGAGGGTCCGGTGCTTACGAAAGGAGAGGTCATATGGTAGATACTTCGGTCATATTGAGTGGCTTGCGTCTGGATAACCCGGTCGTTCCGGCCAGTGGTACGTTCGGCTTCGGCGCCGAATACCGCGAATTTTACGATATCAATATCCTTGGCTCGTTCTCGTTTAAAGGTACTACCAAGGAAGCCCGTTTCGGCAACCCCACGCCCCGCATCGCCGAGTGCACTTCGGGAATGATCAACGCCGTGGGTCTGCAGAACCCCGGTATAGACAAAGTCATAAGCGAGGAACTTCCGCGGCTCAAAACGTTCTTCCGTAAGCCGGTGATCGCCAACATCAGTGGTTTCTCGGTCGAAGAGTACGTCTACTGCTGCGAACGCATCGACAAAGAGGAGCAGGTTGGCATCATCGAGGTCAATGTCTCGTGTCCCAACGTGCGCCACGGCGGCATGTCGTTCGGCACGTCGCCCGAAGCGGCGGCCGAGGTAACGCGTGCCGTGAAGGCCGTGACCACCAAGCCGGTCTACATAAAACTCTCGCCCAACGTGACCGACATCGTGTCGATCGCCCGCGCCTGCGAAGATGCCGGGGCCGATGGCATTTGCCTGGTAAATACGCTGTTAGGTATGCGCATCGACACCGTGCGCCGCCGTCCGGTGATAGCCAACACGATGGGCGGATTCTCAGGCCCGGCAATCTTCCCGCTGGCCGTGCGCATGGTCTGGCAGGTTGCAAACGCCTGCTCTGTGCCGGTTATGGGCTGCGGTGGCGTGCAGTCGGCAGGCGATGTGATTGAGATGATGATGGCCGGAGCAACGGCCGTACAGGTGGGCGCAGCGAACCTCGTGAACCCCTACGCCTGCAAAGAGATCATCGAAGCCCTGCCTGCTGAAATGGAGCGCCTGGGCATCGAAAAATTGAGCGATATAATAGGAATAGTGAAATAATATGGAAAAACACGACGTAATAATCGCCTGCGACTTCAAGTCGGCGGAGGATACATTCAGGTTCCTCGATCTGTTCAGGGATGAAGCACGAAAACCGTTTCTCAAGATCGGCATGGAGCTGTTCTATGCCGAAGGGCCCGCGATCGTGCGCGAGATCAAGAGCCGCGGACACCGCATCTTCCTCGACCTCAAGCTGCACGACATACCCAATACGGTCAAAAAAGCCATGGCTGTGCTGTCGCGCCTCGACGTGGATATGTGCAACCTCCACGCTGCGGGAACGATCGAGATGATGCGCGCTGCGCTCGAAGGGCTCACACGCCCCGACGGCACCCGCCCGTTGCTGATCGCCGTCACGCAGCTCACCTCGACCAGCGAGGAGCGTATGCAGAATGAACTGCTCATAGGCGCGTCGATCGGCGATACGATCGTGAAATATGCGCGGAACGCTTGCGAGGCCGGTTTGGACGGAGTCGTCTGCTCGCCCCTCGAAGCCGGAATGGTGCACGAAGCGTGCGGCAAAGAGTTCCTGACCGTAACCCCCGGCGTGCGTTTCGCCGACGGCGAGGTCGCCGATCAGGTGCGCGTCACCACGCCCGCCCGCGCCCGCGAAATAGGCTCCGATTATATCGTCGTCGGCCGCCCCATTACCGACGCCGCGGACCCCGTGGCGGCATACCGCCGTTGCGTTGCGGAATTCTGCCAATAAAAGAATAGTTTTTGCATAGATCGGCTCATCATTCATTAAAAAATATGCTTATGAAGCCAGTAAAATTGTTCTACCTTCCCAACTGCCCCTTTTGCAAAAGGGCCATTGCTTATATCGAACAGGTGAAAGCCGCGCATCCCGAACTGGCGGCCGTCGAGGTCGAGATGATCGATGAATCGAAGGAACCCGCGCTGTGCGACACGTTCGACTACTACTATGTGCCGACTTTTTTTGTCGACGGCAAGAAGGTCCACGAGGGCGGCATCTATCCCGACGAGGTCGAGAAGGTGCTGCGCAAGGCGCTGGAGTAGCTATTTTTTTGGCTTTCGAAGAAAGCCGGCAGGCCGAAGCGCCGCCATGCGGAGGCCTGCTCTCTACTTCGTGTCGAGCATACCCCCGCGCGCTTCGGCCCGAAAACAGACTATGCGACACGATTACTATGACAACAAACAACCCGAAATAATCATGGAGAAATCAATTGCCAAAGACCTCTTGTCGATAGGCGCGGTGTTCCTGCGCCCCGAACAGCCCTTCACCTGGGCGAGCGGCATCAAAAGCCCTATCTATTGCGATAACAGACTGACCCTTACTGCTGTAGAGGTTCGCAAACACGTCGAAGCCGGCCTCGCCGAGATCGTCCGCACGCGCTTCCCCGAAGCCGAGGTGCTGATGGGAACCTCGACTGCCGGCATCGCCCACGCGGCCATCACGGCCACGATCCTCGACCTGCCTATGGGCTACGTGCGCAGCGGTTCGAAGGACCATGGACGCGGCAACCAGATCGAGGGCAAGCTCGAAAAGGGTCAGAAGGTGGTTGTCATCGAGGACCTTATCTCGACCGGCGGCTCGTGCATCGAGGTGGTCGAGGCCCTGCGCGAAGCGGGCGCCGAGGTGCTGGGCATCGCGTCGATATTTACATATGGAATGCAGAAAGGCGTGGATCGCATGGCCGCGGCCAATGTGTTGAATTACAGCCTCTCAAACCTCGATGCACTGGTCGAGGTGGCCGCCGCCGAGGGCTATATCCGTTCCGAGGACAAGCAGCGCCTTATCGCGTTCCGCAACAACCCGGCGGACGAGAGCTGGATGAAGTAAAGACCTTAAAACAAACCCTTACGAAAATGCGACACCTTATCGATCCCACCGATTTCACGGTTGCCGAAACCGAGCAGATCGTGGCGCTGGCCGAGGATATCATCGCCCACCGCGCCAAATACAGCGAGGCCTGCAAGGGCAAAACCCTCGCCACGCTCTTCTATGAGCCCTCGACCCGTACGCGCTTGAGTTTTTCGGCGGCTATCAAGGAGCTGGGTGGCCAGGTGTTGGGCTTCTCGAACGAGAGTTCGTCGTCGGTAACCAAGGGCGAAACCGTGGCCGATACGGTGCGCGTCATGCGCTGCTTCGCCGACATCATCGCCATGCGCCACTACAAGGAGGGGGCACCGCTGGTTGCATCGCAATACGCCGGCGTTCCGATCATCAACGCCGGCGACGGAAGCCACAGCCACCCCACGCAGACGCTCACCGACCTGCTTACGATCAAGCGCGAAAAAGGCCGCTTCGACAATATGACCATCGGTTTTTGCGGCGACCTGAAATTCGGCCGCACGGTCCATTCGCTCATCAAGGCGCTGTCGCGCTATTCGGGAATAGAGGTAGTGCTGATCGCGCCCCAGGAGCTGCGCCTGCCCGACTATATGTTGGCCGAGATGACCGAAAATTCGAAGCTCCGCTTCCGCGAGGTCGAGACCATGGAGGAGGTGATGCCCGAGCTGGACGTACTATATATGACGCGCGTGCAGAAAGAGCGTTTCCTCGACGAGGAGGAGTTCGACCGCGTGAAGAACAGCTTCGTGCTCAACGCCGAGAAGCTCAAGGCCGCCAAGGCCGATCTGACGATCCTCCACCCGCTGCCCCGCGTCAACGAGATCACGCGCGAGGTGGACAACGACCCCCGCGCGGCCTACTTTCGCCAGGTCGAGAACGGCAAATTCGTGCGCATGGCGCTGATCCTCACCCTGCTGCGCCAGGCCGACAAAAACGAACCTTTCGGACGTACGCCGGTCTTCAGCGAGGATTATATCGTGAATGAGATGGAGTGCACCAATCGCCGCTGCATCTCCACGACCGAGGACGTCGATACGCTTTTCCGCCGCACGGCCGACGGCACCTGCCGCTGCGCCTACTGCGAGGCGAAGGCGAAGTGAGAATGTCGATAATTTGTCAATATTATCTGCTGCGGAGTTTTGAAAATTTATTAAAAAGCACTACATTTGTAATGTCATTTTAAGATGACGTTAAAATAGAAATGATCCGGATAACCGACTTGCATAAACGAAACCGGGGAGAGCGAGGACAGCAGTCTTCCGCGTTCCCTTCTTTGGTGCAGCACCAGCAGGCGCAGAGCGTGCAGACGTTGGGGCAACAGGTATCCGGGACCGTATACGGATAAATTGCAGGCCGCCATGACATATGATGTCGTGGCGGCTTCGCTTTTCTGTTTTTTGGGAAATAGAAAGTTAAAAAATCGAGAGATATGAAAGTCGGAGTTATCATGGGTTCAACGAGCGATTACGAGGTTATGGCCGAGGCCGTGGCCATGCTCGAGAGCTTTGGCGTCGAATTCGAAAAGAGGGTGGTGAGCGCTCACCGTACGCCCGACCTGCTTTGTGAATACGCCAAGACGGCGCGCCAGAGAGGCCTCGGCGTCATCATCGCCGGCGCCGGCGGCGCGGCCCACCTTCCGGGCATGGTGGCTTCGATGACCACGCTGCCGGTGGTGGGCGTTCCGGTGAAGTCGCGGGCACTCAACGGCCTCGATTCGCTGCTGTCGATCGTGCAGATGCCCGCGGGGGTTCCCGTGGCCACGACGGCGATAAACGGCGCCAAGAACGCGGCGCTGATCGCTGTGTCGATCCTCGCGCTGCAGGACCAGGCTTTGGCCGCGAAACTCGAGGCGTTCCGTACCAGGCAAACTTCCGACGTGTTGAACGCCGTATTAGAGTAGCGATGACGATAGGGATCATAGGAGGAGGACAACTGGGGCTGATGATCGCCGAGCAGGCGCGTCTGCTCGGCCATCGCACCGTGTGCCTCGACCCTGCGGCCGACGCTCCCGCCGCAGCTGTGTGCGATGAGCATGTCGTGGGTCGTTTCGACGACCCCGCGGCGCTCGAGGTGCTGTGCCGTCGCAGCGATGTGGTGACCTACGAATTCGAAAATGTCCCCGGCAACCTGCTGATCGACCTCGAAAAACGCTATAATATCAAACAGGGTTTCCGCCCGCTGTTCGACTCACAGGACCGCCTGCGCGAGAAGACCAACGCCCGCAACCAGGGACTGCGCACCGCGGAGTTCGTCGCCGTGAGCGACGAGGCGGCGCTGCGTTCGGCAGTCGCGCGGCTGGGTTTTCCCGCGGTGCTGAAGACGCGGACTCTGGGCTACGACGGCCACGGCCAGGCCGTGCTGCGCACCGAGGCCGATGTCGACAAGGCGCTGTCGATGCTCTCTGTGCCCTGCATCCTCGAACAGTTCGTGCCGTTCGATTTCGAGGCGAGCATCGTGATGGTCTCCGACGGACGGCGTGTGGTGAGTTTCCCCATAGGCCGCAATATCCACAGCGGCGGCATCCTCGATATGTGTGTCGTGCCGGCCGAGATTGACGAGAAAGTGCTGACCCAGATGAGGCTGCAGAGCGAGCGTTTTATGCGCGACTGCGGCTACCGCGGGATTCTGGCCATAGAATATTTTGTGCGCGGCAGCGATATATTCTTCAACGAGATGGCACCGCGGCCCCACAACAGCGGACACTATACCATCGAGGGCTGCACCACCAACCAATACCGCGAGCTGGTACGCTTTCTGGTCGGCGACAAGCTGCACGAGCCGACGCTGATCGCCCCGACGATTATGAAAAATATCCTCGGGCAGGATCTCGAGGAGGCGAAAAAGATCGCCGCCGAGAAGCCGTTGGACGTCTATGTTCACCTCTACGGCAAGAGCGAGAGTCGTCCGAAGCGCAAAATGGGCCATATAACGTTTGTGGGTATGGAGGCCGCGGAGTATGAGGCCGTGTGGGCCGGCCGGTTTGTGAGGTAAGTCCTCGGCAGGCTTGCAGAGCCTGCCGGCAGGCCGCAACCGTCGGTGAGTGCCGAAGCATATGTTTGGAAGCCGGTTTTCGGCTTGCGCAGCGAGCCGGCAGGCCGTAGCTCCGCCCCGCGGAGGCCTGCTCTCTGCTTCGCGCCGAGCAAACCACCGCGAGCTACGGCCTGAAAACAAGGTGGCTTATAGAGATAAATTGGAAATCAAAAAAACGTCCCTTTGCCGAACCGCCCATTACTTCGGCAGACAAGTCTCTCCCCAGGGAGGGATTTAGGGCGGGTAGATTTATAAACACGGCCAAAGTCTGTGAACACCAGCCTCAATGGCTGCAAAAGGATCAAAAAATAGGAATAGAATAAGATATGAAGAACTACCGTATTTTTGTTGAGAAACTCCCGCGTTTCAGGGTCGAAGCCGAGAGCCTGCGTCGCGAGTTTAACGCCAATCTCAATCTCTCTCTGGGCGAGGTGCGTCTGCTGAACGTCTACGACCTGTTCGGCTTCACGACCGAGCTGCTCGAAAAAAGCCGCTACGCCGTCTTCGGCGAGGTGGTGACCGACACCGTGACCGATGAGTTCGACCTCGCGGGCCGCAAATACATCGCCGTGGAGTTCCTTCCAGGACAGTTCGACCAGCGGGCAGCTTCGGCTGTGGACTGTGTGCGGCTGATCGACCCCGCGGCCGAAGTGAGCATCCGCTCGTCGAAGATCGTGCTGTTTGACAGCGCTGTTACCGGCGAAGAACTGGAGAGCATCCGCCGCTACTATATCAACGCCGTGGAGGCTCGTGAAAAGGACCTCGCGGTGCTCTCCGACATGGAGCAGGCCGAGGTGAAACCCGTGCCGGTCCTTGATGGTTTTTCGAAAATGAAGGATGCGGAACTGGACGGTTATTGCAAGGCGCAGGGCCTGGCGATGAACGCCGATGACCTGCGCGAGGTGGTGAAATACTTCCGCGCCGAAGGCCGCGATCCCTATGAAACCGAACTGCGCATTCTCGACACCTACTGGAGCGACCATTGCCGCCACACGACCTTTACGACCGAGCTGGAGGGCATCACGGTCGAGGAGTCGTTCGTGAAGGATGAGATCGAGAGTTCGTTAGCCTTATATCTGAATATTCGCCGCGAACTGGGCCGCGAGCATAAAAGCCTCTGCCTGATGGATATCGCCACGATCGGCGCGCGCTATCTGCGCAAAAAAGGCCTGCTCGACGACCTTGAGGTGAGCGACGAAAACAATGCCTGCTCGGTATTCGCCGACGTCGACGTCGACGGGCAGACCGAAAAATGGCTTCTGCAATTCAAGAATGAAACCCACAATCACCCGACCGAGATCGAACCCTTCGGCGGCGCTTCGACCTGTCTGGGCGGCGCTATCCGCGATCCGCTGTCGGGCCGTAGCTACGTCTATCAGGCGATGCGCGTGACGGGTGCGGGAAATATATACCAGAAAGTCGAGGATACTTTGGCGGGTAAACTGCCCCAAAGCGTTATCTCAAAAAAGGCCGCGGCCGGATATTCGAGCTATGGCAATCAGATAGGCCTTGCCACGACTCATGTGCGTGAAATCTACCACGATGGCTATGTTGCCAAACGCCTTGAGGTCGGTGCGGTAGTCGGTGCCGTGAAGGCCGACAGCGTGCGTCGCGAAAAACCGGCCCCGGGCGATAAGATCATCATGTTCGGCGGCCGCACGGGCCGCGACGGCATCGGTGGCGCCACGGGCTCGTCGAAGGAGCACAACGACAAATCGCTCGAAACCTGCGGCAGCGAGGTGCAGAAGGGTAATGCCCCCGAAGAGCGCAAGCTGGAGCGTCTGTTTCGTAGGCCCGAGGTCACGCGCCTGGTGAAGAAGTCGAACGACTTCGGTGCCGGCGGCGTGAGCGTGGCGATCGGCGAGCTGGCCGACGGCCTGGATATCTACCTCGACCGCGTGAAGACCAAATACAGCGGTCTGAACTCTACAGAACTGGCGATCAGCGAGTCGCAGGAGCGCATGTCGGTAGTCGTAGAGGCCGGGGACGCCGAGGCGTTCATGGCCTACTGCCGCGAGGAGAACATCGAGGCGGTGCATGTTGCTGATGTGACAGATACCGCGCGCATGCGTATGTATAATAAAGGTGTTCTGGTCGCCGACCTCACGCGCGAATTTATCGACAGCGCGGGCGCCAGGCACTTCGCCGAGGCGAAGATCGGCGAGGTCGAGGAGCGCAATCCGTTCGCGCGCGAAATAAAGGGTGCAACTCTGGCCGAGCGTTTTGAAAATAATCTGAAAGATAATAACGTGGTTTCGCAGAGGGGCCTGATCGAGATGTTCGACTCCACGATCGGCGCATCTACGGTGCTGATGCCATTCGGTGGCTGCACGCAGCGCAGCGAAACGCAGGTTTCGGTCCAGAAACTTCCCACCGCGGGTTACACCGACACGGCAAGCATCATGGCCTTCGGCTACAACCCGTTCGTGGCCTCGTGGAGCCCCTACCACGGTGCGGCATACGCAGTCGTTGAGGCGGCGGCCAAGGTTGTGGCGGCAGGTGCGCGATACGACAAGATGCGCTACTCTTATCAGGAGTATTTCGAGCGCATGACCCGCAATGCGGAATCGTGGGGCAAGCCTCTGGGGACCCTGCTCGGCGCATTGAAGATGCAGGTCGAACTGGGCCTTCCGTCGATCGGCGGCAAGGATTCTATGAGCGGCACGTTCGGCCAGATCAACGTTCCGCCGATGCTTATGGCCTTCGGCATCACCACAGTAAATGCCTCGAAGGTCATTTCGACCGACTTCAAGTGCGCCGGAAACCGTATCTGTCTCGTACGCCACACACCGCATGAGAACTACATGCCCGACACTGCGCAGTTGAAGCGCAATTTCGATTTCGTGAGCACGCAGATCGAGTCGGGCAAGGTGCTTTCGGCATGGGCCGTCGGCTTCGGCGGCGTGGCCGAGGGACTGGCGAAGATGGCGTTCGGTAACCGCGTCGGCGCCGAGGTGACTTTCGATGAAAATAAACTTTTCGAATATGCCTACGGCTCGATTCTGGTCGAGTGCGAGGATGTTTTGATCGGCGATTCGGTTGAGCCGGTGGGCTTCACGGTTACAGACGAGGCGCTGACCGTCAACGGCGTTCGCATGACGCTGGATGCTCTCTATGAGGCCAATACAGCAAAATTCGCCGCCGTCTATCCCGACAAGGGCACCAACTGCGCAGAGGTTATGACCTCCGAACCTATCACACGTAAGTTTGAGTATAAAGGCGAGGCTATAGAGCATCCCGTGGCCTATTTGCCCGTTTTTCCCGGCACCAACTGCGATTACGACACGGCTAAAGCATTCCGGAAGGCGGGCGCCGAGGTCACTACGAGCGTTCTTTGTAACCTCGAATCGGACGATATCCTGCGTTCGATCAGCGAGATGAAGGAGCATATCCGCCGCTGCCATATCTTCGTTTTGAGCGGAGGCTTTTCGGCTGGCGACGAGCCCGACGGAAGCGCTAAATTCATCGTAAACGTGCTGAACAACAAAGATATTCGCGATGAGATTCACGCTTTGATCGACCGCGGCGGCCTTATCCTCGGCATCTGCAACGGTTTTCAGGCGCTGGTCAAATCGGGTCTTCTGCCCTACGGCCGTCTGGGAATGGTCACGAAGGATTCGCCGACGCTGTTCCGCAACGATATCAACCGCCATATTTCACAGATCGTAACCACGCGCGTTGCGACGCTCAACTCTCCCTGGCTTGCGGGCTTTGCGCTGGGCGACCTCCACGCGATTGCCGTCAGCCACGGCGAGGGTAAGTTTGTGGTGGATGCGAAGACGGCCAAAGAACTTTTCGAAAACGGTCAGGTGGCGTTCCAGTACACCGATGCCGGGGGCAGCGCCACGGCCGAATCGCCCTGCAATCCCAACGGTTCGTCTTACGCGATCGAGGGGCTGGTGTCGTTAGACGGACAGATCCTGGGCAAAATGGGTCACACGGAGCGTTACGAACACAACCTGTTTAAAAATATCGCCGGCAACAAGGAACAGCCTTTGTTCCGCAATGCCGTGAATTATTTTAGGAAAAAATAACAAACACTTAAAAATATCACACCATGAAACAGCTCGAAATGCTCTACGAGGGCAAGGCAAAACAGGTTTTTTTGACGGACGCCGCCGATAGGATCATCATCCACTACAAAGATGCGGCAACGGCATTCAACAACGTGAAGAAGGCGACGATCGAGAACAAGGGAGTTCTGAACAATGCCATTTCGACATTGATTTTCAAGGAATTGCATAAGGCTGGCGTCAAGACCCACTACATCGAGACGATCAACGACCGCGACCAGGTTTGCCGCCGTGTGACGATCATTCCGTTGGAGGTCATCGTGCGCAATGTCATCGCCGGATCGATGGCGCAGCGCCTGGGCATCGAGGAGGGTACGCAGCCGTCGAACGTGATCTACGACATCTGTCTGAAGAACGACGAGCTGGGCGACCCGCTGATCAACGACCACCACGCCGTGGCGCTGGGCGCCGTGACCTACGACGAGCTCGACCTGATCTACGCCATGACCTCGCGCATCAACGAGGTGTTGCGCGAGATGTTCGCCAAGATGAACATCAAGCTCGTGGACTTCAAGATCGAGTTCGGCCGCACTTCGGACGGTGAAATCGTACTGGCCGACGAGGTGTCGCCCGACACCTGCCGTCTGTGGGATCTGACGACCAACGAAAAGTTGGACAAAGACCGCTTCCGCCGCGACCTGGGCCGCGTGCGCGAGGCATACGAGGAGATTCTTGCTCGCCTTAAGAAAATCGCAGAATAAGATGATGCACGACATTAGCGACCGCGAATTGCACGAGGAGTGCGGCGTGTTCGGCGTCTTCGGAGTGCCGAATGCCGCGTCGCTGACCTACTACGGCCTCCACGCGCTGCAGCACCGCGGGCAGGAGGGTGCCGGCATTGTGGCCGTCGACTGCGACGGTCAGTTTCGGCGCATCAAGGGCGAAGGGCTCGTGACGGAGGTCTTCAACGAGTCTAACCTCGCGACGCTGCGCGGTGACCGTGCCATAGGGCATGTGCGCTACACCACGGCCGGGGGCGGCGGTATCGAGAACGTTCAGCCGTTTCTTTTCCGTCACAACACAGGCGATTTTTCGCTGGCCCACAACGGCCAGATCGTCAACGCGGCACTGCTGCGTGCGCACCTCGAAAATAAGGGAAGCCTTTTCCAGTCGACCTCCGACAGCGAAATCCTGGCTCACCTCATAAAAAAGGAGACCAAACTGCGCGACCGTCCGCGCATCTACGCCATCGTCGATGCGCTCAATATGATCGAGGGCGCCTTCGCGTTCCTGATCATGACGGCCAACCGCATCTACGCCTGCCGCGACAAATACGGACTTCGTCCGCTGTCGATCGGGCGTCTGGGCGACGGATGGGTGGTGTCGAGCGAAACCTGCGCTTTCGATATTCTGGGCGCGGAGTTTGTGCGCGACGTCGAGCCGGGCGAGATCGTGACGATCGACCGCAGCGGCATTCGCAGCAGCGATTTTTCGCAGTATAAGCGCCGCCAGATGTGCTCCATGGAGTATATCTATTTTTCGCGTCCCGACAGCGATATCGAGGGCTGCAACGTCCACGCCTACCGCAAGGAGACCGGCCGCCTGCTCTCGAAAGAGGCCCCCGCCGACGCCGATATCGTGGTCGGAGTGCCCGATTCGAGCCTCAGCGCCGCCATGGGCTACGCCGAGGCGAGCGGCCTGCCCTACGAAATGGGACTTATAAAGAACAAATATATCGGCCGCACGTTCATCCAGCCCTCGCAGGAGTTGCGCGAAAAAGGTGTGAGGATGAAGCTATCGGCCGTGCATACGATCGTCAAGGGTAAGCGCGTGGTGCTGGTCGACGACTCGATCGTCCGCGGCACGACCTCGCGCCGCATCGTCACCATGCTCAAGGAGGCCGGGGCTACCGAGGTGCACGTGCGCATCGCGAGCCCCCCGATGACCGACCCCTGCTTCTACGGCGTCGATACCTCGACCAAGGAGGAACTTATCTCGTCGCACAAAGACGTGGCGGGGGTTTGCCGGGAGATATGCGCCGATTCGCTGGCGTTCCTCTCGCCGGAGTCGGTGCTGAAGGCCGGTAACCGCCAGGAGATGTGCATGGCCTGTTTCACGGGACAATATCCCACAATGTTATACGAAAACGATTAATAATAAGATATATGGCTCAATCATATGAAAAGGCCGGTGTGAACCTCGAGGCCGGATACGAAGTGGTGCGGCGCATCAAAAAACACGTCGCCTCGACCTCGCGTCCGGGTGTGATGGGTAACATCGGCGCATTCGGCGGCATGTTCGACCTCTCGGCGCTGAACGTCAAAGAACCCGTTCTGGTGAGCGGTACCGACGGCGTGGGCACCAAGCTCAAACTCGCCTTCGCAATGGACAAACACGACACAATCGGCATCGACGCCGTGGCGATGTGCGTCAACGACGTGCTGGCGCAGGGCGCCGAACCGCTGGTGTTCCTCGACTACGTGGCCGTGGGGCAGAACGATCCGCGCAAGATCGAATCGATCGTCGCGGGTGTCGCCGAAGGGTGCCGTCAGGCGGGCTGCGCGCTCGTGGGCGGCGAAACGGCCGAGATGCCGGGCATGTACACCGAGGGCGAGTACGACATCGCAGGCTTTACGGTGGGCGTTGTCGAGAAGTCGAAACTGATCGACGGATCGAAGGTCAAAGTTGGTGACGTTTTGGTCGGCATAGCATCCAGCGGAGTCCATTCCAACGGCTTCAGCCTTGTGCGCAAAGTGATCTCGGACAACGCTTTCGATTTTCGCGAGGTATATCCCGAGCTGTCGAACAAGTTGCTCGGCGAGGTGCTGCTGACCCCCACGCGCATTTATGTAAAGCAGGTTTTGGAGGTCATCCGCCAGTGCGACGTCCACGGCATCAGCCATATCACGGGCGGCGGCTTCGACGAGAACATCCCGCGCATCCTTCTGGAAGGCCAGGGCATCGAGATCGAAGAGGGTTCGTGGGAAATTCTGCCCGTGTTCCGCTTCCTCGAAAAATACGGAAAGATCGCCCACCGCGAGATGTTCAACATCTTCAACATGGGCATCGGCATGGTCATCGCGCTCGACGAGTCGGAGGCTGCCAAGGCGATCGAAATCCTCACGGTGCAGGGCGAAAAAGCATCGGTCATTGGCCGTGTGACGGACACCGAGGGTGTTGTAATCCGCTAACGGGATGCGACGCATTGCGGTTTTTGCCAGCGGCAGTGGAACGAATTTCGAAGCCATCGCCACGGCCTGCGAGAGCGGGGCGATAGGTGCCCGAGTGGCGCTTATGGTCTGCGACAAGCCCTCGGCAAAGGTTGTCGAAAGGGCCGCCGGGCATGGGGTCGAAGCGTTTGTTTTCTCACCCAAAGATTACGCCTCGAAGGCCGATTTCGAACGTGAGATCGTACGCCGGTTGGATGCAGCAGGTGTCGAACTGGTCTGCCTTGCGGGATATATGCGCATTGTGGGCGATGTGCTGCTGGAGGCCTACGGTGGCCGGATCATCAACATCCACCCCTCGCTGCTGCCCGCATTCCGCGGCGCGCATGCCATCGAGCAGGCGTTCGAATACGGCGTGAAGGTCTTCGGCGTGACGATCCACTATGTCGACGCGACGCTCGACGGCGGGCGGATCATCGCCCAAAAAGCATTCCACTATGAGGGCTGTGATATTGAGGAACTGGAGGCAATGATCCACGCCGAGGAGTATCCGCTCTATATCGAAACGATAGGTAAATTATTAAAATAAGTTAGGTAATGAGAGTTTTAATCAGCGTCAGCGACAAAACGGGCGTCGTTGACTTTGCAAAGGGTCTTATACAGTTGGGCTGGGAAGTTGTCGCCACGGGCGGCACGATGAAATTATTGGCCGACAGCGGTGTGAAAGTTCTAAATATCAGCGACGTAACGGGTTTTCCCGAGATCTGCGACGGCCGTGTGAAGACCCTGCATCCTAATGTGCACGGCGGTTTGCTGGCGCGCCGCGACGATGCGGAACACCTCAAGGCGTTGAAAGAGAATAATATCGAATTTATAGATATGGTCTGCGTGAACCTCTATCCGTTTCGCGAGACAATCTCCAAACCCGGTGTCGAAATGGCCGACGCCATCGAGAATATCGACATCGGCGGCCCCTCGATGCTTCGTTCGGCGGCCAAGAACTGGAACGACGTGACAGTGGTCTGCGACCCCACTGACTACGCCCGGATCCTCGATGAGATCCGCGCCGGCGGCAATACCGAGAAATCGACGCGCCTGCAACTTTCGGCCAAGGCATATACCCACACTGCCGAGTACGACTCCATGATCGCGACCTATATGCGCGCCCAGGCCGGTCTGAACGAAAAGCTATTCCTCGAATTCGACCTCGTGCAGTCGCTGCGCTATGGCGAAAACCCCCACCAGTCGGCGAAGTTCTACCGCGAGGGTGATGAAGTTCCCTATTCGCTGGCCTTTGCCAAACAGCTGGGCGGTAAAGAATTATCTTATAATAATATCCAGGACGCCAATGCCGCGCTGTGCATCGTCCGCGAGTTCGACGAGCCTTTCTGCGTGGGGCTGAAGCATATGAACCCCTGCGGCGCGGCTGTGGGCAAGGACGTCGTGGATGCCTGGACCAAGGCCTATGAGGCCGACAAGGTGTCGATCTTCGGCGGTATTGTGGCAACAAACTGCACCGTGACCAAAGAGGCTGCCGAACTTATGAAGCCCATTTTCCTCGAGATAATCATGGCCCCGAAGTTCACCGATGAGGCGCTGGAGGTCCTCACGGCGAAGAAAAACCTGCGCCTTCTGGAGGTCGGTATGGACAAGTCGGCCTCCGAGCCCAGGCAGTATGTCAGCGTCAACGGCGGCATGCTGGTTCAGGAGCTGGACGTTGCAACCAAGGCTGTCGAGGCTGGTCAGTGCGTCACGGCCCTGAAGCCCACTGCCGCGCAGATGACGGACCTCGCGTTCGGCTGGCGTATCGTTAAGCATGTGAAATCCAACGCGATAGTTGTCGTAAAAGACGGCCGCACGCTGGGCGTGGGCGCCGGTCAGATGAACCGCATCGGCTCGGCCGAGATCGCACTCCGTCAGGCTCATGCTGCAGGCGTTAAGGAGGGCCTTGTGCTGGCTTCGGACGGCTTCTTCCCCTTCGACGACTGTGTGACTTTGGCCGCCGAGTGCGGTGTTACGGCTATCGTGCAGCCCGGCGGCTCGATGCACGACGAGGATTCGGTGAAGAAGGCCGACGAGTGCGGCATCACGATGCTCTTCACGGGTGAACGCCACTTTAAACACTAAAATGTTTGAGCCATTCGGCGAACAATATTTATAATCCTCTTTGAGAAGAGCGATTTATAAAAATGCGACGGAAGTTGAAATTTTTTATAATTTAGACCTTAATAAAAATTAAATGAAAGTTCTGGTTATAGGTTCCGGCGGCCGCGAACACGCCATTGTCGACGCGCTGTCGCGCTCGCCGCAGGTCGAAAAGATATGCTGCGCACCCGGCAATGCAGGCATTGCAGCCCAGGCCGAATGTGTCGCGATACGCGAGACCGAGGTCGAAAAGCTCTGCGATTTCGCGGCTGCGAACGGCATAGGTTTAACGGTCGTAGGCCCCGAAGTAGCCTTGGCGGCGGGTGTCGCCGATGCATTCAAGGCCGCGGGCCTGCGTGTCTTCGGCCCCACGAGATCGGCCGCGCGCATCGAGTCGAGCAAGGAGTTTGCCAAGGAACTTATGGCCAAATACGATATCCCGACCGCTGCGTTCTGTGCGTTCACCGACTATGCCGAGGCCCGCGAATACGTGGCTGCGCGTCCGCTTCCCGCCGTGCTGAAATACGACGGACTGGCGGCAGGCAAAGGTGTGGTTATCGCCCAGACCATGGCCGAGGCCGAGGCCGCTCTGCGCGTTATGCTTCTCGACGATAAGTTCGGCGAGGGCAAAGTCGTGGTCGAGGAGTTTCTCACGGGCCCCGAGTTCTCGTTTATGTGCTTCGTTTCGGGACACAAGGTGTGGCCCATGGCTCTGGCGCAGGACCATAAGCGTGCTTTCGACGGCGACCGCGGTCCCAATACCGGCGGCATGGGCGCCTATTCGCCGCTGCCGTTCGTGACGGCGGAGGATGAGCGTTTTGCGCTCGAAAAAGTGTTGCAGCCCGTGGCTGACGCAATGGTCGCCGAAGGGTGCCCGTTCGAGGGCGTTCTGTACGGCGGCCTGATGAAGACCCCCGAGGGGATCAAGGTCATCGAGTTCAACGCGCGCTTCGGCGATCCCGAGACCGAGGTCGTACTGCCGCGCCTGAAGAGCGATATCGTCGATATCTTCTGCGCTGTGGCCGACGGCGGCGACGCGCGGTTGGAGTGGCACAATTTTGCGACGCTGGGTATCGTTATGGCCTCGAAAGGCTATCCCGATGCGTATGAAAAGGGTGTCGAGATACTGGGCCTGGATAAAACAGAAGGTCTTGTATATCATATGGGTACGAAAACAGACGGCGGACGAGTTCTTACCAATGGCGGCCGCGTGCTGTTCGTCGTGGGTAAGGGTGCGACGCTGGCCGAGGCTCGCGCGAACGCGCTGAAAGACGTTATGCGCATTGACTGCGATAACCTTTTCAATCGCACGGATATCGGTTACCAGGCATTTGAAAAATAAATTACGAAAAATATGATCATCAGCGGAAAAGAACTCTCTGCAAAACTCAAAACCGAAATGGCAGCCCAGGTTGCGACATTCGGCACGAAATACGGCCGCGTGCCGCATCTGGTCGTAATCCTCGTGGGTGAGGATGCCGGCAGCGTCTCCTATGTCACTGGCAAGGCCAAGGCATCGGACGAGGTGGGCATACGCAACACCACGATCCGTAAGCCCGAGACGATCTCCGAGGCCGAATTGCTCGCCATCATCGCCGGGCTGAACGCCGACGACACGGTAGACGGTATTCTGGTGCAGCTGCCCCTGCCCCGGCATATCGACGAGGACCGCGTGATCTCGGCCATCGATAAATCGAAGGACGTCGACGGATTCCACCCGCTGAACGTCGCCGCGCTATGGCAGAAGCAGCCCTGTACGCTTCCCTGTACCCCGAAGGGTATCATCAAGATGATGAAGGCTGCGGGCGTGGAGCTCTCGGGTAAGCGCGCCGTGGTCATCGGCCGCAGCAACATCGTGGGACTCCCGGTGTCGAAGCTCCTGCTGGATGAGAACGCGACCGTGACGATGGCGCATAGCCGCACGAAAAACCTCGCCGAGGTGACGCGCGGCGCCGAGATACTGGTCGTGGCGATCGGCCGTCCGAAGTTCGTGACGGGCGATATGGTGTCCGACGGCACGGTGGTCATAGATGTGGGTGTGAACCGCGATCCCGAGACCGGAAAGCTGTGCGGCGACGTCGATTTTGCGGCCATAGAACCCAAGGCTTCGGTCATAACCCCCGTTCCGGGCGGCGTGGGGCCCATGACTATCTGCTGCCTGATGGAGAACACGATAGAGTGTTTCCTCCGAAAGATGGAAAAATAAACGAAAAGGCCGGACATTTCACAAAATGTCCGGCCTTTCTTTTTCTACCAGGCGATCACTATAACGCCTATGGTAACGATGACGCATCCTGCAATGACGCGTGGCGTGAGTTGTTCGTGCAGAAAGAAAAACGCCAGAATGAGCGTCAGTACGATGCTCAACTTGTCTATCGGAACAACCTTCGACGCATCGCCCAACTGCAGCGCCTTGAAATAGAAGAGCCACGATAGTCCGGTTGCGACGCCCGACAGCACGAGAAAGGCGAGGTTTTCGCGCGTAAGTTCTTTGATCGAGCGCAGTTGGTTACCAAACAGTACAATACCCCATGTGATGAATAATATCACGACCGTGCGGATGGCTGTCGCAAGGTTGGAGTCGATGCCCTTGAGCCCCGCTTTTGCCAATATGGCGGTCAACGCTGCAAACAACGCCGACAACAGCGCGTAGATTATCCACATATTATCCTTTGCTTGAGTGTGCGCAATTCAGTGTTTCGGGTATCGGCGCCGAGGCATCCTTCCGCCAGATCATAGCCACATCGCGTGCTGTGTCTCCCGTGCCGAAATCAAACCCGTCGACCGAGGTGAACGCAACCGGAACCGCACCTTCGAAGCTATAACGGTCGTAAAATTCATGCAACCACCCTTCGCTCGGAATCAGCAGCGCCGCGTCGTCGCCGCGCTCCTCGATAAGTGCCATGGCCTCGCGCATAAGTCTGTCGGCAAGGCCCCGTCGGCGGAATTCGGGGGCTGTAGCCACGCCGTAAATATATGTAGTGCGCCCCAGTTCGCTTTGGAAAGGTACGAGGTGGAGCATCGCGGCAAGTCTTCCGTCGACCTCCGCCGCCAGCATCCGTTTGCGGTCGTAGTAGCGTATCAGGAACGTGTCGATGAACTCTTCGTCGTCGCCGAAAGCTTCCGCCCACAGTTTTTTGCAGGCTATCTCGTCCGGATGCAGATGAATAGCCGTGAATTTATGCTGAATGACGGCCGGGTAGTAGGATAGCTTCGAGCGCCGCAGCCCCTCGATGCCCAGATCCTCCTCGCGGTTTATCATTGTGAAGCGCTCGGGCAGATGCTGCGCGAAAAGCTTGTTTATGATCGTGAACGCCCCCTCGTATTCGACGTCGGCCTTTTCGACGTGGGTTACGAACGTGTGGTTGTTGACCGCCGAGCCATAGGTGAAAGCTGCCAGACGGTCGTCGATATAGATGCATCCGCCGCGCATTCCCAACTGTTCGAAGTGCGCGAACGAACATTGCATGGCATGCTGTTCGGCGCACAACTCCGAGGTGCGGCCGCCGTGCGCCTTGCGCCATTCGCGCTCGAGCGTCATGCAGGCGTCGAAATGTTCGGCCGTGAGCTCCTCGTAGCGGTAATCGGGATGCTCGGCCACAAAACGGTTGATGTGGTTGCGCTTGGGCTGGTAACGCCGCCCCTCGAGATTGCGCAGGTCGCCGGCGTTGTAGACGTAATCTTCAAACGCGCGGTCGGATTCGAACGCAAAATAATCCGGGTGTGTCGCGCGCAGCATCTCGCGCGCCTCATCGGTAAGGCCGATCAGCCGCAGACGCTGCCCATGCCGGTGCGCATCCTCGCGCAGGGCAGGGATGATGGGCGAATAATCGCCCTCGCCAACAGGCTGCATGTAGCCGATCTTCTTGCCGCCGCCGATGTGGAAGCGGATGACGAGAAATCCCCCGACCTCGGCCCATGCGCTATGGTAAACGCCTCGCCAACAGTACATATTGGCGAATGCAAGGTCGCAGTTATAGATGCCCGAGGGCATGGTGTACCGCTCGACGAGGGTGCGATCCTCGAGGCGGACAGGCCTGAAATCAATCATTTACGGTGTAATCCTTTCTCTCGATCCGGGCGTAGTATTGCTGTACGAGTGCGCGCAGACGGTCCAGCGTGGCCGCGGTGTCGGTCTCCATGACACCGGCGCGAGGGGTTGAGGCGCCGCTTTCGTCGCCGAACTCCAGCAATGAGTCGCGGGTCACGGCGCGGAACAGACCGTCGTAGCTCACCGACCAGCGGGGCATCTCGGGTTCGTTCAGCACGTCGCGCCCGAAGGCGAAATAGGGCTCTGTGTTGCCCGCGAGTCCGAGGACCGTGGGCATAATGTCGATCTGCTGCACGACGTCTTCGATCTGGCCGCGCAGGGCACCGTCGGGCGTGTACATAAAACCGATGATATGCATGTTCCCGGGATAAGTGCGGGTCACCTCGGCCAGTTTTTCGGACGATACATGGTCGGCAACGAATACAAAAACCGTGCGCTGAAACCACTCTTCGTCGCCGAAACGCTCGAAAAAACGGCGCACGGCCATATCGTCGTATGCCACGCCCTTGTGGATCTTGGTGTATCCGTCGGGCAGCGACGCCTGGTATTTCTCGGGCACGACGAACGGATGGTGCGATGAGAGGGTGAAAATTGTGGAGAAAAACGGCTCCGCCATCGTGGACATCTCTTCGCCCATGAACTGCATGAACGGCTCGTCCCAGATGCCCCAGTAGTTGTCGAAATCACCTTTTCCGTGGCGCGCTTCGTAATCCTCGCGGCTTACGAGGCGGTCGATTCCCGCCGAGCGGGCGTAGGCTCCGAATCCCATCGAGCCGTGCTCCGAGCCGCAGAAGAACGTGGTCGAATAGCCCATGCCGCGCAGCATTGCGGGCAACTGGCGGCTGGCGCCCAGTGCCTGCGGCATCAGCACGAAGGGGGTCTTGAACGACGGAATGCTGCCCAGAACCGAGGGCATGGCCTGGATCGAACGGCCTCCGTTGGCGTACATGTTTTTGAAACACAGTCCGTTGCGCATCAGCGAATCGAGGAACGGTGTGAAACCCTTGATCTCATAGTTGTCGTAGACCTCGGGCATCAGATATGCCGAGTGTTCGGCCGACATGCTCTCCATGATGAAGATCGCAACGTTGCGGCCGCGCAGATCAACCCCTGCGCCCTCGACAGCCAGACTGTCGGGATGCAGTGCCGGTCGGTGCTCGGGCGTGAAGAGCTGCGAAAGTTCCTCCGAACTGAAAAATTTCTTGTATTTGACCTTCCCGCCGTTGCCCGCCGTGCGCAGGATGCAGAAGGGGTTGCTCAAAATAAGGTTGGCCTTGCCGCTGTCGGGAGTGTAAAGCGTTGCGTTAGAAAGAGTTATGGGACGCGTCATGCGGGTCATTCCGCCGCGCATTCCTGCCACGCTCAATCCCGCCGCAAGGGCGAAGAAAACCGTGCCGCCCACGTAGTAGCACCACCCGCGGCAGAGGATACTCTCCTCTTTTACGCGGCGGCCATAGCATAGAGCCAGCAGCCACGAAAGCGCCACCACCAACAGCACCAGATACCAGTTCTCGGCCATGAACTTCATGACCAACTGTGCGGAGTTCTCATTGCCGGCGAAGAAAACCTCGTCGGCCGTGAAGCGCTTCTGAGTGTAGTGGAAATAGACCGCGTCGGCCATGTTGACCGCCACGACGCACACCGAGTTCACTGCCATGTAGTACCAGAACAACACCTGTCTGTACCATTTATTTTCGCGGATGCGCAACGGTATGAGCGACAGTAGAATAAATAGCCCGTTGGCATAGATGACCGACGCTGTGTCGAACTTCAGCGATCCCACGAGCAGCGGCCATAGTTCTCTCCACGACAGCGAGCCCAGTAGCTCCATGTTGTAGAGATAGAATACTGCGCGGCAAAGCATAAGCACCGCATAGAGCAGTACTATGCGGCGCAAAAGCATGGCCGTAGGCGTATGTAGCAGGCGTTTCATCGAAAATTATTCGCAGGCTTTGAGCGACATGTCGAGGGCTTTGATCTGGTGGGTCAGCGCGCCGACCGAGATGAAGTCCACACCGCATTCGGCGTACTGGCGCATGTTGACCATCGTGATTCCGCCGCTCGATTCCGTCTCGCAGCGTCCGGCCACTTTGGCGATGCCCTCGCGGGTCAGCGCGGGCGAGAAGTTGTCGAACATGATGCGGTCGACACCCCCTGCCGCGAATACCTCGTCGATATCCTCCAGCGTGCGGACCTCGCATTCGATAGGAATATTCTTACCTTTGGCCGCAAGATATGCTTTGGCTCCGAGAACGGCTTTGCGGACGCCGCCCGCGAAGTCTATATGGTTGTCCTTGAGGAGTATCATGTCGAAAAGTCCCATGCGGTGGTTCTCGCCGCCGCCGATCTTCACGGCCATCTTATCCAGCACGCGCATGCCGGGCGTGGTCTTGCGGGTATCCAGTATGCGTGTGTGCAATCCTTCGAGTTCTTTGACGTAGACGGCGGTCTGCGTCGCCACGCCGCTCATGCGCTGCATGATGTTGAGGATGATGCGCTCGGCCTGCAGCAGCGACTGCAGACGCCCCGAAACGTAGAACGCCACGTCGCCCGGTTTGACGCGGGTGCCGTCGGAGAGTATCTGTTCGAATTTCATCTCGGGATCGAGTCTGTTGAAGACGATCTGCGCGATTTCTATGCCTGCGATGATGCCTTCCTGCTTGCACAGCAGGCGCATGCGTCCCTGCTCCGCGGCGGGGATGCAGCAGAGCGAGGTGTGGTCTCCATCGCCGATGTCTTCTTTGATACAGAGCTCGATGAGCTCGTCGACGAAGGGTTTGTATTCGGGTTTCATGGTATATGTATTGAGTTTATTTTCCGGGGGTTCTTACAAGGCGGCCGGTGAAAACTACGTCGTATGCACCTGCACAGGTGAATTTTACGGTGCAGTTGATGCCGTCTATTTCGGCCGTGAAGCCGGTCATGATGTAGCGCGCCATGGGGGTCCACTGCTCGGTCGTTTTGATGTAGGCTTCGGGTACGACGCTCGGCGTCGCGGCCTCGATCTGCTTGCCGCTGCCCTGGAACTCCGCAAGAAGACGCATTTCGACTGCAGGCATCGCTGCGGCGAAGCGTGTGGCGTGCATGTAGATCATCGAGTTGCTCTCGCTGTTGGCCGCCGTGATCTCGAACCAGGCGTTCTTATCGGTGTAGGTGGCGCCGGTCTCGACGGTCGTTACGACCGAAGGGCCATAGAACCACATGTTGTCGAGGATCTGACCGTCCTCGATCAGGTCGTTGGTCTTGGCGAATATGTTACTGTCGTCGTCGTTGCCGTTGCAGGCGGTGAATGCGAAGATCGCTACGGCCGCGAAGGCCGGCATAAAAAGTTTTTTAAGCATAATTTTTTATTTGTTTAATCGAAATTTATCGTCAGAGTAGCTCCGAACGTCCTGGGAAGGGCCCGCTGCACGAATTCATTACCCATCGACTTGAAGTAGAACAAATCGTACCGCTTGTCTGCGAGGTTTCGACCCCACAAAGATAATGAATAATGCCGATGTTCAATGCGTACGGCGGCCTCGGCCGTAACATAAAATGGCTGGGACAGTGTATTTTCCTCGTTCCACCATATCCGGCCCGCACCTTTCACGCCGCCCCGAAGCACCAGATCGCCCAGCCACGCGACCCCGGTGGGGATCGTCCAGGCGGCTATTGCCGAAAGGGTGTTGGCGGGCGCGTAGGGTATACGGTTGCCGGCGAAGTCGGCGCGTCCGTTGTCGTAACGTACAAACCGGGCGTCGGTGTATCCGTAGGCGGTCGTTATTTCGAGATTGCGCCACGGGTGCGCCTGCAGCGACAGCTCGCCGCCCAGGCTACGCGTGCGGCCGGCGTTGGTCATCATGCGGCCCGTGGACTGACCTTCGGGGAAGACCGTGAGCTGCTGGTCGCGGCAGTCGATATAGAAGAGCGCGAAGTCGCCCCTCACGTCGCCGTCCATGCACGAAAAATGGCCTCCGAGCTCATAATTCCAACTATATTCGGGTTTATACGACATTTCATCCCCGGGGTGGTAGGGGATTCCCGAAACCATGGCCCATTTGAGTTGAGTTTCGAGGATGTCGGAGAAGAGCTGCGTATTGAAACCTCCTGATTTGTATCCCTTTGCAATGGAAACATAGAGGTTGTTGCGATCGTTGAACCGGTATGTCGCGGCCGCCTTGGGCAGCAGTTCTATATAGGAATGCGCCACCGAACTGCTGTAGTCGATGTTCGACATGCCCGGAATGGGGTCGGCGCCGTTGATGCTTATCAGGTAGCTCATCTCGGCGAAGCTGCGGTAGCGAAGTTTGGTGCGCTCGAAATCCAGCCGCAGGCCAGCCGTGAAGTGCCATTTCCCGAGCCTGTATTCCGACTGGTGGTAGGCCGCAAGTCCGTAGTTGGGGATGACGAACGCCGAGCCGAGCGGCAGTTCGTCCGAAGTCTTATAGTAGGTAATGTCGCCGCCGCCCGCATTGGCGTTCTTGAATATCAGCTCGTCGACGCCCATCTGTTTGAACAACACCGGAGCCTTCATATCGCCGTGGCGATAGAACCCGAAAGCGCCGAACAGCCAGTTATAAGCCTGCCGGTCATGCGAACGGAACACCACGTCCTGCGTCAGGCTGTGTTCGCGGCGCGCCTGCTTGAGCGTAAAATAGGGCAGTGGCAGGAAGTCCTGGTCGAGGTTCATTTCGTCGTCGGAAAACTGGTAGCTGGTAATCGACGCCACAGAGAACTTCGCAGCGTCGTAGCGCACGGTCAGCCCGTCGCTGAACGTTTTACGGTCGTAGGAGCAGAGATCGTCGTAGCTGATCCGGCCCGTGGCGACCGAAGCGTAGGGGTAGCCGCCCTGCTCGAGCATCGAAAACGAAAAGGTGTTGTCGACGCGCAGACCGTTTTTTGCGCGCCACTGCACCTTCCAACGTCCGCCGCCCATGCGCTCCCAGTCGCATTTCTCGCCGGTGTAGCTATTCTCGAAAAGGCCGTCCGAACGGTTGTAGTAGCCCGCGACCGACATGCCCAGATCGGGATTCAGTTTGTAGTACGACGATATGCGGAATCGGTATGTGTTGCCGGTAGAGTACTCCGCGCCCAGGCGGACGCCCTCGTACGACAGCGGCGAGAGGGTGTAGACGTTTATCACGCCGCCCATGGTGTTGCGGCCGTAGAGCGTGCTCTGAGGACCGCGCAGCACCTCGATGCGCTCGGCGTCGGCAAGGTCGATGTCGTAGTTGTCCTTGTTCATCACCGGCACGTTGTCGACGTTGAGCCCTACGACCGGCTGGTCGATGCGCGCCCCGAGTCCGCGGACATAGATCGACGAGGTCATGCGCGACCCGTAGTCCGGGGAGTAGAAGTTGGGGACCGTCTGTGAGAGGTCTTTCACGGCCTCCACGCGGCCGCGCTCGATGCCCCGAAGGCCTACGATCGTGGCGGCAACGGGCTGCGTGCGAAGCATGAGACCCTGCTTTATGGCCGTGACCTGCACGCGGTCGACCACGATAACCGTGTCGGCGGTTTCATCCGTTCCGGTCATTTCGACCGCTCTGTCCGCGCCAACCGTGTTGGTCGCCGCAACCATTGCAGTCATTCCGGTCGAGCCGGCGGTCTCCGCCGGACACACCCCGGCACCCGCGGCGCACAGCGGCAGGAAAAACGATAGAAATATGGCTGAAGCTATTGATCGCACTCTTTGAGAGATTTTCGAGTGCAAAGTAACGGATTAATTTGCTGCGGCGCAATCCTTATTTATGAGGATACCGGGCTTAAATATCCTCCGCATCGGCATATCCGGCGGTCACGGCGTAGATCGCGAGTTCGGCGACCGAGTGGATGCCGAGTTTTTCGGAGATGTTGCGGCGGTGGGAGATGACGGTCGTGAGGCCTATGTTGAGCCGCTCGGCTATCTGCTTGTTGATCAGGCCGCGGGCCATGAGCCCCAGCACCTCGGCCTCGCGGTCGGTGAGTTCGGCTTTGCGGGCCGATGCGGGAGAGAGGGTATGTTCGGGACGGTGGACGCTCTGCTGCATGCGCAGGATATCGTGCACCAGGCTCTCCTCGCTGCGGCAGACGTCTATACAGTGCATATCGGCGTAGACAGGCTTGGGTTGTCCATCGGTCAGAAGTATGGTTTTCGAGCGCCGGGCTCTGAAAAACGATGCGTGGGCGGCAAAGAGCGACGCGGCGACGAAATAGTGGAAAAACCGGTCGGCATCGGCCTCCTCGAAAGCCCCGAAATCACCGAATACCTCGACGTCGGCCACCGGAATGATCTTTTCCAGGATGGCCTTTATCCCGATGCCCGTGAGGACGTTGGGGGAGATGACGGCTATGGCGGGACGTTGGTGCATAGAGCTATTCGTGGTGGTAGGGTTCGTTGTTGAGGATCGTGAAGGCGCGGTAGATCTGCTCGGCGAAGATCGCGCGCACGATCTGGTGCGAGAATGTCATGCGCGAGAGCGATAGTTTGGCGTCGGCGCGCTTGTAAACCTCGTCCGAGAAACCGTAGGGGCCGCCTATTATGAGCACCAGCCTTTTGAGTCCGCTGTTCATGCGCTTGCGCACCCATTCGGCGAACTCCACCGAGCGGAATTCCTCGCCCTTCTCATCCAGAAGCGTCACATAGTCGCCGTCGTTGAGCTGCTTAAGTATCGCTTCGCCCTCGGCGGTGCGCTGTTGGCGGGTGGTGAGGTTTTTGGTGTTGCGCGCGTCGGGCAGGGTGGTGATCGAGAATTTGCAATAGAAATTGACGCGCTTGGCGTACATCTCTACCAGCGCGGCAACCTCCTGTGAGTCGGTTTTCCCTATTACAATTAACTCTATAGTCAATTTTTAATTCTTAATTAACGTGAGTTAGAAATTCATCGAACTCACTTCCAAATTGAAAGTCTTCCTTTCTCAAAGGGAGATTTAGAGGGAATGTCAATACGCTTTTTGGCGTCTGCAAGACGCCGTAACGCGAGTTTGACGAATAATTAGACAAGCGAACCTGCAATTTATAAGACATTTTGAATTCGTCGAACTCACGTTAATTAGGAATGGCGATTTTACAAATCGCTATTCCATTCGCCGTCGGCATCGTCGTAGATCACCGGACGCGATTTTTCGACCGACTTCAGCCACTCGTAGGCCTTATACATATTGTATCCGTTGCCCGACTCGCCGCCCAGCGCGAAGGCTATGACGCACGAGAAGTTGCGCGAACGGTAGTACATGGCCTTCACGCGCTCGAGGTATTCGTTCTCGAACGCCGGGTCGTTCGACGGAGTGCCGCCCACGGTGCGGTCGGTGCGCTTGTCGTGTGCGTTGATGTTGGCGCGGTCGATAACGTAGAGCCCCAGTTCGTCGCAGGTCTCATAGAACCATGTCGGCTGCGGATAGTCGGGGCATATGGTGTTTTTTCCTTTGAGCTTCAGTGTTTTGAGCTCCGCAGTCGTAGTTTTGCGGTCGGCCGAGGCGTTGTAGCGCGCCGGTTCCAGTTTCAGTTCCTTGTCGAAGCGCATGATCTTGCCGTCGACGAGCTCGGTCTTGCCAAAGCCCACATACATAGGCATATATTCGCGATAGGCCCCGTCGCGGCGCGTGAAGAGCATGACTTTGTAGAGCGGCGGATTTACCTTGCCCGGCTCCCATTTGTTGAGGTAGGTATTGTAAATATAAGGGTCAAAACGCACGGTGTCGACCGAACGGCCGGGAATAACGACCTCCACAATGTTGAATTCGAGCAGCTTGCCCTGCGGCGAATAGATGTCGTAACCAACGGTTACGGTCTCCTCATAATTGAACGAGTTCTGCACTACGATCGCCAGTTCCAAAACGCCGAATTTCTTGGTCTTGTCGGGCACGAGTGCTATTTCGAAGTCGCGTATCGATCGTTTGTTCTGTGTGTATAAATAACTGTTTGTAAAAGGCTTGCGCGAAGCGGGTGCGGCATTCAAAATCTCCGAGGCGTTTTCATGCATGACAACCTCCACGGTATTCTTGCCCTGGCGGATAAAGGTCGTTATGGCGAACTCGGCAGGTGTCGACGAGTCGCCGGCCCGCGCCACCTCGCGCGAATTCACAAGCAGCGTGTAGCCCGTGCCTACGTTCTCCATGTGGAGGTAGACATTGCCGTCGGTCCACGCATAGGGAATGTCGACGGTCTGCGACATGACCATGCCGGCCTCGACCATCGCTGCGGGAGTCGGCGTGAAGGCTATATACGCCTCTACTCCCGCGCGGTTGCGGGCATCGGCATCGTGGCGCGTGTCGTAGGGGATGACTTCGGTGCGGAAGATGCGGCCGGCTTCCTGTGCCGTGACGCCTGCCGTGAGGAGCAGCGCCGCCGCGAGAAATATGGTTCTTTTCATCATGAATATGCTGTGTAGGGACATACAAAGGTACTTTTTTTTTGACAAATCACAAATTAATAATACCTTTGTAGGTTAGAAACAGTTATAATATCAATCGTATGAAATCGCAGAGAATCGCAGAGATCCTATCGTCGGGCAAAGTTGATGCCGGCGTCGTCGTTAAAGGCTGGGTGCGCACAAAGCGCGGCAACAAAAACGTGGCTTTCATAGCACTCAACGACGGATCGTGTGCGTATAATATACAGGTCGTGGTCGACCTGGCAAAGATCACCGAGGAGGAGCTCAAGCCCATCACCACGGGCGCCAGCATCCGCGTCGACGGCCGTCTGGTGGCATCTATGGGTGCCGGTCAGGGCGTCGAGGTTCAGGCCGAGAAGATCGAGATCTACGGCACGGCCGACCCCGATACCTACCCTCTGCAGAAGAAGGGCCATTCGCTCGAGTTCCTGCGCGAGATCGCCTACCTGCGTCCCCGAACGAACACGTTTGGCGCCGTGCTGCGCATCCGCCACGCCATGGCCTACGCCATCCACGAATACTTCAACAAGGAGGGCTTCTACTACTTCCATACGCCCATCATCACCGCCTCGGACTGCGAGGGTGCGGGCGCGATGTTCCAGGTCACGACTCTCGATCTGAACAACATTCCCAAGAACGACGAGGGCGGCGTGGACTTCACGCAGGACTTCTTCGGCAAGCAGTGCAACCTCACCGTTTCGGGTCAGCTCGAGGGTGAGCTCGGCGCGCTGGCGCTGGGCCGCATCTACACCTTCGGCCCCACGTTCCGCGCCGAGAATTCCAACACCGTGCGCCATGCGTCGGAGTTCTGGATGATCGAGCCCGAGGCCGCGTTCTACGAACTGGAAGACAACATGGACCTGGCCGAGGACTTTATCAAATACCTCATTCGGTATGCTTTGGACCACTGCATGGAGGATCTCGAATTCATGAACAAGATGTGGGATCCCGAACTGCTGAACAACCTGCGCTTTGTCCTGGCCAACGACTTCAAACGCCTGGACTACACCGAGGGCGTCGAGATACTGAAGGCTTCGGGCCGCAAGTTCGAGTTCCCCGTCGACTGGGGCACCGACCTGCAGTCGGAGCACGAACGCTACCTGGTGGAGGAGCATTTCAAGCGCCCGGTGATCCTCGTCAACTACCCCAAGGATATCAAGGCATTCTACATGAAACAGAACGATGACGGCAAGACAGTACGCGCAATGGACGTATTGTTCCCCAAAATCGGCGAAATGATAGGCGGATCGGAGCGCGAGGCCGATTATGGCAAACTTCGTGCAAGAGTCGCCGAACTGGGAATGAACGAGAAAGATTTGTGGTGGTATCTTGATACCCGACGCTGGGGCTCCGCGCCTCACTCGGGCTTCGGGCTTGGTTTCGATCGTCTGCTGATGTTCGTTACCGGTCTGTCGAATATCCGCGACGTCCAACCGTTCCCCCGCACGCCGCAACACGCCGATTTTTAATTTGCAATGCCTTTGCCGCCACATTACGGGCGGTCTAACTTACTATGGTTCGGAGCCGTATGCTCCGGCGTTACCGCGTCAAGACCCGACGATGAAGAGACCAGATTTGAAATTTCAAATGTCTAACCGTGAATTTTAATTTTGGGAAACTATGGCAATTAATCAAAAACAAGTACTATCGATCCAGCAGAAGCTCTCTCCGCAGCAGATCCAGATGATCAAGCTGCTGGAGCTTCCCACCGTGCAGCTTGAGCAGCGTATCAAGCAGGAGATCGAGGAGAATATCGTTCTCGAGGAGGACGAGCGCGTCGCCGAATCGGATTCGGGCGAGGAGGAACCCCAGCGTATCTCGGTCGAGGACTATCTGCGCGACGACGATACCCCGTCATACAAAAGCTACGTCAATAACTTCTCGAAGGACGACAAGCCGCGCCCGATGTTCATCACGGGAGGCCGTTCGCTGCACGAATACCTAATCGAGCAGCTTGGCTTCCGCAACCTCTCGGAGCACGATATGCGCCTTGCGATCTATCTGATCGGCAGCATCGACGAGGACGGATATCTGCGCCGCGACCTGGAGTCGGTGACCGACGACATCGCCTTTGCACTGGGTATCGAGGTCTCGGTCGACGAACTGGGACGTATCCTCGACATCGTTCACGAGCTGGAGCCGGCGGGTGTCGGGGCGCGGTCCCTGCGCGAATGCCTGCTGCTGCAGATCGCCCGGATGGATATAAACACGCGGCCCAAAAGGCTTGCCCGCAAGATCGTGACCAACTACTTCGACGAGTTCGTCAAGAAGCACTACGAGAAGATGATGTCGCGGCTTCAGGTCTCGGAGGATGATTTCCGCGAGGCCATCGCCGAGATCAAGCGCCTGTCGCCCAAGCCCGGTAACCTCTACGCCGAGGGCGGCACCGACACCACGCCCTATATTATTCCTGACTTTGTGCTCGACTATCAGGATGGGGTTTTCTCGCTGTCGCTCAACTCCTACAACGTTCCCGAGGTAAAGGTCAACCGGCGCTATACGGAGATGATCCGCGACATGGTGGGCGCCGACGGGGTTGTCAAGGAGAAGGACAGGGAGGCGATCCAGTTCGTGAAGAGCAAGATCGACTCGGCCAAGTGGTTCATCTCGGCCATCAAGCAGCGCCACGACACGCTGATGCGCACGATGCAGACCATACTCGACTACCAGACCGAATATTTCAAGGACGGCGACATGTCGAAACTGCGTCCGATGATTCTCAAGGACATCGCCGACCGCACGGGCCTCGACGTCTCGACCATTTCGCGCGTGGTGAACAGCAAATACGTACAGACGCAGTTCGGCATCATATTGCTCAAATCGTTGTTCTCGGAGGCCATGCAGACCGAGAGCGGCGAGGAGGTGTCGAGCTACGAGATAAAGAATATCCTGCAGGAGTGCATCGACCAGGAGGAGAAGCGGCGCCCGCTGACCGACGAAACGCTGATGGACATCCTCAACGCCAAGGGCTACCTGATCGCAAGGCGCACGGTGGCCAAATACCGCGAAATGCTGGGAATTCCGGTGGCGCGGCTCCGCAAACAAATCTGATAATGCCCAACTACACCAAACTCTCGAATATAGCCTCCTGGGTGCTGCACCCGTTTTTGCTGCCTCTTTATATGGTCGTGCTGATGCTCACGATGACCGGCTTCGCCAACTATTCGCTGGGCGTGAAACTCTATCTGCTGTGGGTGGTGATGCTCTACGCGCTGCTTATTCCGGCGCTGGCGCTGCTTGTGCTGCGTTCGCTGGGCCGCATCTCCGACTACAGGGTCGACGAGCGCCGCGAGCGGATCTGGCCGCTGCTGATAGGCGCTGTGTGCTATATTCTTTGTGCGGTGACGATCTCGAAGATCCCTTCGGCGACATTCCTCGCAAAGTTCATGTTCGCGGCGGCGTGCTGCGAGATCATGTGCCTGGTGGTGTCGCTCTACTGGAAGATAAGCCTGCACCTCACGGGCATAGGGGCCGTGGTGGCGCTGCTCGTGGTGATGAATATTCTGGGCGTTGGCAATATGATGATCCCGCTCATGACGGCTGTCCTGCTGGCGGGAACCCTGGCCTCGGCGCGGCTCTATCTGGGCAAGCACAACGGCAATCAGGTGCTGGCAGGTTTCTGCGGCGGGTATGTCGTGGCGACGCTGGCGGTGATGCTGTTCTGATATTGATATGCAAATACCAAAAAGGTCCCGCTGAAAGCGGGACCTTTTGTTGTTGTCGGACAGCAGCCGTTACACGCATCCATGCGCAAGCATGGCATTCGCGACCTTCATAAAGCCGCCGATATTGGCCCCTATCACATAGTTGATATAACCGTCGGGCTGTGTGCCGTATTGCACGCATACCGAGTGGATGTTCTTCATGATCGAGTGGAGCTTGGCATCGACCTCCTCGGGCGTCCAGCTTATGCGCATCGAGTTCTGGGTCATCTCCAATCCCGAGGTCGCAACGCCGCCGGCATTGGCCGCCTTACCCGGGGCATAGAGCAGCTTATTTTTCTGAAATACATGTATCGCTTCGGGCGTGGAGGGCATGTTGGCACCCTCGGCCACACACATGCAGCCGTTCGCGACCAGCACCTCGGCCTGCTCGCCGTTCAATTCGTTCTGCGTGGCGCACGGCATCGCGATGTCGCACTTCACGCCCCACGGACGCTCGCCCGCATAATATTTTGCTGAAGGATAACGGTCGGCATACTCGCTGATGCGGCCGCGGAAGATGTTTTTCAGCTCCATGACATACTCCAGTTTCGCCGCGTCGATACCCTCGGGATCATGGATATATCCCGACGAATCGGAGAGCGTCACGACCTTGGCGCCCAGCTGCGTGGCCTTCTGGCAGGCGTACTGTGCCACGTTGCCCGAGCCCGAGATGCATACGGTCTTGCCCTCGAAGGTCTCCTTGCGCGTCGCGAGCATCTCCTGCGCGAAGTAGCACGTTCCGTAGCCCGTGGCCTCGGGACGCAGCGGGCTGCCGCCCCAGTCGCGGCCCTTGCCGGTGAGTGTGCCGGTAAACTCGTCGCGCAGGCGCTTATACTGCCCGAACATGAACCCGATCTCGCGTCCGCCTACGCCGATATCGCCCGCCGGAACGTCGGTGTTCTGGCCGATGTGGCGCTGGAGCTCGGTCATGAACGACTGGCAGAACTTCATCACCTCGTTGTCCGAACGGCCCTTGGGGTTGAAGTCGGCGCCGCCCTTGCCGCCGCCCATGGGCAGCGTCGTGAGGCTGTTCTTGAACGTCTGTTCGAAGGCCAGGAACTTCAGGATCGAAAGGTTGACCGAGGCGTGGAAACGAATTCCGCCCTTGTAGGGGCCTATGGCGCTGTTCATCTGCACGCGGTAACCGCGGTTGATTTCTATCTCGCCCTTGTCGTTGAGCCACGGCACACGGAAGATGATGACGCGTTCGGGTTCGGCGATGCGCTCCAGGACTTTCATCCTGCTCAATACGGGGCTTGCGGCGATATGGGGTGCCAGTGATTCGGCAACCTCGCGTACGGCCTGGTGGAATTCGGGTTCTCCGGGGTTGCGCGCGATGAGCCGCGTCATGAACTCTTCGACGAATTGTTGTGCTTGCTCGTTCATATTCTGATAGGTATTTTGAGGGTTTTTCCGGCCATAAAAATAGTGTATTCAGACGTCTTGTGCAACTTCTTTAATAATTTTCTAAAATTTTTTAGATACCTCCGAAACGCGCGGAACCGCTATGCCTTACTATCCGTATGCCGGGTCTTGCCGGGAGGTAAATATCCGTAACGAAAAATGACGGATCCGCCATGAATCCGTCATCTGAAAAAGTTATCAAAAATTTATCGACCGAAAGGGCTATTTGCCGAATTCGAAGCCGATATATACGTCTTTATACTTCTGGAGCAGGGCCGAGATGGTCGCCATAGATGTCACCTTGCTACCCATTTTGGTCATCATGTCCACGAGTTTGGTGACGGGGAATACGAGCTGCAGTTCGGTGCCGCTGATGTAGGCGTGGCCCGGGACCGAACCCAGGTTGACCGTTCCCTTTGCGAAGTTGAGTGTAATGACGTGGGTCGAGGCGTCGAACTCATAGGTTCCCGAGAGATCGCGCGTGCCCATCTTGGCCGTGAACGTATTGTCTTTGTTGAAGACGAATGTGCAGGCGCCCTTCTTGATGCCGGCCATGGCGTATGCCGAGGCCAGTTTGCTCGTCACGGAGGTTTGGAGTGCCGCGCCGCCGACCTCGCTCAAAATGTCGTCGCTCTCGAACTTCACGCCCGGACCGGTATAGTTCCAGGTGCCGACCAGCGCCAGCTGTGTGAGCTGTCCGCCCGTTGCGTTGTCTACGGCCGTCGTCGCGGCCTTTTTTGCGGCGTCGAGCCAGCCCTGCGCCGATGCACCGCCTGCTGTGAACAGGAGCGCCGCGGCGATAAGTAATACTTGTTTCTTCATGTTTGTTTTTTGGGATTATAGAGTTTCTAATTCATTGAGCCATAATGCAGCCACGGCGTCGGAGGGCATGCGCCAGTCGCCGCGGGGCGACAACGATACGGTGCCCACCTTGGGTCCGTCGGGCATCGCCGAGCGCTTGAACTGCTGTGAGAAGAAGCGGCGGACGAATACCGTGAGCCACTTCTCGATCGCGGGGCGGTCGTAGCTGCCTCGGAACGCCTGCTCGGCGAGGAACAGAATCTTGGCCGGGCCGTATCCCGCACGCAAAAAATTGTAGAGGAAGAAGTCGTGCAGCTCATAGGGGCCCACCAGATCTTCGGTCTTCTGTGCTATGTGACCGTTTTTGTCGGCCGGAAGAAGTTCGGGGCTGACCGGCGTGTCTATTATGTCTAACAGCGCGGCGCGCGTCCGGTCGTCGCGCTCGGTGTCGGCGGCCCATTTCACCAGGTGGCGCACGAGGGTCTTGGGAACCGAGGCGTTGACGCCGTACATCGACATCTGATCGCCGTTGTAGGTCGCCCAGCCCAGTGCCAGTTCGCTCAAATCGCCCGTCCCGACCACAAGGCCGCCCTCCATGTTGGCGACGTCCATGAGTATCTGCGTGCGTTCGCGCGCCTGTGCGTTCTCGTATGCCGCCGAACGGTCTTCCATCGAGAGACCTATGTCCTTGAGGTGTTGCGTGCAGGCCTCCCGTATCGGAATCTCGCGAATCGTTACGCCCAAGCCCCGCATCAACTCCAGGGCGTTGTTGTAGGTGCGGTCGGTGGTGCCGAATCCGGGCATCGTGATGCCGATGATGCCGGTGCGGTCGAGCTCCAACTTATCGAACGTGCGCACGGCGACCAGCAGCGCCAGTGTCGAATCGAGCCCGCCCGAAATGCCTATCACGGCCTTCTCGCAGCGGGTGTGCGCGAGCCGTTTTGCCAGTCCGTGCGACTGAATATGGAAAATCTCCTCGCAGCGTTCGTTGCGGCCCGCCTCGTTGCTCGGCACGAAGGGCATGGGGTCGATGTCGCGGTCCAGAGCCGCGGCGCGAAGCCCTTCGGGAACCTCCATTTCGATTACGGTATTCTCCTCCCCGCCGGCATTTATGCGGAACGAGGTGTTGCGGCGGCGTTCGAACTCCAGACGCTCCACGTCGACGTCGGCAACCACAAGCTGCCCTTCGAGAGCGAAACGCTGTCCTTCGCGCAATATGCGTCCGTTCTCGGCGATGATGCCGTTACCCGCGAACACGAGGTCGGTCGATGATTCGCCGAAGCCTGCCGAGCAATATACATAGGCCGAAATAGTCCGGGCCGACTGCTGGGCTACCAGCTGACGGCGGTAGGCATGCTTGCCGACCACCTCGGGCGACGCCGAGAGGTTGAAGATAACCTTTGCGCCATTCAAAGCCAGATGCGACGAGGGCGGCACGGCCACCCAGAGATCTTCACATATTTCGACACCGAACTCCGCGCCGTTGACCTCGAACGTGAGGTCGGCGCCGAAGTCGGCGCTCTGGCCGGCGGCAAAGATTGTCTCTTCTGTGATGCCCGCACCCGACGCGAACCAGCGATTTTCGTAGAATTCGTTGTAGTCGGGGATATAGGTCTTCGGTACGACGCCCATCACCTTGCCCTGCGCGAAGACCACGGCGCAGTTGTAGAGCGTCTGACCGTGGCGCAGCGGTGCGCCGACGATAAGCGTCATAGGCAGTTTGCGCGTCGATTTCACGATCTCGGCCAGCGCTTCGTCGGCGGCGTCGAGCAGCGAACCCTGCAGCAGCAGATCGCCGCACGTATAGGCCGTGACCGCCAGCTCGGGGAACACCGCAACCTCCACACCGCGCTGCGCAGCCTCTTCGGCCATCGCCACGATGCGCTCGGCGTTGTATGCGCAGTCGGCGACGCGTACCTGGGGCACGGCGGCCGCCACTTTCAGAAAACCGAAATTATCCATATTTGATATTATTTTTCAGCCCACAGCTGCGCGATGTTTATCACGACCTGCTGGGCCTTGTGCATCGTGGTGAGCGAGCAGTATTCGAATTTGCCGTGGAAGTTCATGCCGCCCGTGAAGAGGTTGGGACAGGGCAGTCCCATGAACGACAGACGGGCTCCGTCCGTACCGCCGCGAATGGGCCTCACGAGAGGCTTCACGCCGGCCATCTCCATGGCTTTTATGGCCTTGTCGATCACCTGCGGATGCGGCTCGACCATCTTGCGCATGTTGAAATACTGATCTTTGAGGGTCAGCGTCAGCACATCCTCGCCGTATTTTTTCTTCATCAGGTCGACGCACGACCACATAAACACCTTCTTCGCCTCGAATTTCTCGATGTCGTGGTCGCGGATGATGTAGCTTATCGACGACTTCTCGACCGTGCCGTTGAGCCCCACACAATGGTAGAAACCTTCATACCCGTCGGTGTGCTCGGGGCGCTCCGACGAGGGTAGCAGGGCGTGGAGGTCGCAGGCGACCTGAATGGCGTTTATCATCTTGTTCTTGGCGTAGCCCGGGTGAACGTTGCGGCCCTGGATCTCGATCCTGGCACTCGCGGCGTTGAAGTTTTCGTACTCCAGTTCGCCCTCCATGCCGCCGTCGACCGTGTAGGCGAAGTCGGCGCCGAAGGTCGCCACATCGAAGAAATCGACTCCGCGGCCGACCTCCTCATCGGGGGTGAAGCCGATGCGGATCTTGCCGTGTTTCAGTTCGGGATGCGCCATCAGGTACTCCGCGGCGGTCATTATTTCTGCAACTCCGGCTTTGTCGTCGGCGCCCAGAAGCGTCGTACCGTCGGTGTGAATCAGCGTATGTCCCTTGAAGAATGCCAGTTCGGGGAACTCCGCGACCTTCATCGTAAGCTGGCCGTTGAGTACGATGTCGCTGCCGTCGTATTCTTCGATCACATGGGGCTTCACGTTCGCGCCGCTCATGTCGGGCGAGGTGTCTACATGGGCGATGAAGCCGATCACAGGGGCGTTCTCGCACCCTTTCGAAGCGGGAATCGTGCCCATGACATAACCGTACTGATCCATCGTGACTTCGGTAAGCCCCAGAGCCTGCATCTCGTCGCGCAGGGCTGCCAGCAGCACCTTCTGCTTGTCGGTCGAGGGGTATGTGGTACTCTCTTCGCTCGACTGGGTGTCGAACCCGACGTATTTCAGAAATCTATCTTTCAGTTCCATAATTGTTTTGTTTTTATTGTTTTTCAACCTTGCTTGTCAACCGACGTCCGCAGCAGGTGCAGAGGTCGCTTGCGAACTATGCCCTGCCAGAAGGGGGAAAACGAAGTTAAGGTTGTCGGCCCGCAGCCTCCGGCAGCGGAGGCCGGATCTGCGGCAGGCCTCGATTTGTCCCTGCGCAGGCTGCGGTGGTGTTTACTCCTCCTTCCTGGCCCGCAAAGTATGCCAGGCGAAATATCCTATCAGCACCAGATACATCGCAAGTCCGGTCCACTCCGCGGCATTCGACTCAACCCATTCTGTGAGAGCCCATTCGGCACCCGCGAACTTCAGTATCGCACTCACCACGCCCATCAAAGCACCTCCGGCAATGAATCCCGAAGCAATGAGCGTTCCGCGGTCGAAGCGCGCCTTGTTGAGCCCCTCGTCCTTGGAGCGGTTCGACACGAACCACGCAACCAGACCGCCCACGACGAGCGGTGCATTGAGGCTCATGGGGATGAACATACCCAGCGCAAAAGCCAGTGCCGGAACGCCTATCGAGGTGAGTGTCAGCGCCAACGCCGCGCCGCAGAAGTAGAGCATCCACGGCGTCTGACCGCCGGTCATCAGCGGCTGAATCACCGCCGCCATGGCGTTGGCCTGGGGGGCGACGAGCGTGCCGTCGGTGAATCCGTATGCCTTGTTGAGGATGATCATAACGCCCGCCACGGTTGCCGCCGAAACGACCGTGCCGAGGAATTTCCATGTCTCCTGCTTCTTGGGCGTCGTCCCGAGCCAGTAGCCGATCTTGAGGTCGGTGATAAATCCGCCGGCCATCGAAAGCGCCGTGCAGACCACGCCGCCGATGATCAGCGCCGCCGTCATGCCGGTCGTGCCGCTCAAACCCACGCTCACCAAAACCAGCGACGAGAGGATAAGCGTCATCAGCGTCATGCCCGAAACCGGGTTCGTGCCCACGATCGCAATGGCGTTGGCCGCCACGGTCGTAAAGAGGAATGTGATGACGAAGACGATCGTTATGGCCGTCACCGACTGTACCCAGCCGTCGAGAAGCCCGAAGTGGAAGAACACGAATACAGAAACCAGCGTCGCGATAAGTATCGAGAGGATGCGCTTCATCGTCAGGTCCTGCTGCGTGCGCATGGTCGAGCCGTTGTCGCTCTTGCTGCCCGTGAGCTCCGAAACCGCGAGGCCCACGGCCTGACGGATGATCTTCGACTGCTTGACGATGCCGATGATACCGGCCATGGCGATGCCGCCGATACCGAGGGGCTTGCCGATAAATGCGAAGAGGTTTTCGGCCGCAAAGATGCTCTCGGGATCGGCGAGAATGTCCTTGCGCGTCACCCCGAGCGCCGAGATCAGGGCCATGGCGTCGATGGTTTCGGCCAGCGAGCCCACCACGGGCACGATGACGAACCACACCAGGCACGAACCAGCGGTGATGATCATGGCGTATTTCAGTCCGATGATGTAACCCAGACCGAGCAGCGCCGCCGAGGTGTTGAGGCTGAATACGACCTTGAATTTATCGGCCGCAACCTCGCCCCAGGCGCAGATGCGCGTCGAGACCGCCTCGGTCCACAGCCCGAAGGTACCAACCACGAAGTCGTAAAGACCACCGATAAGGCCCGCCACGGCCAGCAGTTTGGCCTGGTTGCCGCCCTTCTCGCCCGAAATCAGCACCTCGGTCGTAGCCGTGGCCTCGGGGAAGGGATACTTGCCGTGCATCTCTTTGACGAAATATTTGCGGAACGGAATAAGCAGCACGATGCCCAGCAGGCCGCCGAACAGCGACGAGAGAAACACCTGATAGAACGCCGCGTCGAGCCCGAGAATATAGAGCGCCGGAAGCGTGAAGATCGTTCCCGCGACGATCACACCCGAGCAGGCGCCGATCGACTGGATGATGACGTTCTGTCCGAGCATATTCTTCTTACCCATGATGCTGCCCATACCCACGGCGATGATCGCGATGGGAATGGCGGCCTCGAATACCTGGCCGACCTTGAGTCCGAGATATGCGGCGGCGGCCGAGAACACGATAGCCATGACGATACCCATCGCTACCGAATAGGGTGTAACCTCCTTCGGCGACGAGCCCGCGGGCATGATCGGGGTGTACTCTTCGCCCGGTTTCAGTTCCCGGTATGCGTTTTCGGGCAGCGATGTTTGGATTTTTTCCTGTTCCATATGTTTGGGAGTTTTTTATCTATCGGTTATCTCCGTTGCCGGATATGATGTTGCGCTGCATTCTGGAGCGGAGTTTGTCGACGTTCATCTGTGCTATATCGTCCAGTTCGTAGCCCAGGTCGCGCGAAAGGGTCGCGCAGTACCACAGCACGTCGCCGATCTCTTTGGCGATCTCGAGGCGCTTCTCTTCGGAAAACTCCTCGTGTCCGTCGCGGATCACTTTCTTCACTTTGTCGGCAACCTCGCCGGCTTCGCCCGTCAGGCCGAGTGTGGGGTAGATGATGCGGCGGTTTTCGGGGTAGATAGCCGTCTCAAGAGCGTGTTGCTGGTATTCGTTGAGAGTCATAATATCGTTGGTTTCTGTCTTCGTTTTCTCCACTCGGCAAACGAGCAAATTCGTCTGCCCTCGCTTATCGAAAACGTTGGGGTTGAACGTTAAAAAAATAAGTATCGGACAAAAATAGCAAAAAAATCAGAATAATTGTTCAAAAAAACGGCCTTCTTTGAGAGGGGGCTGCTGCCAGAGACCGCAGCCGATTGCCGGCGCCTTCGTTCTCGGTCCGCAGCTCGCGGGGCCTGGTATATACAATGTATAGAGCGGACCTCCGCAGGGCGGAGCTTCTGCCCGCCAACTTCGCTGCGCAAAGCCGAAAAACCTCCTGCCATTCCCTTGTGAGGAGGGGGAAGCCCTGCGCGGCAATCCGATTACCTGCACCGCCTTGCATATCATCGGATTACCGCATCAGTCCTCGCGGACCTCTTCCCAATGCCATGGAGCAAAAGAAAGCCCCGCTCTTTCGGAACAGGGCTATATTTTCGATGTGTGTAAGGTTATAAAAACTCAATTATTTTCTCCAGTCCGATGCTGTGCGAACCCTTTATCAGTACCAGTGCATTGTTCACGGGCTTCCCGCGCAGATATGCCGCCAACTCTTCCCGTGAGGGAAACAAAGAGACGTTCGCCGCCGGAATTTCAGCCGCCGCCCCGGCCATCCCGGCCGCTCCGGCCGCCCCGGCGAAATTAGCACCTACGAGCATAATTTCCGCACACGGGTCCCCGACTGCAATCGAGAGGATATCGCGGTGCTCCTGCCCGGTCCATTCGCCCAACTCGAGCATGTCGCCCAGCATCAGCACCCGGCGGTCGCGCGTACCCAGCGGCTCGTCGAGAAAATTCCCGACCGACGCCCGCATGCTCGACGGATTGGCGTTGTAGCAATCCACGATAAGAGTGTTGCGTGCGGTTTCGGTGCGCTGCGAGCGGTTGTTCGCGGGGACGTAGGTCGCTATGGCGTGGCGTATGCGCTCCTCGTCGATATCGAAATAGCGGCCTACGGCCACCGCAGCCGCAATGTTGAATCGGTTGTATTTGCCCTCGAGATTGTTTTCGATCGCCTCGGCAAGCGATACCGAATAGGGCTCCACCTCCAGCGATTCGCGCTCGGCGGCCATCGAGACCAGTACCTCGTCGTCGGCCGCCACAAATGCCCGGCCGCCGTTGGCAGCCAGAAAATCATATAGTTCTCCCTTGCCCCTGCGAACTCCCTCGGGACCTCCGAAACCTTCGAGGTGCGAACGCCCGACATTGGTGATAACCCCGTAATTAGGCTCTGCGATCGACGCCAGCAGCGCAATTTCGCCGCAGGCGCTCGCGCCCATCTCCACGATGCCGAATTCGGTGTCGCGGGTCATGGCTAACAGCGTTAGCGGCACGCCGATATGGTTGTTGAGGTTGCCGCGCGTGGCGTAGACCTCGAAGCGCTCGCCGAGCACGCGGCTCACAAGCTCCTTGGTGGTTGTTTTTCCGTTGCTGCCCGTTATCGCGAGAATGGGCAGGGCGAGTTCGCGGCGGTGTTCACGGGCCAGGCCCTGAAGCGCCGCGAGGGTGTCGCCGACCAGTATCGTGCGCTCGCCGGTCACGGCCGCAGGGTCGTCGACGACGGCATAGGCCGCGCCTTTCGCGAGGGCCTCGGCGGCAAAACGGTTGCCGTCGAACGTCGCGCCGCGGAGCGCGAAAAACAGCGAATCCGGCTCAATGCGCCGTGTGTCGGTCGAAACGAGCGGATGCTGGCAAAAAATACTGTATAGGTCTGAATCAGACATGTTTCTTTAAATTGTATTTGGCGCCCGATGAGGCTGCTATCGGTTCTCGGGCCACAGCTCGCGGGGCAATGCCTGGCGTGCAGCGGAGATATCTGGACTGGGTTTCGCGTCCGTTTTTTGCGCTCGGCAAGGCGAGCAAATTCGTTCAGCTCTCGCTTGCCGGAAACTTCCGCAGGGTGGAACTGCGGCCTGCTGGCTCGCTTTGCAAACTGAAGGAGAAAACCTAAACGTGCTTATCCCCCTTGTGAAATTTCACCTCGTCGATAAATTTTTTGATCTTCTGCTCCTCCGAGCGGGGACAGATCATCAGCACGTCGTCGGTATCCACGACGATAAACTCCTTGAGTCCGCTGATCACGGCCACCTTCTCTTTGGGTAGCGATACGATGCTGTTGCGCGTGTCGTAGAGGTAGCAGCCTTCGGCCGGTATGGCGTTGGCGAATTTGTCTTTGGGCGCGATCTGGTATGCCGATCCCCATGTCCCCACGTCGCTCCAGCCGAATTCGCCGCAGCGTACGTATACGTTGTCGGCCTTCTCCATGATGCCGTAGTCGATCGATATGGCGCGGCACTCCGAGAATACGATCTCCACGGTGTTGCGCTCGGCGTCGGTGCCCAGTGCGCGCATCATGCCGCTGAACAGCGCGTGGTGCTCTGGCAGATACTTCTCGAATGCTTTGACGATAGCCTGCACCTTCCAGATGAAGATTCCCGAATTCCAGAAAAATTCGCCTGTCTGCAGGAACGTCTGTGCCGTTTCGAGATCCGGTTTCTCGGTGAAACACTTCACCTTGCTGATCTTCGAGTAGTCCGAGACCTGAATGTATCCGTATCCGGTATCGGGGCGCGTGGGTTTGATGCCTACGGTCATCAGGGCGTCGTTCTTCGATGCGAAATCGAGACACTCCCTGATGATGGCGCGGAAATCCTCCTCGTTGAGGATCAGGTGGTCCGAAGGCGTGACGATCATTTCGGCCTCGGGGTTCCGCTTGAGCAACGTGTAGGCCGCATAGGCTATTGCCGGGGCCGTGTTGCGGCCTATGGGCTCGCAGAGAATCTGCTTCTCGCCGATCTCGGGGATGTGCTCCAGCACCAGATCCTTGTATTTGTAGTTGGTTACCACGAGGAAGTTTTCGGCCGGGACTATCGCCGCGAAGCGCTCGTAGGTGTGGCGTATGAACGACTTGCCCGTTCCGAGGATGTCGAGGAACTGCTTGGGCATCGTCTGGCGGCTTTTGGGCCAGAAACGGGTGCCGATTCCACCCGCCATGATAACACAATATTTGTTGCTGCTCATGAGTTATATATATGTTATATTGTAGCGTTTATTCTGCAAATGTAGTGAAAGGCGAGAGTCAAATCAAGTTTACTTGAATTTGTCAGAACCGCACCCTATATTATGCAAAGATAAAAATTTTTCGTAACTTTGCGGCTTGTTAGCCTGTTAAGATGAAGATAAAATTATTCACCATACCCAACCTGCTTACGCTGTCGAACCTTATGTGCGGTTCTTTGGCGGTGGTTTCGACCCTCGTTTACAGTAACCTGACATGGGCGTTCTGGTTTATCGTCGCCGCTGCGGTGTTCGATTTCTTCGACGGATTTGCCGCGCGCCTGCTCAAATGCCCCTCGGAAATAGGCGTACAGCTCGATTCGCTGGCCGATATGGTGTCGTTCGGATTTGCTCCGGCGGCAATGTTTTTTACCATGTATGGCAGCGCCACGCAGATGTGGGACTGGAATGAGACGGTGGTGACGGCAGGTCGCTTCGCGATGTTCGTGATGACGGCGTTCTCGGCACTCCGCCTGGCAAAATTCAATATCGACGATACGCAGCATACCGAGTTCGTGGGGCTCACCACTACCGCCAATGCTATATTCTGCTCTTCGATAGGGTGGCTTTTCGCTACGGGAACGCTGCCGCTGAGCCGCGAGGCGATGATTCTTGTTGTGGCCGTTATGTCGTGGCTTATGATCGCCAACGTGCGTATGTTCTCGCTCAAGTTCTCGGGCTTCGGGTGGAAAGGCAACGCGCTCCGCTACGGATTTATGATATTCGCCGCGGTGGCGTTGATTGCCGCAGGCATCTGGAAGAGCCCGATCTATGCTATTCCGGCAATAATCGTGATATATGTCCTTATCTCACTTACGCTCCCGCTGTTTTGCAAGGCCGGACGCTGCGAGACGAAAAAATAAAAAAATCGCCTGCGCCGCGCCCTGCGCGTTCGCCGATTTTATGTCGAGGTTGAAAGATAAAATACTGCTCACAGCGTTGTTCGGAGTGCTTCTTGCCGCTCCGGGTATGCTCTATTCACAGAACTTCGACGCCCGAAGCCTGCAGCGCGCCCAACAGCGCGGCCAGACAGGTAACATCTACGGCGACAACCCCTACGAAAACGAGGACGAGGAGAACGCCCAGCCCAAGGATACCGCGAAGGTCGAGAAGAAGATCCGCAAACCCCTGGAGTCCTATTTCTTCGACGATTCGCTGCGCTCGACCCCCAATTTCGTGTGGAACGTGAGCCGCGACTACAACCGGGTGAAGATCATCCCGATGGATACCACGCTCACCGACTTCCGCATCGACTACCCGTTCTACCGCCAGGACGTGGGCGATGTCGCGCAGGGCGGACTGGGCCAGACCTCGCTGCCGCAGAACTATTTCCGCCGTCCGAACAACTTCGATTTTCAGATGGCGAACCCCTACTACGCCTACGTCTACGACATGGAAAACGTGCCGTTCTACAACACGAAGAACCCGCTGATCCGCATGACCTACCTGGAGTCGGGCCAGAAACGTTACCGCGAGGAGCAGTTCGGCATAATGGTTGCGCAGAACATCTCGCCGTCGACCGGTATCAATGTGGATTACAAATCGAGGGGCACGCGCGGACTCTACACCCGCCAGCGCACCAAGAACCACAACCTCTCACTGGGTTTCAACCATACCGGCAAACGCTATTCGGTGCACGCGGGTTACTTCAACAACCACATCGAGCAGCAGGAAAACGGCGGCGTGGTGGGCGAGTGGGCGATTCGCGACACCACGTTCAGCATGCCCTCGGGCGTGCCGATGAAGCTGGCCGACGCCCAGGCGCAGAACACCTACCGCAACAATTCGTTCTTTGTCACACAGTCGATCGCAATACCCCTGCAGCGGGTCACGGAGAGCGATTTTTCGCTTGCCGACCTCTCGGCGGTATTCATCGGCCATTCGTTCCAGTATAATTCGTGGAGCAAGGTCTATTCGGACGTCTTCGCCAAGTACACCAACGAGCGCGACCACCGCAATCCGGACACCGGCGAATTTGTCCCGGCCGACTACGAATATTACGACAACTGGTATATCCACCCCACGATGTCGCGTGACTCGACATACGAACGGGTCATTTCGAACCGTTTGTTTGTTCAGGCGCAGCCGTGGGACCGCAACGGCGTGGTGGGGACATTGGACGGCGGCGTAGGCATGGATCTCTACACCTATTCGCAATTCGGTCCCGACAGCTACGTGACGGGAAAATATATGACCTCCAAAAAAACGGCCTATTTCGCATACGGCTCGGTGGAGGGAAAGATAAAGAGGTATGTCGACTGGGATGCGAACGCAAAGTTCTACCCGGCGGGATACAGAGGCGGCGATCTCGAGATCGGGGGCCACATGGCTCTCACGGGATATATCCGCAAACACCCCCTGATTCTCGAAGGGCGGTTCGCCATGAGCCGCCGTTCGCCCAACTACTGGCAGGAGAATCTATACTCGAACCACTATATGTGGTCCACTTCCTTTGACAGGGAGAATGAAACTCGTTTCGAGGTAAAGCTTTCCGTTCCCGACTTCGCGTTCGAAGCCGGAGCGTGGCAGGGTCTGGTGACCAACAAGATCTATTATGGTCCTGATTCCCAGATCGCCCAATATGACGGAGACGTGAGCCTGACGAGTGTGTACGCTCGCAAAGATTTCCGCCTCGGCGGACTTCATTTGGACAACAGGGTATTGTTGCAGTGGAGTACAAATCAAGAAGTTATACCCGTTCCGCTATTCAGCGCCTTCCTCTCGTATTACTATGAGTTCTGGGTCGTGCGTAACGTTCTTCGCCTTCAGATCGGAGTCGACGGGCACTATAATACAGAGTATTATGCGCCCAGCTACAATCCGGCTCTGTCGGCCTATTACAACCAGCGTGACATCGAAGTGGGGGCCTATCCCTACATGGATGCTTTCGTGATGGGAAAGTGGAAAAGGATGCGGATATTCCTGAAATATCAGCATGTCAACCAGGGACTGTTAGGAGGAGATAATTATTTCTCGGCGGCGCATTATCCGCTCAATCCTGGCATGTTCAAGATGGGCATCTCTTGGGGTTTCTATGATTAAGTGCTGTTCTGCGCGGTGTGAACTGCCCGCAAAACACCAATTTATGTTAAAAAAGACAGTTTTAACCTTAACGTTCTTATCAATTCTAACAACTTTCTACGGCTTCAACGCACGTTTCTCCTCTGCGGACGAAGCGGCTACGGCAGAAGCCCTGGACGACTATTCGCTTTTGCAGGAAGGTGATTTCGCGATCTCGGCCTACGACAACATCATTCGCACGATCAGCGAACGAGAGGGTCACGACTGGCGTCTGATGAGCGCCATCGCCTACCACGAGTCGCGCTTCCGCCCCGACGTCAAGTCGCGCAGCGGAGCCAGCGGGATCATGCAGATCATGCCTTCGGTGGCGCGTCAGTTCGACGTACCGGTGGGTGCCATCGCCGATCCGCAGACGAATATCTGGCTTGCCAACAAGCTTCTGAGTAAGATTCAGAGCACGTTGAGCTTTCCGGCCGGCACGTCCGAGAGGGACCGCATGAGCATCGTGCTCGCCTGCTACAACGGCGGCATCGGTCATGTCAACGACGCCCGCCGTCTGGCCCGCGTCTACGGAGAGAATCCCAATTCGTGGGAAGTTGTCGCCCGCTACCTGGAGCTGAAATCGCAGCCCGAGTACTACGGACACGAGTCTGTGAAGTGCGGCCGTTTTACCGGCAGCCGCCAGACCCTGGCCTATGTTGATGACGTTATAGGTCGCTACAACAAATACTGCCGCATCGCCATGAGGTAATGCGGCGGCCTTTGACGACGAAAATTACTGAAACAGGACCTTTGCGGGTCCTGTTTTTTCTGGCTGGTACAGGTTATATATTTTGCACGCGCCTTCCAGTATGCCATTAGAACGGAATAAGACTATGCAGGTGATCGGGATAATGTAATTACGTGAGACAAAAGCTGTCGGTGGACTTTTTCGTTCGGTAGTAACTAAAAACTATGCAGGAAATCTTTGCCTTTACTATCTATGACATAAAAAAGCACCTCGCCGATGTCGGCGAGGTGCTTTTTCTTCAAAATATACGCAGAGAAATGCTATTTTGCGTATGTCAATGTTGCCTCATTAACAGTAACAATCTGGGGAGCCTGGGCCGAAGCCGAACCTCCGGAGGCAACGGCACCTATGCCGGTTACCTGCATTGACTTCCCTGCAGTCACCGTACCGTCCTTTTCGCCTTTTATGCCGGATTTATTTATGGATACAAAAGTTACTCCATCTATAGCTATATTCAGTGTAGTCTGATTGGTCGCAGTTCCCCGTAAGAAAAAATCGACCTTGGTACCAGCGTCCGGGAATTCGAATTCTGATGATTTTACAGTTCCTTTTGCTGTGTTACTGGTAAGAGTAAGACTTACTCCCGAGGATGATTGAGTTATTCTGGCGGACGTTGGGCTGCTTAACGACCATCCATCCCACTGGTCGCTCCATCCCACAGCGCCGTAATCGGCGAGTTTATATGGCAGGCCGGTAATGTATGCAAGTTTGGTCGTCGACACATAGTAGTTGCCATACTGATCCATGACATAGGCTTGGACTTCGTATTGGCCGGGCTGTTCAATATTATCTGTAGTGATCGTCTCGCCTGTGTGTTCATAATATTTTCCATTTACGGCATATCCTTTCTGCTCTATAGTCAATTTCCCGCCAGATGTGTTCGAGTATTTTATCTCACCGAAGATGCGGATATCATTAGGGGTCCATGCATTAGCCTCGTCTATGTTACCGTCGAGATAGTCCGAGTAGGAGGTTCTGGCCGTCAGCAGATTTTCTATAGCCAGCGAGTTGACGAAATTCGTGAGAGCGGGTGTAGTGTAGTACTTTGCGCGGGCAAACTCTTTGCCTGTGCCAGTCTTTAATACCATATGCTCCCCCTTGCGATTCTCGAAAATCAATAAAAATCCCTGTGAGAATGTAATGTCGGCTGGGAGAACAAAATAGAATACATCTTGATCGGGGACGAGTTTTATGTGAGACGAGGCATTCTCATCGTTGACTATACTTGCTTCTCCTGTTGCGTAGTCATAAATATATGTGCCGGCAACAGGTTTTTTGTCAATGGTTTGAAGCAATACCGAGACTATGTCGTTATCTTGCGTGAAGGACGACATGTCGATACGGAGGAACGAGTTTATAATATTAAAGTCGAAGTGAAGCCCAATGTTGGTTCCTGTAACCTCTACACTCTTGTTTGTGGAAACTGCCAACAAATCGGCTGCACCGTATTGTATGCTGGGGATTTCGAACACAGCCTCTGCAGAATCTTCGGTTACCACCACTTCCAATGCGTTGTGAGCTGCATAGAAATCATATGTTCCGGCCTCAATATCTACATCTGCCGCACCGGCGAAAGTTGCGTATGAGCCGTCTTCGTTTATTGTATCGACATTAAGATAAAACTCTCCTGTGCCTTTGGTGGAGACTGTAATGTAGTCCTCCTCCAGCCACACGGGGGTGTAATAATCATTCATGATAGCACGCGATACCGATTTCGGCTGGCCGTCGACCATGATTTCTCCCTGGTTTGCAGATGCCGTAATCTGCATCTTCGGACGCCGGGGTGCTGTGTCCGTACTGTCGGAATTGGTACAGCCTGCAAAACCAAATGCTGCTGCGAGAAATAAAAAGCTATATTTTTTCATTTGCGTCGTCATTAATTAGTCCTCCCACTCATCGCCTGTGCTTCCGCCGGAACTTGTACCGCCTCCCCACTGGCCGTCGGTCTCTGTGCTCGCTCCGAACCCTTTTTCTACCATTACCATTACCTCCTCGATTTCGGGAGCTGTGTAAAACAATTTTTTCATTTCATTCTTATGATGTTTTTTATTCTTCAAAATAATCTCCTGCAACCGAAACAGCATGAAATATATGGCTGTATCTCATGAATAAATGAATATACGATGCTTATTGTAAGCATCATACATGCCAATAAATCTGTTGGTTAAAAGAAATTCATACAATCCGGGCCAAAGGTAGATAATTGCATATTATGGCGCAAATATTTGGATGGGAAATTATTTAAAATTTATAAAAATAATATTAAAAAACATAAAAAAGATCAGATAGTTATCTTTAAAGATCGGTTTGTCGGGCGAAGTGAATCCGATATTAATCCGGCGGCAAAAAAAGCGAGGCCCGAAGCAGGAACAGAGGCAAAATAAGCGCGCGATCAGACCAAAAGCAAACCGGCCCGCGATGATCATCGCGGGCCGGTCGGTAAGTATTCAGGCAAACCAGTGCCGTCAGCCGAATCCGAAGTTGGATCCGAAGAAGTATCCGAATCCGGATCAGAAATTATAATCGTAGAGCAGCTCCACGTCGTCGACCCACATTTTACTGTCGCGGCTGCCCGTGAAGTAGTCGCCGAGTTTCGACGATGCGCAGACCACGATGATATGCGTCGGAACCTTGTCGGTGCCCTGGAGGTAGTTCAGCGTTATTGTCTGCCGGGTCCAGTTGGGGACGCTGGTGTTGAACTCCATGCTGCCGTAGGCTACGATGTCGGGACCTGCGGAGTTGAAGAATGTGGCCACATCGCGCGTGTCGATGCTCACCGGCGAGTCATCCGTACCGAACAGCTCCTCCTTATTTCTTCCATAGCCATATTTTTCCTTGGTCCAGGTGCCCAGGGCGATGTATATGCGGCCGGTGTCGTTGTCGCCCTCTTTGAGCGTGGTGCCGATGGGCAGACTGCCGATCTCCTTGCTCGCGTCGGTGATCACGCCGCAGTTGTACTTCATCCATATACGCATGGCCGTGGGCCGCAGCGTGAACGGACGTCCGAAGTTCACGATACCGTGCGAGAGGCTGCGGATGCCGCCGAATTCGCCGGTGTAGATACTTCCCGCGGCCATTTTCATCACCACATAGTCGGACTTCAGCTCCGCGGAGTACTTGCCGGCAACTCCCGGTGCGAGATCCTCGGCGGGTGTCACGAGGTTGCGGCTTGCGCTGATTACGGTCGAACCGTTGTTGCTGGTGCTCCAGAACTGGTTGATGGGCTTGCCGCCGGCATCCGAGAGGAACGGAAGTATCGGGTTACCGGGCTGCGACCAGTCTTCGAATCCGCAGTTAGGCAGTTGCATAAGGCCCTCGGTCGAGAGTTCCACGGGGTCCGTCTCTTCGTCGTCACAGTAGGCCTTGACGTGGTATTTGGTGAGCGATTCGGCCTGGAGGCGCGCCGTGAAGCTTCCGCCCTCGACCGCTACGTTGGGCACTTCGGTCCAGTCCGCGTCGCCGTCCTTGCGGTAGCGGAAGCCCTTGGGGTGTCCGTCGATACCCTCGCCGTAGAGCCATATCACGCGCGACCATGCATCGGCCTGCGTCAGCTCGACCGACTTGTCGGTCTGCGACACGAAGAGCATCCAGCGCTCCGTGCGGCCGTGGTAGGTGATGTCGACGAAACGCATCGATTCGAAGCTCGAGCCCGAGAGCTCCTCGAGCGTCGGCGAATAGGTCGTGATGTCGGCAGGGCCGAATTTCATGGTATTGACCGTCACCGAAGCGAGGTCGGTGGTCTTCGAGACATAGGCCGTCACGGTGCGGGTTTTGGCGTCGAACTTCGTAGCGCCCACCTGACCGGCTACCGAGAACAGACGTTCGATGTTTTGCTCGGCCACGATCGTCCACTCGTAGTCCTGGTAGAGCGACAGCGTGACGTACATGGGCGAGCGCAGGTCGAACGTGCCGGTCAGTTCATCCGAAAGGGTGACGGTTCCGGTCTGGGATTCGGTGTGCGTGGCGCCGGTGATTTTCACGTTGCAGATGTCGGTCTTCTCGTCGAGCGTGAGGGTCACGATACGGTTCGTTCCGTCGATAGACGAGGTGAAACCCTCGCCCTCGAGGCTTGTGATGTAGAGCTTCTCGACGGGATAGGGGAGGTCGTTCTCGATGCACGAGGCCAGGCAAAGCGCCGCGGTTGCGATGAGTATGTTGAAATATCTCATGATCTTACTGCTTTTTCTTGTCCCACAAATGAACGGTCATGCCGAAATTTATCGCGGCGAGGTTGAGTCGGAAGCGCATGCTCGAAGCCTCGCGCGAACCGATCCACTTGCCGTTCTGGTCGTGCTGATTGACTTTGGTGTACTGAATGCCGCCCAGCCCGAACGATACTCCCGCGCAGACGTTGGGGAAGATGAATACCGAGAAACCGGGGTTGAACGCCAGCTTGACCTGTATATTGTCGCTGTTGACGTGCCTCCAGGCGTTGTCCTGCCAGCGCTTGAACTTCGAATGTCCCATCGAAGCCGATAATTCGAATTCGGCGAACAGACCGAAGCGGCCCTTGGGGTCGAGACCCGCATAGGAGCGGTGGAACAGACCTACCGAATAGTTGTTGCTGTTGAGGCTGAACTGGGGGATGTCGAACGAGGCGTCGTTGCTCTCTCCGAGGTCGAATTCGGCCGAGGTCAGCGAACCGTCCATGTGGCGGTAGCCGAAGCGGATGCCGATACAGTTGTTGTCGCGGTAGAAGTATCCCACGAACGGCTTGACGGTGGCCATCGTGGCGTCGGCATTGATGTTCTCGAGGATGAGCAGTATGTCGGTATCGTCGCTCGATACCGTGCCGTAGGAGGCCGTGAGGCCGAATATGAATTCACCCTTGTAGATGTACTTGATCTTGTCGATCTCGCGGTCGATACGGGGCCTTGTGGTGGGGAGGAAGCGGGGCTTCTTCTCTTCGGCCGCAGCGGTCGTCGTGGTCGCAGTCGTCGCGACGACGGGGACCTCGGGAATGAGGGCGATCGAGATGCCGTCTTCCGAGGCGTAACCCGACGCTGCCAGTTCGCTCGCCGACTCCGTCGCCGATGCAGCGGTTGTGGCGGCGGCTGCGGTTGCGTTTTCGGCAGCCGACAGAGCCTCCGTGGCCGCGTTCTGTGCCAGTATCTCGGCCGCAGCCTGATCGGCCGTAGCCTTTTCGGCGGCGCGCGCGGCAGCCAGTTTCGCAGCCTCGCGGGCTGTGTTTTTCTGTATGTTCTCGGCCTTGAGCGTCGAATCTATGGCCTGGCGCTCGGCTTTGGGCAGACGTGCGTAGTTCTTATTCTGCGGAGGAACCGCTTCCGACGATGTTGCCGACGATGTTGCAGTTGCGGCCGTTGTTGCCGCCGAAGCGCTTATCGCCGTGCCGGCTGCGAGCTCGGTGCCCTCGCCGGCCGTGCCGGCAGGCTCGGGGCTCGTGTTGGCGCACGACAGGGTAAGGGTCAGCAGAGAGATAAATATGTATCGTATCATTTTGATCATGTAAGGCTATATTATAGATAAAAAGACATGCCCAGTCCTATCGAGAAGATATTGACCTTGAAGTTCATCATGCTCGACGTGCGGTGGCCTACCGTAACCTGGTTGTGTACCTGCTTGGTGCTGTTGTAGGTGATGCCCATCACGCCGACGTTGACCTCCACGGCCATGTGGTTTGTCGCGAAGGCCACGATGCCCGGAGCCACGCCCAGCGAGAGCGTGTAGCCGGTCTCGTAGGTGCCCTTCACCGGCGAGTCGTTGGCGAAGCGGGCCTCGGTGCCGCCTGCTCCGAGCTGTATCTCGCTGAACAGTGCGAAACGCTTGCTGTTGCCCAGCGGAATATAGCGGCGCCAGATCGCGGCTACCGAATAGGAGTGCTTGAGCGAATAGAAGTCCTTGGCCGTGATGTCGATACCCGAATCCTCGTCGCCGAACTTCAGGTGGGCGTTGTCGAGCTTGAGCAGCGTGCGCGAATAGATAAAACGCCCGCCGACGGCCATGTTGTTGCCGATGGCATAGGCTATCACGGGGCTCACGCGGAACGTGTAGCCTCGGGAGTCGATGCCCTCGATGATCATAAAGTTATACGAATCGTTGGTGTGGGTCGAATAGGACGCCGTACCTCCGAAAATCCACTGTCCCTTGGGAACGAACAGACTGCTTGCGTCCATAAGGCCGCGCTCGCGGCGGCGTTCGTTGGGCGTGGGGGTGTGAACCTCGGTCGCGGCGGTGTCTTGCGAGGAAGCGGGAACTGCCTCGGCCGCATTGGTTTCTGTTTCCTGCTGCGCGCGCGCCTCGGGCGCAGCACCCGCGAGGGTGAGCGCCGTGAGGAGCATGCAAATTGTTATCTTGCGCATTTTGTTGCGGTTAGTCGTTGTTAGTAAACCCATTTGAAATCGTCGACGTATATGTAGTTCGACGAACAACCGTTCATATAGTCGCCATAGGCGCTGCATGCGCACGATATGATGAGCGTATAGTTGCCCGTCGGCTTGGTCACCTTGTCGTAGTACTCTATCGGTATTTCGAGCGAGACCATGCTGCTGCCGGCGGTCTTACCCTGAATATAATGCGAACCGCAGGCGATGATCGCTCCCTCGTCGGTGCTCTTCGCAGCAGCGGGATTCCACATGCCCGAGGGCGTTCCGGTACCCGAACTTACGCTGTGCTGCGTCGACCAGTCGATCAGTACGACATATATACGGCCTTTGTCAGGCTGTCCTTTGGCGATCTTGTCCGAGCCGATATCGACGTTTCCTATCGAAGCGTAGTAGCGTACCGACAGGGCCTTCGGACGGGCTTCCCAGTCATATTTGCGGCCGAATTTCACTGTTCCGGTCGTTCCCGAGAAGCTGAAGTCTCCCGTGAAGAGGTTACCCGAGGCCAGGATGCCGATCGTCTGGCTTGATTTGAGATATGCGCAGTAGCTTCCCTGCTGTCCGACGTAGCTTCCGCGCGTACAGAGGTCTTTTTTCATCGAGTTGTTGCCGCTGCCCCAGAACGGACCTGCCGACTGCGAGAAACAGCCCAGCGAGCCGTTCTCCATGTCACCGTCAGGAATCACCTGCCCGCCTGCGGTCGTGAAGGTAGTGCGGCTCTCGTTGCCGTAGATTATCGTGCGGCTCTCGTAGCTGTTGTTGGCGAATACGCCGGTGCCGGCTACCGGTTTGTAGACCGGAAGTCCTTCGAGGTTGGTCGATGCGGCCCACTCTGCAGATAATGTTGCCGAAAAATTGCCGTCGTCGCCTTTCACTCCGTCTACCTCATGCCATTCACCGCCCGGAGCGCGCAGTCCGAACTTAACGGCCGTAACCTCGGGATCGAGCAGCAGCGAACGCAGGGTCACGGTGTTGTTCCACAGGTCGTAATCCGAAGCTTGGGTGGCCGCTATACCTTGCAGACGGAACTGCGAGGAGGTGGTCAGCGCACCGCCGTCGACGTCGGTTATGTTGAAGGTCACGGTGTTCAGACCGCCCGGATGTCCGGTGAATACCTCGTTCGATATGGTCAGTGTGAGGGCGTAGTCGCCGTCGCGCTCCACCGACGCTCCCGGAACCCCGGCGAATGCGTCGAAAGTCTTGCCGTTGACGCTCACTTTCACGCCGCTCGTAGCACCCATCGTTGTAACCACATATTTCAGCTCACCGGTTTTCCCCGGAATGTAATCCAGGATTTCCTTCATTGAGAAGCCTATACCCGCGATGGTGGGGTCGGGGCTGAATATGATCGTGTCGTCCTGATCGTCGGTCGAGGGGTCGACTTTTACGGGGAAGCACCCCACAAAACCCGGAAGGTCTGCCGAATAGCGGAATGTGAAGAGATATTTGTTGCAGGCCTCGACGCCGGTCATCTTACCGGTCTTGACGACCTTTTCGCGCTCGTTGTGCTGGCCTTCGAACACCCATGTGAGCGTGGTCACGTCCTCGGGCATGGTGAAATATCCCACTCCCTCGCCCGTGAAGAGGAGGTTAGGCAGCGAGACGAGCTGGTCTTCGATCGCTTTGGTCATGTCGATCTCCGCTTCTCCCGCGGCGATCCATACTTTGACGTTTTCGCCGAAATTGGGTGCTATGGTCTTGTCGTACTTGACCTCGGCTATCGTGTTTTGAATCTTGCAGACGACCTTTGCGTTGACCGTCTCGCCGGCCTTTACCGTAAAGGTATTTTCGCCCTTGTAGAAACGCTTCACAAATGATGTTCTCTCGGCCTCTCCGGCCTCGACCGTAACTTTGTAGTCGCCGGCCACGAGCTCCAGACGTGCGGGAATATCCTCCTGCGATTTGTATTTGCGCAGCAGTCCTCCCTCGCTGTTCCAGATGCGGACCACGAGCTTTTCCATCGGGTTGTAGGTCTCTTCCCCTTCGGCGCGCGTGGTCGATATAGTCATCGACATGGCGCCGACGCCCCCGGGCCCCGCCTGCTCCTCCGTCGAACAGGCCGCGGAGAGCAGAACGCAGAGCATCGTTATGGCGTATATGATCTGTTTTTTCATCGTCGGAGCGTTATTTTTTAATGAGGCTTACCGTTTTGGTCGTCGTCGCGCCGCTCTCGTTGGTTATCGTAAGCTCGAAATCGTGCTGTGCGGGGTCGAGACCCTGAAGCATCGGTACGAACGCGCTGATAGAGAACAGCAGCTGGGTCTTGCCCGTGACGTCGTTGTTGGCGGGGAATCCGAGGCCGTCGGGAACCGGGTCGGTGACGGTCTTGAGCATATCCGGGTCGGTGACGTCGCAGAGGTCGAACGAGCGGGGCAGGTGGATAACACCGAGCAGGTCATCGGTAAGCGTTTCAGAGATGATATTGACGCGGAAAGCAGTGATGCCCGTGGGCGAGGTGATATCGATATCGATCTGCATATCGTCCGTAAGCACGTGCGACTTATCGATGTCATAGCCTCTCCACACAATCGACGGAGCGTTGGTCTCGGCCTCCTTGTCGACCAGCACCATAAGCGCCGCCTCGGCCGAAAGTCCGTTTGCGTCGGTCATGTTGAAGGTGAAGGTGTGCGTGCCGTCGAACAGATAGAGCATCGACATCTGATTGGCGATATCGAAACTCTTCGAGTTCTTACCCTGAAGCTCGCTGCCGATGGGGAATCCGAAACCTTTGAGTACGTTGTAAACCAGACCGTCGGCCGGGGTCAGCAGACAGAGGTCGAACGTGGTGGGCATCATCTCCTCGAGCGAGGTGATAAAATCCGCGTTGGTCGACGAGATCGTTATCACCATCGACTCGATGCCGTTGGGCGACTGGAGGTCGAACTGGAACGGTTCGGTACAGTTGCCGTCGCCGTCGAACATCTCCTTCTTGAGCTGGAATACCTTGTTTATATCGTGGTCTACCCATGTGATTGTGGGCGCCGAGGGGTCGATTTCCTTGCTTTCGTCGTAGAGTGCTTCCATCATGAACACGCTCTGGTTGAGTATGACCTCCTCGTCCTCGATGAAGTCGCTGACCGTGATGTCGAACTTGATGTCGCCCTTGTCGGCCCACGTAATCACGAGGGTTATCTTGCGCCATTGTCCGGCCTTGACGTTTTCGATGGTCTTGCTGAACTGTACGGGTTTGTTGGCTGCTCCGTCTACGCCTTCGAATTCGCCCGAGAGCAGGAATTCGAGGGTGTTGTTCTCGGCTGTGGGTTTGAAGTATAGTGCGCGGGTGTCGCCTTTGGCGAATGTTTCGGTGGTGCTGCCGAGCGATACCGAGGCTGTGGTGGCGTCGATAAGCTGGTCGGCGAGGTCTATCGAGCAGAGCAGCGTGACCTTAATGTTCTGCAGCGTACAGACCATCTCCTCGATGGTCGTGGTCTTGGCTTTCAGGATCGAGAATTCGTGTTTGCAGCCGTACGAGGGGTGCTCCCACGCCACGGCGGGCATCTCGTCCTCCGAACGAACCTCCATGGTGTAGGTACCTACGGCCAGCTCTACGGGTTCCGTTGCCTGGCTCATCTCGCCGTAGGTGGTTTTGTAGGCCGAGGTTCCGTTCTTGTCAAATATTTCGACAATGAAATCGTTGGTGTCGATGTCGGCACGCGTCTTGGCGGCCTGGCTGGTTTTGCCGGCGTTCTCCGACTCTTTCGAGGTGTCGCCGTTCTGGGTGTCGGTGTCGACGATCACGCGCATGGCGATATCGCCCACCGCGAGGAACCCCGTCTTGCTGGGATCAGGATCTTTCGTTTTGTTCTTGTAGGCCGGGTCTTCGCTTACGCAGCCGGTGGCGACGAATGCCGTTGCAACTATGGCTGCGAGAATTCTGGTAAAGGTTTTCATGATTATCTATTTTTATTATTCTTCGTCTTTGATCGCCGCGTCGTTCATCTCGCTGTCGACCTCGCGTATTTCGGCGGGCTCGTCGCCGTATGTTATTTCGAGCGTGGCGCTGCCGGCCTCCTGGGCGTCGAACGTGAAGATATGGCACGTCGCGGCCTTGGTATTGTCGAGCGTCTCGTCGTTGAAGGTGATGGTCAGACCTTCTATGGTGCCGGTCTGGCTCTGCTTCCTGGCCGTACCTTTCACCGTGAGCGTGGTTCCGGTCTTGACCCATACCGGCACACCGTCGCCGACCTCTTCGGGGGTGAATGTAAATTTATTGCCCGAACCGGTCGTTATGGTGAACTGCGCGTCGCTGTAATAATCCAGGAACTGCTGCGTCGCGCGTACCACGGCCTGCGAGTTGCCTATTGTAGCCGTCAACTCGACGTTGTTGGTCGTGCGGCGACGTATCCTGATCCCTTTGGAAGCCGAGTAATAGGGCTTGTCGAGGCCCTCGGCATTTGCATCGCCGTACGATGCGAATACGGTGTAATCGCCCTCCGTGAAGACCGGAGCCTCCTGGTTGAACTTGGTGATGGTTTCCCATGACTGCTCGGCGCCTTCGGCGTCGGTGATCTTCAAAGCGAAGTCGGCGGTGGTGGGCGTGGCTGCGGCGCGTGTTGCGACCGTGGCGTCGACCGTGCCGCCGATGTGGAGGCGGTAGAGTCCGTCGCCTGCGGCGGGAGTCTCTTGGGAGCATCCCGTGGCGATCAATACCGCCGATGCAAATAGATATATGAGCTTATTCTTCATACGGGCGATTATTGAGCGATGGATACTTTGATGTTGTCGATGTAAATGTTGTCGTAGTTGAAGTACTGGAGCACCGATCCGTTCTTGCCCGACGTTTTCCATGCTATGGCCTGGGCCGAGGTAAATCCGGAGACATTGACCGAACACAGGGTGGGAATGTCCGTGGAGCTGGCGCCTGCGTTGCTCTCCAGTGCCAGTGTCGTGCTTGCGTCTATCGCACTGTTGAGTTTATTACCTGTCGTGCGGCCTACGATAAGGCCCATGGAGCTGCTTACATTCTGCACCCAGTTGCCGTTGAAAGCTACTTTTACGGTTACAGTTTTGCCGCTCTTGATGTTCGTCAACAGACAGCTTCTCATTCCCGAATGGAACGGACCGAACAGGTTGCTGTAGCTGCGCAGCGTAGCCGATGTTCCTGCGGTAATTTGGGCGCGTGAATAGGCATACCATCCTGCGAGGTTGGCGCTCGTCATCTCTTTACCCGTACTGGTGCTGTTGGCTTCTTCGCCGCCTGAAAAGTCTCCTGCGCCGCTGAAATCCTCCTCGAAGAGATAGGGAACACTCAATGTCGCAATGGTGTTTACTGCGTCGGTGTAGATCTGCGGCATCTGGATGGTGCGCGTAATGAGGGCGTTGTTCGAATCGTAGGTCAGCGTGACGGTCTGATTCGAGAGGTTGTTGTTGAAGTTGTTGATCTTCATGCGGTATATTCCGCTCTGGCCCAGGCTGAACGCGCGGACGTTCGATCCGTTGTCGAGCACGACTCCCGCGGGAGCCGAGAAGGTGAGAGTGTTGACCTTTTCGCCGAGTGTCGTCTCACCCGTGTTGAGCATGTTGATATCAAGAATGGTGTAGATGAACTCCGGCAGCGGAACGTTGTACTTTATGGGAGTGGTGTGCCCCGCCTCGAACTTTTTACCGGCCATGTAGGTCTCGTATGATTCGCGGGTAGCGGTGTATGCCATGAGTTTTATCGACTGGGCGGAGGTAAATTCCACGGGTGCGATGAAGGCGTATACGGTCGCTCCGGCATCCACTGGCTGCGCTAAATTGAGTGTCAGGACATTGCTGCCGCCCGCGAGTTGTGGTGCTGCGTTGGGATTGGAGGCGTCGACCGTCAGTGTGCCTGTCACAGCCGAGGGGAACGTGAGTTCGATCGTCGATACCTTTGCGCCGAGTTTGTTGGTGGGAACCGTTATCTTCAGGATATGTACCTTGTGCGAGAATGCGAAATTTATGACTTCGCTGTTATCGCCCGACTGCAGGGCTGCTCCCTGACGGGTCGTGGCGGTCATCACATTGTATTTGCTGTTATACGCGCCGTTTTGGGTTGCAGGGATCGTGTAGCTGGCCTGCGTGCCGCTGCGGCTCTCGGGAAGCGGATATACGGCGCAGTAGGTGTAGGTGTCCTCGGGCATCGGGGCGATGTCGGCCGTGAACTTTGCGTCGCCGTACGAGGTGTTGTAGTGCCACAGACGGAAGGGCTGTGCGTCGAGTTGCGCGGTGCCGCCGGAGTTGATAGCCCAGATGGCTATCTGATCGTTGGTCGACCACTTTACCGATTTGCCGTCATCGCCGAGTTCGGTGCGCGACTTCGGGCCGGTCGATTCGACGCCAATCGAGACCTTTGGTTCCGAGCCTACCGATACGCTGATCGTCCTTACGGGCGTCGGCTCGGTGACAGGCTGCTCGCCACACGAGGCGGCCAGCAACGGAAGCGCAAATAGGGATTTCCAAAACTTAATTCTCATAGAAGAGTCTTTGATATATAATATGGTACGCAAAAATAGAACGAGCGGTCCACTTGTGAAAATAAATTCAACGAACGCCCGGTTTTCTATCACGAACTTGCCGAATTCCCGGTTGGCGGATGTGTATTTAAAACAAAAAAGTCCTCCCCGAGAAAGGGAGGACTTTTGCGTATATGTCATTGCGGGCAGAGCCATAGGCCCGACGCGGCAATCCGGTGATATGCAAGGCCGTGGCAAGCAATCAGATTGCCACGCCGGGCCTATGACATCACTTCACATATTTGTCTAACCAGCCGAAGAATTCGCGGTTCCAGACGAGCGAATTTTGTGGTTTGAATACCTGATGAGCTTCATTCTCGAACTCCACCAGACGCGCCGGGATTCCGCGCACTCGAGCCGCCGTGAATGCCTCCAGCGACTGGGTGTAGGGGATGCGGAAGTCCTTCTCGCCGGTGACGATCATGATGGGCGTGTCCCACTTCTCCACGAACTTGTGCGGCGAGTTGGCGTAGGAACGCTGGGCCACGGCGTTCGACTTGTCCCAGTAAGGACCTCCGTAGTCGTTGTTGATGAAGAAAAGCTCCTCGGTCTCGCCGTACATCGATTCGAAATTGAAAATTCCGCAGTGGGCGATGAAGGCCTTGAAGCGTTTCTCGTGGCACCCTGCAAGGTAGTAGACCGAATAGCCGCCGTACGACGCTCCGACGCAGCCCATGCGGTCCTGGTCGGCCCACGGTTCGCGCGCCACGTCGTCGATAGCCGACAGGTAGTCGCGGATGTTCTGTCCCGAGTAGTCGCCCGAGATCTGGTCGAGCCACTCCTGGCCGAACGAGGGCAGTCCGCGGCGGTTAGGCGCAACCACGATATAGCCATGAGCCGCCATTAATTGAAAATTCCAGCGGTAGCTCCAGAACTGCGAAACCACGCTCTGCGGGCCGCCCTGGCAGTAGAGCAGGATGGGGTATTTCTTTGCGGGGTCGAAGTCGGGCGGCAGGATCACCCACGTCAGCATCTGCTTGCCATCGGTGGTGCGCACCCAGCGCTTCTGCACCTCGCCCATCTTTATGTTGTCGTAAACGGCTTTGTTGATCTGGGAGATCTGCGTCATCGCGCCGTCGGCGATGCCGATTTCGAACAGCTCCGTGGCCATCGAAATGGTGCATACTTCGGCTGCGATGCGATCGCCGGCCATGGTGAAGGCGTTGATGTCGTGGTCGCCGCGCGTGAGTACCTCGACCTCGCCCAGGGGCAGGGTCACGCGGCAGATCTGATGCGTAGCCTCGATCGGGGCGATGAAGTAGATGGTGCTGTCGTTAGCCCACACGACGTTCATCGCGTTGTAATCGAAATCCTCGGTCAGATAGTTCAAATCGCCGGTGTGGCAGTCGTAGACGAACAGACGCTCCTTGTCCGACTCGTTGCCCGGACGCTGCTGTGAACGGAACGCTATCTTGCTGTCGTCGGGCGACCATACGGGGTATTTGTCATAGCCAACCATCATTGCAACATCATTTACTGGCCCACCGGTGTTGAAATTTATGGGTTTGCAGATATTCTGCGTCACGCCGCTTTCGAGCGAATAGACGAAGATATCCGAGTCGGTCGATTGAGCGTAGGCGGTTCCGGTGAGCGGTTTGCAGGTGTAGGCCAGCATCGTCCCGGCATTGTTCCACGCGATCTCGGCCATATCGAAATAGGGGGCCAGAGGTGCGTCCCACGCGGCGTCGGGCATGATGTCGGTGCCGCCCGTGACGAGACCCTTGCCCAGCTCGCCGACGAAGATGTGGCGGTATTGTCCCTCCTCCCAGTAGTCCCAGTGGCGAACCATGAGGTCATCGTAGACGCGGGCCTTCGACTTGGGCATATCTTCGTATATGTCCGACGATTTGAACGCCACGCCCAGCGGACGCACCGCCTGCACCCACCAGATATGCTTGCCGTCGTTGCTCACGCCAAAGCCCTCGACATCGGGAATACCCTCGCTCTGGCCGTGGCCGGTGAGCTGCCTGGCGTCGCCGCCCGAGGGTGTCATCTCCCATACCTGCATCGAGCCGCTGCGGTCCGAGAGAAAGTAGATCTTTTGTCCGTCGGCGCTCCATTTGGCATCGGCGTTGTTCGACGAGGTGTCGGTCAGGCGCGTCACGGTTTTTGTATTCATATCCTCGATCCAGATGGTCGTCACGCCGCGGTTCTCTGCCATGTTGTAGTCGGTCTGCGCGAAGAGGAGCGTCCGGGCGTCGGGCGAAAGCGATGACGAGCCCGCGCGGCTCATTTTCCACATCACTTCGGGGGTGAGTATGCCTGCGGCGATCTCCTCGGAGGTCAGCGCATTGTCGATCGTAAGGGGCGCCGGACGCTTTTCGCACGAGCCCAGCCCCACAGCTGCAATAGCCATAAAAAGGATGATTTTTTTCATTTGCATTCTATATTTATTTTGTATTTTTGTGACAAATTTATACCGATATGACCCGTTCGACCGTCTATTTTGCCGATAAAATAGTGACTTTCGCACCCGAGACGCCTGCCGGGGAGTGGTTTTCCGTTCGGCCCGAAGCCGACGGAAGCGTACATCGAGCAAAAATAACGAAAATTCTCGAAAAACACAATTTTGTGTCCGTCGTTACGCCCGATCCCGAGATGGCTTTCAAGTCGTTCGCCGCGGGATTTCGACTTGTCGAGGCGGCCGGGGGTGTGGTCGAGAATGCGCGCGGCGAGTGGCTTATGATCCACCGTAACGGCCGCTGGGACCTGCCTAAAGGGCATCTGGAGTGCGGCGAGAGCATCGACGAATGTGCCGCGCGCGAGATCGAAGAGGAGACCGGCGTCTGCGCCGAGGTGGTGGCCCCGCTGTGCGACACCTACCATGCCTATCGTCTGCGTGGACAATGGGAGTTGAAACACACCTATTGGTACAGCCTCCACGCCAAGGAGTGCGGCGGCTTGAAGCCCCAGACCGAAGAGGGCATCGAGGAGGTCGCCTGGTGCAATCCGCAGCAGGTGGCCAACAATCTGCGCGGCACATTTCCCACGATACGCTGTGTTGCGGAGATAATGAAAGATCCGGCCCGATAGGCCGGATTCTTCATTTCACAAATGTCGAATAATTATGCATTATTCATCGTCTTGGCAATCCCCTCGGCGATCTGGTCCACAGCATCCTGCAGCTTGCCGCCGATCATCATCTTCATCATCATATTGAGCTCGACATGCAGCACCAGGCGCAGGCGCGTTTCGGCGTCCGAAACCTTTTGCAGTTGAATCCAGAAAGCGAAATCCATGGGGATGCCGCCGTCGTCGCCTACTATTTTTACGTGTTTGGGCTCCTCGCGCTCCTCCATGCGCAGTTTCACGGTGAAGCCTTTGGCTTTGAACGAGCATGTGTCTGCGGTCGCCTGCCACTCCTCGACCTTGTCCGCCACGGCCGGGGTGAGGTTTTCGAAGCTGCTTATCGCGGCGTAAATCTGTTCCGCGGGGCGGAAAATCTGTTGCTGTTTGGATGTGTATTCCTGCATTGCTGTTTTTATTTCAAATCTAAATGGTTGTTTCGGGTGCGGCCCAGAAGCGTTCGCTGTCGGTGGTGGTTATCGAATTCTCCCAGAGACGGAAACCCTCGAATCCCTCGGGAAGCAGAACGATCATGCGACCTTTGTAATCGACCTCTTTGTCGTAGCCGAACTCCTCCCAGGACGAAAACCAATAGAGGTTTTTGGCCCAGTAGGGGCGGTAGGAGTAGTTGGTTCTTCCCTTGCGGAACCGGAGGATCTTCATTGGCTCGTCGTTGATGTACGACCGGCGCATCTCTTCGAGCGACAGCGGCATGCCTGCCGGATCGGTTATATAACGCTGCATGTCGGAGTCGATCATCGCCCATTTCTGCAGTTCGGGCAACCATACGATGTTTACCACATGGCAGTCGGGGTCGTCGGGGTCGACTGGGAAGCAGGTCACGAAACGGTTGGTAATGCCCGATGCTAGCAGCAGCTCGTGCAGCATGATCGAGTGCAGGCGGCAGTTGAAGCCGGGTTCAACGTCGAGGTGATATTCCCAGAGTGCAATAGCGTTTCTTGTATCGGGATGGATCTTCTGGTTGGCGTGGGGGATATTGAGGGCTACAAATTTCGCAAGCGCAAGGCTATTGTCCCACGTCGTGGCTTTTTCGTTCAGAAGCGTGTCGAGGCAGAAGTATTCGCGAATCTCGCGTGCGTGGGCCTCGTCCTGGCGGTATGCGAAGCGGAACTGTACGGTGTCGGCGGCATATTCTCCGGCGCTGCGCAGCATTCCGACATACCGTTCGGTGGCCTCCGCGCTCTCTTTGGCGGCAGCCTTGTGCGCATTGATGACAACCACGACACGGATGACAATGACGGCTACGATCAGCAATCCGAGAATGCTCCCCAGGACTATGCCTGTAATTTTGAAGAATTTTTTCATGGAGATAACGGGTTTTTGATAGTTTGACACCGCAAATATGATCTAAATTTTAGTATTATGCAATACAAAATACCTAATTTTCCAGAATCTCCCCTTTCAATCTATCTCGAACGTGCGTTTATTCTCGCCGCCGGCAGTAATGCGCACGGTCATAACGTCGTCGGGCAAAAGTTGTTCGATCTTCTCGGGCCACTCCACAAGGCACAAATCGCCCGAGTAGAAATACTCCTCGTAACCGAAATCGTAAGCCTCGCGAACGTCCTCGATGCGGTAAAAATCGAAGTGATAGATGCGTCTTTCACCCGCACCCATATATTGGTTGACGATGGCGAACGTGGGGCTGGTCACAGTGTCCGTAGCGCCCAAATGGGCGGCTATGGCACTTATGAGGGTGGTCTTCCCGGCCCCCATTTCGCCGCGGAAAGCGACGACCGTGCGGCCCTGTAAAGCGTCTATGACCGCTTCGGCAACTTCAGGCAGGTCGTCTTGTGAATCTATGTGTATGGTTTTCATTACTTTGTTTTTTTTATTTTCAGGTCGCAGCTTGCGGGGGAACGTACTATACGCAGTAGAGTGCGGGCCTCCGCATGGCGGAGCTGCGGCCCGCCGGCCCGCTTTGTGAGCCGTGGCAAATCGCAACTATTGTTGTTTCGGCTTTAAAACTATGTAAGGAACGATCATCTCCTCCATCGAAATTCCGCCGTGCTGGAACGTGTCGCGGTAGTAGCGGATGTGGCGGTTGGCGTCATTGTTATAGACCAGGAAGTCCGAGTTGTAGGCGAAGATATAGCTTGACGTGAGGTTGCTCGACGGAAGCTGTATGTCCTCGGGCTTCAGTACCTCGTAGACTTCGCGCGCGTTGTAGGCCATGTTGCGGCCGGTCTTGTAGCGCAGGTTGGCCGAGGTCTCGCGGTCGCCGGTGACCTTCACCGGGTTGTCGACGCGGATGGTGCCGTGGTCGGAGGTACTGACGACGGTGTGGCCGCGCTCCGAGAGCAGTCGCAGAATGGTGTAGAGGTCCGAATGCTCGAACCACGAACGCGTCAGCGAGCGGAATGCCGCGTCGTCTTCGGTGAGTTCGCGTATAATATCCGTTTCCGTACGTGCGTGCGAGAGGATGTCGAGGAAGTTGTAGATGATGACCGAAAAATCGGCGTCATAGACCTTGTGAATGTTGTCGATGAGTTTGCGGCCCTGCTCGGGACGTACCAGTTTGTCGAACGAGAACTTCCAGTTTTTGCCATTCTGGGTCATAAGGCGTTTGAGAAACTCCTCTTCGTACTGGTTTTTTCCGCCGTCCTCGTTGTCGTTTAGCCATTTGTTAGGCATAAGTTTGTCGATGGCCAACGGCATCAGACCTGCGAAGATAGCGTTGCGGGCATACTGGGTCGCTGTGGGCAGGATCGCGCAGTAGAAGTCGTCGACCGCCACGTCGTAGTAGCCGCGGAGCATCGACGAGATCGACCGCCATTGGTCGTAGCGGAAGTTGTCGATCAGCAGCAGGGTGGTCTTGCCGCCGCCGTCGGCTACGGGGAAGATGTTGGTCTTCATCAGCGTGTGCGACATCACCGGTGCGCCGTCGGCGCGCTTGTTGATCCAGTTGTAGTAGTTGCGGCGCACGAACTTGCAGAACTCCTGGTTGGCCTCGGTTTTCTGGTAGGCCAGCACCTCTTTTATGCTTTTGTCAGTCGACTCCGAGAGCTCGACGTCCCAGTTCACGATTTTGCGGTAGATCGAGCACCAGTCGGCAAAACTGTCGGCCATCTGCAGCGACGAGGTGATGCGTCCGAACTCCGAGCGGTAGTCGGCCGTGGTCTGCTCGGTGACGAGTTGCTGCGAGTGGACGTTCTTCTTGATCGACAGAAGCACCTGATTGGGATTTACGGGCTTGATGAGGTAGTCGGCGATTTTCGAACCGACGGCCTTGTTCATGATGTTCTCCTCCTCGCTCTTGGTGACCATGATCACGGGCGTGGTGGGACGCACCTCCTTGATCTTGGGAAGTGTCTCGAGTCCCGTCATGCCGGGCATCATCTCGTCGAGGATTATCAGGTCGTAGGAGCCTTCGGCGGCCATGTCGATCGCGTCATAGCCGTTGTTGCAGGTGTCGACGTCATAGCCCTTCTGCTGCAGAAAGAGAACGTGGGGTTTGAGCAGTTCGACTTCGTCGTCGACCCAGAGTATTTTGACCATGCGGTTTGTTTGTTTTAACGTGACAAAATTAGCGTTTTTATGTGTCAAACGCAAAAACCTTACGCTTTATTAGACCAGCCTGCAATTAATTGCCCCTGCAGGCCGCTGTGGGGCGTAACATTGTAATAATGAAACGCTGTGCGCTGATCGGCAGAGGGTTGTGTGTGATTTTACACAGTCGCTATATATGTTTGAATGATAATAAATTAAAATTTTATAATCTTTTGCTCGGTATTTGTTATGCCTCTGTAATAGCGGCGCATAGGGTCGCTGTGGAAAAATTATTAAAAAAATATCGCGTTTGTTGGCTAAAACGTAAATTATACGTATATTTGCACTCCAAACGTGTTGAAACAGGAATTAACTTTAAAAATTATAAACATGACAAAGGCAGATATCGTAAGCGAAATCGCTAAAAGCACAGGCGTAGAAAAAGCGCAGGCGCAGGCTGTTGTCGAGGCTTTCATGGAGAGCATCAAGACCTCGCTGACCAAGAAGAACAACGTGTATCTCCGCGGATTCGGAAGCTTTATCGTTAAGAAGCGCGCGCAGAAGGTTGCACGTAACATCTCGAAGAAGACCACGATCACCATTCCCGAACACAACATCCCCGCATTCAAGCCCTCGAAGAGCTTCGTAGCGAAGGTGAAGTAATTTTAGAAACCTCAAACATTTCACACTATGCCCAACGGAAAGAAGCATAAGCGTCACAAGATGGCTACCCACAAGCGGAAAAAGCGTCTGCGCAAGAATCGTCACAAGAAAAAGTAAGTAGCCCACGGCTACTGCACGATAGATAAAGCTAAAGGAGCTCCGAGCTCTTTTAGCTTTACCTATTTAAAGTTATACGGCCCCCGGGCTGTGCTGTACGGGCCTCCGGAGCCGTTAAATCCGGATATCAGAACATTGGAGTTACCGCCACTTCAGACCAAAAGCGGACCATAATAATTTCAGCATCGGCGCCTCCGCCCGGAGTGCGCACTACATATGAACAGAGAGTTAATTGTAAACGTCAACCCCACCGAAATATCCATTGCGCTTTGCGAGGACAAGGTGCTTGTGGAGCTCAATAAGGAGCGGGCACAGACCGGCTTCGCCGTGGGGGACATATACCTCGGAAAGGTTCGGAAGATAATGCCCGGCCTGAACGCGGCATTCATCAATATAGGGCACGAAAAAGATGCCTTCATCCACTTTTTAGACCTGGGAACGCAGTTTCTGTCGCTCGATAAGCTGGTCAAGTCGCAAGAGCCCGGCAAACGCGGCCTTCGCGTGGAGGGCATGAAGCTCGAGCCTGCGGTCGAAAAGGGCGGCAAGATCACCAGTTGCCTGCAGCCGGGTCAGACGATCATGGTGCAGATCGCCAAAGAGGCGATCTCGACCAAGGGCCCTCGCCTGACGGCCGACATCTCGCTTGCCGGCCGCAACGTGGTGTTGGTGCCGTTTTCGTCGAAGGTGTTCCTTTCGCAGAAAATCCGCTCCAACGACGAGAAGAAGCGCCTGAAGCGCATCGCCGCGGCGGTCCTGCCCAAGAATTTCGGCGTGATCATCCGCACGGCGGCCATCGAGGCCAAGGACGAGGATATCGAGAACGACATCCAGACCCAGATCGACCGCTGGCGCAAGACCTGCGCTGCGATCAAGAAGCACCAGGCTCCGGCCCAGATTATGAGCGAAATGAACCGCGCGAATACCATTATCCGCGACTCGCTCAACGGCTCGTTCTCGCAGATCGCCGTCGACGACGAGGCGATGTACAAGGATATCCGCGACTATATTCGCCAGATCGACCCCGAGAAGGAGAAGATCGTGAAGTTCTATAAAGGCCAGGTGCCCATCTTCGACAATTTCGATATCTCGAAGCAGATCAAGTCGCTGTTCGCCAAATACGTTTCGCTGCGTCGCGGCGCCTACCTCATCATCGAGCGAACGGAGGCCATGAACGTCATCGACGTCAACTCGGGCAACCGCACCAAGGCCGAGGACAACCAGGAGCAGACGGCCATGGACGTCAACCTCGCCGCGGCGGCCGAAGTGGCTCGCCAGCTGCGTCTGCGCGACCTGGGCGGCATCGTCATCATCGACTTCATCGACTTGCATAAGTCGTCGAACAAGCAGTTGCTTTTCGACGAGATGGTAAAACTCATGTCCACCGATAAGGCCAAGCATACGGTGCTTCCGCTGTCGAAGTTCGGACTGATGCAGATCACCCGCCAGAGGGTTCGTCCCGTGGCTGTGGAGACCGTCTCTGACGTCTGCCCCACCTGCAACGGCACAGGCAAGATCGAACCTACGGTGGTGCTCGACAAGAAGATCGAGAACCAGATATCGTTCCTCACCCAGGACCGCGGTCAGAAATATATCAAGCTTGTGGTCAGCCCCTATGTCGCGGCCTATCTGCAGAAAGGTTTCTGGTGGTCGTACCGCCGCCGCTGGCAGCGCACGTACGGTGTCAAGCTGGAGGTCATCGCCGACCAGAGCATCGGCATCGTAGAGGTTCAGTACCGCGACCAGAAGGACAAGGATCTCATTAATAAATAATTGCAATGACTGCGCGCGAGCAGCTGGCGCAATTTGCCGCGGGGTCGAAAGCCCTGTCGGAATTGTGCCGCGAATACCAAAAAGAGCGTGCCACCGTCTGTTTGAAAGAGATGGTCGGCGGCGCTCTTTCATTTTATGCCGCCGCTGCGGTCGCCAAAATCGGGGGTATTCATGTCTTTGTTGCCGAAGACCGCGATTCGGCTGCCTACCTGATGAACGACTTCTATAACCTGCTCGACGAGAGCAAGGTGTGTTTCTTCCCTTCGTCCTATAAACGCTCTGCGGCCTATGGCGCCGAAGATGCCCAGGGGGTTGTTCAGCGCACGACGACGATGAATGCCGTCAGGTCGTTCAAAGAGGGTTATCTGGTCGTCTGTACCTATCCCGAAGCGCTGGCCGAAAGGGTAGTGGATGCCGAAACCCTGCGGCGCGATACGATCGCCGTTGGGGTGGGTGACAAGATTTCGATCGACGTATTGGAAGACGCTCTTACGGGTGCGGGTTTCACACGCGTGGATTTCGTCTACGAACCCGGCCAATATTCGCTGCGCGGCGGTATCGTCGACGTTTTTTCCTACTCCGAAAGCAGGCCCTACCGCGTAGATTTTTTCGGCGACGAGGTCGACTCGATCCGCCGCTTCAATATCTCGAGTCAGCTCTCGGCCGATAAACTCGAAAAGGTCGAGATTATCCCCAACCTCAACTCGGGTTTGGGCGCTGCGCGCGTCTCGCTGGTGCAGTTCGCCGGCGACGCGGCCTACTGGTTCTTCGATGCCGACTATGTACTGAAGCGTGTCAACGACGTGCGCCGCAAAACGCTTGTCGACATGGAGCACCCCGAGCAGATCGACAGCCTGTTGACAAGCCGCAACGCCCTGGTGGCCGACCTCGCGGACCGCCGCATGCTGATGTTGCGCGACAACCTGCCCGAGCGTCCGGCCTCGGCCTCGGTGGAATTTTCGACCGTGCCCCAGCCGAAATTCAACAAAAATTTCGAGATGCTGGCCGACGATATGATCCGCAATTCGCTGCGCGGCTACACGACCTATATTCTCTCCGAAAACAAGATGCAGGTGGAGCGCCTGGAGAATATTTTCCACCAGATAGGCCGCGGTCAGGCGGTGGTGAAACCGCTGTCGGTGACGCTGCACGAGGGTTTCGTAGACAACAACCTGAAAATCTGCCTCTACACCGACCACCAGATCTTCGACCGCTACCAGCGCTACCGCATCAACGGCGAGATTCGGCGCGACGAGCAGATGACCGTCGCCGAGCTCAACCAACTGCGTCCGGGCGACTATGTAGTGCATATCGACCATGGCGTGGGCCGCTTCGACGGACTGGTGAAGATCAACGAGAACGGCCGTCCGCACGAGGCGATAAAACTGGTCTACAAGGACGGCGACGTGCTGTTCGTCAACGTACACTCGCTGCACCGCATCTCGCGCTACAAGTCGGGCGACGGCGAGCCGCCCAAGGTCTATAAACTGGGCAACGGCGCCTGGCAGAAGATCAAGAACGCCACCAAAAAGGCTGTCAAGGATATCTCGCGCGAACTTATCGCTCTCTATGCCAAGCGCAAGGCCTCGAAGGGCTTCGCCTTCTCGCACGACAGCTATTTGCAGCATGAGCTCGAGGCGTCGTTCCAATGGGAGGATACCCCCGACCAGCAGACGGCTACCGCCGCCGTGAAAAAAGATATGGAGTCCGACCAGCCCATGGACCGTCTGGTCTGCGGCGACGTGGGCTTCGGAAAGACCGAGGTGGCGATACGTGCCGCGTTCAAGGCCGCGACCGACGGCAAGCAGGTGGCGGTACTGGTTCCCACGACGATCCTCGCCCTGCAGCACTACCGCTCGTTCGCCGACCGCCTGCGCAATTTTCCGGTGCGGGTCGAATACGTCAACCGCAGCAAGTCGGCCAAGGAGCTGACCAAGATAAGCGACGACCTCGCGGCCGGCCGTATCGACATACTTATCGGCACCCACAAGATGCTTGGCAAGCAGATCCATTTCCGCGATCTGGGCCTTCTGGTCATCGATGAGGAGCAGAAATTCGGTGTTGCGGCCAAAGAAAAACTGACGCAAATGGCCGTCAGCGTCGACACGCTCACGCTCACCGCCACACCCATACCGCGCACGCTGCAATTCTCGCTGATGGGCTCGCGCGACCTGTCCGTAATTTCGACTCCGCCGCCCAACCGCCAGCCCATCGTCACCGAGTCGCACATATTTTCGGAGGAGGTTATCCGCGACGCGATCGAGACGGAGCTCGCCCGCGGCGGCCAGGTCTACTTCGTCCACAACCGCGTCGACGATCTGCAGAAGATCGAGGGCATGATCGCCCGGCTGTGCCCCAAGGCGCGCATCGCCGCGGGCCACGGAAAAATGCCCGCCGAGAAGCTCGAAAAACTCATCATGGACTTCATCTACGGGGAGTTCGACGTGCTGGTTTCGACCACGATCGTCGAGAACGGCATCGACATCCCCAACGCCAATACCATCATCGTCGACGACGCCCAGAACTTCGGTTTGAGCGACCTGCACCAGCTGCGCGGACGTGTGGGCCGCAGTGACCGCAAGGCCTACTGCTACCTCTTGTCGCCGCCCGACGAGCTTCTGTCGTCCGATGCGCGCCGCCGCCTCAGGGCCATCGAAGAGTTTTCGGATCTGGGCTCGGGATTCAATATCGCCATGCAGGACCTCGATATCCGCGGCGCCGGCAACCTGCTGGGTGCCGAGCAGAGCGGTTTTATCGCCGACATCGGCTTCGAAACCTACCAGAAAATCATGAACGAGGCGATCGCCGAATTGCGCGCCGAGGGCCTCGACGTCGCCGGCTTGAGCGATCCCGAACAAAACGTCGTGGAGGGCATGCGCTATATCGACGACGCGCACATCGACATCGACGTCGAGGCCGGCCTTCCCGACAGCTACGTCAGCCAGCAGGCCGAGCGTCTGAAGCTCTACCGTGAGCTCGACTCGGTGAAGGACGAGGAGGCGCTCGTAGCCTTCGAGAGCCGCCTTGTCGACCGCTTCGGAGCTTTGCCGAGGGCCGCCGCGGAGCTGCTGAACGTGGTGCGCCTGCGCTGGGAGGCCATACGTCTGGGCATGGAAAGGGTGAAGGTCAAGAACGGCCTGATGATCGTCCATTTCGTGGGCGAGGACAACTCCCCCTACTTCAAAAGCGAGACTTTCATGGAACTTCTGAAAAAAGTTACGCAAAACCCTGCCCGATTTGTTCTTAAGCAGCACAATAATAAGCTGGCGATGACCGTTAGAAATGTCAAAGACATAGAGGACGCCTACAAGACGCTGCGCGCGTTGTGAACCTCACAAAACCCCTTAATCCCGACCTGAACGAAGTGAATCTGATCATCGACATAGGCAACACGCTGGTCAAGACTGCCGTCATGGACGGCGGCCGCATCGTCGCGGAGCGTTCGGACGAACGCCTCCACCCTTCGATGCTCGACGACCTGTTCGCGGCGTGGCCCATCCGCCGTGCTATTCTGGCCTCGACGCGCGGCGAGGTCGACGATATCGCCGATATGGTCCGTCCCCGCGTGGAGTACATGCTCGAATTCACCTCGCAGACCCCCGTTCCGATCCATAACGCCTATCATACGCCCGAAACCCTGGGCCGCGACCGCCTTGCCGCCGCCGTGGGCGCCGCGGCGCTCTACCCGGGCCGTAACGTTCTGATCGTGGACTTCGGCACGGCCGTCACGATCGACCTCGTGACTGCCGACAACACCTTCCGCGGCGGCTGCATCTCGCCCGGGGTCAACACCCGCTTCCGTGCGCTGCACGACTACACCGCGCGGCTTCCGCTCTGCTCTGCAGACGAAGCGGAGACCTGCCGAAACGAAACGGATGTCTGCCGAAACGAAACGGATGTCTGCCAAGACGAAACGGATGCCTGCCAAAGCGTCGGCAGTCGCCCCCTCCCGGAGCTGCTGGGCCTTACGACCGAGGGCGCGATACGCGCGGGCGTGATGAACGGCGTCGCGTTCGAAATCGAAGGATACATTGCCCGCATGAGCGGTGAAATTGACGATTTGTGCGTAATTTTTACCGGCGGCGACGCGAAATACTTTGCGAAAAGAATTAAAAATACGATATTTGCAAATTGTAATCCTGTCTTTTGCGGACTGGATCGAATATTAGAGTACAATGCCAGTGAAGAACACCTTGATTAAACTCCTTGTCGCTGTTGCGGTGACGGTTCCGGTTGCCGTTTCGGCCCAGACAAGCAGTATTAACGCATTTTCTCCCTATACGATGTACGGCATCGGCGAGCAGAATACGCCCGGCACGCTGCCCCAGCGCTCGATGGGCGGTATCGGTGTGGCCACGCGTTCGCCGGGCATCGTCAACCTCCTGAACCCGGCGTCGTTCAGCGCCGCACCGCAGAAGAGTTTCCTCTTCAGCTTCGGACTGGAGGGACAGAATACCTACAATTCGCAGACCATGTCCGGTGTGGAGAAGCATTCGGCCTATAACTCCTTCAACTTCCACGATATCTCGTTCCAAATGCCCGTCGCCAAGAAGCTTGGCCTCGGATTCAGCCTCACGCCCTACAGCTCGGTGGGCTACCGCGTCAAATACATGCAGGAATACAGCGCCGACGACCCGCTCTGGGGCTACGTGGGCCCCGTGCAGTATATCTACCAGGGCGAGGGCGACGTGACGGAGGTTAAGCTCGGCATGGGCTGGGAGGTGTTCAAGCACTTCTCGGTGGGTCTTTCGGCCCAGTACTACTGGGGTAATATCGACCGCGGATACGTTGCGACCCCCACGTCGATCACCGGCGAGGGGAATTTCGGCTCGGTGGTCGGCGACGATAACTACAGCATTTCGAGTTTCAAAGGCCAGGCCGGCCTGCAGTGGGACGTTATCTACAACACCCGCCGCGCCCTGACGATCGGTGCTACGTATGACTTTGGCGGCGACCTGCGTCCCAAATATTCCAACAACACCTACATCGGCGACCTCTACAACACCTCGGCCAAGAGCGATACGACGCAACTCAAACTGGTGCTTCCGCATCAGATCGCCGTGGGCGTGCTCTACCAGTCGCCCAAGTGGATCGTAGGTGCCGACTTCGTCTACCAGAACTGGGGCAGCAGCAACAACGGCAGCGTGAGGACCGCCGTGAGCGGTGCCGACCAGAGCTCCTATTCCGTCGCTTATACCAATACCAGCACCATAAAGGTTGGTTTCGAATATACCCCCAACCGCTACGACGTACGCCACGCGCTGAAGCGCTGGTCTTACCGCGCAGGTTTCCGCTACGGAAACTACAACCAGACCTACAACGGCCAGAAACTCTCGCAGTACGCCGTGACGGCAGGTATCGGAATCCCGGTCAAACTGTTCGCCGTGTCGTCGATCGACATCGGTGTGGAGTACGGAAGACGCGGCTACAACGTCGCCGACCGTCTGGGGCTGGTGCGTCAGCAGTACTTCAAGATCGGGGTGGGATTCTCGCTCTTCGCCGGCGGCGTGGAGAACCAGGAGTACTGGTTCATGCGTCCCAAATACGATTAGGGAACGCCTGTTGGCCCGAACCCATTATTAGATTGGCACGACCGACCGTAACGCGGCTCCAAGATCAATACCGATGAAAAGAGTTAAAATCCTGCTTTCTGCCGCAATGATACTCTGCGGTGCGTCGGCCATGGCGCAGCCGGATATCGACGATTCCCGGTATGCGAAGTGGGGAGCGGACTCTGCCGAACGCGAGCAGAACCTGCGCGCCAGCCAGCTGCTGAAGGAGGAGATCACCAACCGCAACTACGACGAGGCCTCGAGGCTGCTCTGCCAACTGATCGCAGGCTGCCCGGCGGCTTCCGAGAATATCTACGTCTACGGCGCGACGCTCTATAAAAACCGTATCAACCGTTCGAAAACCCAGCCGGAAAAGAATACCTATATCGATTCTCTGATGTGGCTCTACGACAAGCGGGTCGAGAGTTTCGGTTCGCATCCCGAGCGCGGCGAATCCTATATCCTCGAGCGCAAGGCTGCCGAATACCTGGCTTACCGGCCCGGCGACCGCGCGGGTATCCGCCAGGCGTTCCGCGCGGCTATCGAGGCCGGCGGCACGGGTGCGAACCCCGAGATCGTGGTGGTCTATTTCACAAATCTCTGCGCCGACTATAAGAATACCGGAGAGATTATGCCCGGGGAGGTCATTTCGGAGTATCGCCGTCTGTCGCCTATCTTTGCGGCAAATTCCGAGGCCGACGATTACAGGAGCCGTTTCGACGCCGAATTTGTTATGAGCGGCGCCGCGAGTTGCGAGACACTGGAGAAGTTTTTTAGCGCCAAGCTGGAGGCAAATCCCCGCGACGACGCCCTGTTGGCGCAGGCCGTGAGCCTGATGTCGCGCGCGAAATGCGGCGGAACGTTCTTTTTCGCGATCGCCGATCGCTACTACAATGCGAATCCTTCGACCCAGGCGGCCTTGTTTCTGGCCCAGGCGCTCCAGAGCAAGGGCGATTATGCGAAGGCCGATGAATACCTCCATGCGGCTCTGACCGTGGAAAGAGACCTCTCGGCGCGCGAACGGCTGCTGGTGCGTATAGCCCTGGTGGCTCTGGCTGACAACGACGCCGACGGCGCCGCAGATGCGGCGCGCAAGGCCCGCGACCTGGACCCCGAGGACGGCGTTCCTCATTTCCTCCTCGCGCAGAGCTACGCCGCTTCGGTCGCTCGCTGTCCGGGAGTCGAGGGTCAGGCTGCATTTTGGGCTGCTTATGACGCAATGGCCAGGGCCGTGGAGCTCCTTCCGCAGGAGTCGGAGTACTACCAGCCCGCCAGGATCTCGATGACCGCTTACCGCAACCGCTTTCCCTCATCGGAAGAGTGTTTCTTCAACGAGCTGAAAGAGGGTGCGCACTATACCATAACCTGCGGAACGGCTTCCGGTATCGTTACCACTGTCCGTCCGAAATAATTTTAACCGACACCGAAAGGCCATGCGAAACCTGGTCCTAAAATATGCTTTGGCAGTACTCTCCGCCGCGGGAAGTGCCCTCTTGCTATTCTCTTGCGACGGCAACGGAAGGCCCGAAGATACACCGGTCGATGAGACGATGATGACCGAATACAGCGATAACCTGTCGATCGTCATGTCGCAGAACGGACGCCGCTCCTACCACTTCGAAGCCCCGCAGGTCGAGGGCTATGCCTTGGCACGCGAGCCCTATCGCGAATTCCGCAAGGGCGTGAAGATCACCACCTACCACAACGATTCGCTCACGACAGTCAACGCCGTGCTCACGGCCAATTACGCCATCTACTATATCAATCGCGAACTTTGGGAGGCCAAGGGCAACGTCGTGGTCGAGAAATCCGACGGCAAGTGTCTCTACACCCAACAACTCTTCTGGAATGCCCGCACTCACCGCATCTACTCCAACGTCGACTCCAAATTCGTGCAGGGCGAAGGCCGCAGCGCTTTGGTAGGTGAGGGTTTTGAGTCGGACGAGGAGTTCAACTTCTGGCGCTTCCGCCGCGTGAAGGGCTATATGGAGGTCGATATCACACCCTCGGAGCGCGCCGACTCTGCGGATGTGGCCGAAAAACCGGAGCCTCGGAAGCCGGTCGCCGAAACGCCAGCTGCCCCGTCGCCGAAAGAGAGACCCGCGCTGAAAGATAAACCCTTGTTTCAGGAGAGGGATGCCACCGCATCGGAGAGAAAAGCCGTGTCGGACAAGGCTGTGGAGATGAAACTGGAACCGGCAGACCGGGAGTTCAAAGCCGGAAACCGGGAGCCCCGCCGCCGACCGCAGGCGCCCGAAGTGCCGGCCGAAAAACGAAAACTGGAATAGCCGCGGCCTTTGCAGGCATTGGTGCGAACCGAGCCCGCCGAAACCGCAAAATATAAAACCATGCTTACATCTATTCTGCTTATAGTCATTATGTTGACGCTGTCCGCTTTCTTCTCGGGAATGGAGATCGCTTTCACGAGCAAGAACCGCCTGAAGTTGGAGATCGACCGCAAGCAGAACCGTATGTTCGGCTATATAGCCGACATCTTCGCCCGCCACCCGGGACAGTATATCACTACGATCCTGGTGGGCAACAACATCGCGCTGGTTGTCTATTCGCTCTACATGTCGGTACTGCTGCGCACTATTTTCTATGCCTTGGGTTGGCATTCGGTGGCGCATAGCGGCTCGCTGGCCGTAGAGACCGCCGTTTCGACGCTTATCATCATCTTCGCCGGAGAGTTCATCCCCAAGTCGATTTTTCGCAACAACCCCAACTTTTATTACCGCTTTTTCGCTCCTGTAATATTCCTTTTCTACCTGCTGCTGTACCCCGTGGCGCGGCTCACGACGCTCCTTTCGCAGGGGCTGCTGTGGCTCTTTGGCCGCCGCGCCGTGTCGGCGAACCCCACACCGCACTTCCACCGCGACGACCTCGCGGCATTGCTGGATACGAACTCCGAGGTGCGCTCCGAGCAGCCCGACAACGAACTGCGCATGTTTCAGAACGCCCTCGACTTCGCCGAGATGAACGTGCGCGACTGCATGGTTCCGCGCGTCGACATCGAAGCCGTGGATATCGACGATACCTCGATCGAACAGCTCACGGCGCGGTTCGTAGAGTCGAAATATTCGCGCATCTTCGTCTGGCGCGGCAGTGTCGACAACATCGTGGGCTATGTCAATTCCAAAAGCCTCTTCACCTCTCCGGCGACGGTCGCAGACGTTGTGATGGAGGTCGACTTCGTTCCCGAGACCATGCCCCTGCAGTCTGTGCTGCAGAATTTTATCCGCAGCCATAGCAACATCGCCGTGGTGATCGACGAGTTCGGCGGCACGGCCGGCGTCATCTCGCTGGAGGATATTCTGGAGGAGATCTTCGGCGAGATCGAGGACGAACACGATGAGGATGATCTTACCGAAAAGCGCATCTCCAACCACGAATGGGTTTTCTCGTGCCGCCTGGAGGTGAAATACCTGAATGAAAAATACGGCCTCGGTATCGAGGAGAGCCGCGAGTACGATACCCTGGCCGGACTTATCCTCTACACCTACGAGGGTATTCCCAAGGCCGGCGAGGTGCTCTTTATCGGCGGCCTGCAGTTGCGCATCCTGCGCACGACCCGCTCGCGCATCGAGCTGGCGCGGGTCAAAAAGCTGTAGATTTTTTAGCTTATTTATATAGGTGTTTCCGAATATTTTACTACCTTTGACGACTAAACACCGACAATACAAAATAATCAATTATTTATATGGCAAGTTTAAACACTTTACGTACCAAGTTCGGCATCGTGCTTTCGCTCATCATCGCCTTTGCGCTCTTGGCATTCATCCTCTCGCTGAAAACAGAGATGGGCTTCTCGGGCAATGACCCCAAGGTAGGTGAGATCGACGGCGAAAACATCAAGTATTCGGCCTATCTCGAGCAGTATGAGCAGGTTAAAGAGCAGAGCGGTGCCCAGGAGGGTGACGAGCAGCAGTCGGCGATGCTGGCCAATGCCGCATGGCAGGCGCTGATCGCCAAGCACGTTCTGACCCCCGGATTCGACAAAATGGGTCTGGCTGTCACGGAGCCCGAGCGTCAGGCTATGATCAGCGGCGAGTATCCCACGCAGGCATTCTACGGCGCTTTCGGCGACCAGCGCACCGGCATGTATAATGTTGCCGCCGTGAGCGATTTCCTCCAGCAGGCCGAGACAAACCCCCAGGCTGCTGCCGCATGGTCGCAGATCAACAACCAGGCTCGCCTGGAGCGTGAGGCCGCCAAGTACTTCGGCCTCGTACGCGGCGGTGCATACGTCAATTCGCTCGAGGTTGCCACCGGTGTGAAAGCCGCTAACGAGACCTTCGCGGGCAAGTGGGCCGGCAAGCGCTATTCGGCGGTTGCGGATTCGCTCGTCAGCATCAGCAACAGCGACATCAAGGCTTACTACAACAGCCATAAGAACTCCTACAAGCAGACTCCCTCGCGTACCATTACCTATGTGGTGTTCGATGTGGCTCCCACGTCCGACGACATGTTGGCTCTGGAGCAGAGCGTAGCCAAAGTAGGCGAGGAGTTCGCTGCAACCAACGAGGTCCGCTCGTTCGTCCGCACCAACCGCAGCGGCCGTATCGCCGACAACTACGTCACGGCGGCGCAGCTCTCGACCGACGAGGCAGAGGCGCTGATGGCCGGTTCGATGTACGGTCCGGTACTTAAGAATAACGAGTGGCGCATGGCCCGCGTGCTGGATTCGAAAATGGCTTCCGATTCGCTCGGCATCCGCCATATCGTACTTCCCTACACGCAGGAGAAACTGGCCGACAGCCTGCTGACCGCGCTCAAGGGTGGTGCCGATTTCGCTACTGCGGCTATGCAGTACTCTGTTTACGATGAGACTGCCATGAACGGCGGCGAGGTAGGCGTGCTGCCGTTCTCGGCCTTCACGGGTGAATTTGCCACGGCTCTGGCAGGCGCCAAACAGGGTGACATCGTGAAAATCGCCTCGGGCGACGCTATCCAGCTCATGCAGGTCTACAAGGCCGGCAAGCCCTCGAAGCAGGTGCAGGTGGCTTCGATCACATACCCCGTAGAGGCTTCGGCCGCTACCGTACGCGATATCCATAACCTGGCGGGTTCGTTCTCGGTCAATGCCAAGGGCTCGATCGACGCGTTCAATGAGGCTGCTTCGCAGGCCGCCGTCACTCCCCGCGTGGCTTCGATCGCCCAGGGCGAGCGCACGATCCGCGGTGTCGAGGATTCGCGCGAGATCGTACGCTGGGCCTACGGTGCCAAGAAGGGCGATATGTCGGGTGTAATCAAGGCCGACGGCGACTACGTCATCGCTATCCTCACGGATATCGACACCAAGGAGTATACTCCGCTGGAGAAGGTCGCCACGCAGGTTCGCGCGCAGGTCCTCCGCGACAAGAAATACGACTATATCGTTAAGGAACTTTCGGGCTCGACCCTTGCCGAGCAGGCCGCAAGCCTCGGTTCGGAGGTCGGCGCATTCGAGGGTGTGACGTTCGCATCGTATTACGTGAATGGCCCGGGCGTTGAGCCCCGCCTGGTCGGCGCTATCGCTTCGACGACCCAGACCGGCGTCGTGTCGGCTCCGGTGAAGGGTATGTCGGGCGTCTATGTGTTCGAAGTCGACAATGTCGAGACCACGGAGAACCAGACTGCCGATGCCGAGCGCGTACGTGCCCAGGCTATGTCGGAGAGCATGACGCAGCAGTTCACGATGCCTGCTATCCAGCAAATGGCAAAGGTCCAGGACATGCGCGGCAAGTACTTCTAAACCGCGACAGCCTGAAAAGTTAAAGAACGTTTTCGATAAGTGAGGGCAGACGAATTTATTCGTTTGCCGAGCGTAGAAAACGACGAAAATATTCGAACGCCGACATCATGTCGGCGTTCTTTTTGTTATATTTGTTATAGCGAACACAACTAAATTCTGATACCATGGATAATTTCATTTTCCACAACCCCACAGAGCTCGTCTTCGGCAAAGGTACGATCGCCCGCCTGGCGAAGCTTATCCCCGCCGGCAAGCGTATCATGCTCACATTCGGCGGAGGATCGGTCAAGCGTAACGGCGTCTACGACCAGGTCGCTAAAGCCCTCGAGGGCCGTGAGTGGGTCGAATTCTGGGGCATCGAGCCCAACCCTTCGGTCGAAACCTGCCGCGAGGCTATAGCCCTCGGCCGCGAACATAAGGTCGACTTTCTGCTGGCCGTGGGCGGAGGTTCGGTGATTGACGGCACGAAGCTCATCGCCGCGGGTCTCTGCTACGACGGCGACGCCTGGGAGATCGTCGAGAAGGGCGCGGCCGCCAAAGGTGTTCCTTTCGCCACGGTGCTCACGATGTCGGCCACGGGCTCGGAGATGAACTGCGGCTCGGTGATTTCGCGCCACGAAACGACCGAGAAAAAGGCCTTCTACGGCAACTATCCGGTCTTCTCGGTCCTCGACCCCGAAACACTCTATTCGCTGCCCAAGGAGCAGATCGCCTATGGACTCGCCGATACTTTCGTCCACGTTCTCGAGCAGTATATGACCACCCCCGGTCAGTCGCGCCTCATGGACCGCTGGGCCGAGGGCATCTTGCACACCGTTATCGAGATCGCGCCCAAGATTCACGAGAATCAGAAAGATTACGCCGTGATGTCGGAATATATGCTCTCGGCGACGCTGGCGCTCAACGATATGATTCGCATGGGCGTGACGCAGGACTGGGCCACGCACATGATAGGCCACGAGCTTACGGCCCTGCACGGCCTTGCGCACGGCGCCACGCTGGCCATCGTTATCAACGGTACCTTGCGTGTATTGCGTGATCAGAAACGCGGTAAACTGCTGCAATACGGCGAACGCATCTGGAACATAACGGGCGGCTCGGAAGAGGAGCGCCTCGACCGCACGATCGCGGCTAACGAGGAGTTCTTTCGCTCGCTGGGCCTTGCCACGCGCTTGTCGGAGGCCGGTATCGGCGAGAAGACGATCGCCGAGGTCGAGCGCCGCTTCACCGCCGAAGGCGCCGACTACGGCGAAAAGGAGAATGTCGACGGAAAAATGGCCCGCCGGATCTTGGAGGCCTGCCTCTAATTGCAGCGAATTTCATGCAAAAAGGGCTGTAACCACCTGTTAGTTACAGCCCTTTTTCTCTTTTGCCGCGGGTGGGCCTATTTGTCTACTCCGAAGGTGGAGACGGTCAGATTGTCCGGGGTATTGAGCATGATGCCGAACTCCCCGTTGCAAGCACCTTGGAGTACGACCATGTAGGAGTTGTATCCGAACTTACGGGCTGTGAAGGGTATGCGCTCCAGCTTGTTCATTTGGTGGTCGCCGAAAGCATCTACTGCGGCATATTCGGCTACACGTTCTTTCTTGGTGGTTTTGAACTGGAAAATACTGATCGCAGTCATCGGATCGACGTCGTTGCCCAATGCTTTAATTATAAATGCGATACCCACGTCTTGCTTGAGACGGACTACAGCCCGGGTACCCTTGAGTACCATCTCGTCCTTTGTGCCGCCGATGCCGAACCATTTAGCTCCCGTGCTGGTGCGTTTGCGCGGCGACAAGCTCTCTTTGGGCAGCTGGCGGGTTGTCAGGTCGGGGAGTATGGCTACGACGTCGCCGATAAATTCGGGTTCGGGATATTCGGGTGCCTGGGCGAATCCACTGACGGATATACCGCAGGCGAGCAATAGCAAAACGATGAGTTTTTTCATGGGTGTTGTAGTTTATATAAAGAACGCCAAACGGCACTCTCTATTGCACAAATATAGCAAAAATAGGCCATCAGTATGCCTTAAATGACGATTTTATCAAAGAAATATATCTGTAATCGGGTGGATTAGCTGCTATATGGGTATATGCCATTGCGAGAAGGGCGAACCCCGACGCGGCAATCCGATGACCTGCAAGGCTGTGCATACCATCGGATTGCCACATCATTCCTGCGGACTTCCTCGTAATGACACAAAAAAACGCCCTCCGAAACCGAAGGGCGTTTTCAATAGAGCGGCTGTTAGTCCATCAGGATCTCAAGGATCTTGATAGCTGCGGTAGCCACGGGTGTGCCGGGGCCGAAGATGGCGGCGGCGCCGTCCTTGTAGAGCTGGTCGTAGTCCTGTGCGGGAATTACGCCGCCGACAATGACGATGATGTCCTCGCGGCCCAGCTTCTTCAACTCTGCGATGATCTGCGGTACGAGCGTCAGGTGACCTGCGGCCAGCGACGATACGCCCACCACGTGAACGTCGTTCTCGACGGCCTGCTTGGCAGCCTCCTCGGGAGTCTGGAACAGCGGACCCATGTCCACGTCGAAGCCGATGTCGGCGTAACCCGTAGCTACGACCTTGGCACCGCGGTCGTGTCCGTCCTGGCCCAGTTTTGCGACCATGATGCGGGGCTGACGACCCTCTTTCTTTGCAAATTCGGCAGCCAGTTCCTTGGCGTGCTCGAACGATTTGTCGTTTTTCACTTCTGAACTGTATACACCTGAAATTGAACGAATAACTGCTTTGTAGCGGCCTACGACAACCTCGCAGGCGTCAGAGATTTCACCCAGCGAAGCGCGGACCTTGGCAGCCTCGACGGCCAGCTCCAGCAGGTTGCCCTTCTTGGTCTTCACGCACTCGGTGATCGCTTCGAGAGCCTTCTTCACGGCGGCCTCGTCGCGCTTGGAGCGCATCTCGTTCAGACGCTCGATCTGACTTAAGCGCACAGCCGTGTTGTCCACAGCAAGAATGTCAATCGGGTCTTCCTTCTCCAGACGGTACTCGTTCAGACCGATGATCTTCTCGTCGCCCGAGTCGATACGCGCCTGCTTGCGGGCCGAAGCCTCCTCGATGCGCATCTTCGGAATGCCGGTCTCGATGGCCTTGGCCATACCGCCCAACTTCTCGACCTCCTCGATCAGGGTCCACGCCTTGTCGGCGATCTCCTGAGTGAGGGATTCTACATAATACGAACCTGCCCACGGGTCGACCTCGCGGCAGATGTTAGTCTCTTCCTGAATATAGATCTGGGTGTTACGTGCGATACGCGCCGAGAAGTCGGTCGGCAGGGCAATCGCTTCGTCCAGCGCGTTGGTATGCAGCGACTGGGTATGCCCCAGTGCCGCGCCCATCGCCTCGATGGCGGTACGTGCCACGTTATTGAACGGATCCTGCTCGGTCAAAGACCAGCCCGAGGTCTGCGAGTGGGTACGCAGGGCCAGCGACTTGCTGTTCTTGGGGTTGAACTTCTGGACGATCTTGGCCCACAGCATACGTGCCGCGCGCATCTTGGCGATCTCCATGAAGTGGTTCATGCCGATGGCC
>JAVBTS010000007.1:0-146643 GCA_031556075.1 Alistipes sp.
GAAAAACCGGGCACGCGCCATCCCATTTCGATCACCCGCAACATGATCGTGGGCATCTTCGACCGGCTGGGCTACACCGTGGCCGACGGCCCCGAGATCGAGGACGACTGGCACGTCTTCTCCGCGCTGAACTTCCCGCCCGAGCACCCCGCCCGAGACATGCAGGACACCTTCTTCGTGGGGCCCGAGGTGCTGCTTCGCACCCACACCAGTTCGATCCAGGTGCGCACGATGGAAACCACGCAGCCCCCCATCCGGGTGGTCTGCCCGGGTCGCGTGTTCCGCAACGAGGCCATCTCCTACCGCGCGCACTGCATCTTCCACCAGATCGAGGGTTTATATATCGACGAGGGCGTGTCGTTCGCCGACATGAAGCAGTCGCTGCTCTACTTCGCCAAGGAGATCTTCGGCGAAAACGCCGTGATCCGCATGCGTCCGTCCTATTTCCCCTTCACCGAACCCTCGGCCGAGGTCGACGTGTCGTGCAACCTGTGCGGCGGCAAGGGCTGTCCGGTCTGCAAAGGCACGGGCTGGCTCGAGATCATGGGCTGCGGAATGGTGGATCCCAATGTTTTGAAAGCCAATAATATCGATCCCGAAAAATATTCGGGCTTCGCCTTCGGCATGGGAGTTGAGCGTATTGCGATGCTCAAATATGGCGTCAAGGACCTGCGTTTGTACTTCGAAAACGACGTGCGCTTCCTGCAGCAGTTCGACACCGCACTATAAGGGTCTGTTTAAAAATATGAATCCCGTCCTTTTCGCGCGCGCGCTTTTTCCACCTCATCACCTCACCGTGGCCCACCACGTCTTCGCCGGCGGGGTGGAAGGGTCAATAGCGATAGCACAAAAATGACTTTATCAATAAATTAAACAGCCTCTAACATCACCTCAATTATGAAGCGTTTCGCGGCGATAACCCTGTTGTGTATCCTTTTCGGCTCGGCTTTCGTGGCCGGAAAGAGTCCCGCGGGCACCCCGGTGCCCCCGTGGGCCGATTCGTTGCGCAGCCTGTATCTCTATACCGAGGGCATCAAGGCCAACTCCATAGCCGGGGATTCGGCCCGTGCGCGCCGGCTCTTCACCGAGGCCATCCGCGCCGACTCGACCTTCGCCCCGGCCTGGTTTGAACTCGCGACCAACGGACTCTACAACACCCCCGACGAAGCAGTAACCCTTGCCGATGCGGCCTACCGCCTCGACACGACCAACAAGTGGTACATGCAGTTCTACGGCCAGACGCTGATCTACGCCGACCGCTACCCCGAGGCCCGCGAGGTCTACCGGAAAATGGTCGAGCGAGAACCCTCCGACCCCGAAAACTACCGACTTCTTGCGGCGCTCTACGAGGAGACCAAAAACCCCTTCATGGCCCTCACAACACTCGACTCGGCCGAGATGCGCTTCGGACGCATTCCGGTCTTGAGCGCCATGAAACGCCGCCTGCTGATCGCCACGCGCCAGACCGACAAGGCCATCGAAGAGGCCCGGGCATTGGTCGACGCCGCGCCCTACGACGCCCAGAACCATGTGGCCCTGGCCGACCTCTACGCCCGCACCAACAAGGATTCGCTGGCCCAGGCGGAGTACGGCCTGGCTATGCAGATCGACTCCACCGACGTGCAGACGCTGCTCTCGCTGGCCGACTACTACGACGGCCGTCATGACTACCGCGCGCTTCTCTCCGTCACCAAACGCATCTTCGAGGCCCGCGAGGTGCCGCTCGAGATGAAAGTCCGCCAGTTCGAACAGATCACCTCCGACCGCCGTTTCTACCGCGAATACTACCTGCAAATCAACGATTTAGCATCGACTCTCGCCGTCCGTTACCCCAACGATAAGCGCATCGTGGAGCTCTACGCCAACCACCTGATCGCCTCGGGCGAGCTGGAGCAGGCGCTCGTGCTCTACAAACAGCATCTCGACGACCAGCCCCCCGTGGAGGAGTACTACCGCATGGTCATCGACATCGAGGGGTATCAGAAGCATGCCGACTCGGTTGCGTTCTACGTGGCGAAGGCCGTGGCGCTGTTCCCCGACAAACCCGACTTCCGCATCTCCGAGGGCCATGTTCTGGTTGTCGCGGGGCAATATGAGCAGGGTATTAAGGTCTACCAGGACGCCCTGCGCTACGCCGCGACCGACTCCCTGCGCAGTGCGATCTGGGGGCTTATCGGCGATACATGGCACCAGAAAGCCGTAGGCGGCGAGCAGGACAACGACGAACAATTCGCCGCATCGTCCGGCAGCGGCGCGTTCCGCACGGCGATGAAGAAATGCTACAAAGCCTACGATAAGAGCCTCTCCTTCGACCCCGATAACGCCATGGTACTCAACAACTACGCCTATTTCCTGTCGATCGGCGGAGGCAACCTCGAGAAGGCCCTTTCGATGTCGAGCCGCGCCCTGGCGCTCTCGGAGAACAACCCCACCTACATGGACACCCACGCCTGGGTGCTCTTCGGTCTGGGCCGCGCCGCCGAGGCCAAACGCGTCATGCAGCAGGCCATAGCTCTCGACAGCAGCAACAGCCCCGAACTCATGGTTCACTACGGCGATATTCTCTATGCCCTCGGCGAGAAATTCACCGCCGAGATCTACTGGCGCCGCGCCCTCGAACACGGCTACGACGCCGACGCCATAGCCCGCCGTCTGGAGCGAAACAAAACCGCAAAATAAACCCTATGAAGAGCCTCCGGATACTGACCCTCGTGCTTTTTGTCTTCGCCGTCCTGCCGGGCCCGGCGCAGGACAGCCGTAAAATCCAGGAGCAGGAGCGCGAGGTCGCCAAGCACCGCAAGGCTGTGGAAACGACCCAGCAGGAGATCAACAAACTGCAAAAAGGCCGCGCCACAACCACCGAGAAAGCCAACCTCTGGGCCCGTCAGATCGACCAGCGCAACCAGTTGCTCGACGCCACGGAGAAACAAGCGAAGCTTCTGCGTGTGGAGATTGCCCACAAAGACAGCGTGGCCGGAAGCCTCTCGCGCACCCTCGACCGCGACCGCGAGCAGTATGCCGCCATGGTCCGCGAATCCTATCGCAACTATCGTCAGAACAACTATTTGACCTATATTTTTTCGTCGCGCGATTTCACCGACGTCGCCCGCCGCATCACCATTCTGCGCGAGGCGGCCAACGCCCGCGAACGCAAGATGCGCGACATCGAAACCCTCTCAGATCAGGTTGCCATGGAAAAAGCCGAGCTCGACGTCCGCAAGCGGTCTCTCGACTCGGTGACCCGCAATCTCGCGTCGGAGAAACAAAAACTCCAGCGCGACATCAACGCCGCGCGCACCGAGATCCGCAAAATGTCGAAGGCCGAGGCCGAGGCCCAGCGCCGCAAGGCCTCGCAGGTGCAGCAACTCGACGCCGCGATCGCCGACCTGCGCAAGCTCACCAGGGGCAATACCGAGGGTGACTCGTTTTCGACCAAAACGGCCAACCTGCGGCTTCCGGTCGCAGCAGGTCGCGTGAAGCGCTTCAAGGATAATATCGCCGAGATAACGGGGCCCAAAGGCGCCCATGTGATCTCGATCTACGAGGGTAAGGTAGTCGACATCCGACCAAACCGAATAACGGGCAAATACGACGTTTACGTAGCTCATGGCGACTACATAAGCTCGTACCTCAACATGGGGACAACATGCGTTGAAATCAACCAAAAAGTGGCAAAAAACCAACAGCTGGGAACCATCGGTTCGTCAGTCGACAATACGACGTTCGAGATAGAGTATAAGCTTATCTTCGGAATCTACCCTCCGGCCGGAAAATCGATGCGCGCCGAAGATTGTTTCAAGCGGTAGCGGCGGCCGGGCAAGCCGATGACGATTGCCTTGCGGTGGTCCGACAGCCGCCTCGCAATCAAACGACACCCCCACCCTGCGGCAGTTCGACAACAGCCTCGCATGCGGCGGACGGCAGTTCGACAAGCAGGCCGAACCCCAACCCCGGGCCACCGACCCGAAGCACCGACCCGGGCCACAAGTCCGGGCCGAGCCACAAGCCCGGTCGGCGGACCTGAACCCCGGACCGCGATTATGACACCGGCACACGTGGAATCCGGCGTCACACGATGTGTCGCGCTGCAGACCGCCCACCCCGAGGAAAACCTCACACGGTCCGGCTGTCGCAGACAAAACATAACGGCACTGCGAACAACCCGTAGCAATCCGGAGCCGCCATTAAAACATATTCCGGCGCTACGTGGAATCCGTGCCGCCGACAAGGCCCAGGCGCCACAGGGGAATAGCACCGAGCCTCGGGCGCCATGAAGAACACAACAGCCCTCCTGGCTGCGGACCACATGGGAACCCCATCCGGTCCGCCCGTAAAGGCCCGTAAAGAATAACAAGACCCGCCGCACCGACTCCAAACAAGACAAGAGCGGCAGAATATATCCAGCAGCACAACAAAGCGCAAACCACAAAGCGCCGCCCACGCCGTAAAAACACGAAATACAACACATCATGTCCGTAAAATACCACACCGACGACTGTTCCTACTCGCTCCCGCAGAAGCGCCTCACCACGGCATGGCTGCGCACGGTAGCCGAGGAGGAGGGATATGCCCTGGGTGATGTGAACTACATTTTCTGCTCGGCGCAGCGACTGCTCGAGATGAATCGCCAGTTTCTGGGCCACGACTACTTCACCGACGTCATAACTTTCGACTACAGCGATCTCAAGGGCTCGGGAATTGTTTCCGGCGACATTTTCATCGACGTGGAAACCGTGGCCGACAACGCCCGCCAATACGGCGCCACAACGCTCCAGGAGATGCGCCGGATCATCGTCCACGGCGTGCTGCACCTCTGCGGCCAGGGCGACAAAACGCCCCGCGCAAACACGCAGATGCACCGCAAGGAGGATAAATATCTTAAAATGTTGGGATAACCGCTGATTATGTTGCGCATGAAGAAGACAATCACACTGCTCCTCGCCGCCGCGCTCGCCGTTCCCGCAGCCCTCGGCCAGCAGGTTAGCGTCAGCGTACGGACGAGCGACGTGGCCCTGCCGTTCGCGTTCGTGTCGGTCAACAACCGCTATCGGGGCATGACCGACTCCCTGGGCGTTATGCGCATCGACAAGGCCGGCATTCACTCCGGCGACACCATCTCCGCCAACTATGTGGGACAACACGCCCAGGCCGTATACCGCGGCGCGGACCGCGTGGAATTGAACATCGATGTCGCGGAAATAACCGGCGTTACGGTGATGGGCGGGCGGTTCAAATTCTGGAAACATATCAAGCAACCCCGGTTGAGACACAACGGCCAGTCGATATACGGTCACTTCGAGTTTACGAGCGGCTCACGAAAAGTTGCCGGAGAGGGTTGGTACGCCACGCTCCCGAAGCCAGTCACACCGGCAGATGCATCCGGATACGAGGTTGCCGAAAAACTGTCGTTCAGTGTGTCTGATACGCTTTTCAACAAAGCCTTTATCAGCCTGGGAAAGTATATAGTCAACAGTTCGTCCGTCGAGATCGGTTTTTCGTCGAACTCTTACAACGATAATATGAAGGTCGTGCGCGAGGAACGGAAAGACGACGGAGTGGATGTATATTCTTTTATACGCACTCCCGAGGCGCTCGGCGAGGTGAACATACGCAAGCAGTCGATAAGAGTATATGTCGACCGAAAGACGAAACAGATCGTCCGCGCAAGCTCCTATACCGAACGAGAAAATTTCACGCTCATCTACGACGCCACATACGCCGTGACCGACGGCACGACGCACGCCACGGGCATCGACGCCAAGGCCGACGTACCGCGAACCGGACACGAGATCAGATACCGCTTCTCGAATTTGAGGTTAGACAAGCGGCAACGATGGGAGTTGTATAAAAAGTAAAACAACAGAAGGCGAAAGCCAATAGTTGCTAATAAACCACCTTGCGCTTTCAATGCCTGGGCTTAAATCGAGGGGAAAACGCCCCAACCCGAGTTGCTTTGTAACTCGCATCGCCGCCCTTTAGGGCGGAGGGCACGATAAAGAAAAAACAAAAGACCCTACACTAAAAACATAAAATTACAGAAACAAAGAGTTTGTTTAAATTTATTAACGACCGTTTTCGATAAGCGAGGGCAAAGCGGGTTTACTCGTTTTGCCGAGCAGAGAAAATGAAGGCAAGGCCAAGTTATTTTTGCGCTATCGCCCCTGATTGTGCCGCTCCGCCGGCGAAGACGTGGCGGGCCACGGCGAGGTGACGAGGTGGAAAAGGCGAGAGCGAGAAAGCGGAAAGAACGAGATTCATCATTTTAAAGAGACTCTAAAGCAGCTGCATTAAAATGCAGGGTTTTAACCTATTTTTGGAACAATAAAAAGCCAATGGTTTTAGATTACGATATCATCGTCATAGGCGGCGGACACGCCGGATGCTAAGCCGCCGCCGCCCGCCTCGGCTCGCGCACGCTTCTGCTGACCATGGATATGGATAAGCTGGCCGCCATGTCATGCAATCCCGCGGTCGGCGGAGTGGCCAAGGGTCAGATAGTCAGAGAGATAGATGCATTAGGGGGTCAGATGGGGCGCATCACCGACCTGGCTACCATACAATTCCGGATGCTCAACCGCTCGAAAGGCGCCGCGATGTGGAGTCCTCGGGCCCAGTGCGACAAACGGCGTTTTTCCGACGAGTGGCGACATACGCTCGAAAACACTTTAAATCTATATATCTGGCAGGACACAGCTGCAGAACTTTTGTTCGAAACCGACTCCCCTACCGAAGCGTCTACGGCAAATGCCCCCAGAACTAACGCAGCCGGCATCGCATCAACCGACGGCACACACACCCCGGAGTCGATATCCGTCGACACCCGGCCCAACTCTTTTTTTGCAGCCAACAAGAGCGTCGTTTCGTCGATTTCGGCAGACAGCTCCGCAGCCAAAATATATGCAACCGACAGAAAAATGGCCTCGGGCGAGATAGAGGCCTCTGCAATAAATCCAGCAACAAACGAGGCCTCGACAGACATGTCACCCAATGCCGACGTGGTGCCTGCGGTCGGCACGGCGTTTGGGACCGGCAGAGCGCCTGCGGTCGGCATAGCGTTTGGAGTTGGCAGAGCATCTGCGGTCGGCATAGCATCCGGGGTCATCGAAACGCTCAATACAGTTGCGGCAGCTATTGTCTCTGCCACACCTACGAAAGCTACGACCCCAATCGAGCCCACTACCCCAACCGAGAATGCCGTAACCGAGATATCACACCCAACCGAGAATACCGCAACAACCGAGGCCACGCACCCAACCGAGAACGCAGCAACCGAGAACCCCTCTTCAACCGGAGGCACGTTTCCTGCCAAAACAATCAACAGCACCGGCGTTTCCTCCACCCAGGCGATAACCGGCAACGCCACTCCTGCCGAAACGATCTCTATTGCAGAGGACTCTTCATCCGCAGAAGCCGCCGCACCAAAACCCCGCATTCGCGGAGTCCGCACCCGCATGGGTGTAGAGTTTTCATGCCGCGCCATAATCCTCACTTCGGGCACATTTCTCGACGGCCTGATGCACTGCGGCACCTCGAATGCCGAGGGCGGCCGAGCAGGAGATTCGGCATCGCACGGCATCACCGAATGTCTTCGCAAAATGGGATTTGAGTCTGGACGCATGAAGACCGGAACCCCCGCCCGCCTCGACGCAAGAACAATAAACTTCGAGATTTTAGAACCGCAATATGGCGACGAAAAACCCGCAAAATTCTCTTTTTCCTCCGAAACCGAACCCGTAAAGCATCAACTACCCTGCTTTTTGGTCTACACTTCGTCCGAAGTTCACGAGACGTTACGAGCCGGGTTCGACAAATCGCCGCTGTTTAACGGCACGATTTGCGGCATCGGCCCCCGCTATTGCCCAAGCATCGAAGATAAGTTACGCACCTTCGCCGACAAGGATCAGCATCAACTTTTCCTCGAACCCGAAGGGCTCTCGACCAACGAATATTACCTCAACGGATTCTCATCGTCCCTACCCTGGGAGGTGCAATGGGAAGCCCTGCACAAGATCCGGGGGTTCGAAGATTTACATATTTTCAGACCGGGTTACGCTATAGAATACGACTATTTTCCGCCGACACAACTGCATCATTCGCTCGAAACCAAGCTCATCTCGGGTCTTTTCTTTGCCGGTCAGGTCAACGGAACGACCGGATACGAAGAGGCTGCAGCCCAAGGTCTGATCGCCGGAGTAAATGCGCATCGATTATTAGAGGGCAAAAAGGCCGTCGTCTTGCAACGCGACGAAGCATATATTGGAGTGCTGATCGACGACCTTGTGACAAAAGGCGTAGACGAGCCCTACCGCATGTTTACATCCCGCGCCGAATATCGAATTTTGTTGCGCCAAGACAACGCAGACATCCGGCTTTCGCCATTAGGGCACAAAATAGGACTTCTGTCACAAGAAAGATTCGACAATTTTGTCAAAAAAAACACACTTGTAGAATCGCTTATAGAATTTACAAGAGGGGAGAGTGTCAAGGCATCTGAAATAAACGACTATTTAAAATCAATAAATTCGGATGTTTTAACACAAGGTCGCAAATTATACGACATATTGATGCGCAATGACGTCACCTTCGAATCATTGTCAAAGGTATTACCAAGATTGGTAAAATTCATTTCAAAGGAGGGAATAACTGCTGAAGCGATCGAAGAAGCCGAGATACAGATAAAATATCGCGGTTATATAGAGCGGGAAAAGTTCATTGCAGACAAATTACATCGGTTGGAAAACATCAGCATCCCGACCGAGTTTGACTTTCATTCGATGAATTCACTAACGATCGAAGCGCGCCAAAAGCTTTCACGCATCCGTCCGGCCACAATAGGACAAGCATCGAGAATCCCTGGGGTATCTCCAGCTGATGTAAATGTGCTATTGGTAAAGTTTGGACGGTAGTTTTTTTTTGTTCCACGTGGAACACCGCGCAAGACAAACACACACACAAGAGATACAAATAACAATAGTTAAATTCTATAGAAACCCAAAAAAGATCAAATCAGGGCCGTACGGGCTCTCTCTAAAACAAAGAAAACGGGTAATAACACCGAAAATGGTGCGTGCCTGATGATATAATCTATTGGTTATTTTGTGGTTGCAAATAAAAACAGAGATGAGTAGAAACCGGTTTCTACTCATCTCTGTTTTTATTGTTTGTATGTCAGGCGAGCGAGTGTTAACGGGCGTGGCAAAGTTGCGATTAAGTGAGCGCAAAATCTGCAAACAGATTATGCCGAGCAGGAGCAACAAAACCCCCACAGGGGGATTAATCTGATGACAAGCACCGCTTTATAAGAAAGCAGATCCCCACGTCGCGCTTATAGCACTCCTGGGATGACATGCAAAAAACGCCACTTTTAGTGCATTACCAAAAAACACGCAACCGATAAAAAATAGCGAGACCTCTCCAAAAAAAGGGAGGCCTCGCTATTTAGAGCAGAAATGAACTACAAAACAATTGTACACCAGCCATGCTTATCTTCCGCGCGACCATACTGAATATTCTGCAAATTATTATACAATTTGAAGCATGTTTTTCCGACTTCTGCGCCAAAATCATAAATTTTATTCGTTTGCATGTCGAAAATCTTGCCAATAGGGGAGATCACGGCCGCAGTTCCGCACGCCCCGCATTCTTCGAACGTTGCAAGCTCTTCGACCAAAACCGGACGGTCCTCAACAACCAAACCAATGTCTGTTGCAAGTTGACGAAGGCTCTTGTTGGTGATCGAGGGTAAAATAGATGGGGACTTAGGTGTGATGTACTTCCCATCCTTAATGCCAAAGAAATTTGCAGCACCGCATTCCTCAATATATTTATGTTCGGCGGCGTCAAGATAAAGCACGTTCGAGAAACCCTGCTGATGAGCGCGCTGGCCCGATAGAATACTCGAAGCGTAGTTACCACCGACTTTCACGTCGCCTGTTCCACGTGGAGCAGCGCGATCCTGATCGCGGTCGATAGCAACCTTGATTGGCTTGATTCCCTCTTTGAAGTAGGCGCCCACCGGTGAACAGTAGACGATCAGCAGCGCGTCGTTGGCCGGCTTGACGCCGAGCCCGGCAGTCGTGCCGAACATAACAGGGCGAAGGTAAAGCGAGGCGCCCGTGCCATAGGGTGGGACGAAGTGTTCATTGCGGCGGACGACTTCCATGCAGGCATCGATGATCATCTTCTCTGTGGGCAAGGGCAAGCACAAGCGTTCGGCCGACGAGATCAGGCGGCGGGCATTGTCCTCGACACGAAACAGACGAACCTTGCCGTCGACACCTCGGAAAGCCTTCAAGCCTTCGAACAACTCCAGCCCGTAGTGCAGGCAATAGGCCGACATGTGCATCTTGATGTACTCGTCGTTCGTAACTTCCATGTCGCTCCACTTGCCGTCGGTGAACGAAAAGCGAACGTTAAAGTCTGTTTTGAAGTAGTTGAACCCCAAAGCACTCCAATCCATGTTCTCCATATCTGTATTTTTAGGTTGTTTATGTAAAAACATTGTGTTTTTCGTAAAAACAGTGGAGTCATAAAAACAACCACCAGGCAAAGCGCCACTCAAATACCGCCAAATTGCGGCCTACATTATGTAAAATTTTTGCAAAAATTTGCAAAATAAAACAACAAAGCATGCAAGTCAAAACAACAAAAAGCCATATAAGTTAAAATGACAAAAAGGTGTCCAAATCGAGACAACAACACAAACTCGCAAAACAAAGAGCCGGACACGAACTCGCAAAACAAAGCAGCATCAAGGGCTTGCAGGAAAAAGCAGCAACAAGAGTTTGCAAGACAAGACCGGTCTGCGCCAAAATCCATTCAAAATAAAACGGGGACACTATGCCCCCGTAATATTATCCGACAACAGCCCCGCTAATGGTCGTGCAGTCCGGGCCCAATAGTCGCAGGCGGCCCCCGGCGTCTTCGGCCATAAGGATCATGCCCCTCGAGAGAATACCCTTCAGCTCGCGCGGTTCAAGGTTGACAAGCACCAGCACCTGGCGACCAATCAAATCCTCGGGTTCAAAGTACTCGGCGATACCGGATACGATCTCGCGCTGGTCGATCCCTGTGTCCACCGTGAGCTTCAACAGCTTTTTGGTCTTGGCGACCTTCTCGGCCGCAAGGATCGTCGACACACGGATATCCATCTTCTGAAAATCGTCGAACGAGACATTATCTTTCTGTGGTTCAACCTCTTGAGAAGCCGAAGCTGCCTCATTTGCAACCTTCGTGGCAGCAAGTTTATCGAGCTGAAACTGGATAACCTCGTCCTCGATTTTCTCGAACAGCAGCGAGGGTTCTCCTATTTTATGGCCCGCCGGAATAAGATCCATTACTCCCAGGCGCTCCCAGTCAAACTTACCTACCGCTAACATGGCGAGCATCTTCGCCGCCGAGAAGGGCATGAAGGGCTCGATAGCGACAGCCGTATTAGCCGTGATCTGCAGCGCGATATTGAGAATGGTCTTCACGCGCTCGGGATCGGTCTTCACGACTTTCCACGGCTCGGTGTCGGCCAGGTATTTATTTCCGATTCGCGCGATGTTCATGGCATCCTTCAACGCCTCGCGGAAACGGTATGTTTCGATATTGTTCTCCAAAGATTCTTTGACTGCCGCAACTTCCGCAACAGTCTGACGGTCATAGTCATTAAGCTCTCCGAGAGCAGGAACTACGCCGTCGTAATATTTCTGCGTGAGCACCAGTGCGCGGTTTACGAAGTTGCCCAGAACGGCCACCAACTCGTTGTTGTTGCGGGCCTGAAAATCCTTCCATGTGAAGTCGTTGTCCTTGGTTTCTGGGGCATTGGCACACAAAACATAACGCAAAACATCCTCCTTGCCGGGGAACTCCTCGAGGTACTCGTGGAGCCACACTGCCCAATTACGCGAGGTCGAAATCTTGTCGCCCTCGAGGTTCAGGAACTCGTTCGCCGGAACGTTTTCGGGCAGAATATAATCGCCGTGCGCCTTGAGCATCGAAGGAAAAACGATGCAGTGGAAGACGATATTATCCTTGCCTATGAAGTGCACCATTTTGGTATCCTCCGACTTCCAATACTTCTCCCATTCTGGCGTAAGATCCTTTGTAGCAGATATATACCCAATCGGAGCATCGAACCAGACATATAAAACCTTACCTTCGGCGCCTTCGACCGGAACGGGTATTCCCCAGTCGAGGTCTCGGCTCACGGCACGGGGCATAAGTCCTCCGTCGAGCCAACTTTTGCACTGTCCGTAGACGTTGCTTTTCCACTCTTTGTGACCATCGAGGATCCACTTGCGGAGGAAGCCTTCATACTGATCCAGAGGTAGATACCAGTGTTTGGTCTCGCGCTTCTCTGGAACCGATCCCGACACGGCGCTATGGGGGTTGATGAGCTCCTCGGCCGAGAGGGTAGAGCCGCACTTCTCACACTGGTCGCCATAGGCGCCTTCGCTGCCGCACTTGGGGCATGTGCCCACGATATAGCGGTCGGCAAGGAAGGTCTGTGCCTCCTCGTCGTAGTACTGCATCGAGGTTTGCTCGATGAATTTACCTTCGTCATAGAGCTTTCGGAAAAAATCCGAAGCCGTGGCAGCATGGGTCTTCGACGACGTGCGCGAATAGATATCGAACGACATTCCGAGACCCTCGAACGCTTTTTTGATGATCTCGTGATAGCGGTCCACGACCTCCTGGGGGGTGATTCCCTCCTTGCGGGCCTTGATCGTGATGGGCACGCCGTGCTCGTCCGATCCGCAGACCGAGATCACGTCGCGGCCGCGAAGACGCAGGTAACGAGCGTAAATATCCGAAGGTATGTAGACGCCCGCCAGGTGCCCGATGTGTACCGGGCCGTTGGCGTAGGGGAGAGCCGATGTGATGAGATAACGCTTAAACTCTTTTGACATGTGATGCTGATATGCTAAATCTTGTCAAAATTAGTAAATTTTGGATTAAACCAAAAGTAAAAGGGGAGTTTTTGTTTACAGGTTTTTCAGAAACGGGATGAGGAGACGCTCGGTTTACAACAAAGACCTGCGCATATGATTGCGAACGAATGTTTTTGATAAGTGAGGGCAGGGCGAGCTTGCTCGCTTTTCCGAGCGTAGAAAATGGGGACAAAGTCAGCGCATAGAGCACGGTAATCCGATCATACGCAATGCAGCACAGGGAATCAGACTACCGCGCCGGTTCTGCGAACCACTACGCAATGACAGATAAAAATAGGGAGCGGTCAGAAGGCCGCTCCCTATTAATCATGCTATCCGGATTGCTATCGGATGTCCATCTCCTCGAGCAGCCAGCCGGCTCCCGCGAATCTGTCGATAACAAACAGCACATACCGCACGTCGACGGCGATCGTGCGCTGGAGCGAAGGTTCGAACGCCACATCGCCCGACATCGCCTCCCAGTTGCCGTCGAAAGCAAGTCCCGTGAGTTCTCCGCGGGCATTGAGCATCGGCGAACCCGAGTTGCCGCCCGTGATGTCGCAGTTGGCCAGGAAGCCTACACACAGCTCGCCTTTGACATTGGCATAGCGGCCGTAATCGTGTGCGGCATAGAGTTCTTTGAGTTTTTCAGGAACAGTGAATTCCGTGGGATTAGAGCGATCTTCCTTCTCCATCACACCCTTCAGTGTCGTGTAATAGTTATACTTTATTCCGTCGGCCGGCTCGTAGGGGAGCACGTTTCCGTAGGTCAGGCGGATGGTGAAATTGGCATCCGAAGCCCAGGCTTTATTGGGCTGCATTTTCATCAGACCGGCGATATAGAGGCGGTGTCCGTCGGTATATTTGCGGTTGCTTTCGGCCTGGGCTGCGGTCAGTTCGCGCAGCTTGGCGTCGAGCGAGCGGATGAATACAACCGCTGGATCAGCGCTCAAATCGACCTCCGAATTTACAGCCTCCACAGCCTTCGCCTCGTCGGCAAACACCGAATTGTCGAACAGAAAATCGACATAAGCACCCATGTCGCCACCGAAATCCTTGTCGATAACATCGGCGAAAACCGTCGGCAGATCTTTGCAATTCTCCTTGGTTATCTGCAACATACGCTTGGCGACGCGACGGTCTGTTGCGACGTTGTAATCTTTATAAAACTCCTGCAGAAAGTCGTTCAGCCAGGCTTTCTGCTGATCTGCGGGTATACGTGTCGGTAACACGGCCATGCGGGCCGGCAGCAGAATTTCGACCGACCGAACCAGCGCTTCACGCAGATACTGATCCGAAGCGCGTGCCGGTAAACACTCCTCGACCGATTCACGGATCATCTCCAATGCCCGCTGATAACCCTCGACGGGTTTGGTCTTTGCATCGGCCCACTTCTGGAATGTGGCTTCCTGCTCCTGTTTGCGGGCCTTGACGTTCAGTTTTTTGATTCCGCGCGACATGCCGATCGAATTTTTCCAATAATTCGACGATCCGGCATATTTCGACGCGTATTGAATGCGCACTTTATCGCTGGCTTCCATGTCCTCTTTGAGTATCGCCTGGCGCTCGCCGCGGATGAAAATGCGCTGCGGATTGTCGATCTCCAGCATGCGGTCTATCTCCCACGAGGTCATATAGCGCTGCGTCGATCCGGGAAAACCCATGATCATCGCAAAGTCACCTTCGGCCACTCCGGCGGTCGAAACTTTCAGGTACGTGTCGGCCTTGTAAGGGCGGTTTTCGGGCGCGTATTCGGCCGGGCGGTTATCTTGTCCGGCATAGACTCTAAACACCGAGAAATCGCCCGTATGACGCGGCCACATCCAATTGTCGGTATCTCCTCCGAACTTACCGATCGAGGTCGGGGGAGTACCCACCAGGCGCACGTCGGTATAAACCTCTATCACAAATGCGAAATACTGGTTGCCGCCGAAGAAATCGCGCACCATAACCGACATTCCGGGGTTTTGTTCGGAAAGTTTTTTCTGTATAAGCGTCGTCTGGGCCAATACCGCCTCTGTACGCTCGGTGCCCATGGCCTTTACCGGAACGCCGTTCAAGACCTCGTTCGTGACGTCCGAAATCTTCCTTATGAAGCGCACCGACAATCCGGGCGCCGGGATCTCTTCGGCGCGCGACATGGCCCAGAATCCGTTTTTGAGGTAATCGTGCTCGACCGACGAAAGGGCCTGGATCGAGCCGTAACCGCAGTGGTGGTTCGTAAAGAGCAAGCCTTCGGACGACACGATCTCGCCGGTGCATCCGCCGCCGAAGATCACGATAGCGTCCTTCAACGAGGAGTGGTTGGCACTGTAGATCTGCTCGGCAGTGAGCTTACAGCCGTGAGCTTTCATATCGCCGATATTCATTTTCTGGAGATAGGGCAGCAGCCACATTCCCTCGTCGGCCATTGCAGAGAACGATATGCATGCCGCAGCAAAGAGTAAAAAGAGTTTCTTCATATTTCTTTTTTTTGATGGATTTTTTAGGTGCGATCTGTCATTCCGAGGAGGATTTAAAAAAATCCGACGTGGAAATCCAATCATATACACAGCATTGTTAATAATCGGATTTCCCGGTAGCCTTTGGCTACTCGCAATAACAAAGCTTATTTGATTTTAACCATATTGACGATCGAGCGCTCGGCTTTGCGGCGAATCTCCTCGTCGATCGTAACTTCGGGAACTCCGTTTTCGAGGCACGCGCAAATATTATCCAACGTTATCATTTTCATATATTTACAGTCGTTACATCCGCAGGCCTCATCATCGGGGGGTGCGGGGATAAACTTTTTTTCGGGATACCGGCGTTTCATTTCCGCGAGTATTCCCGACTCCGTGACGACGATAAATTCGCGCGCAGGATCGGTTCCGCAGTAATCGAGTATCGCCGCCGTCGAGCCCACGAAGTCGGCCACTTCTATAATATAGGCGCGGCATTCGGGGTGTGCGACGACTTTCGCGGCAGGGTGTGCGACTTTGAGTTTCAGTAGTTTTTCCAATGAAAACTCTTCGTGAACATGACATGCCCCATCCCAGAGAACCATATTTTTCCGTCCGGTAAGTTTCTGGATATAAGCTCCGAGGTTGCGGTCGGGAGCAAAAATGATCGGCTGGTCTTCGGGTATCGACTCCACGACTTTCAGCGCATTGGACGATGTGCAGCACACGTCGGTCAGCGCCTTTACCCCCACCGACGTATTGACGTACGAAACCACCGTGTATCCGGGATACTCCTCCTTGAATTTAGCAAACGCCGCCGCATCGCATGACTCCGCCAGCGAGCATCCCGCCTCGGGACAGGGTATAAGCACCGTTTTTTCGGGACAGAGCACTTTTGCAGTCTCGGCCATGAAGTTCACGCCGGCGAACAAGATAACCTCGGCGTCGACCGTCTGTGCGCGAACCGACAGCGCCAGCGAGTCACCGAGGAAGTCGGCCACGGCCTGCACCTCGGGTCGGGTGTAGTAGTGCGCCAGGATCACCGCGTTCTTCTCGCGTTTGAGATTTTCGATCCGCCGCGAAATTTCGGCAAAGTTGTCGACCATCTTTTTATTTTTTATTACTTATTTAAATTTAAGATAATAGAATAGAAATAATAATAGCTGTTGATACTGTTCATAACCGCGGCTGTTATTTTTCTATCGACATTTTTCTTTCTTCATGTTTATTATTTTTTTCTTTTAAATAATTAAAAATAAAAAGATTAAAAGAAAAATAAACAATTGTTAACACCACTTATCGACATATAGACAGCCCAAAATAGTAAACATTTTATTCCGTTTTCGGGCCCGGGCCGAATAAAGTAATTTCTGAAAACTTTTTTTGGATTCGGCGTCTTTTTTTATAAGCCGCCGTGATTTTCGGAATGCAAGTTTTCCAGCCTCTTTTTGTTCACAATTTTTCGGCAGATTTTCAACACCCTTTCAACAGGTTATCATCACTTTTTGCCCACCTTTTCGACAATTTTAGAGGCGATTTCGCGATACCATTTTTCGACCCTTGCGTCTATTCCGGCCGCCGGACGACCTTCGTCACCACCCTCCATAATAGACTGAACGATAGGAATTTCACCCAGAAAATCTATTCCGTGCTCCTCGGCAAAACGCCGCGCCCCACCTCTTCCGAACAAGTAGTAGCGGGCATCGGGAAGCTCCTCGGGCGAGAACCACGCCATGTTCTCGACGATGCCGGCAAGGGGAATGTCGACATGCTGGTTGCGGAACATCTCCACGCCGCGCACGACGTCGGCCACGGCCACCTGTTGGGGCGTCGAGACGATCACTGCGGCGTCGATCTTCAACTCGCCGATCACCGACAGATGAATGTCGCCGGTTCCCGGAGGCAGGTCGATCAGCAGAAAATCCAGTGTTCCCCACAGCGTCTGGTGTATCAGTTGCTTCAGCGCGTTTGTCGCCATCGCGCCGCGCCACAGCAGGGCGTCGTCGGGCTTGATGAAAAATCCGATCGACATGATCTTTATGCCGAGAGCTTCCGCCGGAATGATCCGGTCAACCCCGTCGTCTCCTTTCATGGCATCGGGCAGATAGTTCTCCACGCCGAACATCTTGGGCTGCGAGGGGCCGTATATATCGGCGTCGAGGATACCCACGCGGTAGCCCGCGTTGCGCAGCGCCACGGCGAGATTGGCCGTCACGGTCGATTTTCCCACGCCTCCCTTTCCCGAGGCGATCGCCACAACGCGGCCGATATCGCCCGCCGAGCTTTTCATTTTGGGCTCCTCGCGCTTGGGTGCACCGCCCTCTTTTATCACGACGGTAACCTCCGCCGCCGGGAACACCTGCTTCAAAAGGGCTTCGGCCTGGTTCTTGATCTTGGAGGCGAACGGATCGCGCGCCTTGGCGAATCGCAGCACAAGTGTTATCTTATCGTCGGCCGCGGCGAGGTGCTCTATGAATCCGGCTTTGACAATGTCTTCGCCCGTTTCGGGGTGGACGACCGAGGCCAAAAGCCGCTGTATTTTTTCTTCCATAAATATGTTCGTAACTTGTGATACAAATATAGTGAAAGCCGAGCGCAATCGGATAAAAATCTTGTTTCCCGGAAGATTAAATTCTTTTTCCTCCTTGCCGGGTGTCGCCCGCAAGCAGCCTTTGCTCCTGCTTCGTTTGGCGGTTGCCCAGACGCATCCTACTATTCTACAAATATAGCGTATATTTATATAATACATATGTGTGACCATAAAATTTATCGTTTTTCGATAAATTTTATTTGTTTTTCATAAAATATCTTTATATTTGCACCGGAAAGCCATGGCAACGCCCGGCCTGAAGCGAAAAATAAAACCTCAAAAAATAGCACTTATGAAATTCATGAAAACCTTTCTCGCCGCCCTTTTGGCGGTAGTCGTAGGCTCGATCCTGACCTTCTTTCTCTGGATCTTCATCCTCGTCGGCGTCGCCGGCTCGATGGATAAGAGCGTGTCCGTACACCCCAAATCGATCCTGAAGATTGACCTCTCGGAGAGCATCACCGACTCCCCGTCGACCGACCCCTTTGCCGGCATCGACGTCTTCACGCTGGAAACTACCAAGCAGATGTCGCTTATGAAGGCCCTGCGCGCCATCGAGGCCGCACGCGAGGACGAGCGCATCGATGGCATTTACCTGCGCCTGAACGGCGGCGGATCGTTGAGCTCCGCGATCGTCGAGGAGCTCCGCCAGGCCATCGCCGACTTCAAGGAGAGCGGCAAATTCGTCGTTTCCTACAACGAGACCTATTCTCACGGCCAGTACTACCTGGCGTCGGTCGCCGACAGCGTCTACCTCCACCCCGAAGGGGCTATGGACTGGTCGGGACTCTCGTTCAACTTGATGTTCTTCAAGGGCCTTTTGGACAAACTCGACGTCAAAGTCGAGGTCTTCCGCCCCACCGCCTGCAAATACAAGAGCGCCGTGGAGCCTTATATCGCCTCGAAAATGTCTGATGCCAACCGCGAGCAGATGCAGCAGCTGGTCAAATCGATGTGGAAAACCATCGCCGGAACCATCGCCGAATCACGCGATATGGATTTCGCGACGCTCGATAAGATGGCTGACAAACTCGACGTCGCACTCTCGGAGGACGCGCTCGAAAAGGGTCTTGTCGACGGACTTATCTATGAGGATGAGATGGACGGCATCTTCGCCGAGCTCGGCGCCACGGCCGACGCGAAGGGCAAATACAAGTTCGTTTCGCTCGCCGACTACGCCGCACAGGTTGTCCCCGACGCCAAGAAACTCTCCGCACCCCAGATCGCCGTGGTCTACGCCGACGGTCAGATCGTCGACGGAAACGGCTCGGGTGCCGAGATCTACGGCAACACGCTGGCCAAGACCCTGGCCGACGTACGTGCCAACGATAAGTATAAGGCCGTGGTTGTCCGCGTGAACTCCCCCGGCGGCAGCGCGCTCGCTTCGGATGTCATCTGGCGCGAAATGGAGCTGCTCAAGGCCGAGAAACCCGTCGTCGTATCGATGGGTTCGTATGCGGCCAGCGGCGGTTACTACATCTCTGCCCCCGCTGACGTAATCGTCGCCGACAAACTTACCCTCACGGGTTCGATCGGCGTCTACGGCGTGATGTTCAACACGCTCGACGCGCTCAAGAACAAGCTTGGCGTCACCTTCGACGCCGCCAAGAGCAACACCTCGGCCGGAGCCGGTATCTCGTCGCCGCTGACGGCTGCCGAGCGCGCGCAGATCATGCGCGGCACCGACAAGGTCTACACCCGCTTCACGAGCCTCGTTTCCGAGGGCCGTAACCTGCCTCTCGAGAAGGTTCTCGACATTGCCGGCGGCCGCGTATGGTCGGGCGACGACGCCCTTGAGATAGGTCTGATCGACACCTATGGAGGTCTGACGACAGCCATTGCGCTGGCGGCCGACAAGGCCGAGATCGCCGACAGCTACCGCGTGACGGAAGTATTGGAGGAGCCTACGGGTTTTGCTGCAATCTTCTCGTCGCTCAACGTCAGCATCAACGAGCTGTTCGTCAGCTCGGAACTCAAGTCGGCAATGGGTGAGTACCGCCAGATCAAGGAGGCGATGAACAACCGGGGCGTCGTGATGTACTCTCCCTACAAGGTCGAACTGCGATAGAGATATACATTCCGTAACGCGACGGGGCCCCTGCTGGATGCGGGGGCTCCGTTTTTTTGCGGTGCGGGGTTTTCGGCCGGATGATTTTGGCTCCGCAATTTTTTTGTTAAGCCCGGGCCTTTTGTTGCGTGTGGTGTGCTGGCGGCAGTTCGCAGGGGTGTGATATATACGAAGCAGACAACAAGCAGTCGCGGGGCGGCGCTGTTGCCTGCCGTGTGTCGCCTGCCACCTGCCGTGCAAGCGTTTTTACCGCAGCACGATACGAAAATCCGAATCCTGCGGTGAATAATTTTCATTCTTAATTTTTCATTTTTCATTGATAACACAATGTGTTGTGCTATCTTTGCAGATATGGCAGTTATCAGATTGACAAAAGAGTTCTCGTTCGAATCGGCCCACGCCCTCGACGGATACGACGGCCCCTGCCGCGAGATACACGGACATTCCTACCGCCTTTTCGTGACGGTCAAAGGGCACCCTTCGACCACAGCCGGCGACCCCAAGCGCGGCATGGTTCTGGACTTCGGCGTCCTGAAACGCATTGTCGGAGAAGAGATTGTCAGCCGGTTCGACCACGCCCTCGTCCTCTGCTCTTCGGAGGCGGCATCGCTTCGCGAAACCCTCGGCGCACGCTTCGGCAACGTCGTCGAGGTTGGTTATCAGCCCACGTGCGAAAACATGCTCGACGACTTCGCCGGTCGCATCGCCCCGCGCCTTCCCCAGGGTGTCGAGCTCTTTTCGATGCGCCTTCACGAAACGGCAACCTCCTATGCCGAATGGTTTGCGAGCGATAATTGCGCCTCGACGCAGCTGCCGCAATGAAAAATTAATTGATGTCATCCCGAGAAGTGTCATAGACACGACGTGGGGATCTGATTACTTGCAATGCCTTGCAGCTCATCGGATTGCCACGCGCTAAAGCGCTCGCAATGACACTAAACAACAGCCTTTACTTAATTAATTTTTTCAGCATGAAAAAATTGTTTCTTGTCGACGCTTATGCGTTGATTTTCAGGTATTATTATGCTTTTTTGGGCCGTCCGATGCGAAATCGCGCGGGTATGAACACCTCGGTGGTTTTCGGTTTTGTGAAGTTTCTGCGCGACATCCAGAAGCGCGAGCGTCCCGACCTGCTGGGTGTGGCTTTCGACCCCAAGGGTGGCAGTTTCCGCCGCGAAATATACCCCGAATACAAGGCCAACCGCGCCGAAACGCCCGAGGATATTCTGCTCTCGGTACCCTATGTGAAGCGGGTTCTGGAGGCCATGTGCATCCCTATTCTGGAGGTCGAAGGCTACGAGGCCGACGACGTGATCGGCACGCTGTCGCAAAAGGGCGTCGAGGCCGGATACGACGTTTTCATGGTCACGCCCGACAAGGACTACGGACAGTTGGTGCGCGATAACTGCAAGATTTACAAGCAGAAAGGCGCTGAAGGTACGATCGAGATCGTCGACCGTGCGGCTGTGAAAGAAAAATACGGCATCGACGACCCATGCCTTGTGCGCGACATTCTCGCGTTGTGGGGCGATGCCTCGGACAACATTCCGGGCGTGCCGGGCATCGGTGAGAAGACGGCCTGCAAACTTGTGCAGACATGGGGCGCGGTCGAAAACATCCTGGCCAACGCCGCGAATATCCCGGGCAAGCAGGGTGAGAAGATCGCCGAATGGGGCGATAAACTACTGTTGGCCAAGGAGCTGACGACGATATGCCTCGACGTTCCGATCGAGTTCCACGAGGAAAACCTCACCGTCTGCGACCCCCATATAGATCTTCTGCGCGCGGTTTTCGCCGAGCTCGATTTCAAAGCTTTTATGAACGACCTTGCGAACCTTGCGCCCGCCGAACCCGAATCCGACGGCCCGCGCCAGGAGGCGCAGACGCAGCTGGCCGAAATGGCGCGCGCGAAATCGGCCGCGGCAAAAAAGGCGTCGCTGGCAGGTCAGGGCGACCTGTTCGCCGCGTCGGCCGAAGATCCGGCCGGCGGGGACGGGGATGCCGTTCCGGTCGCCGATCTGCAGGCCGAAGCCGAGGCCATGCAGTTTGCGACGGCTCTCACGACCCCCCACGAATATACGCTGGTCGGTTGCGCCGAGCATCTGCGAAGCGTCGTGGCCCAGATCGAAAAACACTCCGAATTCTGCTTCGACACCGAGACCACGGGTTTCGATATCTTCAACGACCGTATGGTGGGCCTTTCGCTCGCCGTCGAGCCCCATAAAGCGTGGTATGTGCCTTTCAGCGAGGATAATACGGACGAATTCAAGGAGATCGTAAGGCCGCTTTTCGAAAACGAAAAACTTGCCAAAATAGGTCAGAATATCAAGTTCGACCTGATGGTTCTGCGGCGCCTGGGCATCGAACTTCGGGGGCGGAAATACGATACGATGATCCTTCACTATCTGCTCGATCCCGAGTCGCGCCACAACATGAACGCACTGGCCGAACGGTATCTCAACTATAAACCGATCGAGATCGAAACGCTCATCGGCCGCGGCCAGAAGCAGCTGACGATGGATATGGTGGGCATCGAGCGCGTGAAGGAGTATGCCGCCGAGGATGCCGACATCACCCTGCGGCTCAAGCACGTGCTCTATCCCGAGGTCGAGAAGATCGGCCTGCAACACCTCTATTTCGAGGTCGAGGAGCCGATGATCGCCGTGCTGGCCGATATCGAAACCGCGGGTGTGCGGATCGACTCCGCGGCGCTGGCCGAGTATGCCGTGGAGCTTGGGGCCAAGCTCGCCGAACTGGAGGCTGCCGTGCGCGCCGAGGCGGGCGAACCGGGTCTGAATATCAACTCCACGCGTCAGCTGGGCGAGGTGCTGTTCGGCAAGATGCGCATCGCCGAGAAGCCCAAGATGACCAAAACCAAGCAGTTCTGCACCGATGAAGAGTACCTCCAGACATTTGCCCACAAGCACCGGATCGTCGATATGATACTCGAATACCGCGGGGTGAAAAAGCTGCTTTCGACCTATGTCGAGGCGCTGCCGCAGCTTGTGAACCGCGCGACCGGCCGCATACACACCTCTTTCAACCAGGCTGTTACGGCAACCGGACGGCTGTCGTCGACAAACCCCAATCTGCAGAATATCCCCGTGCGCGAGGAGCTGGGCCGCCGCATCCGCAGGGCCTTTATTCCCTCCGACGCCGACCATGTGCTGCTCTCGGCCGACTACAGCCAGGTCGAACTGCGGTTGATGGCTCACCTTTCGGGCGATGAATCGCTGATCGGGGCCTTCGCGCAGGGCGAAGATATCCATGCGGCGACCGCCGCCAAGCTATTCGGTAAAAAGCTGGATGAGGTGACCCCCGAGGAGCGCCGCCGCGCCAAAACCGCCAACTTCGGCATCATCTACGGCATCTCGCCGTTCGGGTTGAGTCAGCGGCTCGAGATCCCGCGCGGAGAGGCTAAAGATCTGATCGACGGATACTTTGCCTCTTATCCCAAGGTCAAGGAATATATGGACGACGTCGTCGTGCGCGCCAAAGAGGACGGTTTCGTGTCGACGATCTTCGGCCGCCGCCGCTACCTCAACGATATCGATTCGCGCAACGCCGTGGCCCGCGGCCTGGCCGAGCGCAATGCCGTCAACGCCCCGATCCAGGGCTCGGCCGCCGACATCATGAAGATCGCGATGATCAACGTCAGCCGCCGCTTCGCCGCCGAGGGCCTGCGCTCGAAGGTCATCCTGCAGGTGCATGACGAATTGGTCGTCGATACGCTGCGTGAGGAGCAGGAACGCGTGGCCGCGGTCGTCACGGAGTGCATGGAGGCCGCCGCGGCGCTGAAGGTGCGGCTTGCGGTCGACTACGGCGTGGGGCAGAACTGGTTAGAGGCGCATTAACGCCAATAACGAACCCATTTTTTCGTTTGCGCAACGAGCTGGCCGAGAAGCGGAGTGTGCGTTTTCGGCCGGCAAAGCTGGCCGGCACGCCGCAACTCGCGGAGGCCTGCATCTTCACTACGCGAAGCTCCGTTACGATTTGTCCCCCGCGAGCTGCAGCCCGAGAACTCATGCGCAACGTTGCGAGGAGGGTGCAAATCCGACGTGGGGATCTGGTTACTACCGCTTTGCATATCATCGGATTGCCACGTCGGACTTTGTCCTTCTCGCAATGACCCAAAAAAAATCCGGACCCCGCAAAAGGGTCCGGATTTTTTGTGTTACAGGTTGCTACGGAACAACCGGCATCAGAACGACACACCGACCCTGAAGCCGAAGTTGCTGATGTTGTCGATCGAGTACGACAGTATCTTGCCGCTGTTGGTCGAATAGCTGTAGAACGCAGCTAAATGTATTCCGAAGCGGTATTCGGGGTTGGGGAATATGGTGAGTCCGACTTCCGGCTGCACGAAGAATCCCCATGTGTCGAGGTACTGGCGGATGATGTAGTAGTACGACGAGAATTCGGCGTAGTTGGCTCCGAGTTTCAGACCCGCATAGGGCTGAACGACACGGTCGCGGTTGAACGAGTAGCGGCTCGTCAGACCAAACGGAAGTTGGAACGTGGCGTGCTTCTGCATGGCCGTCATGGCTTCGCCGTTGCCCAGATCGAGGGTTTGGCGGGGGAAGCTCTCGAGGTTGGTGTGGTAGGAGAGGAACGGGCCGATGGCGATGGCGGGCGTGATGTAATAGCCGCCTTCGAAGTTCATACCCCAGCCCGAGGCATCGCTGGCGAAGCTGTTGCCCAACGGAACGTTGAACTGCCAGTCTACGTTGATATAGCTGTGCGGGATGAGCTGGGCCTTGGCCGGACGAACGGCTACGAGCAATACCGCACAGATGGCGATGGCTTTAAATACCGAATATTTCGATGTTTTCATGATCTGATAGGTTTTACTGTTAGTTTATCTTCAGGTAAGGCGACTGCGCGAACGCCTGGTCGACGCCCTCCACGGTGCGCTGGATGTCGACGTCGTCCGATCCGGTCAGAAGACCGCTTATGAAGGCCGTCCAGACCACGGGCAGGTCGGACGTGCTCTCCTGGCCGCCCTTGAGGTTGACCGTTTCGATCAGCAGCGAGCCTGCGGTGTAGCCGTAATATACGGCGTAGGGGTAGTACCAGTCGGTCCAGTCGCCCCAGTAGCCCGGGCCCCAGTACCAGGGGTAATCCCACCACCAGTAGGGGTAGTTGTAGTCGACGAAGTAGGTCACGTCCTGAACGTAGGTGAGCTGCAGACCCAGGTCGGCGCTGGCGATGTCCGCGGCGGTGGCGTAGCCGTCGGCGGTCATATCGGCCCTTACAGCGTCGATGATCTGCTGTGCATCGGCGTCTTTCCAATATTCCGCCTCGTTGGAAGATCCGATGACGAGGATGCTGTCGGGCACGATGAAACTGCCGAACTGCGAGAAGGTGGTGCCTGTGTCATAAGCCGTGTAAATCAGATAGTCGTTGTCGAGATCCGACGTATCCGGCTCTTTCTGGCACGAGCAAACCGCTACTGCGAGGAGTGCGATTGCGAGGTAACGTAATTTTTTAACGCTCATAATTTTGAGATTTTTGGTTTGCTGTCTGCCGGAGTCGTTCAAATTTCGTTCCCATTTTTCGTGTTTTTATCAAAACGATCCCCCAAAGGCCGTTTTTGTGTTAAACGAAAAGCGGCGACCCTGGGGCCGCCGCTCATTCATAATGTATCATAAGTTGCTCTAAAACAGCGCTTCGCTGTCGCTGACGCAGATCAGCGTGCGGCCTGCCTGGAACGCCGAGATAATTTCTTCGTCGCCCTTGTTCATCTTACATTTCGACACCGTGGGGTTCTGAACGCTGTTCACGCGGAGCTTGCCGACCTTCTGGCGCGTCATGACGCCGCCGATCGGAACCTCTTCCCAGACGATGAACAGGTCGCCGTTCTTGACGCCCATGTCGGTTCCGCAGTTGATGTAGAGTTCGCCTACGCGGCCCTTCTTGTCGGTGGGTCCGAGCTGAAGAATGATGGTCTCGAACTTGAAATTCTTATTTATATAGTACTCCATCGAGCTACGCACCTTGGTCAGCGCAGCCAGATCGGCGTCGGCGGCCAGGGGTGCCGAGGCGGTCAGCGTGTAGAGCTCGTCGGGCAGTTGTTGTCCGGTTACCAGGTCGTAGGCCGAGATCACCACGCGGAATGTCGACGAGAATCCGGGGATGGGTGGCTTCTTCGAATCGCGCGAGGGGATGTCGACGTGCGCGAACGCGTAGTCGGCTACGGCGCCGGTTATGAGGTAGCGTGCGCCGGTCTCGGCGACCTGCGGAGCGCGCTCGGCAAGATAGGCGGCCTGGTCGGCGAGGGCACCCTCGGGGGTGGTGAGGCCCGATCCCGGGACGTTGGCGGTCAGTGCGCGCGAAGCCTCGGCGTCGATGATGTTGTGGCGTCCGCGGTCGGCGAATCCGGCCATCACGGCGCTGCGGAAGACCTCGACGTACTGTACGGGCACGGCGCGGCTGCGCGCGAAGAAGTCGATGATGACGCTCTCCTTTTCGGCGGAGGGGCTTGCCGTCTGCGCGCTTGCCGATGTTGCGGCGAACATTGCGGCGAGGCAGGTTATAAGCAGTTTTTTCATATTGGGAGTGGGTGTTTTCGCCCCTTTGGGAAGGGGATTTATTTGTATTTGTGTGAAATGAGGGTCATGAATTCTTCGCGCGTACGGTGGTCCGAAAGGAATATTCCGGTGAACGCCGAAGTTGTGGTCGCCGATTCCTGCTTCTCGACGCCGCGCATCTGCATGCACATGTGCCCGGCTTCGATCACCACGGCCACACCCAGCGGGTTGAGGGCCTCCTGGATGCAGTCGCGGATCTGTACCGTCAGGCGCTCCTGAACCTGCAGGCGGCGCGCGAAGCACTCCACCACGCGGCCGATCTTCGACAGTCCGGTGATATATCCGTTGGGTATATAGGCCACATGGGCCTTGCCGTAGAAGGGAAGCATGTGGTGCTCGCAGAGCGAGTAGAGCTCGATATCCTTCACCAGCACCATCTGCCGGTACTCCTCGCGGAACGTGGCCGAGCGGATGATGTCCGACGGATTTTCGCCGTAACCCTTGGTCAGAAACGCCATGGCTTTGGCGATGCGTTCGGGTGTTTTCAAAAGGCCCTCGCGCGAGGTATCCTCGCCCAGCAGGCGCAGGATCTCGGAGTAGTGACCGGCCATTTCGGCGATCGTCTTATCGTCGAAACGCTTGTCTTTTGTGTAGTTGAAATCGTCCATAGGGGGGCAAAGTTACCTTATTTATATATGCCGTGCAAGTAGGCGGCTAATTTCCGCACGGCGCGGGCACGGTGCGAAACGGAGTTTTTCTCCTCGAGGGTCATCTCGGCGAACGTGCGGTCGAAGCCGTCGGCAATGAACAGCGGGTCGTAGCCGAAGCCCTCGCCGCCGCGCCGCGTCTCGATAATGCATCCCTCTACAATACCCTCGAACAGGTGTTCTTCGCCGCCGAGCAGCAGCGAAATGACGGTGCGGAACCGCGCGCGGCGGTTTTCGACCCCCTCGAGGTTTTTCAACAGAAGAATATTGTTGGCTATAAAATCGTGTGCGTCGCCGGCATAGCGCGCCGAACGAACCCCTGGCGCGCCGTCCAGGGCCTCGACCTCCAGACCGGTGTCGTCGGCAAAACAATCCAGACCCGTGCGCTCTTTCAGGTAGTGCGATTTTTGCGAAGCATTGCCCTCGAGCGTCGGCTGCTCCTCGGGAATATCCTCCGTAACGCCGCACTCGCGCGGGGTGACGAGCGTGTATCCTTCACCCAGAACGGCCTGCACCTCGGCAAGCTTGTGGGCGTTGTTGGTTGCGAAAACGATCTTCATCGGCGGGGTTATTTCACGACCTCGAGCCGTGCGAGCTTCTCGTCCAGCACGATCTTGTCGATGATGGTCTTCACCACGGTGTCGATATCCGATCCGTCGGTGTAGTCGGCCGGGCAGACGTGGTTGACGCGGTTGTCGCGGATGAGCGAGGCCATATCCTCCTGGGCGCTCTTCTGCCCGGGGTTGTAGACGGCGATCGAGTGTCCGCCGGAGTTTTTCACCAGCCTCATGCAGGGGATGTCGGTGGTTCCGTCGCCCACATAGATCATGTGGGTGAACGGCACCGCGCGCTTCTCCTCGGGGATGTAGCGGTTGACCTCCTTGCTGTCGAAGACCGACTCCACACCCTTGTTGATCTTGAATATGAACTGGGTCTTATTGGTATAATTGACCGCCACGGCGGGCCAGTAAGCTATTCCGTCGACGTCGTAGAGGAACGAGCAGGCATAGATCTTGCGGAACTCATGGGCGATGGGCGTGCCCTCGATGATCTCCTTCATGCCCGAGGAGTTGATGTAGTGGAGAATCTTGACCCCCCGCTGCTCTCCGTAGGCGTTGACCCTCGAGAACCACTCTTTCACGCCGGGAAACAGCGCCACGTTGCGCCCGGTCTCCTGGAAAGCCTCGCGCCGCAGCGACAGGTTCTTCGACTTGGCCTCGTGAAGCATACGCCACATGTAGGTGAGAATCATGTCGGCGTCCTGCTCCTCGGCCAGCGAATTGGCCTCGGCCCAGAACTCCTTGTTGCTCTTGCCCACGGCCGGGATGAAGTCGTACTCCTGCATGTTGCCCGGGGCGAGCGTCCCGTCGAAGTCGTAGATCAGAGCGATAGAGAATTTGTTATCCATTATTCCGAAAAGTTTGAAATGTAAATATACCTATTTTTTCATTATTTTTGCAAAAAACATAAATCATATGGAGTTCAAAGAGATAATAGCCCGACGCCGCAGCGTCCGCAAATTCACCGGCGCGCCGGTTCCCGCCGAGGTTGTCGACCGCCTCGTGGCGACGACCCTCGCGGCTCCGTCGTCGCGCAACAGCCGCTCGACGCGGCTTCTTGTCGTCGACGATCCCGCCGCCCTGGCCCGCATGGCCGAGATGCGCGACTACGGTTCGGGGTTTATGAAAGAAGCACCCCTGGCGATTGTTGTCCTGGGTGAGGTGGCCAAGAGCGACCTCTGGCGCGAGAACGCCGCGATATCGGCGACGGTATTGCAGTTGGCCTGCGTGGACGAGGGCCTGGCTTCGTGCTGGGTGCACGTCGACGGACGCCCGCGCCGCAAGGATGAACCTGCCGGAACCTCGGCCGCCGATTTTCTACGCTCGTTCCTGCCTATTCCCGAAGGCTGCGATCCGCTGTGCGCGATCGTCGCCGGATATTCCGACTTCGTGCCTGCGCCGCTGCCTGCGGCCGACGATTCGCAACGAGTGATTCGGTTGAAATAAGGCGGCAGCTGCCGGTTTTTCTTTGCGAGGAGGACTGCTTTAGACGTAACAATCTGATGATATACACCGCTTTACACGAAATTAGACCCCCGCGTCGTGCTTATAGCACTCCTCGGGACGACATGTAAAAAACACCCCTTTTGGCATCTTTACCCAAAAAAAGGGGAGCCACTTCAGGATGGCTCCCCTTTTCTCTATATCAGCATTATTCTCCGCCGCAGCGTCTCGAGGATCAGCGATTTGAGCTTCGAAGCATTTATCGGCTTGGGGATATAACTGTCGAATCCGTTAGAAAGCATCTGCTGTTCGTCCGAGGCGTATGCGAACGCCGTCACGGCGACGATCGGTACCGAATCGGAGATCTCGCGAATTTTCTCCGTAGCTTCGTAACCGTTCATCTCGGGCATATTGATATCCATCAGCACAAGATGGGGTGCGTGCTCCTTGAAAAGCTCCACCGCCTCGCGGCCGTTGCGCGCGTGTATAAGGCGGTATTCGCCGCGCAATATCGAGTCGAAAAGCACGAAGTTGCTCTCGTTATCTTCGGCGACAAGCACGGTGAGTTTGTCCTTGGGGACCTCGATGCCGGTCTGCTCGGGCTCCTCCCTGGGGGTGAGTTTTCCGGCGACATAGGGCAGTGTGAAGCGGAACGTCGAGCCCTTGCCCTCCTCCGATTCGACCCATATGCGGCCGCCCATATGCTCGACGATGGTCTTGCATATCGGCAATCCGAGGCCCGTGCCCTGCTGGAAGGTGTTGAGTTTCACGAAACGGTCGAATATCGAGCCGATACACTCCGCAGGCATTCCGCAGCCGGTGTCGGCGACGTAGAACGACAACTCGCGGCCGGCAATGGTGTAGCCGAAGCGTATGGACCCTTCCTGCGTGAATTTCGCGGCGTTGGTCAGCAGGTTGATCACGACCTGCGAGAGCCGGTTACGGTCGCAGCGCACGATACACTCCCCGACGCTCGGTTCGAACGAAAGTTCTACCTCGGGTTTGACCCTCACGCCGATCACGCTTTCCTCCTCGCGCATCAGTTCGTTGAGGTCGAAGTCGCTCTCCACAAAATCGAGCGTCCCGGCTTCGATCTTTGAAAGGTCGAGGATGTCGCCGATGAGCTGTAGCAGCAGTGTGTTGTTGTTCTCGATGATCGAGACGTACTCCTGCTTCTCCTGCTCTTTGTCGGTCGACGCGAGTATTCCCGAGAATCCGACGATCGCGTTGAGCGGTGTGCGTATCTCGTGGCTCATATTGGCCAGGAATGCCGATTTCAGCCGGTTCGACTCCTCGGCACGGTCGCGTGCCGTGCGCAGGTCGTCCTCCATTTTCTTGCGCTCGGTGATCACGAGCGACGACCCGACCAGCGTCTGCGGACGCCCGTCCTCGCCGCGCGTCTCGACCGCAGCCTGGGCCTCGACCCAATCCAGCTGCCAGCGCCCGTCGACCAGCGTGGCCACACGGTACTCTTCGCGCACCTTCGCGGTGCGGTCGTCCATCAGATCTTCGTATGCGCGGCGCACGCGCTCGCGGTCCTCCTTGTGGATCTTGGCGAAGTAGCGGTCGTCCGACACGGCGATCACGGTGTCGTCGGGGAACTCCTCGGGCGAACCCATCTCTACGGTGCGGTTGACGTCGCAGACGATGGTGTGGTTCTGCAGATCCCACTTCCAGGGCACGATGTTGGCCACATCGAGGGCCATCGAGAGCTTGTGGTTGATCGAGGCGAGCTTGTCCTGCGCCTTGTGCAACGCGGTGGTGTCGATATAGAAGATGTCGATATGGCCGAGTTCGTAGGAGTTGCTGATAAAGATCTCGAAATATCTGTCTTGTGATTTGTGGTGGAATGTTGCCGTTAAGGGCTCTCCGGTCTTTAAAACGGTGTTTATGAATGACATAAGCCGCTCTTTATTGACCGCGGTTTCGGTGACCAATTTCCCGATGAATTCTTCCCGGCGGCCGAAATTGCGTTCGAATTCGGCGTTGGCATCGCTGTATATGGCGTTTATGGGCACCCCCTTCTCATCGAAAAGAATCTGTTGACGGACATAACATATGGGCATGCCGTCGAACAGACTGGTGTATTTGCCGCGGCTCTCCTTTTCGCGCTGGTGCGACTCCTCGATCCGCTGCATGACGCCGATTCTCCACTGCTGGAAAACGATCCACCCCAGCATCACCAGGCCGGCGATGATAATGGGCCACATGTAGCGTTCCAGGGCCGATTCGGGTTTGTCGAAGAAAATAGTGTCGGGCGTACATAATTTGGGCGACAGGCCCTTGCGTATCAATGTTTGGTAGTCGACGAACGGCTCCGACGCGGGGTTGTAGAACGGGATGTCGCGGGCCTGCTTGCCGGCCATAATGGCATCGATAACCGTATTGAGATGTCTTTTGTATGCGTTGTCGTTGTAGACGTATCCGCCAATCAGATCGCTCTCTTTGATCCCGATGGGAAATATCGAAAAAAACGGTACGGGCGTACTTGCCACCACGCGGTAGATGTCCGTAAAGACGATGTAGTTGTTGTTGGGCTGACGCTTGGTGAAATGCCACGACGCAAAGAGCACTCCTGTGCGGCGTGTGTTGATATGCGCCAGCGAGTCGAGCAGTTGCTCGGTGGGGATTTGGGCCGCCGAGTAGAAACGGTAGTGTAGCGTCGGGAAATCTCTGGCAAGCACCTCGCGCAGATCGGCGTCAGTCTGCTGACAAATGTAGCGGCCGTCGCCCACGAATATCAACGAATCCATTCCGGGGATCATACGCTCCATGAACTTCACGTTCTCGTTGAGAAATACCGGGGTCTGGAGCAGTGTAAGGTTATCCTCGTGCGCCAGGGTTTTCATGTAAACACGCTCCTGCTGCGGAATGGGTTTCAGCGCGATGTAGGTTTCGGGCTTTCCGATATAATCCTCTTCGGCGCAGAAAACGAGCGAGATGCCCGGCCAGGTCTCCTTCACGAAATCGCGGATTATGGCGATGGGCGAACCGAGCAGAATGACCATGCGGGGAGCGTGTTTGCCGTACTGTTCGGCGAGTTGATGTTCAAATTCGCGCACGTCGTCCAGGTCGTCGATGAGCATCATGTTCATATGCTCGGTATAGACCTCGCAGTCGTTTTTCTGACTTGCACGGCGCAGCACGCTCGTGATGATGTTCTCGCTCCACACCGACGATTCGGTGTAGGTGTTGATGACGAGAATATAGGGCCTGTTTTCGCCCGGGGGGCTGCTCGCCGCCTCGGTGAACGGATGGGCCAGCATATATCCGAAGATCATCACCAGGGTCAGAAACTGGAGTGGAATAAGCCGGAGGGATTTGGAAATTCTCATGGATCTATGTTGCTGTATTACAATGGTGTTTTGTCTAAAGGGTAAAAAGGGAGGTCCGCACTTCTACGAACCTCCCTTCAGAGGCGGATAAAATTCCCTATTTGTTCATTACGGGTTTTATATCTTTCACACGCAGCTGTGTGGTCACGGTGCCGCGGTAGTGGTTTTCGACGATCTGGTAGCACACGTCGACCGGGCGCCCCGAGCGCACCCACTCATAGTGCGTGGGCTGTTGGAAGGCGATGGCCTGGAGCTTGGTGTTGGGCTTCTGGCGCTGCATAAGGTCCATGCGCAGGTGCTCGCACTCCTGCCCCACCAGCTTGGCGTCGCCGTGGTTGCTCACGCCGCGCGTCGCGAAAACCGGGGCGGTGTTGCCGGGGCCGAAGGGCTGGAACTTGTTGAGATCCTTGCGGAATGCCGGCGTGACATCGGAGAAGAGCAGTTCGCTGTCGATATCTACCTGCGGAACAAGCGTTTGCGGGTCGATGTTCTCATCGACGTAGGCGTGGAAACGACGCTGGAACTCCTCGACGTTCTCGGGCTTCATCGTAAGGCCCGCGGCGTACATGTGGCCTCCGAAGTTTTCCAACAGATCGGAGCAAGACTCCACGGCCTGATACAAGTCGAAGCCGGGGACCGAACGCGCCGAACCGGTCACGAATCCGTTGCTCATCGTCAGCACCACTGTGGGGCGGTAGTAGGTCTCGATCAGGCGCGAGGCCACGATCCCCACGATTCCCTTCATCCACTTGGGATTATATATCACGGTGCTTTTCAGCCTTTTAAGGTCGGGATTGCTCTCGATATAGTCGTGAGCCTCCTGCGTAACCGAACGGTCGATCGACTTGCGGTCCTGGTTGTAGGCGTCGATCACCTCGCCGAACTCTGCGGCGATGCTCTCGTTACCTTCGATCAGCAACTCCACGGCCGCGTGACCGCCCGAGGGCGAAGCGTTTTCGTCGTTCTCGTCCATGCGCATGCGTCCCGCGGCGTTGATGCGGGGGCCGATCTTGAAGACGATGTCGTCGATAGTGATGTTGTGGTTTTCCAACCCGCAGATTTTTATTATAGACAACAATCCTTTGGATGGTTCTCTATTGAGGTCCTTCAGCCCGAAGTGAGCCAGAATGCGGTTTTCGTCGGCCAGGGGCACGATGTCCGAAGCGATGCTCACGACCAGCAGGTCCAGCAGTGTGCTGATCTGTTCGAACGGAATACCGTTCTTCTGGGCATAGGCCTGCACAAGCTTGAAGCCCACGCCGCAACCCGACAGTTCGTCGAACGGATAGGAGCAGTCGACCCGCTTGGGGTCCAGAACAGCTACGGCCCGGGGGATCTCCTCGGCCGGGAGGTGGTGGTCGCAGATGATGAAATCCACGCCTTTGTTCTTCGCATAGAGGACCTTCTCGGTGGCTTTGATACCGCAGTCCAAAGCAATGATCAGGCTCACACCCTTGCGGGCGGCCAGGTCGATGCCTTTGACTGAAATACCATAACCTTCGGTATAACGGTCGGGGATGTAGAACATCAGGTTTTTATGCCCGATCTGTCGCAGGAACTTATAAACCAGTGCAACGGCCGTACAGCCGTCCACGTCGTAGTCGCCGTAGACCATGATCTTCTCATTGTCGCGGACGGCCCGTTCGACCCGTTCGACCGCCCGGTCCATATCCTTCATCAGGAACGGATCGTGGAGGTCGGCAAGGTTGGGTTTAAAGAACTTGTCGACTTTTACTACATCGTCTATGCCTCTCTGTACGAGCAGATTGGCCAGCACAGGAGAGATCTTCAGGTCGGCAGACAGCTTCGCCACCGCCTCGGGATCTCCCTGGGGCTTCACTACCCATCTTTTTTCTATGGGCATACGAATTATTTATTATATATTTTAACATTTAATATCTCCTCTAAAAAGCCGGTTACGAGCGACTTTACCTCGTCCATCGAGACCTCTCGTCCCGTTTCCGCCGCTATTGACGTCACGCCGCGGTCGGTAAATCCGCAGGGGTTTATGCGCGCGAACCAACCGAGGTCGGTCGTCACATTGAGCGCGAACCCGTGCATGGTTATATAACGCGAAGAGCGCACGCCTATTGCGCATACCTTGCGCGGCGGCCTTGCGGCGGCGGTTTTTACCGTTGCGCCTGCGGCCGGCACCCCTTCTATCGGCACCCCTTCCGTTGTTGCACCTTCTGCCGTTGTGCCTTCTGTTACACTCCCGGTCTGGCTTCTTGCTGCGTTTTCCGCTGCGCCTCCGGTCGTGTCTTCTGCTGCACGATTTGCCACGCAGTTTGCCACGCTTTCTGCCGGCGCACCCGTTGCCGGATTCATTGCCTGGTTCATTGCCGAGTCCGTTGCCGAATCTCCGGCCGGCTTTCCGCCGACCCACACGCCCGAAGCGCCTTCGATCCTTCCGGCCTCGATGCCGTAGTGTGCCACGGTGCGTATCACAGCCTCTTCCAGCGCCTCGATATAGGTACGCAGGCCTATGCCCAGCATCTCGAGGTCGAGGATCGGGTAGCAAACCAGCTGCCCGGGTCCGTGGAATGTGATGTCGCCTCCGCGGTCGATGTGAAAGAACTCTGCGCCCATCCGCTCCAGCGCTTCGCGCCCTATGAGCAGGTTTTCGGCATGGCCGCTTTTACCGAGTGTGTAGACCGGAGGATGCTCCACCAGCAGGATCGTCCCCGCCTCATCCGCCTCGTCCTCGCCGCACGAAGCGGTGTCCGTCGCGGCTGCATAATCCGACCCCGCGTTTGCAATGGCCGCATCATTTTTTTCGGGTCTGGCGTCTCTGCCCGGCTTCTTTTGGTCGCCGAGGTCTTCCGCCGCATCTTTTTTGTCGCCGGCTTCCGTGCCCGGCTCTGTCTTCCCGCCCGCCTTGCGTTCCACGAGGGCGTCGAACATCGACTGCTGCAAATCCCAGCACTCTTTGTAAGGCATCACCCCGAGATCGCGGCTTCCGACGGTCATTATTTCAACTTTTTAATACTCTTCATCGCCTCCTCGGCCATATACGACGAGCGGACCAACGGCGCGCTCGCGCAATATGCGAATCCCATCTCCAGGGCCCGTTTGCGGTACCATTCGAACTTCTCGGGCGCGACGTACTCCGCAACGGGGTAGTGCTCCAGAGTGGGTCGGAGGTACTGACCTATCGTTACGATCTCCACGCCCGCGTCGCGCAGGTCCCGGAGTGTCCGGATCACCTCGTCGTCGCTCTCGCCCAGTCCGACCATCAGCCCGCTTTTGGTCACCGTGCCCAACTCCTTGAGGATGCGCAGCGTCTCGAGGCTGGTCCGGTACCTGGCCCTCGACCGCACTACGGGAGTGAGGCGTTCGACGGTTTCGATGTTGTGCCCCACGACGTCGGGCTTCGCCGCCGCGACCACACCCAAAAGATCGGGCCGTGCGTTTAAATCTGGAATAAGGAGCTCAATGACAGCCTCGGGATTCTCGGAACGAATCTCGCTTACGGTCCGCGCCCAGTGTTCGGCGCCTCCGTCGGGCAGGTCGTCGCGGGTAACGGAAGTTACCACGGCGTACCGCAGTTTCATGAGTTTCACGCTCTCGGCCACTTTGCGCGGCTCGTCGGCGTCGGGAGCAAGGGGTTGTCCTGTCTTGGTCGCACAGAAACGACAGTTTCGCGTGCAAATATCACCCAGAATCATGAAGGTCGCCGTTCTCCGGCTCCAACACTCGGCCTGATTGGGACACATTCCGCTGCTGCAAATGGTGTGCAGCCTGTGGGTCCTTACGATCTGCTGTACCTCGGCATATTCGGGGGTGCTGTGCAGTCGGATCTTCAGCCATCCGGGTTTTTTCAGGGAGTCTACCTTGTCATAAAACTTCGGCATTTAAGTTCACTATTTTCCAATTGAGGCAAAAATACGAAAAATAATTTACTTATCCCGAAAAATTTCTATTTATTATATGTATAGGTCAAAGAGGGTGATTTGCAGGGTGTGATTTCGGGTCGACATAAAAATAAGGAGGAGCAAATTTTCAGCGACGGGTTTTAGGCTTTTGCAAAAAGCCTGCAGACCGAAGCTCCGCCCTGCGGAGGTCTGCCATTCTCTACGAGAAAGTCAGTCCCCCGCGAGCTTCGGCCCGAGAACCGATATCGATATGTATGTCATTGCGAACGAACGCAGTGTGTGGCAATCTTATTACCTGCAAGGCTGTGCACATCATCAGATTAATCCCCCTTCGGGGTCTTTTGGTCGCTCACGCTCGGCAGAGGCCGCTTGCGAACTCTGCTCTCGCTTAACCGCGACCTTCCCACGTCGGGCAAGGCCCTCCTCGGAATGACACACCAAGGTTTAGCTCTATGAATTTTTAGAAACTCCACCTGGTTTTTACATTGATCGTTTTTATGTTGGTTCGCAAAGCCTGCCGATCCACACCCGACAACCTGTCCGAACACAAAGAAGACACCCGAAACCGGCTGGTTTCGGGTGTCTCTGGTTAGGCTAGTTAGGTTAATGAGAATGGGTTTCCCCACCTTATTGTAGTACAAAGATAAAACGGATTTTATAAAAATCCAAAAATATTCCGATATTTTTAAGACATACAGTCTGTTTTAACACGCAATTATAATTAAAAATTTTAATTAACGCCCCGTTTATAAGTTTTTCATTAACCCTGCCGCACTACGCACTCTCCTGTGTCTGTCGTTCTTTCCCAAACTCCTGGGTCGATGTCAGGTGGCGGTGGCGATATGTCGCGGGAGTCAGCTGATACTCTTTTTTGAACAGTTTGATGAAATGCGAGGTGTTGGGGAAGGTACATTCGACGCCGATCTCGGATATCGACTTCGACGTCGAGATCAGCATCAGCCGCGAATGCATGAGCCGCTGGCGGATGTACCACCTGTGGGGCGGCATGTCGAAGTGGCGGCGGAACTCCTTTTTGAACGATGTGAGCGAACGGTTGGTGAGCTGCGCGAGCTCTTCGATCGACATATCTTTGAAAACGTGGTCGTAGACGATCTGTTCGAAGTTTTCCTTTGCGGCGTCGACGTTGCTCAACAGGCGGTTTTTCAGACAGCCGTCCTCGTGCGAAACGACAAGGTAGATAAGCTCGGTCATGCGGATGTTATCGCCCGTATCGTCGCGGCGAAACTCCTCGTCGCGCATGCAGTTGTTGATGTTGGTGAAGAAGTTACGGATCGCACCCCAGGCCGGGAGCGCCACATAGTTGCGGTTGCAGCACCTCTCGCAGGAGTGGCTGTTCGAGACGTTCTGGTTGTAGGTGAGGTTGAGGTGCAGCAGGATGCGCTGCAGATCCGAGGGTGTGTAGTAAACGTAGATCGATTCGAAAGCCTGTCCGGATTCGGGAATGGTCTCCACGTAGTGGTGTCCGATACCGAGATAGAATACCTCCCCACGCGACAAAACCTGACACTTATCACCCTCGTACACATACATTGTTCCGCGGAGGATGTAGCCGATCGCATAGCGAGAAAGGACCATCGACTGGATTCCATTGTGATGCGGATCCGAATACTTCACTACCATTGGCTGATGAGCCGTTGCAGAGAATGTGTTTTTCATAATAATTGTAATTTAAGTTTTGTTGATAAAATGTGGCGGCATTTTATTACTTCGGTCAAATATACAATTATTTGTTTAGCTTGGTACAATAAAAAATACAAATACTTGTCAAAAAGGGGCAAATTAGGCTATTTTGTCATAAAAATGAGCCGAATAATTTATTGTAATAGCAAATAGACAGCTGCTGTTGCGAAGAAAAGGACGTAGAGCGTAAGCGCTATGGTTTTGTTTATGCGGATGAACAGCACGGGCAGGATAGCGGCCGAGGGCACGGCTATCATGGCGAAAACTCCGTAGCTGGCGGCAGGGCTGACCAGCGATACGACGGTCAATGCGAGCATACATATATTAAATATGACAATGTACCGCGGCTGTGTTCCCACGGCGTAGCGGTTCGATATGAACAGCAGCACGGCGAGAATGTCCATCAGGATAAGCGCCCCCAGCAGGATGATCCTCGTGAGCGGAAGTCCGAGCAGGAACTCGAACGGCGCGTGGGCCTCGAATGACCCCACGAGCGAGGCGATCGGCTCGGCGAATCCGCCTCCGGCGCCCCAGTTTATATAACAGACGACGAGCGCCGGCAGCACCAGCCCGATGATTGCCACCGTGACCTCGCGAAGCGTGCGTTTGAACAATATCGCCGCCAGCAGCAGTCCCGAGACCAGCAGCAGCGCCGGGGTGTAGACCAGCGGCAGAAGTCCCAACCAAAACGACGCCCGGAACACCCTCTCAAAGCAGTATTCGTTGTTGAACGACTGGCTGTAGTTCTTAATGGCCATGGCCAGCAGCAGCGACGCTGTGAGTCCCACCAGATAGTCGTTTCCGCCGATGCCTCCGCTGATAAATCCACACACGGCCATGCCGTAGAGCGATATCGCGAGGCTGCTTTTTATCGGATAGAGCTTCTGGCGGATGGTCATCAGTCCCACACAGAGGCCTGTCAGCAGCACCAATACCCCTGCGGCGATGCGCCCCAGCAGCGGATATTGCCACTGAAACCACAGGATCATATCGCCCAGCGAAGGGATTCCCTGGTGTATATCGTGTATCGCCGGTGCCGGCGTCGCGGCGTCCGCCAGTGCGAACGGCGTCGCAACGGCCAGCGCGAGCAGAACGATAAATGCGAATGAGGGTTGTTGACGTGCGATATCCATGTTCCGGGACTGGGTTAAATTTTGTGGTATCGCAAAAATAGCGAAAAATGTGTGCCGCGCCTAAAAATGTGTTAACTTTGTTCTGCTATGCTCAAAAACCGCTATCAATACGAATTGCCCGAAGCGGGGTGTGACGAGGCGGGGCGCGGATGTCTCGCGGGGCCGGTCTTTGCCGCCGCCGTGATGTTGCCGCCCGACTTCCACGACCCTCTGCTCAACGACTCCAAACAGATGACGGCCCGCAACCGCGACAAGCTGCGTACGATAATCGAGCGCGAGGCCATGGCATGGGCCGTCGAGGCGGTTTCGGCTGCGCGCATCGACGAGATCAACATCCTGAACGCTTCATTCGAGGGCATGTCGCTCGCGGCGGCGCGGCTCGACCCCGCGCCCCGATTTCTGGCCATCGACGGCAACCGTTTCCGCACGCGGCTCGAAATCCCCTATTGCTGCGTCATAAAAGGCGACGGCAAATACGCCGACATCGCCGCGGCGTCGGTGCTTGCCAAAACCCACCGCGACGAATATATGCTCCGCATCGCCGAAGAATTTCCCCAGTACGGCTGGGCCCGCAACATGGGCTATCCCACGCGCGAACACCGCCTTGCGATCCGCGAACACGGACTCACGCCGCATCACCGGCTGACGTTCAACCATGAGCTGGGGCAGCTGGAGTTCGGGTTTTGAGGCAATGATGCCGAAACACCGAGATGCCGAAATGCTCAAAGCGGCGCCTTTTTATTTTTGGTGTGTCATTGCGGGCGAGTGTTAACGAGCGCGGCAACCTGATTGCTTCCACGGTTTTGCATCTCATCAGATCGCCACGCCGGTCCTGCGGACCTCCTCGCAAAGAGATGCGTAAAATTCCGGATTTTCCCCATTTGGCTATTAAGCCTCCCATTACAACAAGACGACGGCTTTCGCATGAAAGCCGTCGTCTTTGTGTTTTGTGATGCAGACCGGAGTGTGTTTTGTGGCGCCTGCAGGTTTTTCGCGCTGTGCAGGCGGATGCCTACTCCGAAAACTCTCCGCGCAGAGGTCGCCGCAGCAGGTCGAGGGTTTCGGCGGCCGGAAGGCCCTTGCCCAGCACATACATCAGCTTTGCGACGGCGGCCTCGGTTGTCATGTCGTGACCGCAGAGGACGCCGATCTTCTGCAGCCGCAGCCCCGTTTCGTAGAGTTCCATCGACACCTGGCCTCCGCGGCACTGTGTGACGTTGAGGATGACGACCCCGCGGGCGATAGCCTCTTCCAGCACGCGGATGAACCACTCGCTGGTGGGGGCGTTGCCCGAGCCGTAGGTCTCCAGCACCACGGCCCGCAGTCCTTTGGCCGAGAGCATCGCGCGCAGGATATCCTCGCCCAGCCCCGGGAAAAGCTTCACGATCGCCACGCCGTCGGCCAGGTGTGTGGCGATGCGCAGCTCGGGCGAATATGCGGCGGGCCGCAGGATCGCCGCGTGGTTGTAGACGATGCTCACGCCGACCTCGGCAAGCGGCGGGTAGTTGTACGACCGGAAGGCGCTCAACTCCTCGGCGCTGCGCTTGGTGGTGCGGTTGGCGCGGAACAGACGATTCTGGAAATAGAGCGAGACCTCGGGGACTTCGGGCTCTCCGCCGCACTTCGCTCCGGCGATCTCGATAGCCGTGATAAGGTTCTCACGGCCGTCGGTGCGCAGGATGCCGATGGGGATCTGGCTGCCGGTGAAAACCACGGGTTTTCCCAGGTTTTCGAGCATGAAACTCATCGCCGAAGCGGTATACGACATGGTGTCGGTGCCGTGCAGAACCACAAAGCCGTCGTACCTGGCGTAGTTGTCGCGGATGATCCCGGCAAGCTCCACCCAGTTTTCGGGCGAGACGTTCGACGAGTCGATCACGGGCGAGAGCGTGAAGACCTCGATGTCGACGTTGAGACGCTTCAACGAGGGAAACTCATCGTATATAGCGCTGAAGTCGAACGGCACGAGGGCACCGGTTTCGGCGTCGTTCTTCATGCCGATCGTGCCGCCGGTGTAGATGATCAGGATTGAGGATCTCATTCTATTTTGTTTTTTATTCGTTTTTCTGTTCCGAGGCCCCGTTCTGTCGGGGGGCATTTCTTCTTCGGCCCTTCGGTGCTTCGGTGTTTCGGCGGCGAGAGTCGTTTTACGTATCTCGTCGTTTGTTTTCGATTTTCGGGCCGCAGCTCGCGGGGGCATGCCCGTCGCGCAGCAGAGAGCGGGCTTTGGCTTTGCCCACGTTTTCTGCGCCCGGCAAAGCGAGCAAGCTCGCTCTGCTCTCGCTTGTCGAAAACGTTGGCAGGGCGGAGCTGCTGCCTGCCGGCCTGCTTTGCCGGCCGAAGACCACACAACCATGGCACCTTTATAGGTTCGCCGCACAAGCTGCCCGATTATTATTCGCAGCCGCCCAACCCAAAAATCCGCTCCGCGTTAGCCGTCGTGGCTGCCGCAACCTCTTCGGGTGCAAGTCCCTTCAATTCAGCAACTTTTTCGCATATCAAACGCGTGTAAGCCGGCTCGTTACGCTTGCCGCGGTGCGGCGCCGGAGTCAGATACGGACAATCTGTTTCGAGCACGATCTCGCGCAGGTCCATCTCGCGGACAACTTCCGCCAGCGGGCTCTTTTTGAATGTCACCACGCCGCCGATCCCGAACGCAAAATCACCATACTCGCGCAGCGTACGATAATCGGATGCATCGCCCGAAAAGGCATGAAAAACACCCCTCATCTTCGCGAGTCCCTTTTCTGCAAGCTCCTGCGCCTGGATCTTAACCGCCTCTTTCATAGCCTCCCAGGCGTCGCGCGTATGGATAACCACCGGCAGTCCGTAATGCGCAGCCATCTCCAGCTGCACGACGAACGCCTCGGTCTGCTCGGCCATAAAATCCTTACTCCAGTAAAAATCGAGCCCGATCTCGCCCACGGCGCAAAAGCTTCCGATCCCCTCGGGCGGACGCTGCAAATAAGCATCCACCGCCGCGAGTTCCTCGCGCCAGCGGGGATTCTCGTTGACCGACGTGGGGTGGAGCCCCATCATCGGGATGCAAAACTCCGGATGCTTGCGACACAGATCTAACAGCCGCTCGTGACTCCCGGAATCTATGGCCGGCAGCAGTATCCTGCCGACTCCCTCGGCCCCGGCGCGGGCCAGAACCTCCTCGCGGTCGCCGTCGAACTCCGGTTCGTAAATATGTGCGTGCGTATCTGTCAGTTTCATAATAACTTCATATATCTGTTCCCGGGCAGTTGCCGCACGGCGCCCGCGATCTCGAGCCCCACCAACAGCACGGCCAGCGCGCCGGCATCGAGTCCGCCGGCCTCGGCCAACTCCTCGACCGTCAGCGGATCGCCGCTGCGGAAACAACTCATCAAAGCCTCCTCCTCGTGCGTCAGCTCGGGTGCTGCGGCTCTTTTGCGGGGCAGTGCCGGGTCGCGGCCCGTGTCCCACATCAGCTCGCGAATGATATCTTCGGCCGTCATGATTAACTGGGCCTTGTGGTTGCGTATCAGATTGTTGCATCCCGACGAAGCCCGGTCGGTGGCGCGTCCCGGAACAGCCATCACGGTCCTGAAATAGCCGTTCGCAAAGTCCGCCGTCGAGAGCGAACCCCCGCTGTCGGGTGACTCCACGACCAGACACCCTGCGCTCAACCCCGCGATGATGCGGTTGCGGGCAATATATGCCGTGCCGTTTTGACGCGTCTGCGAATGGAGTTCTGTGACCAGCGCCCCGCCGCGAGCGAGCATGTCGTCGGCCATTTTCGAATGTTGCGCCGGCATCACTCCCGGCAGCGTGTTGGCCAGCACGGCGACTGTCGGAACGCCATAAACCAGAGCCGCCCTGTGGGCCGCCGCGTCGATCCCGAACGCAAGACCGCTCACGACGCAAAACCCTCCCACGCGCTCCGACAGGCCCTCGACCAGCCGGTTGCACATAAGCTCTCCGTAGGCGGTATTGTCGCGCGTGCCCACGATCGAGAGGGTGCGCGCCGACAGCGCCTCGACGGCACCTTGTATATATAATATGTGTGGGTAGTCGGGAATTTCGCGCAGCAGGGGCGGGTATTCGGGGTCGGTCGACGCTATGGCCGCAATGCCTTTGCGGCGGCAGTGCTCCAGCTCTTTTTCCGCGGCGGCGAAGGCCTTGCGGCCCGCAATTTGCTTTGCTACGTCGGGCCGCAGCCGGGCTTCGGTTTCGAGCTCCGCTGCCGTGGCGCCGAACACACTCCGCGCATCGCCGAAGACCGAGAGCAGATGCACCGCTCCCTTCACGCCTATTCCCGGCGTCATCTGCAGTGCGATATCTTCGATGGTCATCTGGTGCGAAATGTCGTTTAGAGTCACGTAAAGATAAATAAATTTGGTAAATAACGCAAAGTGCCCACGAAGTTTTGCAAATTTTGGAATTGTTTGTATATTTGCACTCCCGGAGAGAGTTCGTTCCTTGGTTTTGTGTTGGGCGAAACGTCTCGAAAGGAAACAAAAAATGGTCTGATGGCCGAGTGGCTAGGCAAAGGTCTGCAAAACCTTGTACAGCGGTTCGAATCCGCTTCAGACCTCAAAGAACCCTTCTGCACAACGTGTAGAGGGGTTTTACTTTTTTTACGCCGTTTTTTACGCCTGATAACTACTCCAATGAACGTGTAACAAAGGTACAAAAACCATATTGCTCCGGCAAATCATCAAGCCTTGTTCTTGGTTATAAATTTCTCCACATCCGATTTCTTAAACCATATCTGTCGCCCTCGCTGAGAGTAGGGAATCTCTTTGCTGTTTTTCATCACCTGTGCAAGTGTTAGCCCTATCCCAAGATACTTGGCAAGTCCATCAATTCCGGTGATGTATGGGCTGAACTGAAGCTCTTGTATTTGCTCCAATTTACTGTCGATAGTCTTCGACAATTCTGCGGTGATTTGCTTGATTGCTGCATCTTCAAAAATCCTGTTTACATCATAATTCATAATTTTTATTTAAAACATAGCCTTGGCAAACAAAAAGTCAAGACTTATTTTAATTTTCTTCCCACGTTGGCAATATAAACAGCTAAAATAATCTGTTGTAGAAATATTTGGGTAAGGTCTTGCGAAGCAACACCTCGCACGGTAAGCACCCTTAAAACAACCCTCCAAATAGTAGGCGTATTAAACAACGGGACTATACTGTCCGTGAATGTTGTGAGCACGGGGCAACTAAAAATATTTTTACTACTCTTGACTATTTTTCTATTCTTCCTACTATTTATATGAAAACAACATAAATTATGGAAAACAGAAAAAGAGAATTTAGAGAATTATCGGATGAAACCAAAGCAAAAATTAGCAATTCAAGCAAAAAGCCTAAAAGCACAGCCCACAAAATTCACATATCGCAGGCTATGTTTGACTATTGGAAAACCATCCCAAACAAACCAAAAGAAGACCACACGACAATGAATGATCTAATCGGAGCGAGTGATGATGATTAACCACTTGTCAAGGTTGAGTTTTTAGTTTTCGAAGGAGTTTGCCACCTAAAAATAAAAGATAAATGAATTAAAAAAAGTGTTAAAATTAGATAAAATTAAAATTATTTCATCTTTAAAAAATATACAGATTGTCAATGAAATAGAATTTGAAAGCAATATAAAAGAGCATACTATTTTAGATCAAAAATATACATTGTTAAACCCCTATTATCTATATATAGAATTAGATTACGCGGAGAATGAATTGGTAATAGAGTTTACAGGCAAGATTCTCAAAGACAATTATCCCAAGTTAATCACCATTGATACCATAAGAGAAGCGTTGCAAAATATCAATGAGCTTGGGATATGTCGTTTAGATATAGACGGTGTTCTTTATGATGGAGAGATAGTGAAAATAGATGTTTGCCAAGATATAGATTATCCTGATTGTGCCGAATTGACCAACACATTGAAAATTAATGTGAGTAACTTTAACAAATATCTCACACGCAAAATCAACAACAACTTCGTCATAGAAAAGAATGTGCAGACAAAGGCTCTGAAAAGAAGACTGACGGTTTATGATAAGGGCAAAGAGATTCGATTAGGGCGTAATAAACCCTTTTTGGATTGCTTGAAAGACGAGGAGAGAGTATTAGAATATTTTACAGGCAAAGTGAGATTTGAACTCAACTTGAATTCTTTGGAGCAGATCCGCCAAAGTCTGCATATCTCGGACACCCATATCGATAGTGTGCTCAATACAGATTGTAATCCCATATGGGAATTCCTTGACCATGTACTTTCGGCAGATGAGACTATTCGGCCAGGAAGTTCTAAAGGCGATTATATTGCAGCTCTTGTATTAGCAGATAACAATTATGACTTGGCAAAAGTCGAGGCAAGAATGCGGTCGTTTAGTTCTCCTAACACTCATATTAGCCAAGTGATGAAACCATATCGTGCAATGTTAGAACGATTGCAGCTACCGGGGAGCAAGGATCTCAAAAGTCGATTAAGGGGGTGGTTGATGGAAATTGTGTTGTTGCTTGCTTTTGTGTCTGTTTAATAGAATAGCACCTTATCCAAATAATTCTTATCTTGTAATATATATTATAACACTATGGAAGAATTAAGAGTTCGGGATATTTTGGCGCAACGACAAATCCCCGTTTCAGAATTTGCGAAGATGATTGGCGTTACCCGTGAGCATTGCTACAACATTGTGTCCGGTAGAAATCTTTCGTGGGATAAGGTTCAGAAAATGGCACAGGTGCTGAATGTTCCAATTCGCACTCTTTTCACTCCACCGGATCTGTTGATTTCGGGCAATGACCCTTATGAAATAGTCTATGGTCGCACAGAGATATACAAACCCAACGACATTATCACTTTCTGTGAGGTAAATGAGAAGTGGGGTGAATTCTCGAATATGTCAACTGCATTTGCTGTTGAAGCGAATGGTGAGTACTGCAAAACCTCGGAGCATTTGTTTATTGCTCTGCGATTCTCAGGCCACCCACAACTTCAGCGTGAGATATTGGACTATGATAATTCGATGTGGTGTAAGAAGATATTCGTCAATAAAGCGGAATATAAACCGCTTCAACATCAGAATTGGCACGATGAGTATTTCGATGTCGAGGTAATGAAGTACATCATCAATCTGAAATACCAACAGAACCCGAATTTCAGAAAATTACTGAACAAAACCAAAGGCAAGATACTTGTTGAAGACACCTCTTCGCAAAACAACTCCAACAATGTTTCGAGGTGGGGTGCTCAAGATATTCGCAAGAAGTATCTGATGTCAAAAATTAAGAGCGATGTAAACAAATTTATTACTCAGAAAGAAAAAGAGTATGAAGCTCACGATTCATCGCTGAAGAAACCCCGGTCGAAAGAAAACCAGGTTATAATAGACGCAAAAAGAAAGGTTGAAATAGCCACAGCAGAAAATCTGAAGGACTATGTGAAGCAATCTATCCGAACACACTGCAATATCGAGTTGGTGGGGCAAAATGCCCTTGGCAAGATGTTGACCGAAATACGAGATAAGGGATATTTAGAGTATCACCTCGAATATCCCTTATATCTTTTTAAAGCAGAAATCAAGTAGTTCCTTTTTAGCGTGCATAAAGTCATTTGATACTTGACACGGCGATTTTTGACAACGGGTAGTTTGCAATTATAGGTGGTTATTAGCTTGCTCATTAATTAAAACGGCAATTCATCCTCGAACTTAAAAACTCCATCATAACGATAGTAGTCTTTAAGGAATTTTTTAGTTCTCTTATATCCATAACTTGTAGCCTGATTTAGATAGCCCAATGCTTCGTTGCTGTCTGCGTTTATGTGTAGTTCAAGAATTTTATTATTCTTATCATAGCTACACCACACCGATGTTATTTCTTGAAAATCAAACCCTGCATTCTTGTATTTTTCATTGGTTAAAGATATATTAATACTCGGAATAATATTCGATATAAATTCATCCCACAAAACATTGACCTTTTTGGGCGTTTCAAATATATCAGTATAAAACTCAGAAATCAAACAAGGCCATCTTTTGCAGTTCTCTTTCCACAAATTATAATAATCAGTTTTAAGTATTTTTTCAAAAGAGGACTTATTTATAAAATGAATTCTATGGAAAGAATCACTCCTGTTTATAATATGACGATTTATATATTTTATTTCGTTTAAATTCTCAATATATGCATCTTTACCATCTTCATAGTTTATGCTTATCATATCTCCATCAAAAATGGAAATAAGATTAAAGTTATAAAACAATTTATACCCCCATATTGTATCCACACTCTCTTTGACTCTTTTTTCTGCCTCTTGTGCTTTTATTAAAGTTATGATGGAGTTGTAAATATTTTTGTCATCTTCGGCTTTGTAATGAGTTTTATTGATTTGTTGGAATGCAAAAACGAGTTTATCATGTTCAAATACCCCTTTTGTGCTTTTTAGAGTTTTCAGCGAATCAATGATATCTTGTCCCTTCAAATCACACATACATTGTATTCTTCTATCTGTTGTTATGCAACAAAAGGGATAGCGATTGATATTTGGATCATCTTCAGGAATATTGTGACACAAAAAAGCCCAAAAACTCGCATCACTTTTTTTGCAACTAATGATTAGTGTTGTATAATAGGCTATTTTTTCAATATCATCAGAGTATACTTTATAAGCAACTAAGTCTATTTCTCTCTCTGTCCCACTATTATCGTCTATATAGTATCTATTATTAATAACGCCCCAACCGTGTTTTCGGAGTATATTGCGAACCTCGTTTTCGAGCGGGAATCCTGTTTTGTTGATTGATTCAATAATCTTATTGTTGTCCATATCTATAGAAATTTTATCTCAAAAATCAGTGATCATTGCTTCTAATTTTATCTGCAAGTTTTAGGAGTGATTCATAAGAATCAATGGTATATACGTACCCATTGTACTGTATAACACCCTGAATATCTTCTTTGCGTTTAAACAACTGCCATACCTCTACTTCAAGAATATCAGCAACTTCTTTCAATCTCCCTAAGGTGGGGTTCCCATTCAGCGAATTACTTAAATTCACATTGCTTATATTCAATCGTTTTGCAATCTCAGTCAAGGTAATCCCTTTCTCCTTGCATATTTCTTTTATCTTTAGTTCCATATTCATTTTTATTTGAAGCAAAAGTAATAAAACATTAAAACAATTCAAATTATTAATAAAAAACCATTAAAATAATTTGGATAATTAGTATTTTATCATTAATTTTACTCTTGAAATTAAAGATAAAACATTAATAATGCAGGCAAGTAAAAAATATCAGATACATCGTAGCGGTTCAGGTTGGGGTGTGTGGGAGAGCAATGGTAGCAAGGTTTGTTCTTGCCGTTCACGAATTCATGCTCTTGAAACTCTTTATGAATTGATGGGTTGGAACAAACCTTCCAAGTGGTATTAATCGAAATCAAAAAATATGAATACTGTATTAATTCCTATTACATCGGATGTGGCGATAGTAAATGCCCAAACCATGAAACGAGTACAAGTTGTCGGCCAGCGTACTGACAGCCTCGAAATCGGCTTGGTAAAGGCAATGATGATTGAAACCCTCAAAGCAAAACTATTTGAAGGTGTATGCAAGTTTGCCTATGTGAAAAAGGATGGCTCTGTTAGAATAGCATATGGCACTTTGAACCACCAAGTGATAGCAGACCATACAACAGGGACAGGTTGTAGCAGAGAATGCTTTAAAACCACGGCCTACTTTGATATTGAATGTGGCGGTTGGAGAAGTTTTAGGTGGGAGAATCTAATTCAGGTGTTTTAAGGCTTTCACTCTTTGTTGTTTTGAAAAGAGCATCCCAAGAAATGGATAAAATGATTGATAATCAATATTGATTTTCAAGAATATCTGAAATACCTTTGTGCTACACAACAGCCTAAAAAGAGAGAAGCAAAACACCTAATCTTTAATATTTTCTGTATATTTGTACCGCTACGCTAAAGGTAGCAGACATTTTACACGAAAGGTGTAATAGTCTATTTTCGAAATGCGAATCTGACAGTTCAATTTTTTATTTAAGTAGGAAATAGACACTTCTCTCTGCATCAAATCTCTGATGCAGGGCTGTTGTGGCTATTATCAATACTTAAGGGCTTTGTCAGAGCCTGCATTTCTTGGTAGGCTATCTTCAGTCCTGCATCTTTCATTTTACATATTAGTGCCATGGGCTGAGTGGCTTGGTTAATTGCTATGAAAAAAAATTTGTTTTTGTTTGTGTGTGTTGTGGTTTTGTTTCGCGCACCTATTTTTGCACAGATTCCCGACCTTAAGTCATTAAAAAAAGAGACCATGTATGATCTTACACCAATGGTGAAGAATGGTAAATATGGGTTTGTGGATAGCAAGGGGAAGTTTAAAATACAACCCATATTTGATGAGGTGTGTGTATTTACAAAAAGCCTTACGAAGGTAAAGATTCAAAGCAAATGGGGACTAATTGACTTTGATGGAACATATCTTGTACGTCCTCAATATGATGAAATTACTGATTTAGATAACAATGGTGTTTCTATGGCGATGGCTGATGATCTGTGGGGAACACTTAATGCTACGGGGGATGTGGTTGTACAACCTACATTCTCAAAAAAACCGGAGCAACTGACTCCTGATGTATATAAAGTTTGTAAAGAAGGACTTTATGGTGTGATGAATAGTTCAGGGAAGCTATTGATCAACATAGAATATGATTCAATAATGGATAGCGATCCATTAGTTATTGTAATGAAAGATTTAAAATATGGATTTGCAAAAACGACAGGAGAGATTATCATAAAACCTCAATTAAAAAACACACCAATTTTCAATCATGGATTGGCAAGGGTTGTTGTGGATGACGAGTGTAAAATACTATTTCAGAATGGAACTCTACAAACCATTCAAGAATATGATGAGGCTCTATATAAAAAATCTCAGAAAGATATAAGAGAATATATTTTAGATAGTGTAATCCCACAATTTACCAAGAGCCATTTAAGATCTTTAATATCTTCATATGATAATTGGCTTAAAGACCAAGGCGCAGTTCGATATATTAAAGATGATATATTGACTGAATCGCAAAAAACACATATGCAAGAGGTGATGTTTACTGTATTTGAAAGGTATAGCCCTTCAGAGCTTGAAAAATGGGCAGAAGAGAATAAAATAGATAGACGCTTAATTGCTAAAGAGACAGGGTTGGTTCAGTCATCTCGATTTGGTCGAGGCGATGATTTAGAGGAGCGTATTGAGGGGGCGGTATATACACATCAAATATATAGTCAAGTGCCTAATATTGCTGCGTTTTTATTCAATGCGCACTCAAAAAAAGATGTTTTAAGAATAGGTTCGACAGAACATAAAGTAATTGACCTCGTGGATAAAATGATAAAAACAGCAGGAGGTAAAGGACGGGTTGTGTTGGGCGACAATCAAAAAATAAAATACATAATGAATAACGGGCAGGAGTCTTCATGTAAATTTGTTCCCGAAGAAACAGTTCGCTTATCAAATGGAGATTTATTATTGAAATGCCGGATAAACTTTGATACAAAAATTAGAACAAATTACTACACGCTTCCAGGTCAGCGTGTAACTATTATGGGAAACAATATGGTTATAGGGGGAGGAACATTTAGGGATGATGACTATTCAAGTACAGACCATCATTTTGCGGTCATATTTGACGGGGTTTCAGGGGGTGCAAAATATTATATGGGGTTGCCTATTGACAATGGATGGAAAATTGTGGCTTCAAAATACAATGGATTTTGGTGTATAAATGATGCTGAATATAGACAAAAGCATTATGTACAATGGTATTCAGGTGCAGGTCGGGTAAATGAATTGTCAGAGGAAATAGCATCATCAGATATGCCTATGTTTTTATTTGACAATAAAGCTAATTTGCTTTTGACCTATAGGTCGCAGAGCAAGGGTGAAAAAATTTACGCATTAGCTGAATCATCCACAAGTATTTATTTGGGTGGGAGTACAACAGAGAAGGGTTATATTGGATATGAAAATCCATATTTTATATGTGTGTCGAAGGATAGTTTAAAAGAGACAAGCAATGAATATTTAGAATATAAAAGCGCGAAGTGTGTTGATATAGAATGGGTGTCTAATAATAAAGCAGGTCTTTTGCTCAAGGCAGAAGATGTGCATTATGAATATGTTAAACGCCGTAAAACAATAGCTTTTAACGGAAGTGGGAACTTCTCTAAATCATCATTAGCCCCATCTCATCTAAAATGCGAATGGGCTAAGTGGAGCGAAAGGGAAATTGGGGGCTGTGGCCTAATTAACCACGACGGAACGTGGGTGATATTGCCTGTAACGGGATTTGGGCGTTGGATTCCAAATAGTAATGAAGAGTGGGCTATCTATCCTTTTGTAGAAGGGTTGGCGATGGTTGCGCATAAAGGATTGCTTGGATATGTAGACAAAGAAGCTAATGTTGTAGTCCCGTATCAATATGAGCAGGGGCTGCACTTCTCAGAAGGGTTGGCTGCTGTTTGTAGAGAGAATAAATGGGGATTTATTGACAAGAAAGGGGCGGTGGTTGTCCCTCTTCAATACGATGATATAAAATTTTTTGGCGATGTGAGGTACCCGGGCTTTTCAGAAGGGTTGGCCCCTGTTTGCAAAGGTGATAAGTGGGGATTTATTGATAAAATAGGCAACACTGTAATTCCTTTTGAATATGATGGTGCAGCTCCATTCGAAAACGGCAAGGGGTCTGTTATGATAAATGATACTGTTTTTTATATTGATAAAGCGGGCAAGGTCGGGGATCCGGTAAATCCTTAAAATATTATGCAAGTAGAAAATCTGTAATCTAATGCTTTTATTCTAAAAAGAGAGCCATAATAAAGCGAGTGGAATTTGAGCCCCACTCGCTTATTTTTTAATCACAGCCACTCCTTCTAATCCAACAACATCACAGCCTTGTTCTGTTGCTCTTCTTTCATCGAATTGTGGTATCGATGGAAAGCTTTAGAACCTGCTGTGTGCCCACTCATCGTGGTAATGATATTATCAGGAACGCCCTGACCAACTAAGATATCAATGAAGCAGGAACGTGCAAATTTACTCTTGGCAAGTTCGTACAAGGGTTTAAATTCCGTTTCTCCGTGTGCATTGCAGGTGGTAACAATCCGGTCGAGCTTTGCCGCCTTGAAGATTTTTTTCAAATTATCGTTGTAGGTTTGTACATAACGAGGAAAATTGAACAAGGGCGTTTTTGGTGTTGCTTCTGTTGGCTTGTACTTTTCTACAATTTGAATCGCTACCGGGGAAAGAGGGATGCGGCAGGTAATGGCCGTTACATCTTGTGTCTTTTTGGGCAGATAATGGATGCTCTTCACACCGTCTTCATCTCTCAGATTCTCATATTTGAGTTTGAAAAAATCAGACACGCGAGCCCCTATCGAACATTGAAAGTAAAACAAATCACGAGTATATTCCAACTCTGCATCATCAAGCTCTGTGTTGAATAACTGTCTTTTTTCATCTTGGTTCAGGGTGATGGGGTCTCCATACATGGCTGTCGGGACTTGGTAGTCTGCGATATTGCCATATTCAGTTACACCATATCGGCGGCGGCACCATCTGAAGAAGTGCTTGGTAACTGTCATAATTTTTGATACTGTATTGCGATTTTTCTTTCGAGCACTGCATACAGAACTCCTGCCTTTGTTGAACTGTCCTTCGTCTTGGGTGAGGTAGTGTTGAAACTCTGTTAGGAGCTTGGCATTACACTCCGCGAAGGTGATTTTCATTTTATGCACGGCTTCAAAACAACGCAAGTGGTTCATTGCATTTATTCGAGATTTGCATCTACCGGGAGAAACCATTGTATCTTTGCAGAACAGATCTGCCAATGTCCAAAAAGTATTGTTGGGCTCTGCTGCAATCTCTTTTGCCTCTGTCTTCTCCGATTTTGTTACAACCTCAGCTTTACCAATTGCTTTATTCAAAGCCTCCACCAACTCCTCTTTGGCCATATCCTCTGCTTTATTGGATAAGGTCAGCAATGTGGCACAAATCAGATCCAAAGTTTGATTTACCTCTGAATACATCACTATTCGGGTTCGCTGTTTGGCTGTGCAATTTTTATGAATTCCAACCGAACGATTGCCGTCGCCACGATTTGCGTCATCGCGGTTCCCGAACCATGCTGTCTTTTGAGCAGAATACCCTGTGAAGTAATGAATTTCCTTACAGCGATTGATTCTTATTATTGCACTGATTTGATAATAGGGCTCAGTGTTAGCCGCTTTCTTCGATACATAAATGTTGTTCTTAACATCCAATCGAAATCTAATTGTGTATTCCATAATTGTATATTTTATTAAACAATAATGGAGTGGTTGTCAAAAATCAATAGTTAAGGCGTAAATTATTTTTTTTACGCCTCATTTTTATTCATATCAAACGGTTTTTGTCGAAGCCAAATGAAGTTGAAAACCTTGCTAATTACTTATCTTTAGACACTTCCGATGTTAAACGATTTTTAACGATGTTACATCGACCATGCGCTTCAGACCTCTTTGTAAAACGCTAATAATCTGGATATTAGATTATTAGCGTTTTTTTATAATTTTCGTCAACCCCGCGACAACAGCCCAAAAAAGCACCTCGAAAACTTACGTTTCGGAGGTGCTTCCATATACAAAGATAATATTTATTTCTATATCTGGAATTATTGCGAGGCCCGACCATGAGAAATCATGGCCGGGCTTTTTTTTGTCGACATCCGCCTGGAAAAAATTAAAAAGCCAATGTTTTTTATACCAGTCGTTTATTGCAAAAACAGCGTTTCAACGTCTCCTGAAGCCATATTATGGCAATAGAATTGTATTTAGACCCCAAACAAACATGGCGAGTCTGTCTTTGATCTGATGACTGTACCGCCGATGAATTCCGACGGCGTTACACCGTTTTTCACTGATAGGCAAACATATTCGTTAACCAGCCGCACTACCTCTGTCTGGTCCAATGTTCGTTCGGGCGATCCGGTAAGATGCGGCACAAAACCTATCTTATTATGGCACTACATCTAATGAACAAAAAAAACGAAGGGGTGTTGTCCGATTCCTATTCGCTCCCCATCTCTGAAGTCGGCATCCCCAAGTACGAGATGCCCGACGGAGTCAACGACGCGGCCACGGTCGCCGATCTGATCCTCGACGAACTGCTGCTTGACGGCAACGCCAAACAGAATCTGGCCACGTTCTGCGGAACCTACGCCGACCCTCATATCCATGCCATCATGGACGCCTGCCTGAACAAGAACATGATCGACAAGGACGAGTACCAGCAGACGGCCGAGATCGAGAACCGCTGCGTGCATATTCTTGCACATCTTTGGCACTCGCCCGAGGGCGAAACGACCATCGGCTGTTCGACCACCGGATCGAGCGAGGCGTGCATGCTGGGCGGCCTGGCGCTCAAGTGGCGCTGGCGCGAAAGAATGAAGGCTGCGGGCAAGCCCTGCGACAAACCGAACCTCGTTACGGGCCCCGTGCAGGTGTGCTGGGAGAAGTTCGCCCGCTACTTCGACGTCGAGCTGCGCCAGATCCCCATGGAGCACGGCCGCCTGCTGATGACCCCCGAGGAGATGTTAAAGCGTGTCGATGAGAACACGATCGGCGTGGTGCCCACATTCGGCGTGACATTCACGCTCGATTACGAGGACGTGAAGGGCATCAGCGACGCGCTCGACAAATTGCAGAAAGAGACGGGCCTCGATATTCCGATCCATGTCGATGCTGCCAGCGGCGGATTCATCGCCCCGTTCCTGCAGCCCGATATCAAATGGGATTTCTGCCTGCCGCGGGTCAAATCGATCAACGCTTCGGGCCATAAGTTCGGCCTTTCGCCGCTGGGCGTGGGCTGGGTCGTGTGGCGTACGAAAGAGGACCTGCCCGAGAAGCTTATTTTCAATGTAAATTATCTGGGCGGCAATATGCCCACTTTCGCGCTGAACTTTTCGCGCCCGGGCGGACAGATCATCGCCCAATACTACAACCTGCTGCGCAACGGCTTCGAGGGCTACCGCCGCATCCAGCAGGCGTGCCTCGACCACGGCATCTTCATCGCCGCCGAGGTGGCAAAAATGGAACTATTCGACCTCTTGTACGACGGCCGCTCGGCCCTGCCCGGCGCGGCATGGATGCTCAAAAAGGGCATCGACCCCGGCTTCTCGCTCTACGACCTGTCGGACAAACTCCGCGCCCGCGGTTGGCAAATCGCTTCCTACTCGCTGCCCGCCGATGCGCAGGATATGGTCATCCAGCGCGTGGTGATCCGCCACGGCTTCTCGCACGACATGGCCCGGCTGCTGGTCGACGATATCCGCCGCTGCATATCCGCCCTTCGCAAAACCCACCCCGAAAAAAGCCTTACCGAGGCCGAAGCCGGGGGGTTCCATCATTAACAGAACCCGATTATGGCAAAATCTAAATATATAAGCACATGGGGGCTTGCGCTTATGACCGCCGCGGCGATCATAAGCCTTCGCGGGCTGCCGATGATGGGCAAGGAAGAGCTGACGATGTTCTTTTACATCTTCTTTGCCACCTTCCTTTTCCTGATCCCCGCCGCCTTTGTGAGCGCCGAGTTGGGGAGCGCTTTCGCCGACAAGGGCGGCGGCGTATATACATGGGTCAAGGAGGCTTTCAACGAGCATCTTGGCTTTACTGCTATTTTTCTGCAATGGGTCCAAAATGTGGTTTGGTATCCGACGGTGCTGTCGTTCGCGGCGGCGGCCATAGCCTTTCTGGTCGGTAGTCCCGATCTGGCGCAAAACGGCACCTACGTCGGGATCTTCTCCATCGGTCTTTATTGGCTGGCTACTCTGCTTACATTCCGCGGTACAAGTACCATTTCCAAAATTACAAGCCGCGGATTCCTGATCGGGACAGTACTGCCGGGTGTTGTGATCATCGTGATGGCCGCGGTATGGATTATCGCCGGTCATCCCATAGCGCTGGAGAGTATACCCGCCACGGAAACCACGCTCATAAGCGACATTGGCGGGCATGCCCATCCGCGGCTGTTTCCGCATATTACCGGGTTGAGCAATATTGCATTTCTGGCGGGTATCGTGCTTCTTTTCGCCGGCGTCGAAGTACATGCGGTGCATGCTATGGAGATGAAAAATCCCGCGCGGCAGTTTCCCGTAGCCATATTGCTCGCCGCCGTCATTTCGCTGGTGCTCTTTACGCTGGGAGCGCTGGCCGTGGCTGTGATCGTCCCCTATGACCAGATAAATATACAGGACGGACTGATGGTTACGTTCCGCAACGTCTTCGACACCTTCAATATGGGTTGGATGACCAACGTTATGGGTGCTCTGGTGGCATTCGGCGCGCTGGGCGGCGTGATGTCGTGGATATCCGGCCCAAGCCGCGGCCTGCTATGGACTGCGCGCGAAGGACAGCTCCCGAAAACCCTTGCAAAAACGAATAAGAACGGCATTCAGGTCAATATTCTTGTCACGCAGGGCATCATCGTCACGGTGCTCTCGTCGCTCTATTTCTTCATCAAGGATGTGAGTGTGGCGTTCTTTCTGCTTAGCGCCCTCACGATCGGGCTCTACCTTGTGATGTATATGCTGATGTACGCCGCCGCCATCCGACTGCGGCGCACGAGGCCCGATCTGCCCCGCGCCTATAAGGTCCCCGGTGGTCGGGCCGGCATGTGGGCCGTGGCCGGCATCGGTTTCGTGGCCGTGGCCTTCGCGTTCGTGGTGTCGTTTTTCCCGCCCTCGCAGTTACCCATAGGCAGTCCGCTTACGTATGTGGGACTCGTGCTGCTGGGTAATATCATCTTCCTGAGCGCTCCGCTCATTATCAGCACGCGCCAGCGGCGTAAACGTGCCGCAGCCAATGTGAAACCCGAAAAATAAGAACATATGAAAAAAATTCTACTGCTTTCGATGCTGTTATCCGCGGTCTTCACGGTGTATGCCCAGGACACGGATACGGATGAGAAGAAAGACAAAAATAAGCACGAGAAGAAAGAGCATCAGGCTCTTTCGCGCAACGACCTCGAGAACAACCGTATGGGTATCGTGATCACCGATATCCGGGGCATCAAGCTCAAGATCGGCGGTTATGTGCAGGCCGACCTTATGTACGACACCCGCGACATAGGCAACCGCTATGCCTTCCAGCCCTCGACGATCACCACGCCCACCTACGACAACTCTGCCACAACGTTCAGCATCCGCCAATCGAGGCTGAGCTTCTCGGCATCGGGTCCGGTGAAGGGCGTGGATGATTTCAACGCCATCCTCGAGTTCGACCTCTACGGGCCCGACGGCTCGTCGAACCCCCGCATCCGCCACGCGTGGATAAGCCTTGGCAAGTGGGGATTCGGACAGTACTGGTCCAACTTCATGGACAGCGACATCTGGCCCAATCTGGTGGATTACTGGGGTCCCAACGCCTATGTATGGACGCGCCAAGTGCAGGCCCGCTTCACCCAGCCGCTCGGAAAACGCGGCACGCTGGCCATATCGCTCGAACAGCCCGGCAGCGACCTCACCTTCCCCGACGAGACGCAATGGAGCACCCGCTCGCTCTATCCCGATTTTACGGCCAGCTACACCTATAGCTGGGACGGCGGCAACAGTCATGTCCGCATCGCGGGCCTGCTGCATCCGATCGTCTACCGCATCGGCGACGGCAGTTCGAAGAGCCTTGTCGGCGGGGCGTTCAACCTATCGGGCAATATCCGCACCTGGGGCCGCGACGCCCTTAAATTCCAACTCTCCTTCGGTACGGGCTACGCGCGTTACAGCGAGGATTTGAGCGGTCTGGGCTACGACGCCCTGCCTAACGAGGCGGGGACGGCACTGCGCATGTCCACACAGCTCTACGCGTGGGTCTTCTACGACCGCTGGTGGGGCAAAAAATTGAGTTCGACCATCGGCTGGGGCAATATCAGTGTCCGCAACAACCAAAGCTGGATGTCGCCCCAGACCATCGACCAAACCAACTACGGAGCGGTGAACCTGCTGTGGTATCCCAACCGCTTCTTCAAGACCGGCATCGAGGTGCTCTACGGCAACCGCAAGAATATCGACGGAACGCGCGGCCAGAATGTGCGCATCCAATGGACCGCATTCATAACCATGTAAAAAACGAAAAACCATGAAAAGATTCCTATTTGCAGTAATGTTTCTCTCAACCGCCATGCTCGCGAACATGGCATCAGCGCAGAGCGCCGGCTACACTATGAAGGAGGAAAAATCCGCCGATAAAAAGGCCATGATGGCCGCAAAACCCGACATCCGGAAGTTGCTCTACGAGGCTCACGACAAATTCCAGATTGAAAAAAGCGGCGCCAACGCCAACTACATTCCTTTCCTCGCCAACATTCCGTCCGAGTTGTTTGGCATTGCCGTGATGACCACTGACGGTAAAGTCTACAAGGCGGGCGACGCCGACTATGTCTTCGGCATCGAATCCATTTCCAAAGCCTTCGTGCTTGCGCAGGCCATGCAGGCCGTGGGGCCCGATTTCATCGCCGACAGCATCGGCGTGGGTGCCACGGGCATGCCGTTCAACTCGGTAATGGCGATCGAAATGGAGGGCGACGGACCCGTCAGCCCCATCGTCAATGCCGGAGCCATGGCTACGAACAGCCTTATCAAGGGCACCTCTCGCGAGGATCAGTTCGCCAAGATTCTGGCTTACATGAGCAGCCTCGCCAACCGTGATCTCACAGTTATCGACGAACTCTATAAATCCGAAGCCGCCACCAACCAGCACAACCGCGCCATCGCGATGCTGCTGGATGCCTACGGACATATGTGGGCCGACCCGATCGACGCCTGCGACAGCTACACGCGCCAATGCTCGATCGGCGTTTCGGCAGAGGACCTGGCCAATATGGGTGCCGTGCTGGCCAACGGAGGCGTGCACCCGGTATCGGGCAAACGTCTGCTTAAGGCCGAATATGTGCCCAAGGTGCTCGCTGTAATGGGTATGGAAGGCCTGTATGAAGCAACCGGCGTGTGGATGTACCGCGTCGGGCTGCCCTCCAAGAGCGGCGTGGGCGGCGGTATCGTCGCCGTAGTCCCCGGCAAGATGGCGATCGCCGCCTTTTCGCCGCCGGTCGACGCCGTGGGCAACAGCGTGCGTGCGCAGAAAGCCATCGAATATATTGCGGGCCAACTCGGCGCGAATGTTTACAAAGCACCCATGTGTAAGTAAAGCAGGTCGAATAAAAAATCCCGCAGGAGATACTTCCCGCGGGATTTTTTTATTTCCGGCTCATCGACGACGACTGGTTGCGGCCATACAGGTGGTAACACACCCCCGGCAAGCATCCTCTCGTTCCGGATATTTCGATTTCATTTTTTCCGCTTTATCCGCACTTTTTCCGCGCTGGACAACTTTATGCTTTCGCTGAAGAATTATCTTTCGATGCCGGCAAGCGAGCAGCTTGAGGTCATTTCGCCCGGTACCGATGCGGTGGCGGGTATGGCCATTATGCCCTTGCTTGATCTATAGGCTCGCAAAGATAGCCGATAGATAAGACATTCCGAATTTGTCGCAATCGCGTTAATTACGTAAATATGGAGCCCCATATAGAGCCCCGATTTGGTTTACTTGATGATACGAAGCTGGACGAATTGAGACGGCAGTCACCGGCAGCGTCGCTTCTGAAGCCCTCTCTGAAACAAATCAATGCGGCGAAGCAAACAGATTACCCGCCGCTTCAGACCTCAAATAAGTGCACTTCGTTGCACGTGGTTGGACTAATTGGTACGCCCGGAAGATATCTTCCGGGCGTCTTTCGTATCAGAAAGTCTACATAAGTGTCGTTAAGTGAACCGACGTTGGGACCCGTAATTAGTTGGGATGCAGTGAAAAATTTGGGCACATAAATTGATTGGACAAATTAAATCCATCAAATAGAATACTTATGATCAAGAAATTATTCCTCCTGTTGCCGCTGGCGGCAATAATGTTATCCTGCGGCAGGGGCGCAAGTAAAAAAGCTGCTGAACAGGCGCAACAAGATTCGATCACAGTGCAAACCGTCAAAGATGCCTATGCTTATGGCTTTCCTTTGGTAATCATGGATATTTCCCGCCAACAGATGACCGATGGGTCGGCAGGCGTTAAAGGTGGCGGATTAAGGGCAGCACCCAACGCATTCGCCAACCTTTCGGTTTTCCCCGACGCTTCATTCATCGATGTGGTCCGGCCCAATGTGGACACTTATTACTCTTCGGCCTGGCTCGATCTGTCAAAAGAGCCGGTGGTACTGTCGCTGCCCGACACGAAAGGGCGTTATTACATGATGCCGATGATGGATATGTACACCAATGTGTTCGCTTCGCCCGGAACCCGCACCACGGGTAACGGCAAGGGAGATTTCCTTGTTACCGGCCCCGGCTGGAAAGGCGAGATTCCCAAAGGCATGAAGCAGATCGAGGCGCCGACATCCTCCGCATGGATCGTTGGGCGCACACAGGTCAACAGCAAAGCTGACGGCGATAAAGTCGTTGTACCCCTGCAAAAACAGTATAAACTCACCCCGTTGAGCGCCTGGGGAAAACCCTACACCGCTCCTGTGGCTGTGTCGAATCCCAATACTCCCAAAGGTTTCCCGAACACGGTCGTGGCGCAGATGTCTGTTACGGATTATTTCAACTACGTAAACAAACTGATGGGTATTTACCCTCCTGCTGCCGCAGATAAAGCCGCGCTTGATAAATACGCCACTATCGGGGTGGGCGCAGGCAAGATTTTCGACCTGGCGACTTTCGACCAAACGGTGCAGGCCGCTTTGGGTAACCTGCCCAAAGAGATGCCTGCCCTGATGCGGAAGGAGACTGCCGTGTCCAAGATCGAGAATGGTTGGGATATTTCCCGTACCGGTATGGGAACCTACGGCACCGACTATTCACAACGGGCACATATTGCTTTCATCGGCCTGGGAGCCAACCTGCCTGCTGATGCCATCTATCCCCTGACAGGGGTTGATGCCGACGGTAAGCAACTCAACGGAGCCAATAAATATGTGATCCATTTCGATAAGGGACAGACGCCCCCGGCCAATGCCTTCTGGTCGCTGACTTTATACGATCCAGCCGGACACCTGGCAGCCAATCCGCTTAACCGCTACGCCATCGGCGACCGCAGCAACCTGAAAACGAATGCCGACGGGTCGGTGGACATCTATCTGCAAAACGCCTCGCCAGGCAAGGATAAGGAAGCCAACTGGCTGCCCGCCCCTGCGGGCGACTTCAATCTTGCTTTGAGGGTGTATTACCCCAAAGAGTCTATGATCGACGGAAGTTGGAAGATTACCCCTGTCAAGAAGGTTCAGTAATAGTAAAAGAGGTGAAGCGAGTAAAGTTCCCGGAGGGCAGTTGTTCTTCGGGAATTTTATTTGGTGCAGATGAAAAGGATGTGAAGTCACGAAGAGGTGTGCCGATCTTATGTTTTAATTACTTATCGGAGCTCCAACGGGAGCCCCGGTTTGGTTTACTGCATAATACGGAGTTGCACGGATTGGGATGGTAATAACCGGCAAAGCATTTTACGGAGTCCATTCCGATACATATAAGCACAGCGAAGTAAACAGATTACCCGCCGCTTCAGACCTCAAATAACTTTACTTCGTTGCACATAGTTGCGCGGATTAAGACGCCCGAAAGATTTCTTTCGGGCGTCTTAAGTGTCGGGAAGTCGATATAAGCATTATCCAATAAATTAATTCGGGAACCTATTGGAGATTATATGACGACATTGTCAATTTTTCGGTTGCACCATAGTCCGAAGAGTCTTAAATTTGCAATAAGTAAAGACAATACTATGCCTTCCATATTTCAGTATACGAAAAAAGAGATAGAACACCTGAAAAGAGTGGATAAGCGCCTGGCGGCAATCATCGATCAAGTAGGAATGATTGAACGGCAAACCATTTCCGACCTGTTCACGGCATTGATTCATTCAATTATAGGGCAGCAAATATCGACCAAAGCCCACACGACAATTTGGAATAGAATGCAAAAGGAGTTAGGCAATATCAATCCCGTCGTTATAGACAGTATGTCATTGGAAGAGTTGCAACGATTCGGTATCACGTTCAAAAAAGCGGGATACATGAAATCGGCCGCTCGTAAAATCATAATAGGCGAATTCGATATGGAATCGCTTCACACGTTATCGGACGAAGAGGTTTGTCACAGACTTTGCGAATTGGACGGTGTGGGTGTGTGGACGGCCGAAATGCTAATGTTATTCTCTATGCAACGCCCGAATATTTTAAGTTATGGCGATTTAGCTATATTGCGGGGAATGCGAATGGTATATCACCACCGACAGATCGACAAAGAAACATTTAATCGCCATTGGAAACGATACGCACCTTATGCTTCGGTAGCCAGTCTATATCTATGGGCAGCGGCCGGGGGCGCAATAGAAGGGATGAAAGACTATGAGCCAAAGAAGAAACAGATATGAGTAAAATCGTTGTAATTTTTGAGGTCAAACCTAAAAAAGAAAACATGGACGATTACCTGAATCATGCCGTCAGGCTGAAAGAGGAGTTGTCCCGAATGGAAGGATTCGTGAGCGCCGAACGTTTTTCGAGCCTGAATGAAGAGGGGAAATTGATCAGCCTGTCGGTCTGGGAGAGTGAGCAGGCGGCTGCAAAATGGCGCAATCATATGGCACACAGGCAAAGCCAGAAGACAGGTCATGAATCCTTGTTTGAAGAATATCATATTACCGTGGCTTCCGTTTTGCGCGAATATAACGACAAAAACCGAGAGCATGCGCCGGAGGATTCCAATAACCACTTAAATTTAAAGTAATGGAAGAGAACGATGTATTTTACCGCGCTTTCATCGAAAGAGATACTTCGTTCGAAGGTGTCTTTTTCGTTGGGGTGAAAACGACCGGCATATTCTGCCGTCCAACCTGCCCAGCCAAGCCAAAACGGGAAAACATTGAGTTTTATCACTCTGCGGCCGAGGCTATGAAAAATGGGTATCGTCCGTGCAAGGTCTGTAAACCGTTGGAAAAACTCGGTAATCCGCCTGACAGCATCAAACGACTGCTAAAAAATATGGAGGAGAATCCGTCTGTCAAGATTAAAGACTCCAACCTGCGGGAAATGGGCCTTGATCCGAATCAGGTGCGGAGGTGGTTTCTGAAAAACCACAAACAAACCTTCCATGCTTATCAACGGATGTATCGAGCCAATAATGCATTTCAGCGTTTGCAGTCCGACCAATCCATAACCGATGTAGCCTATGATTCGGGATACGACTCATTAAGCGGGTTCAACAATATGTTCAAACACATCATCGGAGTTTCTCCAACGAATAGCAGAGACAAGCATATTGTAAATATAGAACGCATCGAAACCGACATGGGCCTTATGATTGCAGCCGCGACAGACAAGGGCATATGTATGTTCGAATTTGCCGATTATAAACTGATAGACCTCGAATTCAGACAGTTATCCGAGGCCTTCAAAGCTCCGTTGGTGCAGGGAGAGAACCCTCATTTTAAGACTCTGCGGCAGCAACTGGATGAGTATTTTAAAGGGTTACGCAAAGAATTCGACATCCCGCTTGATCTGGCCGGTACGGAATTTCAAAAACAAGTGTGGTTTAGTTTACAACAAATCCCTTACGGGTGCACCACAACATATGCCCGACAGGCCGAATTGATTGGCAAACCATCATCTGTGAGAGCTGTCGCCAACGCCAACGGTAAGAATAAAATCTCCATTATTCTGCCTTGCCATAGGGTTATTGGTGCGGATGGAACACTAACCGGGTACGGTGGCGGCATCTGGCGCAAGAAAAAACTATTGGAATTTGAGAAGGCAAATATTGTGAAGCCGGGATAACAACAGAGCTCGTATAGAGTCCAGGCGAGGGTTACTATATGATACACCGCACCCTAATCCCCTCCAGCGGGGAGGCGAGGCGGTATTCGAAGCTCTGTTCCGCATGTACAACTCGCGCATCTACGGTTTTGTCATTGCCGCGCTGCGTCACGCTGCACGACGCTACGCGACGGTCGTCGACAGAGTCACACATTCCGATTTTAGTGTCGCCGCGTTGTTTTGGGTCGGCGCCGCAGTCGTTTCATTCCTGCTGCCGCTGCTTAACCGGCGGCAGGGAACGACCCGGTATTATTGAAAAACCCCGCAAGAGATATCTCTTGCGGGGTTTTTGCTTCGTTCTATATTTTCGCTGCGGCGAGATTTTTTTATTTGCCGGGCGAGAATTTCACCGCTGGTCCGGAGAAATTTCACTGCGGCTCCGGATGTGTTTTTCCTCCGGTCCCGAGTGTCCCTCGCCGGTACGAAGAATTAATACTCGTCAGGCATTGCAGCAAGTTCCACGGCGGAGAAGACCGGACCGTCCTTGCAGACGTAGGTCTTGCCCACATTGCAGCGTCCGCACTTGCCGAAGCCGCACTTCATGCGGTTCTCGAGCGTGGTGAAGATCTGCTCGTCGGTGAAGCCGAGCTTTTTGAGCACCGGGAACGTGTTCTTGATCATGATCGGAGGTCCGCACACCACCACGATCGTATTCGCGGCGTCGGGGGCATGCTTCTCGACGATCGAGGGCACGAAGCCCACTTCGCCTTTCCATTCGGGTGTGTCGCCGCCGGGGTCGACGGTCTGGACAAGCTTCACGTCGGGACGCTCGTCCCACTCCTTGAGCTCGTGCTTGTACACCAGGTCGTTGGCCGTACGTGCACCATAGAAGATGGTTACGTCTTTGTAGTCGGTGCGGTTGTCCAGACACGACCAGATCACGCTGCGCATAGGCGGCAGGGCGATACCTCCGGCGATAAAGACCAGATTTTTGCCCTTCCATGCGTCGATCGGGAACGTGTTGCCGTAGGGGCCGCGCAGCCCCACCGTGTCGCCCTCTTCGAGGTTCGACAGAGCGGTCGTAACACGTCCCGCCTGGCGGAACGTACACTCCACATAGCCTTTGCGGGTATGGGGCGATGCGATACAGAAGGTCGATTCACCCTCTCCGAATACGGAATATTCGGCGAACTGGCCGGTGCGGAATTCGAACGACTCGGCCTCGGCGGGGTCGATGAATTCCAGACGGAAGGTGCGTACACCGGGGGCCTCGAGGGTGATCTTGGCGACCCGCATGCGGTAGGGCAGATATATGTTGCGTTCCATGATTTATGCTTTTGTGATTATCGAAAGGCTCTCGGCGATGTTCATGTCGACCGGGCAGCGGCGCGAGCAGCGGCCGCAACCGGCGCATCCGCGTACGCCTAAGCGTTCGGGCATGTACGAGAATTTGTGCATCAGACGCTGACGCCAGCGGGCACCCTGCGTTTCGCGGGGGTTGTGTCCCGAGGTGTGGAGCGTGAAGAGCTTGGCTCCGCAGCTGTCCCAGATACGCATGCGCTGACCCTCTTTGCCGCGGGTCTCGTCCTGCATGTCGAAGCAGGCGCACACCGGGCAGACGTAGGCGCAGGCCGCGCAACCCAGACAGCGCACGGCGTATTGGTCGAACGCATCGGTGTCGAATGCCGCGGTGACTTTGGCCTCTAACTGCGCGTCGTCGAAGCGCTTCTCGACATCAGCGAGGAATGTATCCTTGGCCGGGCCGTCATATGCCTCCAGAAGTCCTCCGACCGCTGCGGCCAGCGCCTCGCCCTTGGGTGTAAGTATCTCGACGATATAGTCGCCCGAAGTTGTGCGCGTGAGCATCACGTCGCTGCCGCGGGTGTTTCCCGGACCGCCGCCGACCGAGGTGCAGAAGCAGTATTCGTCGGCCGCAGCACAAGCATAACTTACAATAGTGGTGCGTTTTACACGCTCTTCGAAGATAGCGTCGCCCGGCTCCCAGCGGAAGATCGCCGCAAGGCTCTCGAGTCCCGATGCGTCGCAGGGACGTACGCCCAGCACCACGCGCTGCGGAACCGATTCGGGATCGAAGTCGCGGACCTCGACGCCCTCCTTATCTTTGGTGTAGCCGAACAGCTTTTCGATCTTGGGGAATACGAACGACTTGGCCGACATCTCGGGGATGATGTAGTCGTCGGTCAGCTCACCGGCCGAAGTGATGCGGCGGTAGCCTGTGCGTCCGTTCATTTTCACAGGGCCGTAGACCTGCGCGCTTGCGAGCAGTTTCTCGATGAAGGCGGGGTATGAGGCCCCGCGCAGGAGTTTTGTGTTCTCTGCCATGGCTTATCCTATGAAATTTTCTTTATCGTCGGGTTTGAATGTCGACATTGCGCAATCTTCGGTGTGGCTGAATCCGGTCGCCGTGCCGTATGTCTCGCGCACGTCTTTCGACAGCTTGATAGGCAGCAGGTGAATGGGAATGCCGACCGGACATGCGCGCCCGCACTCGCCGCACTCGATGCAGCGGCCCGAGAGGTGCATGGCCCTCATCACGTGCCACTCGGTGTTGCCGAGCGTCGTGGGGGCCGTGGGGATCCACTGGGGTTGGTTGACCTCCACCGTGCACTGGGTGCAGTAGCAGAGCGGGCAGGCCTGACGGCATGCGTAGCAGCGGATACAGTTCTCCATCTCCGCGGCCCAGAACTGGTGGCGCTCGGCCACGGTCATGGCTTCGAGACGAGCCAGCAGCGCGGCGTCCTCCTCGCTCAATGCGGGAGTGTTGGCGGCGATCCAGGCCTCCATCTCCCCGAACGTGCGGCAAACGGTAGGTGCGCCCGCGGCATCCATCGCTACGACCACAACGCCGCCCTCTTTGAGCTGCTTTTCGGCAGCCAGACGGATCACGCTGCGCACGGCCGACGCACCGCCTACCACGGCGGGCTTACCCAGGCGGGCGGACTCTTTCTTATAGAGGTACATCGCCAGATTTTGGCGGCACTCGCCGTTGTAGACCATTTCGCCGGCTTGTTCGGCGGTTGTCGCCAGCAGCGGACGCATGCGTCCCGCGCTTCCGGCGCCGTAGCCTATCACCACCTTCACCTCCTCCGAAGAGAGCAGCTTGGCGGCTATATCTTTGATATTTTCCATATTACTTCTCCCAGATTTCGTTCGACATCTTTTTGTACTCCGAGTAAGGGCCCAGCTTGCGGAGCTTCTCGTCGGTCGAGTTCACCACCTCGGCCCACTTGGCGCCTTCGGCCGCTGACACCCACGTAAAGGTGATGCGGTCGGTCTCGATGCCCATGAATTCGAGCAGTGAGCGGAACACCGTCCAGCGGCGTCGCGCGTGGAAGTTACCCGAGGTGTAGTGGCAGTCGTTGGGGTGGCATCCCGAGACGATCACGCCGTCGGCCCCGTTGGCCAGCGCTTTGAGCAGGAGCATGAAGTCGATGCGGCCTGTGCACGGGAAGCGGATGATCTTCACGTCGGGCGAATATTTGATACGGCTTGTGCCCGTGAGGTCGGCCCCGGCGTAGGTACACCAGTTGCAGACGAAGGCTACTATTTTAGGATTGAAATCTTCCATGGTTACATATTGTTAAGCAGTGCAACGACTTCCTGATATACCTGTTTGTTGGAGTATCCGTCCAGGTCGATCGACTTCGAACGGCAGAACGACACGCAGGTACCGCAACCCTGGCAAAGCCCGGGGTTGATACGCGCGACGGTTTTCACCACCTCGCCCGCGCGGTTCTTGATCTCTTCGCGGTCGATGGCCTGATAAGGGCACACCGAGGCGCACATTCCGCAGCCCATGCAGGTAGAGAAGACGGGCGGGGCGCAGCGGTTGACCCTTGCTACAATAGGTTCGCGCGTGAGCAGGTCGTTCGAGAACAGACCGATCACCTTGGCCGCGGCACCCGATGCCGCGGCTACCGATTCCGGGATATCCTTGGGCGACTGGCAGGCTCCGGCGAGGTAGATGCCGGCGGTGTTGGTCTCCACGGGCTTCAACTTGGGATGCGCCTCGGCGAAGAACTTATACGAGTCGTACGACACGTGGAGTTTCTGGGCCAGCGACTCCGAACCCTCGCACGAGGTGGCGGCCGTTGCCAGCACGACCATATCGGCTTCGATCTCCACCGGGCGTCCGCCCAGCAGGGTGTCGGCGCCCTTGACGATCAGCTTGCCGTCCTTCTCGTAGATCGTCGACACGCGGCCGCGGATGTATTTCGCTCCATCCTCCTCGATGGCGCGGCGGGTGAACTCGTCGTAGTTCTTTCCGGCGGCGCGGATGTCCATATAGAACACATAGGGCGTACCCTCATGTACCTTATGTTTATAGAGCATCGCATGCTTGGCGGTATACATACAGCATATCTTGCTGCAATAGGGAATTCCCTTCTGCGGGTCGCGCGAACCCGCGCAGGCCATGAAGACCACTTTCTCGGGAACTTTGCCGTCCGAGGGGCGGCGAATCTCTCCCTTCGTGGGGCCCGAGGCCGAAGCCAGACGCTCGAACTGCAGTCCGGTGATCACGTCCTTGTACTTGCCGTAGCCGTATTCGGGGAAGAAATCGGTACCCTTCACCTCGAAGCCCGTGGCGAGCACGATAGCGCCTGCCTGAACCTCGATGATCTCGTCCTGCTGCTCGTAGTTGACAGCTCCCGTGGGGCAAACCTTGCTGCAGACGCCACACTTGCCGGTCTTGAAATAAGTACAGTTATTGCGGTCGATCACCGGCTTGTTGGGCACGGCCTGCGGGAACGGCGTGTAGATCGCCGTGCGCGTGGCCAATCCCTGCTCGAATTCGCTGGGTATCTTCTTCTGGGGGCACTTGGTGGTGCAGAGGCCGCAGCCGGTGCAGAGCTTCTCATCGACGCTGCGCGCCTTGCGGCGGATGCGTACGTTGAAGTTACCGATAAAGCCGTCCATGCTTTCGAGCTCCGAATAGGTGTAGAGCGTGATCTTGGGGTGCTGGGCCACTTCGACCATGCGCGGCGTAAGGATACACTGCGAACAGTCGAGCGTGGGGAAGGTCTCCGAGAGCTGCGACATATGTCCTCCGATCGAGGGGTCGCGCTCCACCAGGATCACCTCGTGACCGCCGTTTGCAATATCGAGCGCCGCCTGAATACCGGCCACGCCGCCGCCTACGACCACCGCCCGCTTGCTCACCGGAACCTGAATGGGCTGCAGCGGCTGGTTGTTTTTGACCTTCTCGATCTGCGTGCGCACAAGGTCGAATGCCTTCTGTGTCGTCGCCTCGCCCTTCTCATGCACCCATGAGCAGTGTTCGCGGATGTTGGCCATTTCGCACATAAAAGGGTTCAGTCCCGCCTCCGAACACGCCTTGCGGAACGTCGGCTCATGCATACGCGGCGAGCAGGCCGAAACCACGACGCCGGTGAGCCCGTGCTCTTTGATCGCCTCCTTTATCTTGGTCTGCCCCGGGTCGGAGCACATGTATTTGTAGTCGGTGCTGAACGCCACGCCGGGAAGTCCGGCGGCCATTTCCGATACCTTTTCGCAATCCACCGTGGCGGAAATATTCTCTCCGCAGTGGCAGATGAAAACGCCTATTTTAGCCATAATCAGTTGGTTTCCTCGTTAACAGTTTCTTGTTTGGGCTGCGTCATGCGCTTCCAGTCGACCTTCACGATGTGGCGGCGGGTGCCAGTCTGCTTGTCGTCGAGTCCGCACACCAGACCGATCGCCTGGGTGATGTAGAGCACCGGAATGCCCGTCTTCCGACCCAGCAGGCCGTCGATGGCGCTGCGGCGCAGGTCGAGGTTCGACTGGCACATAGGGCAGGCCACGATGATCGCCTCGGCTCCACGGTCCATGGCCTCTTTGACGATGCGTCCCGAGAGTTTGGTCGCAATGGGCGACTGGGTCACCGAGAGCGAAGCTCCGCAGCATTCGGTCTTGAACGGCCATTCCACGGATTGCGCGCCCAGGGCCGCCATGATCTCGTCCATGCTCCGCGGGTCCTCCTGACGGTCGAACTTCAGCACCTCGTGGGGGCGCACCAGCAGACAGCCGTAGTAGCAGGCCACTTTGCCGGCAAAATCCTTTATCTGTTTTTCGGAGAGGCGCGGCATGATCTGTTCCTGTATGAACTCGATCACGTTCATAATGCGCGGCAACCTGCCCGTCTCCATGCCGATAGCCTGCTCCACCTCGGCGCGCAGTGCGCTGTCGGCCGAGAGCTCGTGGACGGTCACCGCCAGGCGGTTATAGCATGCGGCACAGGGCACCAGCAGGCTCTCCATGCCGGCCGCGGCGGCCAGCGCCAGAATGCGTGCGGGCAGCGCGAGCGCAAGCGCCTTGTTGAGGTTATGCGCCGCGGTGGCTCCGCAGCAGTTCCAGTCGGGGACCTGACGCAGTTCGATGCCGAACAGCTTGGCCAGGGACTCCACCGACTCGTTGTACTCGCGCGAAGTTCCCTCGAGCGAGCAGCCGGGATAATATCCTAATGCTGACATGTCGTTTTCGATTTTTTGAAGATTCCGCCGATTCCTTTCATGCCCTTCACGCGTTCGGGAACGACAGGCAGTTTGCCCTTAAAGAACATAACGGGTGCGATCAGTACATCCTGCCACAGCTTGCCGCTGCGCATTTTGTAGCCGGCGACCATGCCGACCTCATACGAGCGGCCGGTGAGGCGGATCATGTCGAGGAACGAGCGGTGGAAGGCCACGATATGCCGCGATGCCTCGCGGTTCGCGACGCCGAGCCCGAGCGAGCGCTGACGCAGAAAATCCATGGCTTTGGGAATGTCGACCTGCATGGGGCAGCGCGAGATGCACATCTCGCACGAAGCGCACATCCAGATAGCCTTCGAGCGCAGCAGCTCGTCTTCCAGCGCCGCGTCGCCGCTCTGGAGCATGCGCATTGCAGCGCTCGAGGTGAGGTCCATATCCCCGGCCAGAGGGCATCCTGCCGAGCATTTGCCGCACTGGTAGCAGCGCGCCGCATCGACTCCCGTGGCCGCAAGCAGCAATCCGGACAATGAATTGTTAGGTTTCTCCATATGGGTTTGGAATGAATTTATATACAAAGGTTGGTATTTTATTCGACATGCGATAGGACTTTTTAACAATTTTTAGGTATTTTCATACAACCGGGGTGTAATTATCGTAAAAGCGATCTTCCCGGACGATAATTGCAGAAATAAAAACATTTATCTAATTTTATTTCGCCTTCCGTCTGCACTACTTGCTATCTGAAGTGTTATTTATATATACGGACCGCTGCAGATCACTCCGCACCGGCCACTAATCCCTAATCTCAAAATACCGGTTATGAAACGATTCTTCCCATACGCCGCAATAACCCTGCTGACCGCAGGGGCAACAAGCTGCGCACAACGATCGCCGGGCGAGCCCGAAGAGCGCCTTTCGGACAACGTAAGCACGCTTGTCGGCTCGCTCTCCACATTTGCGCTCTCGACCGGAAACACCTACCCGGCGGTCGCCATGCCGTGGGGTATGAATTTCTGGACCCCGCAGACCGGGAAAATGGGCGACGGCTGGATCTACAACTACGTCTCGACGCGCATCCGCGGCTTCAAACAGACCCACCAGCCCAGTCCGTGGATCAACGACTACGGCCAGTTTTCGATCATGCCCGTCAACGGACGCGACAGAATGAACGAAGAGAGTCGCCAGAGTTCGTTCTCACATAAGAGCGAGCAGGCACATCCCTATTATTACAGCGTCTACCTCGGCGACCACGATATCAGGGCGGAGATCGCCCCCTCGGAACGTGCGGCGGCGATGCGCTTCACCTTTCCCGAAAGCCGTGAGTCGGGCATTGTTGTCGACGCCTTCGACCGCGGGTCGCGCATCGGTATTGTCGGCGACCGTACCATCGTGGGCTACACGACGCGCAACAGCGGCGGCGTTCCCGCCGGTTTCAAAAACTGGTTTGTCGTGCGCTTCGACACGCCGTTCGAAGCCGTGGAGCTCACCGATGCCCCCGACAGCTATACCCCCGGCAGCCGGATGCTCTATCCCGACGGCGACAAGTCGGTCGAGGGCGACCATGCCGTGGCGAAGGTCCACTTCGTAACCGCGCGCGGACAGCAGATCACAGCCCGCGCGGCCTCGTCGTTCATCAGTCCCGAGCAGGCGTTCACCAACCTCGAGGAGGTCGGGAACTACGGCTTCGATACGGTAAAAAAGGCCGCACAGCAGCGCTGGGACGACGTTCTGGGCCGGATAAAGGTCGAGGGCGGTACCCCCGAACAGCGCCGTACGTTCTATTCGTGCCTCTACCGCAGCCTGCTCTTCCCGCGCAAACTCCACGAGGTGACCTCCGACGGCCGGGTTGTCCATTACAGCCCCCATACCGGCAGCGTCGAACCCGGATATTTCTATACCGACACCGGTTTCTGGGACACATTTCGCAGTTTATTCCCGCTTCTGAACCTGGTCTATCCTTCGGTGGGCGCCGAAATCCAGGCCGGATTGGCCAACTATTACCGCGAGAGCGGATTCCTTCCCGAATGGGCGTCGCCCGGACACCGCGCATGCATGGTGGGCAACAATTCGGCTTCGGTCGTGTCGGATGCGATCCTCAAAGGCATAACTCCCGAGGAGGATATCGCAACTCTCTACGAGGCGATGCTCGCAGGCCGCACGAAGGTGCACCCCACGGTCAGCTCCACCGGCCGCCTGGGACACGAATACTACGATTCACTGGGCTATGTGCCTTATGATGTGAATATTCCCGAAAACGCCGCGCGCACGCTCGAGTATGCCTACGACGACTGGTGCATAGCGCAGGCGGCCCGCATGCTGGGTAAAACCGACGATGCTGCGATGCTGGAAAAAGCCTCGGCAAACTACAAAAATCTCTTCGATCCCGCGACCCGCCTGATGCGCGGACGCAATGCCGACGGCACTTTCCAGTCGCCGTTCAACCCCTATAAATGGGGCGACGCGTTCACCGAGGGCAACTCGTGGCACTACACCTGGAGTGTGTTCCACGACCCGAAAGGGCTCGCCGGTCTTATGGGCGGCGAGGCCGGATTCGGGCGGATGCTCGACTCGGTATTTGTCGTGCCGCCGGTCTACGACGACAGCTATTATGGCTTCCAGATCCACGAGATCACCGAGATGATCGTCATGAATATGGGCAACTACGCCCACGGCAACCAGCCCATCCAGCATATGACCTACCTCTATCCGTGGGCCGGGCAGCCGTGGAAAACCCAGTATTGGGTGCGCGAGGTGATGGACAGGCTCTACACGCCGGCGCCCGACGGCTATTGCGGCGACGAGGACAACGGACAGACCTCAGCCTGGTATGTATTTTCGGCCCTCGGGTTCTACCCCGTGTGCCCCGGCTCGGACGAATATATCGTGGGTTCGCCGCTCTTCCCCAAGGCCACGGTCTCGCTCGAAAATGGCCGACAGGTGGTTCTGACGGCCCCGGATAACACGCCGCAGAACCGTTACGTCTGGCGCATGAAGATAAATGGCCGCCGCTACACCAAGAACTATCTGAAATACGGCGATTTGATCCGGGGCGCGAAGATCAAATTCTATATGAGCCCCTCGCCCGACCGCACGCGAGGTACGGCGCCCGAAGACCGGCCCTATTCGTTGTCGAATTAAATAAAAATGGAGACCTGTTACCGAGGCCTCCATTTTTTGTCATTACCTTTCCGATCAGTCGATCGAATTCAAAAGATCCGTTTTACCGTCATTCACCAACTTGAGTATCAGCTCCCCGAACAGCGTGTTCTGCCATGCGAACCATGCGCGGGTGTAACGCGAGGCGTCGTGGCGCGAGAACGATTCGTGGATAAATCCCGTTCCGGCGTCGGTGGTCATAAGAGAGATGATGCAGTCACGGATCTCGGCGTCGTCGGTCGAGGTGAACGCCCGCATCATAATACTCATCGGCCATATCATCTCCACGCCGATATGCGGTCCGCCGATGCCTTCGCCCGCCGGGCCGCGCCAGAAGTAGGGGTTGGCCGCGCTCCATACGAAGCGGCGGGTGTTTTCGTATACCCGGTCACCGCGCTCGGCATCGCCCAGATAGGCCATAGCCAGCAGCGACGGCACATTGGCGTCGTCCATCAACTGCCGGCTGCCGAAGCCGTCGACCTCGAAAGCGTAGATCTTGCCGTATGCAGGGTGCTCGACGACCGCATGCTTTTTCAATGCCGCAGCCACCTCGTCGGCCAGCGCCGTGCATTGGGACGCGAGGTCGGCGTCATCGACGACGGCGATCAGTATCTCGGCAGCCTTGCGCAGCGAGGTGACAGCCATAAAGTTCGAGGGCACCAGAAATTCGAATGTCGTGGCGTCGTCCGAAGGGCGGAACGCACTGGCGATCAGTCCCACCGGATAGACCGGATTTCCGCGGCCCACATGGCACTTGGTGTCGAGCTGGCGGTCGGTGCGGCGCAGGAAAATATAGTCGCCCGGGCCCTCTTTACGCTGCTGTTCATGCATGGTTTTCAGGATGTTGCGCATCGCGGCGACCCACTCTTCATCGAAGACCGACTCGTCGCCCGTAGTCTTCCAGTAGTGGTGTGCCAGGCGGATGGGGTAACAATGCGAGTCGATCTCCCATTTGCGCTCGAAGACCCACGGAATCTGGTTGTTGCCCGGGTAGCCCACGTCCTCGCCGCGCCCTGTGGGCCCGTCGTTGAAGGCGTTGGCATAGGGGTCGATATTGATGAGCCGGAACTGGCGGCGGATCACCCCCGCGATCATCTTCTGCAGGGCGGGGTCGCTGCCGCAGAGCTGCACATAGGGCCACACCTGGGCGCCCGAATCGCGCAGCCACATGGCTGGAATATCGCCCGTGTAGACATAGGTGTCGGGATTGCCCGCGGCATCCTCGCGGTAGTGAACCGTGGTGTCGAGCGTGTTGGGGAAACAGTTGGCGAACATCCAGCGAAGGCGCTCGTTGGTCAGCAGACCGCACACGCGGACGATCTCTCTCTCTACCGCTTCCGACCTGAAAAGCCGTTTGTCCCCGGCCGGGCGCTGGTCGGCATATACCTCCGGTTCGTCGGGACAGTACCATACTTTGGGTTCCGCGCCCATTTCGAACACGAGTTCGCCCCCGGCGGCGATCGCCGCATGGTCGATATAGGGCTTCGTATAAGCCTGGCCGTTGAGCCATATGCGCTGAATATACCTGTTTTCGGCCGAGTTGTTTTTAGCCGCTATCACGAACGTGCCGCCCTCGACGTGGATCTCGGCCTTGTCGAACAGCGGCGAACCGAACCAGTAGCGTCCGCCCGCGGGCTCGACCTCATACATGCCCAGCGACGAGAGGATATACCACGATGACATCTGCCCCACGTCCTCGTTGCCCGACAGACCGTCGGGAACGGCGTGGTACATCGTCCGGAGCACCTCGCGCACCTTGTCGGCCGTCTTCCAGGGCTGGCCGAGCATCGTGTAGAGATAGAGAATATGGTGCGAAGGCTCGTTGCCGTGGGCATACTGCCCGATAAGGCCCGAGATGTCGGGCGACGCTTCGCCCTCCACGACCGAACTTACCATGAACAGCGAATCGAGCTTTTCGAGCATCCGTTCGCGGCTGCCGAAGCATGCCTCCAGACCAGCCACGTCGTGCGGTACAAGCCATGTGTACTGCCATGCGTTGCCCTCGCAGTAGTCGTCGTCGCGGTGGGTCGAGGCGAACGGATTGAACGGCGTACGCCAGCCGCCGCGGCTGTCGCGGCCGCGCATAAATCCCGTCGAGGGGTCGAAATAGTTGCGGTAGGAGTGGCTGCGGGCGGCGAAATATGCGGCGTCGGCATCTTTGCCGAGGACTCGGGCGGCGTGCGCCGCGGCACCGTCGGCCAGGGCGTACTCCATGTCGAAAGCCACAGCCTCATTGAAAAGGTCGCAGGGGATGTAGCCGTATTTCATTCGTAGGCCGTTACCGCGGCCTTCGTTCATCGCCGTGACCCTGATCGCCTCGAAAGCCTTCTCGCGGTCGAAGCCCCCGATGCCCTTTACAATGGCGTCGGCAACGACCGGAATACCCGGATTACCCACCATGCAGTCGGTTTCGTTGCCCCACAGATGCCACACGGGAAGTCGCCCCTGCTCGTGGGAGATGTGCAGCATGGTCTGTATCATGTCGGGCATCTTTTCGGGGTGGATGATGGTCATCAGCGGCATAGCGGCGCGGTAGGTGTCCCACAGCGAGAATGTCGTGTAGTTGGTGAAGCCTGCCCCGCGGTGAATCTCGTGGTCGGAGCCGTAGTAGTCGCCGTTCGCGTCGCAGAATACCGACGGGGCGACCATGGTGTGGTAAAGTCCCGTGTAGAAGATCTTCCGGGCTGTTTCGTCGTTGGTCGTGATCTTTATCTTCGAGAGTTCGTCGTTCCAGGCCTTGCGGGCCGCATCGGCCGTTTCGTTGAAATCCCAGCCGGGAAGCTCCGCCGCGAGGTTGGCCCTCGCGCCCTCGATGCTCACGGGCGAGATCGCGACCTTCATCATCACCTGCTCGCCCTCGGTTGTGCCGAACTCCAGGCGGAGGTAGCGCCCGTCGGCAATCAGGGCGTCGCCTTCGAAGAACGCCTCCTCGGTGTCGGGATAAGAGATATCCCTGATCGGTTTGGAAAATACGGCTGTAAAATATACGCGCTGGTCCTTTGCCCAGCCCGTCGAGTAGCGGTAGCCGCTGATCCGGTCGCCCTCGACTACGAATGCGGTCCGGGTCGCCTTGTCCCAGCAGCCGCCGTTTTCGAGATCGAAAACCAGAGCCGCGTCGCTCGACGCCGGGAAGGTGTATCTGTGAAATCCCACGCGCGCCGTGGCCGTAAGTTCGGCGGTTATGCCGTAACGCGTGAGCGGAACCGAGTAGTAGCCGGGGCGTGCGACCTCGCGCGTACGGTCGGCGTACGACCACATGCCCGACTGCCGGTCTTCCTCCGTGCCGCGGGCATAGGTCACCCGGCCGGTGACCGGCATGACCGTGATGTCGAACAGGTCGCCGATGCCGGTGCCGCTCAAGTGGGTGTGCGAGAAGCCGATCACGGTCGAATCCGAGTCGTGGTAGCCCGAGCACCAGTCCCACGTCTGCGGAATGCTCGTGGGGCCGAGCTGCACCAGTCCGAACGGCACGTTGGCCCCTACGAACACGTGACCATGGCCGCCGGTGCCGATCTTGGGGTCGACGTAGCGGGCAAAGTCGCCGGCGTCGGGTGTGGAACAGGCGGCAAGGACCGTCAGCGCCGCGGCTGCGAGAATCCTGGAAATATTCATCTATCTGTGGTTTTAAGTTCGAATGTCAGCCGTTCGCCCCGCAGAAGTTCCTCGTGCGAAACGCGGTATCTGGTCAGTCTCTTGCCGCCGAGGGTCATGCGGTCGATATAACCCTCGCCGCGTTTTTCGATGACCAGCGTGCCGTGGTCGGTATCTATCTCCGCGCGGTCGAAAACAGGCGCCGTCAGGGTGTAGTAGGGCTCCCCGGGGCAGTCGGGATAGAACCCGAGCATCGAGAACACCGCCCATGCCGACATCGTGCCGGCGTCGTCGTTGCCGGGAATGCCGTCGGGTTTAGCGGTAAAATATTTGTCGAGCAACCGGCGCGTCTGCTTTTGCGTGCGCCACTCCTCGCCGGCGAAGCGGCTGAACAGATAGGCGTAGGCGATGTCGGGCTCGTTGGCGGGGTCGTATAACTCTTTGTCGAAGACCATTTGCAGTTTGTCTACAAATTTGCGTTCGCCGCCCATTAGTTTCGCCAGCCCCTCCACATCGTGGGGAACATAGAACGTGTAGTTCCAGGCCGAGCCTTCGTGGAAGCCCGGGGCGGCTTCGAAATTCGCTCCTGCTTCGGGATCGAACGGGGTCAGAAACCGACCCTCTTTGGTGATCGGGCGCAGCGTCCCGCTCTCGGCCGAATAGTAGTGCCTGTAGCCCAGCGCGCGGCTGCGGAAGAGCTTTGCGTCGTCCGTTTTGCCGAGCGATGCGGCCAGCAGCGACAGCGCATTGTCGGCTACATAATATTCCAGGGCGTGCGACACCGAGTTGTCGCCCGAGAGATCGGCAGCGTAGAAACCGAGCGGAATATAGCCCTTTTCGATATAAGGGTCGATGTCGGGCCGCATTCTGTTGCGCGCCCCGGGCGTGGTGGCCGACTTTACACAGGCCTCGTAGGCGGCGTCGATATCGAATCCGCGAATGCCCTTGAGCCATGTGTCGGCGATGACCGGAATGGCCGGGTCCCCCTCCATGGTGAAGGTCTCGCGGCCATAGAGCTCCCATTTGGGCATCCAGCCCCATTCGCGGTACATATCGGTCATCGTGCGGACCATCTCCAACTGGCGTTCGGGGTAGACCAGCGTCAGCAGTTGATGCACGTTGCGGTAGCTGTCCCACAACGAAAATACGGTGTAGCGCTCGCCGTCGGTCACGCCCGCCTCGCCGCTGCGCTCCATAAGCGGATATTCGCCGTTGACGTCGCTGATGAGGTTGGGGTGAATCAGGGTGTGGTAGAGGCTCGTGTAGAATACGGTTTTCTGGGTGTCGGTGCCGCCCTCGACGCGGATCCGCCCCAGATCGTCGTTCCAGCGTTTGCGGGCCTCGGCGCGAATGGCGTCGAACGACGCTTCCGTTGCAGTGTCGACGGACTGTTCGGCGTCGAGATTCCTGCGGGCATTTTCCATCGAAACATACGAAATACCCATCCTCACCTCTATCTGCTCGCCCGCGGCGAGGTCGTCGAACGAGAACCAGTAGCCCACGTCGTCGCCGGCCAGTTCGCGGCCGTAGGAGGTGTAGAGCTTGTATTTCCCGTTGTCGGGAGTCCATTCGGCCTCGACGCCGGTCATCGGGCGCTGCTTCTTCCAGTAACCCGAAGCCGTGGGGACTTTGGTCACGCGCATGACGAAATAGACCGGGAAAACAGCCTGCGGGTTGTAGCAGAACGTGCCCAGCAGCTTCGTTCCCTCGATCTCGGTGGCGCTCACCCTGCGCACCACGGCGCCGCTCTCGTTGGTCAGTCCCTCGCCCAGGTTGAGCAGAATATGCCCCCGGCCCGCGGGAAAAGTGTATCGTTCGGCCGAGGTTCGCGGCGTTGCCGTGGCCTCGGCAAGGATGCCGTATTTGGTCAGCCTGACGGAGTAGTAGCCCGGCGTGGCCGTTTCGCCGGAGTATTCCGAACCGTAGTTTCGATAGTCGACCTCGAGCGCCCCGGTCGTGGCCATCGTGAGCAGCGAACCCATGTCGGGACAGCCTACGCCGCTCAACGCGCCGTGGGCAAAGCCCGTGAAAAAGCGGTTCCGGTACTCATAGGGCGCCGACCACCAGCGGGCGTCCTTGTCGTAGACGTTTTCATCGGAGCCCATGACGTTGAACGGCACAACCGACATCATGCCGTTGGGGCATACCGCCCCCGGGTTCGTAGCGCCGAAATTTGTCGTCCCGATCAGCGGGTCGACCCACGAGGCCGGCTCCGCGGCGTATGCAAGGCCGGCCGAGACGGTCAGCCCGACCATGAAAACTGCTTTGCGAACGTTCATAAACGACTTTTTTAATAGTTGCCGCCGTCCAACATCGAGAGGGCGAAGGCGTATGCGCCGACCGAAATGGCACGGCTCGCACCGAGCTTCGAGATCGCGACGCCGATGCGCTTCTGGGGGTCGTATGTTACGTAACGGTCTGTGCCGTAAACCTTCAGCGGCTGCACGCGACCCTTGGCAAATGCTGCGAATTCGGCTTCGTCGTCCAGGTCGTAGACTTTCATCTGCACGCGGTCGAGCTCATCGCCCGAGAGCGTGTGCATCTTCGAGCGCAGTTCCTTCAGCAGGCTGGGCATGATCCACTTGCGCGCCGCAGTGATGCCGCCGCCGATGACGACGAGACCGTCGACGAGCGTCACGGCCGCAGCCATCGCGTCGCCGGCGATCTCGCCCATCTCGGCGAAAGCCTTCTGTGCGGCCTCGGCGTTGCCCTCGCGCGTACCGTCGGCTATTTCGCAGATAGCCCTGGGGTCGAGTCCGTGGGCGGGATTGTCCGTAAGTTCGCCGTATACGCGCCTTACGGCGCGGATCGACGCGCCGTCCTCGACGATGATGTCGGGCATCTTCTTATGCTTCAGGCAGAATGTTTCGACGCACGAGTTATCGCCGCGGTTGAGCCGGTTGCCGACCACGATGCCCACACCCAGACCCGTGCCGAAGGTGTAGCCTATGAGGTTCTTGTAGCGCTTTGGGCTGCCCAGCGCCTTGAGACGCGCGTTGACCTCGGGCAGCATGCCGCCCAGCGCCTCGCCATAGGCGAACAGGTCGCCGTCGTTGTTGATGAATACCGGGATGCCGAACGTGTATTCGAGCATCGGACCCAGCGCCACGCCGTCGCGGAACGAGGGGAAGTTGGGCAGATAACCGCCGATCACGCCGTTGGGGTAGTCGGCCGGGCCGGGAAAGGCGAAGCTTATGGCTACCGGCTTCTCGTGCAGTTTGCCGATAATGGTCCGAAAGCCCTCGACCATGGTGGCGAGGCAACGGTCGAGGTTGTCGGCGTTCGAGGGCAGCGTAATGGGGTCGACGATAAACTGGTTGGCCTGCATGGCTCCGAACACGAGGTTCGTGCCGCCGGCGTCGAGGGTGATCACCACCCGGTTGTCGTGGCTGTACATATCGGCAGGTTAAAGTATGTTGTTCTTCTTCGTAAATTCGACGATCTCGGGAATATATCCGAATGCCACGCCCGTAACCGTGTCGGCGCATCCGTAGTAGACCGCCACTCGGCCACTCGCCGGGTCGTGCAGCGCGGCGCAGGGGAACGTCACGTTGGGCACGTCGCCCATGCATTCGTATTGCTCGCGCGGCGAGATCAGATAGGGGCCGCTGCGGGCCATGACCTTCCAGGGCTCATCGCGGTCGAGTAGCGCCGAGCCGAAGGCGTAGACATAGCCGTTGCACGAGCGCAGCACGCCGTGGTAGAACAGCAGCCAGCCTTCGGAGGTCTCGATGGGTACGGGGCCCGCGCCGATCTTCATGCTCTGCCATGCCGAGACCTCGAAAGCCGAGGGCGACATCACGTGGCGGTGGCGCCCCCAGAACTCCATATCGGGGCTTTCGCTGTAGAATATATCTCCGAAGGGGGTGTGGCTCGTGTCGCTCGGACGCGAGAGCATGGCGAACCGGCCGCCTATCCTGCGCGGGAACAGCACGCCGTTGCGGTTGTAGGGAAGGAAGGCGTTTTCGAGCCGGTGGAATGTTTCGAAATCGGTCGTCCATGCGACGCCGATCGTGGGGCCGTGGTAGCCGTTGCACCATGTGACGTAGTATTTGCCGTCGATCTTCGTGACACGGGGATCGTAGCCGTATACCCATCGACCTGTTTCGGCGTCCTGACCTACCAATGAAAAATCCTCCTCCTCGATATCCCATTTCAGGCCGTCGACCGAGAAACCTGCGTGGATGCGCATGCGGCGGTTTGTGTCGTCGCAGCGGAAAACTCCGGCGTAGTTGTATTTGCCTTTTCGGAACGGCACGACGGCAGAATTGAAGATGCTGTTGGAGGTCGACAGCGCGTCGCGGCCGACCACAGGGTTGGCCGAGTAGCGCCACAGCACCTCTTTCGAACCTGCGGGACGCTCCTCCCACGGCATGTCGGGCAGGTTGTCGCCCATGATTTCGAGTCTGTTCATTATTTTAAGGTTTATTTTAGTCAGTCGTTTTATCAAAGTTAATAATTTTCCGGCTACTCCGTTTTCGCGGGCTTGTCGTCGTAGGAGAACGGCACGAACCACGTCGCGAGGAACGCGGGAACGGTGGCGAACATCACGGCGATGAAGAACATCCCGTAGCCCAGCGCGTCGCTCAAATAACCCGACACGGCGCCGGTCATCATCACCGAGAGGTTCATAATACCCGATGCAAATGCGTAGTGGGCCATGCGGTAGCGCCCCGGCGCGACCTGCTGCATCATGAAGAGCGTCAGACCCACGAACCCGAATCCGTAGCCGAAATATTCGAACACGATGCCGCCGCCCACGAGCCACATCGACGAGGGCTGAAACCACGCCAGCAGCGCGTAGACCGCAAACGGTATGTTGAAGATGCAGCAAAGCGTGAACAGCGTGCGCTTCAGCCCGCGGTGGGCGATATAATAGCCGGCCAACAGCGACCCGAGCAGAAACGCCCCCGCGCCGAAAGTTCCGTAATAGAGCCCTATCTGCTGGTTGGTGAGCCCCAGTCCGCCGGTCGCGGTGTCGGCCTTCAGGAACAGCGGCACGATCTTCATCACGAAGCCCTCGCCCAGCCGGTAGAGGATGATAAAGGCGATATAGCACCAGATGTGTTTTTTGGTGAAAAACTCCGCGATGACCTCTTTCAGTTCCCGGAGTCCCTCGTGCAGGGTATGCCGCGATGCGGGAGCCTCGCTGGCCGGAAGGGCCCGGGTGTGGTAGAGTCCGAGCAGCAGCAGAATGCCGCAAAGCACGGCCAGGACGATGGTCCACGACCGGACGTAAGCGTCGAAGGTCGCGGCGCCCGAGGCGCTGAACCGGCTGTAAAACCACCCCGCGGCCCACACCAGTCCGCCCGTGGCAACAAGTTTGGCGAGGTTATAGAACGCCCCTTGCCAGCCGATATATTTCGCCTGATCCCCGGTCGGGAGCTCGGCCATATATATGCCGTCGGCGGCGATGTCGTGGGTAGCGCCGCTGAAAGCCACCACGGCGAAAACGGCGACCGTGACGGCGAAGAACGACGGCATATGCAGCACCAGGGCGGCGACACCGAACAGCGCGCCGCTCAAAAGCTGCGTCGCGACGACAAAGAATTTCTTGGTGCGGAAAAGCTCCAGAAAAGGACTCCACAGAAATTTTATGGTCCACGGCCACATGATCAGCGACGTCCAGAATGCGATCCGGGCGTCTGAAATGCCGAGGTCTTTGAACATCACAGCCGAGAGCATGTTCAGAACCACGAACGGAAGCCCCATCGCGAAATAGAGGCTCGGAACCCAGCGGAGAGGGGATGATTCTCGATTCATATCGTATTGTTGTTTTAGCCCTACTTATATAACACTTGCGAAGGGTAAAACAACAATGATTCGGTGATTTTTTTGGAATTTTCTCTTTCAGGTTTGTTCTTTCGTTTCCGGTTCACAGCCGACGGCGGGGTGGAGTTCTGCCGCAGGCGGGCCGCTATCCCTCGCGGCCGCTCATAAAATCCCTGACTATGGACAGCACCGCGTCGCCGTATTTCCCGACGAACACCTTCCCGACGCCCTTTACCTCGATCAGGTGGCCGGGCGTGGCGGGCAGCCGGTTGGAGATACCGATAATGGCTTTCTGTGTTGCGATCGCGTAGGGCTTTATGTTTTGTTTGGCCGCCAGCGCATTGCGCCACTGACGCAGAAGTTCGAACAGCTCCGGGTTGAGTATATCCTCCGAAAGGTCGGGCGGAGTGTTGTCGGTTGTTTTTCCGGTTGCCGGTTTGGTTTTGAGGGCCGCCGGGGAGATCTCGGCCGAGGCGATGGCCTCGCCTTTGGCCTTTAGGTATGCGGCGACGCAAAAGCCGTCGCCTGCGGCGACAAGTGTCTGCAGCTTCACCCGCAGCTCTTTTCCGGCGCGCTCGAGATGCTCCTTGAGGCTCTTTTTGATCTCCTTGTTGTCGATCGTGCAACGGGCCGTTTCGGCGAGCAGAGCCGACAGCGGCGAGCACTTTTCGATAAAATAGGCACACCCCTTGATCGTACGTTCGCGCAAAACCGCGTCCGTGGCATAACCGGGGCCCATAAGCTGGCGTAGTTGAACGAGGAACTTCGTGCCGACGTCGGCAACCTGCTCGCGGAGTACTTTGACCTCCTCCGTCCACCGCTCGGCGAGCTTGGGATAGAGCCTCCACAGATTTTCATTCACAAAGCGGCTCGACGACGCAAACTCTGCCTGCAGGGCCTTGAAATCGAAAAGCTCCTCCAAAAGCTCCTGATAGTAGTTCTGCTTCAGGCCGTCGAGTGTCTCTTCCGTGGGGTGAAGCTCCTCGGCATGGCGTGAAAAAGCATCGACGGTCGCGTCGCTGAAAATCGCGCTCTGCGACAGCGGCGTGCGCAGAACGAGTCCCTCCAACGTTCGACAGCGGCTCAAGGCCACATAAACCTGTCCGTGGCTGAACGACGCCGCGGCGTCGATGATCGCCCGGTCGAATGTGAGCCCCTGGCTCTTGTGGATGGTTATGGCCCAGGCCGTGCGCAGCGGATACTGGGTGTAGACCCCCTCGATATTTTCTATGATCTCGCCCGTAGCGCTGTCGGTGGTGTACTTGATGCTCTCCCACTGGGCCTTCTCGACCTCCACGGCCTCGCCGTCGGCCGTCGTGACCTCGATATAATCCTCGCCGATGCCGGTGATGTTTCCGATCGTGCCGTTCACATAGCGGCGCTCGGCCTGGAGGTCGTTCTTGCAGAACATGACCTGGGCCCCCGATTTGAGCCGCAGAACCCCATCGACGGGAAAGGAGTATTCGGGAAATTCACCCTCGACGTCGGCATAAAATTCATATTCCGGTTCCGGGATCATGTCGAGCTTGCGGTCGTTGATGCTCCGGGCGGTGCTGTTGTGGGTGCAGAGGGTGATGTAGCCCTCGCTCTGCGGCGGTTCGAAGTCGGGACGGTAGCGCGCGTTGAGGGCCGAGATCGTCTCGCGGCCGACACGGCCGTCGCGGACCTCGGCCAGCATTCCGATGAACGAGGCGTCGCTCTGGCGGTAGATGTGCTGCAACTCGATGCAGGCGTAGGTGGTCGATTTGAGCGCGATGCTGTCGAAGAAATAGGGCGAGGCGTAGTGGTTGCGCAGAATGGCCCATTCGTCGTCTTTGACCACCGGCGAGAGTTGCTGTACGTCGCCGATCATCAGCAGTTGCACGCCGCCGAACGGTTTTCGGGGGTTGCGGTAGCGCCGCAGCACCTCGTCGATACTGTCCAAAAGATCGGCCCGGACCATGCTTATCTCGTCGATAACGAGCAGGTTCAGGCTCTTTATGATGGCTATTTTTTGTTTGCTGAACCGTCTTATTTCGGTCTGCTGGCGCTTGATGCCCGGCAGCCAGATACCGAACGGCAGCTGGAAGAACGAATGGATCGTGACACCGCCTGCATTGATCGCCGCAACGCCCGTCGGAGCGACCACGATCATGCGTTTGGGACTGCTTTCGCGCAGATCGCGCAGAAAGGTCGTCTTGCCCGTACCGGCCCTGCCGGTCAGGAAAATGTGCTGTCCGGTGTGCTCCAGAAAGTCGTGGGCGAGGTTTAGTCGGGGGTTTGCAGGCATAATTCTACAAAGATAAAAGGTTTTGCCGAAGTCCGGGCGTTTTTTTTGCAAATAAGATGTGTGGCCGGCGGAACCGAATGCAAAAACCGCCTTGCAGAGATTTGCAAAGCGGTTTTTTTGGGAGGGGAGTGGTATTTACAAGGATATTGCAGAGACGAGGGTCTATTGCCCGAGCACCACGGTCTCCGAATAGCGGTTCCCGAAACGGTCTGTCGCTACGACTTCGATCTGCCGGGCCCCGGCCGAGGGCCGCGCTGTGAAGTAGAAATTGGTGGGCCGCGGCGATTGCCCTGCTCCGACTTTTGCTCCGGCGGCCTTCAGCGAATCGATATTGGCCATGTAATCGGGATCGGGGAGGTGCCTGCGCTGCATCGAGCCGCGGTAACGCCCGTCTTCATACCACACGACTGTCCAATAAGAGTCCCAGTTCCAGGCTTTTGCCACCACGTCGGCGGGATGTTGCGCGACCTCGCCGGGAGTCCACACGCGCAGCTGACGCGACGCCGGCGAATCGAGGCTCTGGTATTCCCACGAGAAATCGCCGCCGCATTCGCGGAACAGCTGGTAGCCCTTGGGCGTGCCGTCGTTATTGATCGGGTCGCGCCAGAGATTGCCGCAAATTTGCGCTACATTGTGCTCCATAACGCCCTCCGAGATGTCGTAGTTGGAGTTGATATGGGTGTGCCCCGAGATGAAGTGCAGGTCGTGGCCGGCGAAGGCCTCGATCAGCCCCTGGGCCGACTCCATGACGCGGAAATTGAGCCATGCCTTGAGTACCGGAGCATGCACGGCCACGCATACGCGCGAACCCGCCGGCAGCAGTTTGGCGTAGGCCGCCGCCCAACGTACCTGCACCGAGTCGATCTGTTCGTCGTACTTGCGGGCCCCGTGGTAGACGATATCGTCGAGGACGATGTAGTGGGTGCGCCCCATGTCGAAGGCATAGTAGGTAGGTCCGAAGTGGTCGCGGTAGGTCGCCGTGGCTTCGCGGTCGGTATACTTCGCAAGGTCGTGGTCGTGGTTGCCGATAACGGTATAGACCGGTATGCCGAGCGCCGCGAACTGCTTCTTGACCCCGGCAAAGAGGTTCGGCGAATCCCACACTACGTCACCCAGTACAATAGCAGCCTGATGTACGCCCTGTGCCTTTTTTTCCTCGACGCGCCGCTTCAGTACCGGCATGATCTCGTCGCGCAGCCGGTCGAAGTGCTTGTCGGTCTTGGGCTGCGGATCGGCCACGGCCAGCATCTCGTAGCACTCCCCGCTTCCGGGCCACAGGTTGAGCGAGAAATCGTATCGTTTGGTCTTCGGTGAATAGGGCTGCCAGAAACGCGGCATGCCTTGTTCGAGCGCCGCCACATAACCCGCCGGGGTCACGACGCTGATGAACATCGCCTCGTCGCTGGCGTCGAATGCGAAAGCTCCTTCGGCGTCGCTCTGCGCGAAGGTGTAGCCGTCGGTGACCGTGACGCCGGACAGGGGCTTCCCGGCGCATTTGACCGTGCCGCGCACCGGGCGCGCCATGGCCGCAGCCCAGAGTCCGCAAAATAGTAAAACAAGCAGTAGTTTTTTCATGATCGGGAGTGTTTGTCGGTTTTTTTAATGTCTCCGCCGCAGCGTGTGTTTTTCCGGCCAGGCCGGAGAGCCTAAAAGAATCCCGCGCCTTGGTTCGGCGCGGGATTTCAATCATTCAATCGCTTTATCAGTCGAATATCTGCATGATCTTCGGACTGTCGTTGTAGCCGGCCGTCTCGGAACTTGCGAAACGCACCGTACCGCCGTTGGGGTTAGCCAGCACCTTGTTTTCACCGGTGTAGTTGGCCATGCAGCGGAATCGGATACGGAGGTAACCGTCGGGAATAGCTCGCGAGAAGACAGCTACGCCATTGATCGTGGTGTTCGTAACGTTGGGCACGATAACCAGGTCGTGGGTGTAGGTGATCTCCTGTCCGCTGACCGTTGCCGTTTTTTCCTCGCCCATGGGCTGCCATCTGTTGCCGGTGCCGTCCTGGAATTCGAGGCGCCAGTATCTGTGGCCGGTAGCCGATATGCGGCCTACGCTGGAGAACTGGACTTTGGCCCCCTTCACAATATCCTTGACGGGGATTTCGAACTGCCAGTAGTCGCCGGGCCATGCGCCGGAAACGTAAGGCTGACCGCTGCCGCCGATGTAACGTATGCAGTCGGGATCTTTGGTGCCCGTCTGGTCTTCATAGCTGTGATAATAGGAGAGCACGCCGGTTTCGGTTACCGATAGGAGGGCGTTGTTGGTGACGAACTGCGAAGTCGGAATCGGATATGTTTTATTCTCGGCCGCACCGTCGAAGAACCACGCAACGGGAGCCTCCAGACCTACGATCGGACCGACTACGATCGAACCGCCGCCGCCGCCCTCTTGCTCGAAGAGGAATGTTTTCACCGCCTTGACACCCAGAACCTCCTCGGTTTCGATAGTGAAGATGCCCTGGCGAGCGCTTTCGGTATTCTTGTTCACGGTTATGGTCACCACAGACGCCTTGTCGGCCACACCCTGGGCGGGCGAAACGGTGTACCACTTATCTTCGGGGTTCTCTTTGACTACCGTCCAGCCCCAATTCGACTGTACATTGAAGCTGAATGTGCCTCCCGTGAATTCGAATTCCGGAACATCGTAGGTATCCGCCTCTTCCTCGTTCTTTTCGAGGTCCTTGCCCGATACGATAAGTTCCGGCGCAATGGTCTGCAGAATATTGAGCTCCTTGACTACCGAAGCGAACTCTCCCACACCCTTGAAGGTGATGAGGTTCGAGCGGTCGAGCGTGGTCGGGGTCTCGGGATAAGCCTCGAGCGAGAGCGTGTAATATCCGTTGCCGACCTCGGTGAAGGTCGCCCAGTCGGACTTCTCGGGGGTGTAGAAGTAGTCGACGCTCGACACGACCTGTATGTCGTATGTCTGCGCTTTGCGGCCGGTTACGATGTCGTTGGTCTTGACGCTGTTCACATAAACGGTGATGTGCGGCTCGTTGCCCATCTGGGTAACCGAGAGCGTCACCTCGGCCTGACGGCCGTTGGCGTAGCGGAAGATAACGACCGTGTTGCGAGGCTCGGTATTGTCGTTGTCGACCACCGTGAAACGTACCTTGCCGTCGCCGCTTCCCACGCGGGGGAAGATCTTGAGCCACTCTTCGGCGTCGTCCGAAACATAGTCGATGGTCCAGTTGGTGTTCGAACGTACGTCGTAGCGGATGATCTCGGTCACGACGCTACCTACCATGGGGTTGATATCGAAACCGCGGTCGGAGGCGTTGGAAACCTGTGACGTGGCTACGATATTCTCCAGTCGGATGTAGGGTGCGCCCGTCGTTTCGTCGTCGTTGCATGCCGGAAGCATCGCCGCGCTGCAGAGCAGTGCCGCGAAGCCCGCGAGGCTTGCAATTTTGCGGAATATATTATTTATTTTCATAATTCAATCGGATTTTTGGTGACTGTTATTGCGCGGCAACGGTATAGGTGCGGAACGAGTGCGGCCACGGTGTGCCGGCGTCCTGGGCCACAGCCTGACCGCTCCACCATACGGGGAACATCATCGTGTTGTCGGCCATGGTTCCACCCTGCTCGTTGAATGCCTTTTCGTAGTTGGCGCGGTTGGTGGCCAAGGCGGTTCCGGTGTATGGATAGCGCGCAATGAACTTGCCGTCGGAGGCGTTGAGCTGGATCAGACCCTTGCCCATTTTGCACTCCGGGTAGCCCGTGCGGCGCATCTCGTGGTACTGCTGGAAGCAGTTGACCCAGAACAGCGACAGCCACTTCTGCTCGGCGAGGCGCTGCAGTGTGCCGTCCCATTTTGCCTGGTCGCTCTGGAGCAGTGCGTCGATACTCTCCTGCGTGATGCTCATCTGCGTCATCTCGATCTTGGTACCCTTCATAATGGGATAAGAGGTTACGCCGCTCAATTCGTTCCACATCTCACACGAAGCCGTGACGGCCGCTTCGTAGTACTGCTGCGCCGAACCGCCGATCCAGCCGTTGAGGGCCGCTTCGGCTTTGATGAAGAGCAGCTCGTCGTAGTTGAGCATGCGGCCCGGGCGGCTGTCGCCTACCAGTACTTCGTAGTTCAGGAAGGGTTCGCGCTCGGCATAGGTCGAGTTGCCATTGTAGTCGTTGGTGCTGCCCGAGATCGCGCCCAGCATGGGACGGATCACGTCGACGGCGCCCGAGGTGATGACGTAGCGCGGCTTGATCCAGAAGTACATACGCGGGTCGGCATAGCCGGCGCCCTCGTCGTAGATCATGCCCAGGAACTGGTCGGCGATGTGGTGGTCGCTCGAGAGGCTCGTGTCGCTGGGGAACGACGAAGGGGTAAAATAGGACCTGTAGTAGGTAGCCGCCCCCGAGAAACGCACGTTGGCGTTGTCGCCGTTGGATTCGAATACGGGATAGGTCGCCGGGTCGTTGACGATGGCGCCGATCTGCTCGCCTACCGAAGGGGTGAGGTCGTTATTACGGCCGCTCACGCGCATCAGCAGACGCAGACGCAGCGTGTTGGTGAACTTCTGCCACTTGACCAGGTCGCCGCCATAGACGCCGTCCTTTGTCTTGTCTTCATTGCTGAACGGGGTCAGGTGGTTGTAGAGCGAGTTTGCCTTGTCCAGGTCGGCGATCATGGCTGTGTAAACCTCCAGCTGTGATTCTACGCGCGGCTTACGGATGCCTTCGTTGACCTTCAGAGCGTCGGTGTAGGGGATCGAGCCGAACATGTCGGTAAGGAACGACATGTGGTAGACCTTCAGCGTGAGGCCTATGGCCTCCAGGTTCGTCTCGTTTCTGGCAGCAGCCAGCTGTGCCATATGATCGGCGTTGTTGGCCCACTTGTAGCCCAGGTTCCAGAGGCCCTGGAAATCCTGATTGCCGAGGTTGTACCAGTGCTCACGGCGCGGAATGGACTTGGCCACCGTCACCTGCGAGATCTCGTTGGCGATGCTTAACATATAGCTCGAATAGCTTGAGGCCGAGCTGTAGACGAGCGGCTCGAACATGTTGATCGCGCCGATCGAACCCATATCCATTTTATTGGGATTGGTGTTATACTCGTCGAACTTCCCCGTGCAGGCTGCTGTCATCGAGAGCACCGACGCCAGTATCAGTGTATTTTTGATATATTTCATAGTCGTCACTGTTTTTAGAACTGAAGTTTAAGGTTGAATCCGTAGGTTCTCGTCATGGGGAACGTACCGGTTTCGACACCGGGATAGATGTCGGTTCCGTTGATCAGACCGGCGGCTTCGGGGTCGTACTGCGGCCAGTCGGTGATGCAGAAGAGGTTGGTTGCAAAGAAACCGACCGAGACGCCCGACAGAACGCGGGTCTTGGCAACGAGTTTCTTGGGCAGCTGATAGTCGAGGCGGATCTCCTTGAGTTTCAGGAAGTCGGTGCTGAAGCTGTTGTCCACGCCGTTGTCGCGCACCCACTTATAGCTCTGGTAGTAGGTGTAGACGTTTTCGGTGATGGTGTTGTTCTTGACGTAGGTGATGTTGCCGTTGCCGTCGTTGACAGCGTTGACGCCCTTCACCACCAGACCGTCTTCACGACCGGGCAGCGAATTCTTCAGCTTACCCTGGTAGGAGAGCGCGAAGTTGGTTACCGAGTAGGCCTTGCCTCCGACCTGGGCCGTGAAGTTGGCCGAGAATGTGAGATCTTTCCAGCGAAGGTTCGTCCCGAAACCGGCTTTCCAGTCGGGGACCGCGTTGCCTACGTATTTATAGTCTTTGGGGTCGGTAACCTTCTGCAGGTTGGGGTAGCCGGTCGTGGCGTTGATGATCTCCATGCCCGAGCAGTCCACCGTTTTGCCGTTCTCGTCGATGTAGGTCGAACCTTCTGGGGCGCGCTCCAGATATCCCGACGTGTAGATCTGGTACATGGGCTTGCCGATATAGGAGTAGACGAAGATACGGCTGCCGATCGTGGTCGACGTCGAAGCCTGGTAGGGGACCGACTTGTCGTATTCGGAGTTGAGCGACGCGAGTTCGTTCTTGTTGAGCGCCCAGTTGCCGTTGATCTCCCACGAGAAGTCTTTGGTGCGGACGGGAGTTGCGCGGAACGAAATCTCGATACCCTTATTGACGATCTCTCCGGCGTTGATCTTGATCGACGTGGCGCCGATCTCGGCGCTGGTCTGCATACCGATGATCTGATCGACGGTACTGGTCCTGTAGAGAGCCAGGTCGAAGCTCAAGCGGTTGTTGAGGAAGCGACCTTCCAGACCGACCTCCCAGCTCGAAGCCATCTCCGGTCTGATGTAGGGGTTGGGATAAGTCGTCGGCAGCGTGTACCCGGCGGGGAAATCCGTCGAGGAGTAAGCCGGATAGAGCTGGAACGGGCTCGTGTCGTTACCCACCTGCGCCCACGATGCACGCAGTTTGAGCATGCTTATGTAGCGCTGATTGAGTTTAAAGACACGGTCGAGCAGGATGCTGGCGCTTACCGAAGGGTAGAAATACGACCGGTTTTGGGCGATGAGCGTCGACGACCAGTCGTTGCGGGCCGTGAAGTCGAGGTAATAGGTGTCGTCCCAACCCAGGTTCAGGAAGCCGTAGACGCTGTGAATAGCCTTGTTATCGCGGTAGTGGTCGACCGTCTTGGGTATAGCCGAGTTGGCGAAACTGTAGTTGTTGTCGACTTCGAGTTCCCCGGCCTCGGAGGTTTCCGAGTGATACTTGCTGCGCGTGGAGCTGCCGCCGACGGCCGCCGATACCGAGAAACGGTTGTCGGCGAAAGCCTTGGTGTATTTGAGCAGGAAGTCGGAAGTGTACTCGTAGCGCTGAATCTCCTTCAGACGATACATACCGTTCACATAGCCGAGTGCCATTTTGGGCTTCTGTTGGGTACGCATCTCCAGGTTTGCGTCCAGACCGCCGCGCAGCGAGAGGGTCAGCTCGGGCAGAATGGTGAAGTCGAGGTTTACGTTACCGAACACGCGGTCGCGGTCGAGCTTGTTGAGCTCCTCGTAGAGGGTGCGGAAGGGGTTCTGTCCGTCGAGGCTGTTGAATATCAGACCCGAGGTGCGGTTGTAGGCGTCGTCGCCGGCACCTGCGTCGTAGGTCGCGCGGTTGTAGCGGCCGCTCATGTACTCATTGCGGTAGGCCGAGATGGGGTTGGTGTTATAGCCCCAGATGATGCCGTAGAGGGGCGACGACTGGCTGTAGCCCGAGAGAGGCATGTTGTCGCTGTCTTTGCGGGTGTAGTTGATCTTGGTCGAGAACTTCACGAACTTCGAGACTTTCTGCGAGAAAGCCAGTGCGAAGGTCTGCTGCTGGTAGCCCGAGTTTTCCATGATCCAGTCGTTGCGGGTGTCGGTGAACGAGAAGCGCAGGCTGTTGCCCTTACCCATCGAACCGTCGATGGTGAAGCTGTTGGTCCAGGTCACACCGGTTTTGAACAGGCCGGTGAACCAGTCGTCGGCATAGACCCACGGCAGCTTGGTGAATTCGCCGGTGTCCCAGTTCTTCGACATGTAGAGGTAGCGCATGGTGTTCTTGTTGAAGGGCTCGCCATAGGTGTAGCGCGAAATCTGCTGCTTTACGGGCTGACCGTCGTCGGTCATCGAGCCGGGAAGACCCCAGGCCGAAGCCACGCGGTTGGTGAGCGAAACGGTTTCGGCCGAAGGACCGTATTTTTCCTGGAATTCGGGGAAATAACCGGCTTTTTCGAGTACTACCGAACCGTTGTAGGTGATACCCAGTCCTTTGTTCTCGCGTCCGGCCTTGGTCGTAACGAGGATCACGCCGTTCTGTCCGATCGAGCCGTAGAGCGCTGCGGCCGCGGGGCCTTTCAATACCGAAACGCTTTCGATATCGTCGGGGTTGAGGTCTGAAATGGGGTTACCGAAGTCGACCGGGGCGTTGGAGTTGGCGTAGTTGGCGCCCGAACCCGAGCCTACGAGGCTGCTGTTGGTCATCGGAATACCGTCGATTACGAACAGCGCCTCGTTTTTGCCGTAGTTGAGCGACGTCTCGCCGCGCAGCGTCACGCGCACCGTGCCGCCGGGGCCCGTACCTGCCGAAGCCATGCTCAAACCGGCGACTTTACCGTTGAGTCCGTTGACCCAGTTCGACGACATCGACTTGGTGAGATCCTCGGCCGAGACCTGCGAAACGGCATATCCCACCGACTTCTGCGAGCGGGTGAGACCCAGTGCCGTCACGACGACCTCGTCGAGTTTGTGCGCCGACTCCTGCATGGTCACGTTGAGCTGCGTGCGGGTGCCGACGGTTATCTCCTGCGACTCATAGCCCAGTGTCTGGAACACCAGCACGTCGCTGTCTTTGTTTACTTTGATGGTGTAAGAGCCGTCGGCGCCGGCGGTTGCTCCGGTCGTCGAGCCTTTCACTACGATTGTGGCGCCGATCAACGGAATCTTACCGTCGGGTTCGTATACCACGCCCTTCACGGTGCGTCCCTGTGCCCAGGCTCCCGTCGCGGAGAGGATGAGTACGGCGGCAGCCAAAAACCTCCATATATATTGTTTCAACTTCATATTGGTTTGTGTTTGTTGGGTTTGTGGCATCCGCCTCCGCGGAGGCGGATGCCGTTAACTTTGTTTATTGGACGATCTCGATTAGCGGGCTGGTTGCCGTTCCGGCTCCTGCCCAGCGGGAAGTACCTCCGTTGCGCTCTGTAAGAGCAGTTTCGTTGGATGCCTGAGCGTTGGCCGCGCAAATAAAGCGGAATTCGATATTCCCATCAGTGATGGCATTTTCGTATGTCACCGTGACGTCCACTGTGACATTAGTGGCGCCGTCGGAATTCATAGCGTGGGTGTAGGAAACACTTTGACTATTTACCGTCTTGTTCAGCAATGCCGTCGCCGCCTTCCAGGTGCCGCCGTCGTTATACTCGATTCTCCAGAATTTCTGTCCGGTCGCCGAGGTGCGGGTAATACCCTTGAAATGAACTTTGGTTCCGGCGGCAATCGATGTGACAGGCACGGCAAACAGCCAGTAGTCGCCCGGCCACACACCCGTAACTGTGGGATGCCCCGTGGAGCCAATCTCTCTTTTGTAGGCAGAAGCATTAGCTGGGGCGCCCGACGAAATGTCGTGTGTGAAAGAGAGGTGTCCGGGACCACCCTCTTTAGGAGATACGTCGTTGTAATTATCCATATCGTCCAAGAAACCCTTAAAGTTATCCTTATACGTCGACATTTCGTCAGCCGAGAACGCCCACATGACCGGAGCGATGCCCTGGCTTACGCCGATCTTCTGGTCTATCTGCTCGGTTCCGGTGTTGAGTGAGAAGGTGAAGCCCTTACCCACACGGCGGAGATCGGGGCCCGATGTAATAGGCGTAACCGTAATCTCGGTCTCGGTCATTGCCGTTCCCGACATAGGCGATACGGTGTACCATGTATCTTCGCTGGGAACCGTTAGTGTCCAATTGTGCGAGCCCTTGACTTTGAACTTCTTGGCTGCAACAGCTGCGTCTGTGTCATTGCCAACCTCTACTACCTTGTTGGTAATACCCGAGATGAGGAATCCATCCGAGAAGGCCTCGAGTTTCACCTCTATCGTCTTCACTACCTCCCCGTCGACCTTGATGATGATATGGCCGGTCTGCTCCTGCAGGCTCTGGCTGGGTGCGACGGTGATCTTGGTGTTGTTGTAGAGAAGCCCTGTTGCCTTGACCGTAGCTACATTGTTCGCGATAGACGAACCGTTGGCTGCCGTACCCGACCAGACTTGCGTTATGGTAAGCCAGTCGGCATCGGTCTCCATGGTCCACGCCCTGTTGATGCGGATCGAATAGAGGAGCGAAGCACCCTTGCTCGTAACGACGCCGGGGGTGACGTATACGCTGCTCTCGGAGAGATCTGCTACATCAACCTCCATAGGAATAACCACATCGGTCGGTGCGGGAGCTTCGGCTCCGATATCGGCGGTGCGCGTCAGCGACACGTTGTCTACGAACAGACGGTGTGTCACGCCCTTGGTCGAGCCGAGGGTGATGCGGGTGTCGGACGTAGCGTTGTAAATGAGCACCGAATAGCGCTTCCACGACCATACGTTGTTGACGGGCAGTCCGGTTTCGCTGTCGGTCAGGTTGCCGATGGTAGCCCCTCCCGAAACGGATACGGGCATATTGGCGTTACCGCTGTCGACCGCTCCGCTGGCCGAGGAGTAGAGCGAGCCGTCGAACTGCAGCAGCAGCGTCGCAGCAGTGCCTGCGTCAATAGCTGCGGTTGCCGATGCGGGAAGTGTAAGCGCACCCATCAGGTCGGTCTTGCCCAGCTTGATGTAGCCCTCGTAGTGGCAGTAAACCGATGCCGAGTAGGTGTAGCCCAAGCCGTCGATCACGGCCTTCATCGTGCCGGTGGAGACTGCGAACTCATTGCTGTTGGCTGTTACCCATCCATACTTGAAGTATGTCTCGATCCAGTTTGTATTCACCCACTGGAGGTCGTCGCTGAAGAATTCGAAGCCCACGGCGTGTTTGTCTGCCGGACGGAACTGCTTGACAACGACGGTCTCCTGAATGGTGTTGTCCTGGTATTCGGGGTCGGTAGCCGTGATGGTAAGCTCCGACTCGCGTGTGTCAGTGGTAGTGTTTGCGTCGTTGGGAGTTACCGAGACGGTAACGACTTCACCTCCCTTGCCTTCGAGCGGCGATATGGTAGCCCAGGAGTCGTCGCTGACCTCCATAAGCCAGTCGTAGGAGGACTCAACGGTGAAGGTTACAGCCGTCGTAACTTCTGCTGCTATGTTGATCGTTCCCTCTTCAGTACCCTCGATGACGATACCTGCCTGCAGGTATGCATCCTGCTTCATGGGAACTGTCAGCTCCGTGTAGCAGGGGCGGAGGTTGTTGCCGCTGTTGGCGCGAATGGTGAACGAACCTGTGCGTAGGTCTTCGTCGTTGTAGTCGCCCGTGACGGTAATGACGATATCCTCGCCTGCCTTACCTTTGGAGGGCGTTACGATGAACCAACCCGCATCCTTGGTAATCTCCCAGGGTGCATTGACCGACATGGTGAACGTTTTGGGTGCGGTGGTCGAATATAATAGGTGGTATCCGGTCGAGGGCAGTCCTTCGGTGGTAAGCGTCGGAGCAACCAACTCTGCCGGCCCGGTCTCGGTCTTGTCGTCGCTGCAGGCGCCTGCTGCGAGCAGGGCAAAGCATGCGAATATACAGAACCATTTGTTCAGTATCTGTTTCATAGCTTAAGGATTTGGGGTTATTTGCTGGGGTCGGTTACGAGCTCCTTGGGTCGCGTCATGGTCTGCGAGCTTGTGTTGCCGAACTTGTCGGTGGCGGTGATCTCGAGCGTCGAGATCGCCGACGAAGCCGTCACTTCGAACATGTGCTGGCAGATAGTCGAGGGGAAAGTCAAATCGTTCGTCACACCACGGGGAATATCGTAGGAAAGGGTGTGCAGCGGGTCATACTTATTCCATATCTGCTTCACGGTCAGATCCGTTGAGCCCTCCTTGACGCTTACCGTCCATCCGGGTTCGTGAGCCCACACGTTGATGTATACCACATTGGAGCCTACCGATGCGTATTCACTACCGCGGCCTGCGATGTCTTTGTGCCCCGAGGTGAATGCCGACAGAGCCGTGGCGTTGGATGTCCAGTACTCCTTGACCTTATTCATGTCGAAGGTGGTGAACTGCTGTGTCTGGGGAAGACCCACAGCCTTGTATTTCCACTTGAGGTTGGTGCCGTCGATGTCGAAGATCTTGTAGCCGGCAGGCGTACCGTCGGTGCAGATGTTGTTCTTAGCGTACTGGTATGTCCACCACCAGCTTCCGCATACGGCAGCTACGTTGTGCTCGTAGACGTTAGCGTGGGTGGGTGACTGTACACAGCGGTTCACGTGAGTGTGGCCCGAAAGTGTGGTGACACTGCTGAAGCCATCGAAGCAGTCGAGCAGTTTGTTGATCTCAGTCTGGTTTTTCTGCTGTATGCCAATGGTGCCTGTGCTGGTGTATGTGTATAAAGGGCAGTGGAATCCGACAACGATAGGGGTCGATTTGTTGACATACGCGAGATCCTTCTTCAGCCACTCGATCTGTTCGGGAGTGAAGTATTTGTCGTAGTTACGGCTGCCGGCGGTGCCCTGAGTGCCGTTGGTGTTGATGTATACCGTGTTGTCGAGCATAATGTAGTGCACCTTGCCGATGTTCATCGAGTAGTACACGGGGCCCATATTTTTGCGATAGGGAGCTTCGGCGATGTAGTCGCCGGCGACATATGGGTCGTTGTCGTGGTTGCCCATTACCGACCACATCTGGAAGTCGAATTCCTTGACGGCGTTCTTGCACTCGGGAAGTCCCCAGCGGTTGTCGTACCAGTAGAGATCCCACGAGAAGTCGCCCAGGTTGAGGCAGTAAACTTTGTCGGAAGAGTTGTTGTAGCCATCCTTTACCTCCTTGACGAATCCGTCGGCGAACTGAAGGTAGTCGAGCGGTTTGTTGCGGTTGGCGAGGTGCATGTCCGTCGCCACGAGCATCGTGTGCTTGTCGTTGTCGGTGGTTTCGAGCTCGAAGTCTATCTGCTCGACGGCGCCGGCCGCCGCCGCTGTGGGGTGCCAGAACAGAGGCATGGCGTCCTTTGTGGGAACGTCGTAGCCCGAGGGAAGTACTATAAATGCTAATTCGTTGCGTTTTGTGGAGTTGAGCCAGTAGTAACCGTCGCTGTCGGTTGTGGTCAACAGATCGCCGTCGGAGATGACGACGTCGGGAACGCCGGCTCCGTCGCAGAGGACCACACCCTTGATGGTGGCGCCCGTCTTATCGGGAACGAGAGGCGAAAAAATAACCGAGCCCAGATCCTGTTCCTGCGAGCCGCGCTTGAGCGTCATTTCGCACGAACCGATGTTGATCTGCTCGGGAATGGTAAAGGTTAAGGTGCCGGAAGTCGCGCCGGTGATTACGGCATCAACATTTCCCCCCCCCTGCTTGAGAGTCAGTATGTCGTTAATGCTGAATCCGTTGCCTTTGATTGTTGCGCTCTGTCCGCGCATCAGGGCGATCGAACTGCCCAGGTCGACGTTCACTACCAGGTGGACCGAGAGTTTGCTCGAGCCCAGGATCTGGTACTTGTTGCCGCGGGTGAGAATAAAGCGGTAGGTGCCTTGGTTGACAACTCCGTCGGGGAAGGTGAAAACGAGTTGCTTTGCGGCTACCGAAGAGACTTCGGCCTCGATGTCTTCGTCTGCACGGAGGACGATGCCGTCTCCCTGCTCGAATCCGCGGCCGCTCAACGGAAGTTCCATGCCCAGATAGACGTCCATCGATGTCGGAATGAACACATTCGACACCAGGAGTCCCTGGGGAGCGGTCACATCGTCGCTATCGCTGCATGCTCCCGGCAAGAGGAGCAGCGTCGATAAAAGCAACCATGTCAGTTTAGTAAAAGTTTTCTTCATACGGTTGTTGGGTTTGGTTGTTTTTCTTGTTTCTATGTTTTTTGTTTAATTATATATAGGTGTAATATTTCATCCTCTTAAATCCTCGGCGAATCTATAAAAAACGAGTCGATTATCCGCGCCCTTTACCCTTATGTCTCCGAATTGTCTTCGGTTTGAAATGTGGGCAGGACAGCGAAATAGTTCGGTTTTTCCTTTTTGTTGCGATAATTCTGATATTTGTTTTTGTTCGGAACTGCGTTGGTTTTGTTTCGAAATATAGACATTCTATCTTATTCCTCCAAATTTTTGGCTCTTTTTTCTTTTATATATCGATTTTTATTTTTGAATTGTGCTCTGTTTTGTGTCAGACGGGGTCTATTTGATGTGTTTGCGAAATCGGCCGCGGCGGCGGAACGGCCGGGGAGAGTGTGAAGGGGTTTGTTTCGAAACAAAACAAATAATTTTCGATATAAAACTCAAATTTTTATATCTTTGCAGAAATTAGGATACGCCCCGGGTAAATTCGAACTACCGACGAGCGAGGGTCCGGGAGTTTTGCCCCGATGCCGAGCGAGGAGGAGAGAGGTGAAATGAAACGTTGTCCGCCACCCGGCTTTGGCTGCCTTGCTAAAAACACACACGACCCATGAACTCCGCCGACCACACTCATACCGACTCTTTGCACGGATTTTCACCCGAAGTGCGCAAAAAATTTCTTCAATGGCAGCGCCGCACGATCATCGCCACGATGATAGGCTACGCGCTCTACTATTTCGTGCGCAAGAACTTCAGCTTCGCCATGGTGGGGCTCGAGTCCGACTACGGGATATCTAAAAGCAGCCTGGGTCTTGTTATCACGTTGAACGGCCTTATCTATGGTCTTTCGCGCTTTATGAACGGTTTTTTGGCCGACCGGCTCAATGCCCGATGGTACATGTCGATCGGTCTTTTCCTCTGTGCCGTGGCCAATATCGCTTTCGGCTTCGGCGCCGACATTTCGACTTTTATCACCGGTGAAACCGGCGGTCCGCAGTTCACCAATACCATGATCCTCTTCATGGGTATTATGTGGACCGTCGTGGGACTTCTTCAGGGCACGGGATTTCCTCCCTGCGCGCGCCTGCTGACCCATTGGATACCGCCCACGGAGCTGGCGACCAAGATGTCGGTGTGGAACGCCTCACACTCTGTCGGCGCGGGACTTGTCGTGATCCTTTGCGGCTATATCATGGGCAATATGGGTTCGGGACCAGAGCATTTCGGGGCTTGGAAGTGGTGCTTCTGGATTCCCGCGGGAATAGCTCTCGCGGGCTCGGTATTCCTGTTCGCCACGCTGCGCGACACCCCCTCGTCGGTCGGACTCCCGGAACTTCCCGGCACCGAAAGCAAAACCAAGTCCGAAGACGATCCGAAAGAATACAGAAAATTTCTGCGCCGCAAAGTGTTCGGCAATAAGCTTATATGGATTCTGGGCTTCGCCAACTTCTTCGTCTACGTCGTGCGGTTCTTCATTCTCGACTGGGGACCGATGCTGCTCCAGGAGTCGAAGGGCGTCTCGATGCAGCACAGCGGCTGGCTCGTGGCTCTGTTCGAGCTGTCGGGCATCGTCGGAATGCTGGTGGCCGGCTGGGCGACGGACAAATACCTCAAAGGTCGCGCTCACCGTACATGCGTATTCTGTATGGCTGGCGCGGCGCTGTTCATGACGCTTTTCTGGCTTCTCCCGGGTACCTCGCCGATATGGATGATTTACGCTGCGCTGGCGCTCTCGGGCTTTTGTATCTACGGCCCGCAGGCACTTGTCGCCATCGCCGCCGCCAACCAGGCCACCAAGCGCGCCGCCGCCACGGCCAACGGCGTGACGGGAATCTTCGGCTACGCGAGCGTTATGGTCTCGGGCTGGGGGCTTGGCAAGGTGGCCGCAGTGTATGGGTGGAATCCTGTTTATCAGATAGTTATAGGCCTGGCCGTTGTCGGCATCATCGTATTCTTGCTTATGTGGAATGCCAAGGCCGACGGATATGAAGAGGCTCCCGACGAGGCAATTTTAAACGCAACCGAAGAATAATGACACCATACCGCACACCTTTCGCCGCGGAAGAACTCACCGCAAAACTCCGCGCCATCCGCCATGTCGCACTCGATATGGACGGCACGATCTATATGGGCAACTCGCTTTTCCCGTGGACCAAAGATTTTCTTGCGGGGCTTACCGCCGCGGGCATCGGCTATTCGTTCCTTACGAATAACCCGTCGAAAAACATCGCCGATTATCTGGCTAAATTGGAAAAAATGGGCATCCACGCCACGCGCGACGAGATGTACACCACGGCCATTGCCACGATCGACTACATCAAAACCCACTACCCGACGGCGCGACGTCTTTTTCTGCTCGGCACGCCCAGCATGATCGCCGAGTTCGAGGCCGCGGGTTTCATTTCGGCCGCCGACAGCGCCGACGACCGTCCCGATCTTGTTGTCGCGGGATTCGACCTAACGCTGGCCTACGACCGCCTTTGCCGCGCCGCATGGTGGGCGTCGCAGGGCATTCCCTACGTCGCCACGAACCCCGACCGCGTATGTCCGACCGACCAGCCCACGGTGCTCGTCGACTGCGGCTCGATCTGCGCCTGCATCGAACACGCCACGGGCCGCCATCCCGACATCACACTCGGCAAGCCCGACCCCACGATGCTCTCGGGCATCATGGAGCGTCATGGCCTGCACCCCGACCAGATCGCCATGGTGGGCGACCGCATCTACACCGATATCGCTATGGCGCACAACGCCGGTGCATTCGGCGTGCTGGTGCTCTCGGGCGAGACGACTGCCGGGACTGCCGCCGCGGCCGATCCGCAGCCCGATCTTACGGTGCAGTCGCTGAAGGAGTTTGGCGAGTTATTGCTCGCCGCCGGGAAATAAGCGCCGCAGATCGAACTTGTTTCATGCTTCGGAACACGTCTTGCGAAGAAAGTAGGTAAGGGGGTTGGCTGCCAAGGCACACAGGTAGGTTTTCGGCAGGCTTATAAAGACCGCCGGCAGACCGCAGCTCCGCCCTGCGGAGGCCTGCTATCTACTGCGTATCTGTCAGTCTGCCGCGAGCTGCCGCCAGAAAACGAAGGCCCGCCTATCAAAAAAAATCGACCGATAATCCACTGATCACCGGTCGATTTTTTGTATTCAGACACTATATTACTTAAAGCTCACCTTCCGCCCGTCGGGTTTCTCTCTCCCGAAATCGAGCTCTATCGCCGCGTAACTGTTGGCGTTCTCCTTGCCTTTGAGGTATACATACACGGTGATTTCAGCCGGAAGCAATTCCTGTACGGTGATATCGACGGGAATGACCACCGTCTGTCCCGGACGCACCACGATATCCGTGCGCTGGTCGCCGCAGTCAACCGACCGGGCCCGGAAAGAGACTCTCGAAACCGTCACCGGATCGGTCCCGCGAACATTGGAAATTCTGATACCTTTTATATATGGCATCCATTCGCGGTCGATGGTGGTGTGTATGCGCGGGTCCTTGTTCGAAAATTCATACGGCGACCAGAACCCGATCGCATTATCGGGGGCGGCGATGATCGACGGCGTGACGTCGCCGTACTCCGCAACAAGCTTCGCGGCATTCGCCACCGGATCGTCGAAAGGCGTCATCTCCGAAATACCCTTCTTTCCGACCCACAGCATATCGTGTTCGGCGAAGTCGAAAGGCACCGGATTTTTCTTCACTTCGAAATACTGCTGCCAGCGCGGGATATAGAAGTCGCGGATAAATCCGGCCCACACGCGGCAGGAATAGTCCTGGAGCACGGGACCTCCCCATACCGATATCAGCCGGCGCGCCTCCTGCTCGAAAGTATCTGCCTCGGCGGGATTTTTCGCCGCCGCGCGCGCAAGCTCTATCCAGCGCTCCAGACGCAGTATGGGGTGTGATTCCAGTAGACGGTCGGCATCGGCCAATATCTTCAGAAAGCGCTCCTCGTACCCCGCCGCGGCTTTTTTGTCACCCTTTATATAAGCCCAGTTCACGGCGTCGAGCAGGTTTTCGGCCTTACCCGAAAGATACATTGCGGCATACATCACGGCGTCGGCCTTGTAAAGCTCACTGCCCTTCATCTCTTCGGCGCAGGAGAGGAACGACTCTATGGCCGTGAAATAATGCTCGTTGATGCCCATCATCTGCTTGCGCTGCAGGAACGGGCGCATCTGCCACTTGAATCGCCCGTGGTTGGTGAAGGTGTTGTATGCCGACTGGCGCATCTCGCGCCAGAAGCGGTCGACAGCCTCGGGACAGCTGCCGTAGCGGGCCGCGGAGTAGTCGTGGAGGTAGGCTGCGACGTCGATACTGTCGCGGCTCCAGCCCGCTGCGGAGATTATTTCGTAGATCACATCGTTCTGCTCAACGCCCTCGGGCGAGGTCCCGTAGCCGGTCAATAGCCCCTTGTTGGGCGAATTGAGCGCCTCGAGGTGTCCGTTGGCGTAGAAATCCAACGCCCCGGTCAGCGCGCTGCGGCCTCCGAAGTTGGGCACGGTCGAAAATATCCACTCCTTGCCGTGGAATCCGTCGAGGTAGTTCCAGCTCTTCTCGCTGCGCCACACGAATTCGTTGAAGTCGACGGCCAGGTCGATGACCATAAGCTTGCCCTCGGGCGCACCGCTCAACAGCGCGGCTACGCTCTCCTTGTCCCAGTAGTTGCGGTGGTAGCCGAACATCCAGCCCTGCATGACCCACACGGCATCGGGATTGGCGTCCGACAGCGATTTGTAGAGCACCTCGCCATAGTTGCGAAGTCCGTCGAAACGCTCCTGTGAGCCCTTCTCGCCGAACGGGATCTCCAGTTCGTTGAAACTGTCTATAAGATAATACTTCCCCTTGCCGAACTCCTTTTCCCACTCTTTAATATAGGCTGTCCCGATCTTCGAAAAGAGGTCGTCGAGCGGCGAGAGCATCCAGCTGCGGAATCCCGACCATTTTGTCTCCTTGAGGTCTACGTCGGGAAAATGCTCGCCCATGGCGCGCGGAACGAATCCCGCAAATCCCTGATATACAGGCTTCATCCCCAGCTCGAGCATGCGGTCGTTGATCTTGTGCTGCAGCTCTATCTGTCCCTCGTGCCATTCGAGCGAGGGCGCTCCGTCGAGCTCGGTCATGTTGCCCATCCGCATCCACGGCATGTGCGCCGGACCGGTGAAGTACTCGCCGATCTCCTCGTCGGTGAGCCCCAGGCCGCGCCATACGCGCGCCAGTATTGCCTCGCCGGCGACGGGCGCCAGCGGCATGTCGAAGCCGTGCAGTGCCATCCAGTCGATCTCGCGTTCCCATTTGTCCCAGTCCCAGAACGGGGTGGTGTAGCCATAGGTGCAGACGTTGTAGTAGAGATGGTTGGAGAAGGGCGACACGACCTCTTTGCGGGGTGCGTCGGGCAGAACCGCGGGCAGTTCGATGCGCTTGCCGGTCCATGTCACCGTTCCGTAGCCGTTGGAGGTGAGGTAGTCGTAAAATCCGCGGCACAGCGCTACGCTGCTGCTACCCTCGATGCGCAGCACGCCTCTGCGCACCTCGGTGGCGTAGCGGCTCGCACCATCGGGACCCGGGGGCACGATCTTCAGCGAGATATTATCGCACTTGTGTCCGACCGTACGCTCGATAACATCGCGGGCCGCATCGCGCTCGGCGTTGTTGCCGCAGCTGCTGAACAACAGGATCGCCGTAACAAAACAAAGAAAAACTCTTTTCATACGAAATGGTTTTGGTTGGTTGTTGGTTTCGAATCGAAAGATACTCATTTTAACCCGAACAACAGCAAGGCGTGCAGGATTTTTTGCTGCAACCTGTGGCCGGACACTCCTCCCGTTAAAATAATATGCCCTTGCAGTGATCTGCAAGGGCATATTATTTACTTATAAGCAGGCTATAAATAATCGATGGTAGGTTTGTAGGTGGCGATAGAAATATCTGGCAGGGTGCTTCCTTTTGCGATAACCGTTTGAATAAAATCGTCACATTGCTGCCGGGTCATCACATTATTTTTCTTTGCATACCACAAAAAATCCAGAGTGGTCAGGTAGGTGATATTTTCCTTCTGACAATACTCCTTTGTGTCTTTCAGATTGCTGCTTGCCAATACATCGTTGTGGCATTTGCAGTAAACCAGACATGCCGATTCGCCCTTTCCTTTTGTTTTCTGAAGCATGGCGTATTCTCTTGCCATATTGACATCCGGTGCCCACGGGATGATTTCTATGTTCTTTAAAAGACAGATCTGATTGTCTATTTGTGCTTTTGTGTCAGGAACTTTCGATAGCTCCCTGTCATATACCAGACTCAAAATGATGCACTTATACCCGGGTAGGATACTGGGCAGGATACCCAGGCACTCACCCTTGATAAAATGGATCACGACATCCGCATCTAAAACAATCTGAACCTGTGTTACGGGCATTATTCATCCAGTTTTATTTCTGAAAGGAGATCGATCAAATGCCCCTCGGAAATCAGTTCTTTATCGAATAGCGACTGGGCTTTGGCACTGTAATCGCCTAAAACCAGTTTTTCATTTGTAGGGAAATATAAATCCGTGCCGTATCCGTATTGTTTGGCGACAGTGGCTGGCGACACCTCCAGAAAATTCTCTTTTTGCTGGTTGGATATGAGGTCCAGATTAGCCAGACGATAGATCATCGACTGAAACGAGACGCCGAAATAATTCTGTAAATAGAGAATATGCGCGGTGTTGATCTCGGTCGTGTATTTTATCCCGAGTTTTTTGAACTCTTCGATAATCCCGTTCCGGGGCATCAGAAAAAGGGTCGCAAAAGCGTCGGCTCTCTTTTCGATCGGGTCGGAAGAGTTAATAGCGCAAACCTGTGAACTGAACTCCTCCTGAATGAACAGATGATACAATTCGTGTGCTACTGTAAAGTGCTGACGCCCCAACACCTCGCTCGAATTTACAAGCATGAACCTTTTGTCCTGATATTTCATGCACATCCCCGAAAAAGATCCCTGCATGGGCAGGAAGACACACAGCACACCCAGTTGCTGCAGTGCTTTTTTCGTGTCGACGGGAGCGGTATCTCCCAGCGAAATACGACGTCGGAGCTCATTGGCTTGAGACTCCAACTCTATTGACAGCGGTCTTGCCATTATTTCGAGAGGTTACACATTTTGAGGTAATTCGCTACGATGCTCTTGAATTTGGCAATCGTATGCATATCTTCGGTCGTAATACCTTCCGTGCGGAATGCGCAGACCAGCGCTTGTTGAAAATCGTCGATGTTTTCCTCGAAAAACACAGACATATCGACACCGTAGAGATTGCTTAATTTCTCAAAAACATCAAAAGGAATGCTGTCCGTATTGCTTTCGTATTTCCTCAATACGGTTCTCGATACCCCCAGGTAACCGGATACCTGCTCTTCCGAAAAGCCCAGTTTTTTGCGGATGGTTTGCAAATTACGGCTTGTATTGGCTGTCATATTCGTGGCTGATTAGTGGCGCAAAATTATAAATAATCTTAATTAATACAAAAATTGTATTAAGATATATTTTGTCAATCGTCTGATAATAAACGATTATTTGCATAGAGTTGTTATACAAATATAATACATAAATCGAAAAATAGTCTTAATTTGGTTAAAAAATAATTCTTAATTTGAACAATACGGGTCTTTGCCTGTTCCGGGGTTGCCTCTCCTGTCCCGTTCGGCAGGTCGGGCGACCGTGCGTCGATATGATTTGAGGCTCTTCGCAAAAGACTGTTTTTTAATGGTATCTTTGAATAAGATCGGGATGCGCTTCGGCAACCGACGAATGAAGCAGAAGCAAAGGCCGCTCGCGGACTCCACCCTGCAAGGAGGGGGGGGGCGAAGCTACAACTCAAATGTATTTGGCTTTACGCTCCTCTTTCGCTATCTTTGCCAAATGGAAAAATTAGCGATCGCAGGATGCGGCTGGCTGGCCGGAATTGTGGCCGATGCCCTTATCGAGGGGTTGTTGCCCGAATACGAACTGGTGGGAGTCTACTCCCGGACTTTTTCGAGCGCCGAGCGCCTTGCCGCGAAGATGCGGCAGAACGGCAGGCCCTGCAAGGCGTGTGAAACGCTCGATGAATTACTGGCTCTGAAGCCGAAGTATCTGGTCGAAGCGGCCTCGCCGGCGGGAATGCGCGAATTGGCGCTGCCGGTGCTGAAGAACGGTACTTCGATCATAACCCTGTCGATCGGCGCTTTTGCCGACACGGCGTTCTACCACGAGGCAATCCGCACGGCCAGTGAGAACGGCTCGCGGGTCTATATTGCCTCGGGAGCCACCGGGGGCTTCGACGTTCTGCGTACGGCAGCCCTTATGGGTGGCGCCAAAACGCGCTTCACCAACGAAAAGGGGGTGCGGGCGCTGCGCCGTTCGCGGTTCTACGATGAGTCGATGGAGCGTGAAGACCGTATGATCTTTTCGGGTACTGCGCGTGAGGCGATCAACACATTCCCGACCGGACTCAATGTCGCCGTCGCCGCCTCGCTGGCGTCGGTAGGGCCCGAAGAGATGCGCGTCACGATGATCTCGCGTCCGCCCGCATTCGTGGGCGACACCCAGCGGGTCGAGATCGTGAATCATCAGGTGCAGGCCGTGATAGATGTCCACAGCGACACTTCGGAGATCGCAGCATGGTCGGTGGTCGCCGTGCTGCGGAATATCGTTTCGCCTATTGTTTTCTGACGAATTCCTCCATATTGGCCAGCACCTTCTCGCTCAAGCGGATGAACGCCTGACGCGTGACGCCGGTCGAGACTTTCATACAACGTACGTTGGGGTGTTCGGTAAGTTCGGTATTGCCCAGCGCGCCGACGGTGTCGCAAAAACAGAGATTATCTCCCTCCAGCCACTTCACAAAAGGCTCCTCGTCCCATGCGGGCGAGAGTCCGGTGTTGAAGATCATCTTCTTGTTGCCCAGTGCTTTGAATTGCGCCTCGTGGAGCAGAACGGTGTTGCGGTTGAGGCAGCAGAAGACCACTTCGCTCGAGGCTAACAGTTCGTCGAGCGGCAGGAAGCGATAACCTTTGGCCCGGGCCTCCTCCTTCTCGCCGCGGGCGAAATAGGTAATCCCGGCTCCCAGGAACCTCATCGCGTCGGCGATCATGCCGCCCGATTTCCCAAGTCCCACGACACCCACTTTGAGCCCCGTGATCTCGCGCGCCACGCCGTCCCACGGCTGCTGTCCGAATCCGTGCAGTGTGCGCACCAACTCACTGATAACATACTCTACGACCCCCTCGTCGCCGTAGTCGCGAACACCCTTGACCACGATCCCGCGCGATTCGGCGTAGCGGATATCGACATTGGCGCTCTCGGGCGTGTAGAGCGAGCAGCACATACCTATATATTTCACGTTGGGGCACTTCTCGAGCGCCTCCCGGTTTATCCTCGTTGTGTAGCTCACCAGCACGGCGTCGGCATCGCCGATGCGCGCCGCGACCTCGTCGTCGCCTGACGGCATGTCGGGGTATAGGACCACCTCCTGCGCAAAACGATGCAGGTCTTCTTTGGCAGCCGGTATAAGATTCACAGGCTCTATGGCTACAATTTTTCGGAACATAACAATGCGTTTTGAATTTGAAAAACAAAGATATGAAAAATGCCCAGAAGAAACTCTTCCGGGCATTTTAATCGGTGTTATTCGAAGGCTTTTATCAGCTCGGCCAGCGATTCCTTGGCGTCGCCGAGCATCATCGTGACCTTTTCGGGCATGTCGTACAGCGGGTTCGGAACACCTGCGTAGCCGGGTTTGAGGTCGAAGTTGCAGATGAAGATCCGCTTCGCGTCGCCGACGTTGAGGATCGGCATGCCGTAAATGGGAGTTCCCTCGGCCTCGTGGGCGGCGGGGTTCATGACGTCGTTGGCGCCGACTACGACCACCACGTCGGTCGACTTGAAATCGTCGTTCACGGCGTCCATTTCGTATAAGCGTTCATAATCGACGTCGGCCTCGGCCAGCAGTACGTTCATATGGCCCGGCATGCGTCCGGCGACCGGATGAATGGCATATTTGACATCGGCGCCGTTGGCCTCGAAGAGCTTTTCGAGTTTATGGACTTCGTGCTGCGCCTGCGCCAGGGCCATTCCGTAGCCCGGAACGATGATTACGCGCCTGGCGGTGCGGAGTATCTCGCCGGCGGATAATTCGGGGGCGGTGGGTGTGGCAGCCGATTCGGGTGCCGAAGAAGCCGCGGGCGCTGCGGGTGTTTCGGGTGCGGCCGGAGCCGTCCCTTCCGTCTTTACCGGCGCAGGTTCAACAGCGGCAGCGGGAATCGCGGCAGAGGTCTTGCCGGTAAGTATAACCATCAACTTGCGGTTCATGGCCCGGCACATGATCTGCGTAAGGATCAGTCCCGACGAGCCCACGATGCCGCCGATCGCCACCACCAGCAGGTCGCCGATGGCCAATCCCGCGATCGCCGCGGCGACACCGGCCAGCGAGGTGAGCAGCGAGATCGCGATAGGCATGTCGGCGCCGCCCACACGGATCGCAAAGGCGTATCCGAACGCCGCACTCCACGCCGCCGCAATGATCAATACACCATAAGGATCGTGGATCCACTTGTCACTGCCGGGGTCTATCGTGCACGACGCCATGACCATCACAGCCATACCGATAAGCAAAGCCGTCAAAGTGGCCTGGTGGCTTTTCCAGATCACCGGATGCTGGGGCAACAGGCGGTGGAGCTTCGCCGCCGCGACCATCGAGCCGACGAACGTAACCAAACCCACCATAACGGCGAGCGTGGCGGTAATATCTACGAAAACAGGGTAGTCGGTGGGAGTGATGCCAATGCCGACCAGCGTCAGCCCGCCCACGATCGCACCGGCCAGTCCGCCCAGCCCGTTGAGCATCGCCACGGTCTGGGGCATCTCGATCATCTTGACCCTGCGCGCCAGCACGACACCTATGACGGTGCCGACCAGAACCAGCGCATAGATCGTCGGAACGGCGAAAATATCATAATAGACCACCGTCAGGACAAATCCCGCCAGCAGCGAGAACGATAACAACAGGTTGCCGCGCACCGAGGTCGTCACCTTGCTCATCATCGAAATTCCGACCAGCGCCAGCGCAGAGAGCACTCCGCAGACGATATAATATAAGGCAGGCGTCATGATTTTTTCTCTTTTCGGGGGTTGAACATGCGAAGCATACGGTGCGTTACCGAAAATCCGGCCACCACGTTGACCGTGGCGAGCACGATTCCCAGGCCGCCCAGAATCTGACCGGCGACACAACTCATGCCGCCCTCGTCCCATGAGTAGCCGACCGTCACGACAGCACCCAGCAGACACACTCCGGCCAGCGCGTTCATGCCGGTCATAAGCGGCGTGTGCAGCAGGCTCGGTACGTTTTTAATGATGAGGTAGCCCAGCAGCGACGCCGCCAGGAACACCAGTAACAGATAGACAGGATTCATATGCGTCGTGATTTTAGCGGCCCATGGCTTCGAGCGTGCCCGCATGAACGATCTTGCCGTCCATGGTCACCATGATCGACTTGGTGATGTCGTCGTTCATGTCGAGTTCCATGCGTCCGTCCTTGATGAGGTATTTAGCCAGGTTGTAGATATTCTGCGCGAACATCGACGTCGAACTTGTGGGCAGCATGCCGGGAATATTTTTGATGCCGATGATCGTCACGCCGTGCTTCACCTCGGTGGTTCCGGCGGGAGTGATCTCGCAGTTGCCGCCCTGGTCGATCGAAATATCGACGATCACAGAACCGTTTTTCATCTCTCTGACCATCTCCTCGGTGATGAGGATCGGAGCTACCTTGCCCGGAACCAGCGCGCTCAAAAAGACGATATCCATATCTTTTATGGTCTCGCGCAGCGCCTCGCGCTCCCTGGCGACCCATTCGGCCGACAAATTCTTCGCATATCCGCCCTCGGCGACAGCCAGCTCGGCCGGAACTCCCGCGTCGACGACCTTCGCGCCGAGGCTCGCCGCCTGCTCGCTTGCCGCCGGACGGATGTCGGTAGCGTAGACGATTGCGCCCAGACGCTTCGCCGTGGCAAGCGCCTGAAGACCTCCCACGCCGACGCCGACGACCAGCGCCTTGGCGGGCTGCAGAGCGCCCACGGCCGTAAACATAGGCGGAATAAATTTAGCCATGGCATTGGCCGCCAGCAGAATACCCTTGTAGCCGGCACATGTCGACATCGAGGTCAGCGCGTCCATATTCTGCGCCCTCGAGATACGGGGCACGCTGTCGAGGGTCATGCTCACGACACCCTGCGCCGCCAGCATATCGACCATCTTGTGATTGACCGGCGAGGCGGGGTGGATGAACGTGATGAGGTACTGGCCCCGGTGCATCATCTCTGCCTCGTGCTTGTTGAACTGTGTGTTGAACTGCGGCTCCTTGACCTTGAGGATCAGCTCGGCGCGCCGGAATATCTCTTCGGCCGAATCGACGACCTCGGCTCCTGCGGCCCGGTAATCGTCGTCGAAATAGAAGGCCCCCGTGCCGGCGCTGCGCTCTATGAGCACCGCGGAACCCTCGGCGACAAATTTTTTCACGGTCTCCGGAGTTGCCGCTACGCGCGCCTCTCCGGGCATAATCTCTTTGGGAATTCCGATAATCATGATCTTTGTTTTTAAATTATTATCAATATTGTTCGGCATTATCCGATATGAAGCCAAATTGACCATGAAATTAATAAAAATTTATCTAAAACAAATATTTTGTTGACAATTATAAGTTCGGGGCAGAAAAAACAATCGGTAACTTTGTTTCCCGCCCACAAGGTTAGCGTACATGAATCCATACGTCCGATATGAATAAAGGTTATCGAATATGCGGCCCTGTTTCGAAGATGCGTTATGTAAAAATACGGTTTCCAAATAGTTGCTGTTAGTGCGGGGTTATGCTGTTAAGGTTCTCTTGAAAAATCAGGCTTCCCGATGCCAGTATTGAAACTGTTTGCCGATGCGGGAAAAACATTCTTTTATAAGAGCACAATCTCGCCGCCTTCCCCCGATGTTCGGCAGGCGCGCCGGGCGAACTCCATGCTTACAAGGTGCGGGGATTATTTCCCTCTGCGAAGGGGGTGGTGTGTAAATATTTTGTTACCTTTGTCTAAATGACACCTCCGAGGGCATGAGATTATTATCCCTTATATTACTCTCTTTTCTGCCGCTGTGTCCCGTTTTCGGGAAGGGCATTCCCTATATCAGCAACTACAGCAAAAGCGACTATTCCGCCGCGGGCCGCAACTGGTCGGTGGCGGCCGACGCCGAGGGCAATATCTACACGGCCAACAACTCCGGCCTTCTGCGCTTCAACGGCGCGGAGTGGACGCTGTTTCCGCTGTCGGGCAATAAAATCGCGCGGTCGGTCTACTGCGACGGCGCGACGGTCTATGTGGGCTCTTTCGAGGAGTTCGGCTTCTTCACGCCCGACGGCTACGGAGGCCTTGCCTACACGTCGCTTTCGGCCCTGGCCGAGGGTTTCCAATTCCATAACGACGAGATTTGGGGTATCGCGATGCTCGACGGTAAGGTCTACTTCCGCTCGTTCATGGCCTATTTCACCTGGGACGGTCATCGGATCGAAGCCTTCCCGCTGCCCTTCACGGTGGTCTGCATGGAACCGGTGGGCAGCGAAATGTACCTCTTCGTGCTCGAAAAAGGCCTCTGCCGGCTCGAGGACGGCGAGGTCATGCAGATTATTCCGCAAAACAAATTCAACGGCAGTATAAACGCCATTCTGCCCTACGGCGACGACCGTCTGCTGCTTTTCGCCTCGTCGGGAGCGATCTATGTCGCCGATCCCGAGGGCCGCGAATGCGCCGAGTGGCGGAATGAGGCTTCGGGCCGCCTGCGCGAGGCAATCATCAACCGCGCGGTGATGACGGCCGACAATAATTATATCGTGGGCACGATCTCCGATGGCATCTACGCCCTCGACGCCGGCGGCCGCCTGCTGTGGAGGGTGAACGCCGCCACGGGACTTGCCAACAACACCGTTCTGTCGTTGGGCTGTGACCGCCAGAACAATATCTGGGCGACGCTCGACAACGGAATCGCCTACATCCGCAGCAACTCCACATTGAGCTTTCTCTTCTCCTACCGCCAGCAAATCGGCTATGTCTATTCGGCGGCCATGCGCGGCGAATCGCTCTATCTGGCTACCAATCAGGGCCTTTTCTACGCCCCCGACCTCAATGCCTCGCCCGAGCGCACGCCGCTCAAGATCCTCGACGGCCAGTCGTGGGATCTGTTCAACGCCGATGGCCAGATCTTTTGCGGTAACAACGAGGGCACGTTCGAAGTTTCGGGTACCGCCGTGCGCCTGGTCTCCGGCATCAAGGGCGGCGTCTGCATGCGCAAGGGCGTGATCCACGGCCGCGAGGTGCTGGTACAGGCCACCTATACCTACCTCAATATCTACCTCAAGAACGGTTCGGGACGGTGGACGTTCAGTCACACGGTCGAGGGCTTCATGCACCCCGTCCGGTCGCTCGAGATCGACGGCGAGGGTGCGGTCTGGGCGCAGCATTTCTACAAGGGCCTCTACCGCATCCGCCTCTCCGACGACCTGCGCACGGTCGACGATGCCGCGATCGTGGAGATACCGGCGGACGAAGAGACCGGGCTTTCGCCGGCCATGCAGCGCGACGGCCGCGGGGTGGTCAACCTCTTCCGCATCCGCGGGCGTATCATCTTCAGCTCGGGCAGCGGATTTTTCACCTATGACGACATAACCGACAGCATAAAACCGTTCGAATACCTTGACACGGAGCTTGCGCGCTTTCGCGACGTTCGCCGTATCGTGCCGGTCAACGACAACCTCTACTGGTTGATCTGCACCGGCAAGTTCGTGCTCGCACGCTTCGATCGCGAGGGAGTCCGCATCACCGAGGAGATACCCTTCTCGTCGCTCTACAACAACCTCCCCGACAACGACGAGAATATCCTGGTGCTGCCCGACGACCGCTATCTTTTCTGTATGAGCAACGGCGTGGCGTTGATCGACCGCCGTAAACCCACCTACAACCCCGAGTGGCAGCGCCGCCTGCACATCGGGCGCGTCGAGTCGTCGGACAGAGACCGCAGCGATGTGGTCCTGCTGCCGGTCTCGCCCCCGGAACCTCCGCGCGTAAGGCATAACTTCAACAACCTGACCTTCCACGTCGCCTTTCCCCACTACCCGGGCGAGAATGTGTCGTACAGCTTCCGCCTGAAGGGTGTCGAGAGCAGCTGGAGCGTGCCTTCGCCCCAGCCCCGGGTCGACTACGCACGTCTGGGCAAAGGGCAGTACACGCTGCAGGTCAAAGCATTCGACAACTTGGGCGACGAGCTCGGTACGGTGAACTATCTCTTCGCCGTCCTGCCGCCGTTCTATGCCTCGAACCTCGCCCTTGCGGTCTATCTGCTGCTGATGTTCGCGGCCCTGGGCGCGGCGATATTCTACACCGACCGTCATATCGTCCGCAGCAAGGAGAAGGTGTTGAGGGAGCAGGTCGAGTTGCGCCAGAAGGAGTCGGAGCGTCAGGAGCACCGCATCATGCAGCTACAGAACCGCAAGCTCGAGGACGAGCTCGCACACAAGAGCCGCGAGCTGGCGAGTTCCACGATGTCGATGATCAAGCGCAACGAGATGCTCGTGGCTCTCAAGGAGGAGCTCACGGAGCAGAAAGAGAAGCTCGGCACGCAATACCCCAACAAATACTACGAACGCCTGGTGGGGATGATCGACACCAATCTCTCGTCGGAGGACGACTGGCTGGTGTTCCGCGAAAATTTCGACCGCATCCACGAGCATTTTTTCCGCAACCTCAAGACGACCTACCCGTCGCTCACGCCCACCGACCTGAAGTTCTGCGCCCTGCTGCGCCTGAACCTCAATTCGAAGGAGATCGCCGACCTGCTGAACATAACCTTGAAGGGTGTCGAGATCGCCCGCTACCGCCTGCGCAAGAAGCTGGGCCTCGAGTCGACGGTTAATCTGGTGGAGTTTATGATACAGTTCAAGTAGCCTGTGTGTCTGCTGGTCAGGCGCATCGGCTACAACATATTTCTCGGTGTCATTGTGAGGAGGGCTCTGCCCGCAATGACATACAACAGAAAAGAGCGGGACCGAAACCCCGCTCTTTTTGCATCATTACCCCCAAAATCGCAATTTACATCTCGAGCTCGACGATATAATCCACTCCCTGGGGCCTGGCCGGCAGACGCAATAATACGCCGTCGGCATCCTGCGAGAATTTCACCGCCTTGCGGCTCTTGAACTCCACGGCTTTTTTGACCTTTGCGCTCTTCAGCGGCAGGAAAAGAGCCGCGTCGTCGAGCTTCATAATGTGCACATAGACCTTGTTTCCGCGCGCCGTGGTCACACCCCAGTCGTGCTGCGCCACCGGGCCGCCGCGGGTTCCGTAGATCGTCTGGCCGTTCTCGCGAAGCCAGGCCCCGACCTCTTTCATGCGCGAAAGCGCCGCCGCGGGAATCTCGCCGTTGGGCTGCGGACCTACGTTGAGAAGCAGGTTGGCGTTGTTGCCGGCGGCCTTCACCACGTATTGTATCAGTGCTGTGGACGATTTATAGGTCGTGTCGGTGATGTTGTAACCCCACGAACCGTTCATCGTCTCGCATGTTTCGAGCGGCAGGCCGCCGATGTGGGCGTCGGGCTGGAATCCCGAATGGTTCTGTCCGGGCAGGTCGCGCTCGAACATCTGGAAATCCTCGCCGTCGAAAGGCATCTGGTGGTGGTTGCCGCCAACCAGACATCCGGGCTGGAGTTTGTGAATAAGGTGGTAGGTGCGCTCCAGCTGCCAGTCGGCGTCGTGCTTGTCCCACCAGCCGTCGAACCAGATGGCGTGCACCGGACCATATTCCGTGAGCAGCTCGGTGAGCTGGGCGTCCATGAAGGCGAGGTAGTCGTTCCATGTGCCGGTGAGCTTGCGGCCGGTGAAGCGGCCGGTGCTGCCCAGCGGATTGTAGTCGGGGCGCCCCCAGTCGACCTGCGAGTAGTAGAAGCCCAGCTTGATGCCCTGCTTCTGGCACTCATCGGCCAACTCTTTCAAAACATCACGCTTGAAAGGTGTCGCGTCGACGATGTTGTAGGGCGATTGTTTGGTTCCCCACATCGAGAATCCGTCGTGGTGGCGCGAGGTGATGACGATATATTTCATTCCGGCGTCCTTCACGGCCGAGACCCACTCCGCGGCGCTGAAGCGCGAGGGGTAGAATCCCGAGGCGAGCTTGGCGTACTCCTCCTGGCTCACTTTCTTCATCTGCAGGGCCCACTCGCCGTCGGCGAGCATCGAATAGAAGCCCCAGTGTACGAACAGGCCGAATTTGTCGTCCTGAAATGCCGTGCGATTGGCGAGGTTTTCGGCCGTCGGCACATACTTTTCCTGTGCTGTTAGGGCCGTAAAAACGATGCACAGCACCGCCGTAAAAATGTACTTTTTCATGGTGGTTTTTTCATAAAAAACCGGACGGTCGGCGTCAAAAGGCGCACACCGTCCGGTTATGGTAAAGGTTGGATTTTTTTCGTTTTCTCTGCCCGGTCGACGAATTCGTCAGCCCCTGCTTCTCGAAAACGGTGGTTATTTAAGTTGGAATGAAGCTTCGAGCGTCGTGTCGGAGCTTCCGCCCACAAATACCCTGAAGTCGCCGGGTTCGGTTCCGAACGTGCCGTCGGCGCGTGTGAAGGCCAGATCCGAGGCCTGGAGCGAGAACTTCACGATCTGCTTCTCGCCGCGGGGCAGGAAGATCTTCCGGAAGCCCTTGAGCTCTTTCACCGGGCGCGTCACGCTGCCCACCATGTCGCGAACGTAGAGCTGCACGATCTCCGTGCCGTCGAACGGCCCGTTGTTGGTCAGTTCGACGCTGATGTCGAGCACTCCGTCGGAGGCGATCTCCGAGGCACCGAGCTTGAGGTGCGCATAGGTGAAGCGCGTGTAGCTCAATCCGTGGCCGAAAGCATAGAGCGGCGTGTTCTCCACGTCGAGGTAGCGACTGGTGTATTTCTCCTTCTCGACAAGTGGCCGGCCGGTGTTTTTCTGGTTGTAGTGCAGCGGCACCTGACCCACATTGCGCGGGAAGGTCGAGGGCAGTTTGCCCGAGGGATTGTAGTCGCCCGAAAGGACGTCGGCGACGGCCAGTCCCGCCTCGGTTCCGGGGAACCATATCTCGAGTATGGCGTCGGCGATCTCCGATTCTCGGCTGATCGTTAGCGGCCGGCCGTTGGCCAACAGCACCACGACCGGTTTGCCGGTCGCCTTGAGGGCCTCGAGCAACTCGGTCTGAACGCCCGGGATGCCGATGTCGCTGCGCGATGCGGCCTCGCCGCTCATCAGACCGCCTTCGCCCATGACGAATACCACGACGTCGGCGGCGCGTGCTGCCGATACTGCTGCGGCGAATCCGCTGCGGTCGGCGTCGTCGATCCCGCAGCCGCGTGTATAGGTCATCTTCGGGAAGCGGGCCGCGAGACCTTCGCGTATCGCCACCACGTCTTCGGCGCGGCCTGCCGCCGACCACGATCCGAGCATATCTTTCGGGCTGTCGGCCAGCGAGCCGACGAGGGCCACGCGGACGGTCGTCGAGAGCGGCAGGGTCTGATTTTCGTTTTTGAGCAGCACGAACGATTTGCGGGCGACGTCGCGCGCGGCGTCGCGGTTTTCGGCCGAGAGGATCTCTTTGGCCTCGCGCTCCTCGTCGCAGTAGCGGTAGGGGTCATCGAACAGACCGAGGCGGAACTTCATGGCCAGAATCAGGCGCACGGCGTCGTTGATCCGGGATTCTTTGACCTTGCCCTCGCGCACCAGCTTCACGAGATACTGGTCGTAGGCCGAACCCTGCAGATCCATATCGACCCCGGCGTTGGCGGCCAGACGCGCGGCGTCCTCCAGATCGGCGGCATATCCGTGCGCAACCATCTCATTGATAGATGTGTAGTCGGTAACCACGAAGCCTTTGAAATTCCACTCTTCGCGCAATATATCTTTCAGCAGGTAGGTATTGGCCGTTGCGGGCACGCCGTCGAGCTCGTTGAACGAGTTCATGATCGAGGCGGCTCCGGCGTCGATCGCAGCCTTGAACGGCGGCAGATAGACGTCGCGCAACACGCGGTCGGACATATCCACCGTGTTGTAATCGCGGCCGGCCTGCGCGGCGCCGTAGGCCGCGAAGTGCTTGACGCACGAGAGTACGGTGTTGACGTCGGCAAGGTCTGAACCCTGGAATCCGCGTACGCGGGCAGCGCCCATCAGGCTGCCCAGATAGGTATCCTCGCCCGAGCCCTCCGAAACACGCCCCCAGCGGGGATCGAAGCAGATGTCGACCATGGGTGCGAAGGTCCAGTGCACGCCCGACGCCGAGGCTTCGGCAGCGGCCACGCGGGCGCTTGTCTCGACGGCATCGAGGTCCCAGCTTGCGGCCTCTCCGAGCGAGATGGGAAAGATGGTGCGGTGGCCGTGGATCACGTCGTAGCCGAACATGAGCGGAATACCCAGACGTGTACCTTCGACGGCCGTCTGCTGCAGCTTACGCGTGTATTCGGCGGTGTAGGCGTTGAAGATATTGCCCACGCGGCCCGACTTTATGAGGTCGATGTAGTCGGTGCGGATGCTCGGGCCCGTTACGTCCCAGTCGCTGGTCAGCAGGTTCATCTGGCCGACCTTCTCTTCGAGCGTCATCAGGCGCAGCACCGAGTCTACGCGCGCCATGAGGTGCGGGTCGTCGTTCCACGGCGTGGCGTTCTGGCGGCCGGGCCCGGAGCAGGAGGCAAGCACAAGAAGTGCGGCGAGGGAGAAGAGTAACTTTTTCATAACCATAAATATAGATGTATTTTTTAATTTTTCAAATGCGGACTTTCGAATCCCAGCGCCCGAAGGCCGCGCTGCACGTCGGGGTGCGACATGAAAAGATCCCATATAAGCCCCGAGCGGTAGTTTTCGATCATCACCACCTGCGGGCCCTGGTCTATCGCCAGATACGACTTCGCATACCAGTCCGCCGAGAGGTTGAACGCGTCGATAAAGCCGTATTCGCCCCAGAGTCTGCCGTCCATGCCGTAGTAGAAGTGGCGCAGGGCAGCCATCGACTCCTCGGGAGCGTAGGGCATGGCCGATATCGCCGCCGTGGGCGAAATAGTGCCGTTGTCGTTCTCGGGCGAGTGTGCCGAATAACCCTTGGGGGTGTCCGACGCCGTGAGGCCCCAGCATGCGGGGCCGTAGCCCTTCCAGCCTTTGGGGTTGTCGATGCAGTAGGCGCGGTTGATAAGCGTGTGGGCCACGTTCTGCTGCCAGTAGTCGGCGTAGCGGTCTTTCAGCCCACGCGGGTCGAGCCCCAGGAACGAGTAGTGGCTGAAGAACAGCGGCCCTCCGTAGTCGAATCCCAGCGGCAGGGTGATGTCGTAATATTTTTTGCCGTTTCGGAAGTGGTCGGTTGCCGTCCAGCCCTTATGGTAGACCTCGGGCCGTATGGCGTAGGTGGGCGAGGCAGCTGCCAGAACGTAGGTTATGAGGCATTCGTCCCAGCCGCGGATCGCGTGGTCCATGGCCCAACCGTAGGCGGGAGACCAGTGCCAGTAGAGCTGGTTTTTGTCGCCCTGGGTGTACCAGGACCATTCGACCGTGCGCCACAGACGGTCGATCGACGTCCGCAGGGCGGCTTCGTCGGCTTCGTCGCGGTTGTAGTATTGGTGTGCGGCCAGCAAACCCTGCATCAGAAACGCCGTCTCGACCAGGTCGCCGCCATTGTCCTTGCGGCTGAACGCGAACGTACGTCCCGACTCACCGTTGAGCCAGTGGGGGAACGCACCGTGGAAACGCTCGGCTTTTCCGGTCAGGAACGCCGTGATCTTGAGCATCTGCGCAACGGCCGCTTCGCGCTCCACGAATCCGCGCTCGACGCCCGCGATGATCGCCATGACGCCGAACCCCGAACCGCCCGTGGTGACCACTTCGTTGCCGTAGAGGTCGGTGGTGTTGCTGCGCTCGCGGGCCAGGCCGCTCGCGGGATGTGCGAAGTCGCAGAAGTAGTGCAGGGTCTGACGCTGTACGGTGTCCAACAATCCCGCGTCCGGACTGGCCGCAAGGGCGCAGGTAGAAAGCAAAATGGTTAATATGGTGATATACAGCGTTTTCATTGTTTTAGTCTGCGAAATTGATAAGTGCCTGACCATCCCAGCCGTAGGCAGGTTTGGCCTCGAGCCCGAGGAACGAGAAGACCGTGGGTGCGATGTTGTAGAGGTAGCCCGCGCCGTTGAAGTCGACGTCGACGCCCGATGTGAGCGGGAGGGCAGGCTTTCCCAAACCGCCCGCGAGCGTAGTGCCCGAGAAGCTGCCGGGGTTGTAGATCAGCAGGCTGGCCGAGGCCGGGTGTTCGGCTTCGTCGGCCAGAACTTTGCCGGCATAGTCGGCGATATTCGCAGCCGGAAGGGCCGCGCTCCAGATACGCACTTCGCTGACGGTGCCGCGATAGGTACACCCGTATTCGCCCGTGCCGTCCTGTCCGAGGCGGAGAGGATGTATTGAGGTGAGCGAACCCATCGTCGCAACACTCTTCTCGGTGCGGAAAGCGCCGTCGACATAGACTTTGGCCGAGCCCTCCGTGCGGTCGAAGACCAGCGACACAAAGTGGGCGTTCTTGTCGCCGAAGATGCCTGCGCAGTCGATGTCGACGCGTACGCCGCCGCCGGCGAGATTAATCTTCAGGTCGCCTCCCGTCTCGCGCGCCACCATGGCGATACCGGGATTGGCACCGCTGTTCCAGTCCTTGTTCGCGAGGAACGCGGGGTCGTAGCCGGCCGCAAAATACGACGGCTTGACCAGCATCTCGATCGTGAAGCTTTTGTCTGTTCCGAAGTCGAGAGCAGGCATTTCGGTATAGTCGGGCAATGTTGCGTAGACGCCGTTCTCGTAGACCACGTTGCCATTGCCGTCGGCAGCGATCTGGCGCGGCGTGAAGGTCGGCGGGGTGTCGATAAGGCTCGGGGCGACGTCCTTGTTGTTAATGATTATGAACGCGTTCTGCTCCACGTACGAAGCTCCTCCGTGACCCCCGGCGTTCGTGCCGCCGTGGTCGGTGACGACCATGATAAGCCAGTTTTCGGCGGAGTAGGCCGGGCGGTTTTTTACAGCCGCCAGAATGCGTCCCACGCGGCCGTCGGCAATGCCGAGCTGCGTCGAGTATTGCGGTATCGAGAGGCCGAATCCGTAGTTGTGACCGGCGTGGTCGACGTCGTCGAAATGGACGTACATCGCCTCGGGAGCATCGTCCAAAGCCAGTTCAGTAAGCACGCTGTTCTCGACAGACTGGTCGTTACCGAGTGTGACGTGCTTATTGAAATAGGCTTTCTTGTTGATGTAGGTGTTTATCGGACCCCATTGTACGATCGATGCGGTGTACCAGCCCGGATGCTCGTTCTTGATATATTTAAACAGCGTGGGGTAGGTCGACAGACGGTTGCCCGAAAAGTCGTTTCCCACGACCTTGTGCTTGGCGACGCTCGTGCCGGTCAGAATCCCCGACCAGCCCGTGGCGCTCCACGTCGGCACCTCGGCCAGTACGTTGGTCGCGGCCCACGACTCCTGCAGCAGGGCATGGAGGTTGGGCATGTCGGTCGGATTTATGCCCGCCGCAAGGCACCCGTCGATGCCCAGGATGAGCACCTTGTTGGGCGAAGGGGTGTGCACGAAGAGGGGTTCTTCCTCGCCGCCGTTTCCGCCCTCACCGCCGTTGTCGCTCCCGCCGCATGAGGCCGAAAGGCACATTGCACCGGCCAGAAGAAGCACTAAACTGTAAAAATATGACTTGGTTTTCATTTCAGGGTGTTGTGTGTTCGAGGGTTATTGCCAGCTGATGCCGAGTTTTGTGAGACCGGCCTGTACCTCGGGAGCCTGCATGAACAGCTCCCAGAGTAGTCCGGTGCGGTGGTTCTCGATCATGCAGATGATCGGACCCTGGTCGATGGCGAGGTATTCGTTCGATACCCAGTTGCGCATGGGGCTGAAGGCGTCGTAGAAGCCGTATTTGTTCTCGTTCCAGAGCTTGTCGCCGCGCTTGTAGTAGAAATAGCGCAGGGCGGCCATCGATTCGACCGGGGTATAGGGCATCGACGAGAGGGCGGCCGTGGGGGCTATCGTACCCTTGTCGCTGGTGGGCGACGAGGCGTTGTAGTTGCCGTCGGCGCTCGGCACGTTACTGGCCGTGAGTCCCCAGCATTCGGCGCTGTAGCCTGCGAATCCCTTGGGATTTGCAACGCAGTAGGCGTGATTTATCTTGCTGTGGGCCACGTTCTGATCCCAGTAGTTGGCGTAGGTATCCTGCAGTTTGCGCGGGTCGAGGCCGATGAACGAGTAGTGAGCCCAGAAGAGCGGACCGCCGTACGAAGGGCCTATCGGCATGGTGATGCCATAGTGCGTTCGGGGGGTTTTCATGGTGCTGCCGGCTCCCCAGCCCTTGGTGTATACATCCTTGGTGATGGTGTGCGTGGTCGACGCCGCGGCCAGCACGTAGGTCATCAGACATTCGTTCCAGCCCTGAACCTTCATGTTGAGCACCCAGGCCTGGTCGGGCGACCAGTGCCAGTAGAGCACGTTTTCGCCGCTTTTGCGGAACCAGTCCCACTCCACGCGGTCGAGTATTTTGTTGATCGTCGTGCGAAGCGTCGCCTCGTCGCCCGTGCCGTCGAAGTATTCGCGGGCGATGATCAGTCCCTGCATCAGGAATGCGGTCTCCACGAGGTCGGCGCCGTTGTCGGTCGAGCCGAAGGGTATCACCTTACCCGTTCCGCCGTTCATCCAGTGGGGATAAGCGCCGTGGAACGTCTCGGCTGTATCCCACAGGAAATTGGCTATCTTGTTCATTCGGGCCACAGCGTCGGCGCGCGTAATGAATTCGCGTTCGACGGCTACGGGTATGGCTGCTATTCCGAAGCCCGAGCCGCCCGTGGTGATGATGTGGTCGCCGTGGGTCGAGCCTTCGCGGGCAAGACCGCTGGTGGCGTGTCCGTAGTCCCAGAAATATTTGAACGTCACGCGCTGAACCTTGGTCAGCAGCTCGTCGTCGGAGATGCGGGGAAATTTGTCGCTCTCGTCGATGGCCGTCGTGAATTTTCCGGTGTAGGAGATCACAACCTTTCCGCCGGCCGAATTGGTGCCCTGCGGAATGTTGATGGTGTATGTGGTATTCGACGCGGGGGTCGAAGTCAGTTCAAGTTTGATGGTTTGTGTATCCTCAAACGCGTAGGTGAAACCAAGAGTCGGGGATATGGTCACCGTGTTGGCGGTGAAGTATTGGGGGTCTAACTCCCGTTGAAGCGTAATGGTTATTTCGGGCAGAGGCGTAGCGGCTACGTTCTGCATATTTCCTCCGGCAGCGATCTGGTTGCCGTTCAGGGAGACGGTGTTTATGAGTATCTTGTTGTTCTCGGGAACGATGGGCCCCGGGGTGTCGCTCTTGCCACAGCCGGTCACAGCCAGAGAGAACAGCGCCGCTCCGGTTATCCATAGTCCGATATTTTTCATTATTTTCATAGTGGTTTTTTAAATAACGGCGGCCGACCGGGGCCAGCCGCCGTTAATTAACGATATAAGATTAGTCCAGATAGTCGACCTCGGCATCGTAGAGCGCTTTGGCTTCAGCCGTGGTGAGAGCGCGGTCGTAGATGCGGAACTCGTCGAGCATGCCCTTGTAGCAGCCTGCCCAAGCGTCATCTTTGTTGCCTGCGGCAATTTCGGCCCAAGCACCGATAGTGAGCGTGGTGGCGCTGGCGAATTTCAGGTCGCCGAAAGCGGGACCGTCTGCGCCCTGTTTGCGGTTGGTATAGCCATCGCCGTCCTGGTTGTTGCCCAGGAGGACGTGGCTGCCGTTGACATAAATGTTCCAAGTCGAGGTGGCGTTGTCGTAGCACATGATCACGTGCTGCCACTGGTTGAACTGGAAGATGGTAGCTTTAACGTTATTGGCCTCGTCGACAGGATTCTTGATGTCGCCTACGCGCTGGCAGTTCCAGTCTGCCGCATCCTCTTTAAAGAAACCGTTGTTGTAGTTGGGACCCCACTTCGAGTCGCCGCCTGCTGTGCGGCTGTGAAGGAGCCAAAGGTTACCCCAAAGCGCATCGCTGGTTCCGTTGACCTGGAAGATCATGTCTTCAGGACCGCCATCGGTCGTAGGACCGTGCTTGAGCCACATCGCGATGGTGAAAGCCTTCAGGTCTGCGAGCTTGGTTCCTGTGATGTTGTAAATCAGGTACGAAGGCTCGTCGGCGTTGCCGTCCATACCGGTACCCTTGGCGCCGGTACCCTGGAATGCCTTACCACGCTGTCCGGCGGGGTAAGATGCTTTTTCCGTCTGGCTGGGGGTCAGACCACCCTTGCTGTCGTTACCGTTGCCCTCGAAACCGAAGTGAGCAACAAGAGCCGAAGCTGCGATAGTCGAAGGATCGGTTTTGCCGCCGTCGGGACCGGGACCGGGTTTGTCGCCGCCGTTATCGTCGCCGCCGCAAGCGGTGAATGAAAGACCTACGAGGGCCGAGAATGCAAGTGCTGCAAAAAATTTCATTTTCATAGTTGTAAAAATTAGTTAAAATTGGTTTAATTGGTTTTATAACGATTTTATCATTTCGATTATTGCGTTTATTCCGCATATCCGGGATTCTGTTGCAGTCCCTGGTTGATATTGCGCTGTATGGCGGGGATGGGGAATATCTCGTTCTTGCCGACCGTGAATCCCTTCGCACCGAGTACCTGCGAGGCTTTTCCGGTGCGCACGAGGTCGAAGAAACGGTCCTCCTCCATGCAGAGCTCCGCGCGGCGTTCGTCGAGGATCTGATCGAGCGTGTAGCCCCCGGGGGTCGAAAGACCCGCGCGGTCGCGCACCAGGTTCACGGCGCCGTCGGCCGTCATGCCCGAGGTGAGGTCGGTGGTGCTTGCTCCGCGCACGAGGGCCTCGGCGTGGATCAGGAGGATGTCGGCGTAGCGGAGCATGCGGATGTTGTAGTCTTTGCTGTAGCCGTTGATTCCCCATGTGTTCTTGCCCGAGGGGGTGAAGACCTTACCGTTGTAGTATTCGTTGGGGCACTTGGCCAGTATCTGGTCGCCTTCGTAGGTTGTGCCGCGCTGCATGAATACGACCTCCTTGCGCGCCGCGTCGCCGCGTGCGGCGAAGAAGTCGAGCAGGTTGCCCGTACCCTGATAGCTCGGGGTGCAGAGACCCCAGCCCTGCATGTTGCTGGGTGCGTTGTCGCGCGGACCCTGCAGGTAGCCGTAATCCGTGTAGCTTTTTTGGTAGTTCTGGTATTTACCCATGGTCGAGGACTGGATCTCGAACAGCGACTCGGTGCTGTTCTCGCCCGCCGGGCGGAATACGGTGCGGTAGTCGCCCAACAAGGAGTAGAATCCCGAAGCTATGACCTTGTCGGTACATTTGGCTGCGTTGGTATAGTCGTCGGCCGCCTGCGTGTCGGTGTTGCCGGCTTTGTAGAGATATACCTTCGACAGCAGCGCCAGAGCCGAATACTTGTTTATGCGGCCGGGGAGTTCATATTCGCCCGTGAATTTCTCGGGGAGAACGTCTATGGCCTCCGTCAGGTCTTTGATGATGAACTCATAAACCTTCGTACGCGACACCTGCGGCAGGCTGTTGATCTCGGCGGCGGTGTAGGTGCGGTCGGCGATGTAGATGTTGCCGAACAGGCGTATGAGCTGGAAATAGGCGAATGCGCGCATGAATTTGGCTTCGCCGCCGCATTGGCGTGCGTAGAGCTTGCCGGAATCAGCAGGCAGGGCCTCCTCGTATTTGGGCATCTCCTCGAGAGCGAAGTTGGCGGCGCTCACCACGTTGTAGAGGTCTACCCACGCCGAATTCAACAGGACGTTGGTCTGGGTGTAGGTGAACTGCTCGATGTCTTTGGTCTCGCCGAGGTCGTCGGTGGTACTGCCCTTGTCGGCGTTGTCGGCGATGACCTCGCACATGGCGATATAGGGCTGACCGGTGAGTCCGTCGGCGCGCATCTTTGCATAGGTGGCGCTAATGGAGAGGAAGATATTGTCGGCCTTGGTGTAGTCGGTGCCCTTTATGGGGTTGCTGTTTTCGGGCTGGTCGTCGAGGAAATCCGCGCACGAGACCAGCGAACCGACGGCCGCAACCAAGAGTATGTATTTGAAAATTGTCTTCATGATCGTCTGTTTTTACACTGTTAGAACATAAGATTGATACCTGTCGAATAGATCGCCTGCATAGGATATACGTTGTTGTCTATACCCGTTGCCGTGGGCGTGCCGCCAACCTCGGGGGTAAAACCGTTGTAGCCGAACAGGGTGAAGAGCCGCTGGCCCGAAACATAGATCCTCAATCTCGAGATATGCTTGATATTGCGGAATGTGTAGCCTATCTGTACGTTCTGCAGGCGCAGGTAAGAGCCGTCTTCGACGAAAAAGTCGCTGATCGTGTTCTGCGTGGCGGTTGAGTTGTAGGCCGCTGCCGAAGGATATGAATTCGACGTGCCTTCGCCGTGCCAACGGTTGTTGTAGAAGTCCATGTCGTAGTTGCCGTCGGGGAACGCTTTACGGTTGGTGCGCTTGGCGTTGTAGATCTTGTTGCCCCACTGTCCATAGATGGTCAGACCGAAGTCGACGCCCTTCCAGTCGAAGCCGAGGTCGAGACCGCCGATGAGCTTGGGAATGGGGCTGCCCAGATAGGTTATATCTTTCGAGTCGAGTTTCTTGTCGCCGTTCATATCTTTATAATAGAGGTCTCCTGCATTCGATCCGGGCTGCTGTGCCACGGGGTCGCGGAAAGCCTCGCCCTTGGTCTGATAGACGCCCGCAACCTTATAGCCGTAGAATGCGCCGATAGGAGTACCCACCTGGGTGCGGGTAGCGTGGCCGCCCTGCAAACTTCCTCCGGAGACGTATTCACGGCCGTTGAGCTCGAGCACTTCGTTGTGGACGTAGGTGAGGTTCGCGCCGACGTGGTAAGAGAAGTCCTTCTTAACTTTGTCGCTCCAACGCAGCGTCACCTCGACGCCGGCGTTCAGCACGCGGCCGTTGTTGCTCAACAGGTCGGCCACACCGGCAGAGCCGGCCATGGGAACTGCGAATACGACGTCGCGCGTTACGCGGTAGTAGCCGTCGATCTCGCCGGTGAGTCGGTTGCGCAGGGTTGCGAAGTCGATACCGAGGTCATACTCGTTGACAACCTCCCATTTCAGGTAGTTCTGCATCACGGTCTGTGCGCCGACGCCCTCTATCAGCGTGTCGCCGAAGACACCCGAGGTTTCCACGCCGGGTTTGCCGATGATGGCGCTCGAGTTGCCGGGGATGTTGTCGTTGCCGAGCATACCCCACGAAGCGCGCAGCTTGAGGTAGTCGAACGCCTTCTGGTTCTGCATGAAGTTTTCCGAAGTGATAACCCATCCCAGACCTACCGAGGGGAAATAACCCCACTTCTGCTGGTACTTCGAGCTTCCGTCGATGCGGAACGTTACGGTGGCCAGATAACGGTCGGCATAGTTGTATGTACCGCGCGTGAAGAAAGAGATGCCGTTGTACGACGAGCCGCCGTCCGAGGTGTTGCGCGCATATTTATCCGAACCGCTGATACCCTGGTCGAGATATTTCGCTTTCTCGCTGTTGTCGGGCACTCCGTAGGCCGAACCCCACAGGCTCTGGGTCTTCTCCATGCGGGTCGACTGGCCGACCATCACGGTGTAGGAGTGTTCGCCTTTGCGGTCGGCATAGGTGAGGGTGTTGTCGAGGATCTGCATCGAAGCGTTGGCAAAGCTCTTGGTCATCTCCGATTTTTTATGCTCCTGGCTCGGGCCGATTTTATACTCGGGCGAGTAGTTGCGACTCATATCCGAGGTGTAGCTCTGGTTGTAGGAGGTGCGGAACGTAAGACGGTTCTTGTCGAGAATGGCCGCTTCGGCGAATATCGAGAAGAGGTATTTGCGGCCGCGCGTCAGATTGTCGCTGTAATAGGCGAATCCCATGGGGTTGCCGTAGGAGTTGCCGAAGCCATAGTCCTGGGGCGTCGCAAAGCGTACGGGATAGGCCTCTTTATTCTCGTCGTTGTAGACGGGGTAGACCGGAGCGTTGACGAATGCCTGGCGGAACGCCTCCTCGTTGCCGACAGTCTTTTCGTAGAGCGAAACCATGGTGTTACCGCCGATCTTGAGCCACTTGTTGGCCTGGATCTCGACGCGTGCGCGCAGGTTGACGCGCTGGTAGGCGTTGTCGGCGTTCATGATGCCGTCCTGGTCGAAGTAGTTGATACCGAACGAGTAGTTGGTAGCGTCGGTCGCGCCCGACAGGTCCATGCTGTGGTTCTGCGTAAAGGCGTTGCGCAACAGCACGTCATACCAGTCGGTGTTGGCGGGGAAATCCGCTGCGTTCTTGGGTACGTATTCGCTGTCGCCGGCATTGGCCTCGTTCACCAGCGTGACATACCTGTTCTTGTCTTTGAGCATGGGCATGACGTTCACGGGAGTCTGAACTCCGACGTAACCGTCGTATGTGAATACCGCCTTGCGTGCGCCCATACCTTTCTTGGTGGTTATCAGCACGACACCGTTGGCCGCGCGTACGCCATAGATAGCCGAAGCCGAGGCGTCTTTCAGCACGCTTATCGTCTCGATGTCGCTGGAGCCTACGAAGTCGATGTTGTCGACGAATACTCCGTCCACGACGTAGAGCGGCTTGGCGGTGTCGTCGCCCATTGAGCCAACGCCGCGGATCTTGATCGAAGCGCCTGCGCCCGGAGCGCCGCCGTTGATAACCTGCACACCTGCCATCTGACCCTGCAGCGCCTGTGCGGCATTGGCCGTGGGTTGGCGCATGAGCTTATCGCCCTGAATGGAGGCGATGGGTGCGGTGAGGTCCTTGGAGCGCTGCGAACCGTAGCCTACGACCACGACGTCCTGAACGGTGATCGCGTCCTCCTCCATGGCTATGTTTATAACCGTGCGCGCGCCTACCGTGACGCGCTGTGTCTTCATGCCCACGAAGCTGAACGAAAGTTCACTCTCGGGCTTGAGGTTTGAGAGGGTGTAACGTCCGTCGCCGGAAGTCGTAGCGCCCGTGTGACCGCCGATAACGGCCACTGTTATACCTGCCGCCGGCTGTCCGGTGGCGGCTTCGGTTACAATACCGCTAACCGTCAACCCCCCCCCTTGCCCATAGGCAAAAGCGAAGCAGGTAATGAACAAAAATAGAGAGAAAAGTTTTTTCATATTTTTTAAAATATTTAAAAATCTTAAGTGTTCCGATATGCAAATTTAGAAATGGCAATCCGACAAATAAAAAATTATGCTCCTATGACGCTTCTACAACTGAAAAAATGTTTTTTCGCCACCCCCCTTCTTTTACCCTACAAAAACCCTGACGCATTTTATAATTTATTGATATAAAATCAAATATGCTTTGTATGCTGCCTCAAAAAACCAAAAAACAGAACTTCTGTTTCTGGGCTTTTTATCCGTCTTGAAGGGGTTTTCGAAGCCGATTCAGGGCTCTGAAAAGCCATTTTAGGCGCTTTTCGGAGTCCGCCGGGATGTATAAACGCATTGTAATACTAAAATATTGGCAAAAATGCAGCCGACAAACAAATAAAAACCGGGCGGGATAGTGTGCCTATCCGCGCCCGGTTGGGTAATAGATTGTTACAGAGTGTATTTACACGCTTTTTTCGTTCTGCGCATCGTCGTGCGGTATGGTAAACCAGAATGTCGAACCCTTGCCTGCCTTCGACTCCACGCCGATCTCGCCGCCCATTGTCTCGACGATGGTTTTGCATATCGGAAGCCCGAGACCTGTGCCCTGAATGAAGTCGTTGAGTTTTACGAAGCGTTCGAAGATTTGCTCCTGAAGCTCCTCGGCAACACCCATTCCGGTGTCGGCGACATAGAACCGGAAGTTATCGCCGCTGCAGCCGTAACCTATCCGGATGCTGCCCGCGGGGGTGAATTTCACGGCGTTGGAGATGAAATTATTGATCACCTGGAGCATGCGGTTGCGGTCGGTGCGGATCATGCACCCGGACTCCCCCTGCTCGAGGACGATCTCCACATTGCCGTTCTGTGTCTTGAGCAGCGTCGACTGATATACCTCCTGCATCAGGCTGCCCACGTCGACCGGCGTATAGTCGAATTCCAGCATGCCGGCCTCGATCTTCGACAGGTCGAGAATGTCGTTTATAAGCTGCAGCAGCAATTTGTTGTTGTTCTTTATGATCTTTATATATTCGCTTCGCTCTTCCTCTGTGGTGACGGTGGCAAGTATCTCCGAGAACCCCACGATCGCGTTGAGGGGCGTGCGGATCTCGTGGCTCATGTTGGCCAGGAAGGCCGACTTCAGGCGGTTCGACTCCTCGGCCTGCTCCTTGGCGGCTATCAGCTGCTCCTCGAGCTCCTTGTACTTGGTTACATAGAGCGAAGAACCTACGATACTCAACGGCCGTCCCCGGGCGTCGCGCCTGTGCACCACGGCCGAGGTCTCCACCCATTCGTAATGGCTGTTGTTGTCATCGAAGACGTGGTGTGCCCTGAATGATATATTCAGCACCTTCAACTCTCCTTTGAGCAGTGTGTGGAATTTGGGTTTCAACTCGCGGAAATGATCCGGATCTATCTTGCCGTAAAATTGTTCGGCGGTCAGCACAAAAGGCGTCAGCGCGTCGGGGGACTCCGAATCGTAGTATCCGTCGCACTCCACCGCATCTTTGTCGAGCACCCACTCCCACGATACCAGGTTGGTCATCCGCAGTGAGATGATCATCTTCTGGCACATCATCGTTATCACTTCCTGCGCCTCGGCCAGGTCGGTGGTGTCCATGTAGTAGGCGTCGATATGCATGGCGTCGCTGCTGGGAATGAAGACCTTATTATATATGCGCCCCGTGTCGCGGTGCAGATATCGGAACTGCTTTGTCTCGCCGCTCTGCACGGTCTGGGTCATCTCCCAGAGCGGGATGTCCATTCGCGGATCGCCTGCGGGCCAGAACGTATTCATGGGTATTGCCTTGTCCGATGCGGGTTTGTAGAAATATTTCTCGTAGGCCGTATTCCATTTGGTTATGACGTAACCTACGACTTCGCCGCGCCGGTTTTTCGTTACCGAAATACTCGAAAAGGCGATGGGCATGCCGTTGAACATACGGTCGTAACGTTGTATGGTTTTGAGTTCGCGCTCCTGGGTTCGGCGCACCCGGACGATCATCTGCAGACGTATATAGAAAATGACCGATATGCTCAACAGCAGGATCATGCCGATTACTATTTCCCACTTGTGCAGCTCCCAGAGGCTGTAGGGCCTGTTGTAGAATACCGTGTTGGCCGGCAGTTTACCCATGTCCAGCGAAAACTGCCTGGCCGTGGGGTAGTTTACCACGCAGGATGGTTTGATGTCGGGATATCTTAAATCGCGCGCGGGCGTGCCGTCGAGAACCCGCAGCACGTCGTCCGCCACGGCACGGCCGATCTCCTCGAATCGGTAAAGGTAGCCCCCCGCGAGTCCCGATTCGCGTACCGAAGCGTCGGCAAGGTTGAAAATCGGATGCCCGGAGTGCTGGGCTATGATGCGATGTCCCCATGTCTGTTTGCGGTCGTTGGGCGGCGATGTATACCACGACGAGAAGAGAACGCCGGTGCGGGGGCCGAATGTGTCGAGCGAGTCGATAACCTCTTCGAGGGTGTAGGTGTCGTTGGTGAAGAACTTCACGGTCAGCGCAGGGCGTTCGCTCTGTGCGATGTGGGTTATCTCGGCGCGGTGCTGCGCGTTTATCTGCCTTGTGTCGGATATGAATACCAGCGTATCGAGGGCCGGCAGCACCTCGTCCATCATGTCGATGGTCTCGCGCAGGAAGTGTTTGGCCGGCACGAGCGCCACGTTCTTACCCTTTGCGGCATCCTCCACCGAGATCCGGTTCTCGCGTGTGAACGCCGTTTTCTGCAGATAGCATTCGCGCGGACCCACCCAGTCGGAGGTGTAGCACCAGACGATGGGTATATCGCCCCACTTTTGCTCGACGGCTTCGTGCATAAGGGCCCAGACGGTGTTCGACTCCATCACCACGACCTGCGGCGGGCGGGTGTAGCCCTCCAGCAACTGGTGCGTGAGCGAGTCGAGCTGGGCCGGGGTCGAGATGGTGAGGATGTTCATGTTGTCCGACACGACGTAGGTATGCCGGTGGTCATCGGCGATGCTGCGGACGATACTCTTTATTATATGGTCGTTGAGCGGAAGATTTTCGCGGTGGGGATTCAGAACCAACACCTCGCTGCGCTCCTGCGCGAAGGCAACGGATACCGATAATATTGTAAGAAATATAGTTACGTATAATTTCATTATGCCGGTTTTCGGGAAAGCGTTGAGAAACAAATTTACATAAAATGCCAAAAAAGCTCTTTTTTAGAAATATATAATTACCCTTGCGGGGTGTTTTGGCGTATAAAAAGAACGAAAATGCGTATTACTAACGTAAATCCAATGAATTTTGAATTCACGTTAAATAGGAAAAGGGAGATTTGACGAGCACGAGTGGTGGGGTAATTTCATTACTGCTGATTGCAAGCATCTTGAATCACTACTAATTCATGCTTGGTGCGCTTTTATCCGTCATCCCGAGGAGGCCGCAGGCTGACGTGGGGATCTGATTGCTTGCACCGCCTTGCAGATTACCCGATTGCCACGTCGGACAGCCGTCCTTCTCGTAATGATCTATGTATCTGGTTTTCACTATGAAGCTCGCGGCGGACGAAAATACACGCAGTGAATTGCAGCCCTTGGCTTTATCCGCCGAACTTATTTCGCGGCGATCAGTTTCTCGAATACGCCCCGCAATCGTTCGAGCCCGTCAGCAAGCGTCGCCCGCGGGCAGGCGATATTGAGCCGCATGAACCCCTCGCCGGCCGTGCCGTACATCGACCCCGGGTTGACCCAAAGGCGTCCATCGTCGTATAATTTTCGTGCAATGGCGTCGGAACTCATGCCCAATGCCGCACAGTCGACCCATACCAGATAGGTTCCCTCGAGCGGAAGTATCGAAAAATCAGGCAGGTGACGTCCGAAAAACTCCATTGTAAACAGATAATTGTCATATATATACCGGTTAACCTCCCCGAGCCACTCCTCGCCCTGGTTATAGGCGGCGACGATGCCGTCGACGCCGAACGGCCCTATGCCGCCGACCTCGTTCATTTGCAACGCACGGCCCACTTTCGAGTGGAGCTCGCGGTCCGGGGCGAAGATATTCGCAGCTTGCAGCCCTGCGAGGTTGAAGGCCTTGCTGGGCGATGCGCAGGTCACCGAGCGGCGCAGAAACTCCTCTCCGAGTGCCGCGAACGGGGTGTATTTATACCCGGGCATCACCACCTCGCAGTGTATCTCGTCGGCCACGACCGGAATCCCGTGGGCGAAGCATATTTCGCCCATGCGCCGCAACTCCTCGGGTGTCCACACGCGTCCTGCGGGGTTGTGGGGGTTACAGAGCAGAAAAAGTTTTACCGCGGGGTCGGCTGCCTTACGCTCGAAGTCGTCGAAGTCGACGGTATATTTTCCGCCGCCGTATGCGAGTCTGTTTTCGGCCATCTCGCAGCGGTTCTGGTTGAGGGCTTCGAAAAAGTGGTTGTAGGCCGGAGTCTGGACGAGCACTTTATCGCCCGGTTCGGTCAGCGCGCGCAGGATGGCCGAGAGTGCCGGCACAACGCCCGTGACGGACATGATCCACTCCGGACGCAGGGCCAGCGAATGGCGCCGTGCGAACCAGTCGACCGTGGCCTGATAGTATTCCTCGGTAGGGATCGCGTAGCCGAATACGCCGTGCTCGGCGCGGCGTTTTATGGCCTCGACCACCTCTGGTGCCGTGCGGAAATCCATATCGGCGACCCACATGGGCAGGATGTCGGCCTCGGGCGCGGCGTCCCACTTGCACGAGGCGGTGCCGCGGCGCGGGATTACGGTATCGAAGTCGTATTTCATAATATTCTGTTTTAGTATGTCATTAACCATCCTTCGGAGGCTTTTCGTTGCTTACCCGCGGCATAGTTCGCAAGCGACCTCTGCGCTCACTCAATCGCAACGCTGTGAGGAGGGCTGTGCCCGACGTGGCAATCCGATTGCCTGCACCGCGTTGCTTATCACCAGATTGCCACGCATGCGAGCATGCTCGCAATGACATAATTAGTATTCGTTTTCAGGCTGTGGCTCGCGGTGGACTGATATATATGAAGTAGATAGCATGCCTCCGCAGGGCGGAGCTACGGCCTGCCGACTCGCTGTGCAAGCCGAAAACCAGACAGATAGTCTCTCTATTCGAAATCCCGCCTGCCAATTTCCGAAAAAAAGCCGAAAACCCTTGCCTGTCCGCTCTGCCGGCCGAAAACCCTCTACCGCGCTTTCTTCATCGACAGCGAAACCCGCCCGCGCGCCGTATCGATACCCACCACGCGCACCTCGACGTGTTGTCCGAGCTGCACAACCTCCGAGGGCGACGACACATACCGGTCGGCCAGCTGCGAAACGTGTACCAAACCGTCCTGCTTGATACCTATGTCGACAAATGCGCCGAACGCGGCAATATTGGTCACAATGCCCGGAAGCATCATCCCGTCGCGCAGGTCGCCTATGGTGTGGACGTTGGGATCGAACGAAAATACGTGTAACTGCTCGCGGGGGTCGAGACCGCGCTTGTCGAGCGCCTCGAGGATATCGTTCACCGTGGGCAGGCCGACTTTGCCGTCGACATATTTTTCGGGACGGATGCCCTTGCGCAGCTCCTTGTCGGCCAATAATTTGTCGACCGTGGCCCCGGCGTCGGCGGCCATGCGTTCGACGATGTGGTACGATTCGGGATGCACGGCGCTGTTGTCGAGCGGGTTGCTGCCACCCAGAACGCGCAAGAATCCTGCCGCCTGCTCATAGGCCTTGGCACCCAGACGCGGCACTTTCATCAGCCCCTTGCGGTCGCGGAAGTCGCCGTTGGCGGCGCGGAACCCGACGATATTTTCGGCCAACGCGGGCCCCAGACCCGAAATATGAGTCAGAATATGCTTCGACGCGGTGTTGATATTCACACCAACGCGGTTGACGCAACTCTCGACCACGGTGTCCAGACGCGACTTGAGTTTGGGCTGGTCGACGCTGTGCTGATACTGCCCTACGCCGATCGACTTGGGGTCGATCTTCACGAGCTCCGACAGCGGATCGATCAACCGCCGCCCGATGCTCACGGCGCCGCGCACCGTGACGTCGTGATCGGGAAACTCCTCGCGCGCCACGGTCGAAGCGGAGTAGACCGAAGCACCGTCCTCGCTGACCATAAATATTTGTACGTCTGCGTCCAACCCCAGCCCGCGAACCAATTGTTCGGTCTCGCGGCCCGCCGTTCCGTCGCCGATGGCGAAAGCCTCGGCCTTGTATTTCGACGCCAATTGGCGCAGCGTTTCGGCGGCCTCGGCGTAGTGGTTCTGCGGCTGGTGGGGATAGATTGTGGTATTGGCCACGAGGTTGCCCTGCGAATCCAAAACCACGACCTTGCAGCCCGTGCGGAATCCGGGGTCGAGGGCTACGACGCGCTTCTGACCCAGCGGCGCCGAGAGCAGCAACTGACGGAGGTTCTCGGCAAAGATGCGTATCGCCTCGTCGTCGGCCTTCTCCTTGGCCGCGGCCAGGAGCTCGGTCTCGATCGAGGGGCGCACAAGACGCTTGAACGAATCGGCGACCGCCGCCTCGATATATTTGCGCGTCGTGGAGCCGTGGCGCACGAACTGGCGGCACAAGCCGTCGACTATGGGCTCGGCCTCGACGTCGATCGCGATCTTTAAAATCCCCTCGTCCTCACCCCTCTGCATGGCCAGAAAACGATGCGAAGTGATGTTGCGCAGAGGCGAAGTGGCGTCGAAATAATCCGAATATTTTATGCCCTCGGCATCCTTGCCTTTCACCACCTTGGAGTGTACCACACCCTCGCGGCCCATGGTGCGGCGCACGCTGTTGCGGGCCCGCTCATCCTCCGAAACGCGCTCGGCGACGATGTCCGAGGCCCCGGCCAGGGCGTCGTCGGTCGAGGGAACGTCGGCGTTGACGAACCGGCGGGCGGCGCCCGTGATGTCGTTGGTGTTCTGCGCCATAAGGATATCTGCCAGCGGCTCTAACCCACGTTCGCGGGCCACCGTCGCACGCGTGCGGCGCTTGGGTTTGTAGGGCAGGTAGATATCTTCGAGCTCCACCGCGTCCCAGCATTCGTCGATGCGCCGGCGCAGCTCGGGCGTGAGTTGGCCGAGCCCTTCGATCGTCGTGAGGACGGTCTTTTTGCGCTCCTCGAGCTCGGTGAGCTTGTCGAGCAACTCCTTGATCGAGGCGACCTGCACCTCGTCCAGCGAACCGGTCGCCTCCTTGCGGTAACGGCTTATGAATGGTATTGTCGCGCCCTCGCGCAGCAGGCGTACCGTGCCCTGCACCTGCGGGAGCGATATTTGCACTCTTTGTGCTATGATCTGTTCTGTCATAGCGCAAAGATAGCTATTTAGAGCGGAAAGCCCGAGACGATCTCGCCAAAATTTATTAACTTTATGGCACCTATGAAATCAAAACAGATATTTACATTCCGCGACGCCGAGAAGCAGGCGGGCCCCGTGGCCTTCACCACGATGCTCAAGCCCGCGGGCTCGGCCTGCAACCTCGACTGTCACTATTGCTACTACCTCGACAAGGCCGAGCAGTATGGCGGACGCCAGGCCGTGATGAGCGAAGCGCTGCTCGAAGAGTATATCCGCCAGTATATCTCGGCCAACGACGTCGACGCAGTGCCATTCTGCTGGCATGGCGGCGAACCGTTGCTGCTGGGGCTCGATTTCTACCGCCGGGCTATGGAACTCCAGAAAAAATACGCCGCCGGCAAACGCATCGACAACACACTGCAGACCAACGGCATGCTGGTCGACGACGCCTGGTGCGAATTTTTCGCCGCGAACAATTTTCTGGTGGGCGTCTCGCTCGACGGACCGCAGGATATCCACGATTCGTTCCGCCTGACCAAGGGCGGGAAACCGACCTTCGAACGCGTGATGCAGACGATCTCGATGTTCCGCAAACATGGCGTGGAATACAATACGTTGAGCGTCGTGAACCGCCTTTGCGAGGGTCGCGGCGCCGAGATCTACCGCTTCTTCCGTAACGAGGCCGGAAGCCGCTACATGCAGTTTCTGCCCGCCGTGGAGCATGTCGTAGACCGTCCGGGAGCGCACCGTCCGCTGATCGTCTCACCCGACAAAGAGGGGGCGTGGCTGGCTGAATGGTCGGTTACGGCCCAGGGCTACGGACGATTTCTGTGCGACGTTTTCGACGAGTGGGTCTTGAGCGACGTGGGCACCTACTACGTCCAGATGTTCGATGCGACGCTGGCCCAGTGGTGCGGCGTCGAGCCCGGCGTCTGCTCGATGGGCGAGACGTGTGGCGACGCACTGGTGGTCGAGCACAACGGCGACGTCTATTCGTGCGACCACTTCGTCTACCCCGAACACCGCCTGGGCAACATCCTCGAAACGCCTCTCTCCGAAATCTACCGCTCCGAACGCCGCCGCGCATTCGGACTCGACAAACGAAATACGCTGCCTGCCGAATGCCTCGGCTGTAAGCACTATTTCGCCTGCCGCGGTGAGTGTCCCAAACACCGCTTCGACCGCGGCACCGACGGTGGCCCCAAAAATTCGCTGTGTGAGGGCCTGAAATTCTATTTCCGCCACACCGAACCCTATATGGAGCGCATGCGCGATCTCTTGGTCGCCGGTCAGTCGCCCGCATGGGTCATGCAGTTCGCCCGTCAGCGCATGGGGCTTATGTAGAGCCCTTCCGCGGGCGCTTGAGAAGCCATAACAAAGGAACGAGCGCCGCAAGGGTGATGAACACCACGATTCCCAGCGTATCGGTGATGCCCTCGACGGCGGTCGCGATCCGGGGCGCGTTTTCGTGTGCCGCATGCCATGCCGCGCGCGCCGAAAGTATGGCTGTCAGCACAGCGATGCCGATACTTCCCACCAATTGTTTGATACTGTTCGAAATACCCGCCGCCGCGGCCATCTGCTCCTGCCGCAGGTTGCGCAGTGAGAAGACGTTCAAAGGCGCGAAGATCATCCCCATGCCGAAGCCCCGCAGGTAGAGCGCCGTGAGTATCTCGCGGTGGGTGGTCTGGAGCGTGAAGCGGCTCGTGAGCCAGAAACTCGCGGCCATGACGACAATTCCTGCAGCTACGATCGCCACGGGCTTTATGTACCGCGTCATAAATCCCGATCCGGCCGAAAGTACCGCCTGAATAACGCCCACGGGCAGAAATACGCTGCCGGCCATCATCGCCGTATAGCCCAGCCCGCGCTGCATGTAGAGCGGTATGAGGTAGGTTCCGCCCATCATCCCGACCGAAAAGATCGCCAGTACGCACATCGACACCCCGAAGTTGCGGTCGGCCAGAAGCCGTATCTGCAGCAGCGGCGCGGGGGTGCGAAGTTCGGTGCGGATGAACCACGCGAAAGCCAGTCCCGCTGCGGCGAAGCACCCTGCGACCTCGGGCGCCGCCCAGCCATGGTCGTTTGTCGGTGAGTTGCCGCGCGCCAAGGCATAGATCGTTAGCGGCATAAAGAGCGCGACGGCGGCGAATCCCTGCCAGTCGAAGCGGCTCCGCACCGTCTCCCGCCACTCCTTCTGTATATAGACCGACAGCGCGACGGCCAGCATCCCGAACGGCACGTTGATGTCGAAGATGCGGTGCCAGCTGAACGTGTCGACGAGGTATCCGCCCAGCAGCGGCCCGAACGAGATCGAAGCCGCCGCGGCCATCGACCACAGACCCAGTGCGAGACCCCGCAGCCGGGGTTCGAATTCACGCGTGATAATGGCAAGCCCCAGCGCCTGGATCATGCCGCTGCCCACGCCCTGCACGGCGCGCGAGGCGATCAGAAAAGGATCGGTCGTCGACCGTCCGCACATCCACGATCCAATCGTAAAAAGCACAAGCCCGACAATATACACACGCTTGTTTCCATAGCGGTCGGCGAACCAACCCGCCGACGGCAGCATCACGGTCATCGTGATCATATAGGCCGTCACGACCCATTCGGCCGAGGTGATGCCCACCCCGAACGACTTCATAATGGCCGGCAATCCCACGTTGACCACCGAAACGTCGAGCACGGCCATGAATGTGCCGAGCATAACCATGCCCAGCACCCACCACTTGTAGCCGCGGCCCTGCTGTATTTTTTCGCGCAATGAAGCCATAGCCCGCGGGTGCTCAAATAACTTGCCAATGAGACTTCTTCGACGACCGCAGGCCGGGAAGCCGAAAAAATCGGCCAAAAATTTGGATAATAATAAGTTTAGTTATATTTGTGACCTTAAAAGACAACTAACAGCCTCGTTCCCGCGGCAAAGTTCTGGCGAATTACCTTACGGGACAGGGGCTGCAAAACCACTCTGTGCTTAACTATTACGGCTCACGTGCGGTTTGTCGGTGATTTTCGCACAGGACGCCAGACCCTTGCCGCGAAGTTTTCGAACACCCACGCTCTTTCTGTTTTCGGGGTTTCAGACCCGAAACAAAAAAGCAAAAAATATGAAGATGTCAGGAGGAAGGGTGGTATCACCCTCTTTTTGCCGCGGCATTTTAGAACGATCATATCTTGTGTGCAGAGTGCTGCAGGATGTGCCGACACAATAAGGGGCCCGGGCAATGAGTTAATAATGCAATTTCTTTAAGTTATGGCGGAAATCGATAATCACTTCAGCGAGTACGACCGCAAAATTGAAAAGGTTTTAAAGGAGAAAGAGCGGACCTATGGACGAGCCGGCTCGGGCATCATCACCCGAAGCGTGCTCGAAGGCCTGTGTGCCGGCGACCACGACTCCTACCGGACGATCTTCCTCCACAGCGCCGATATGCTGATCGACTTCATCCAGTCTTTGATCCGGGTGAGGCACGAAGCCGAGGACATCGCGCAGGAGGTGCTGACCTATATCTGGGTGAACCGCGAGAAGATCGACCCTTCGCGTAACTTCAAAGGCTATCTTTTCACGATTGCGCGGACCATGGCTTATAAAGAGCTGCGAAGCCGGAAAATGGGCGAGCGCTTCATGGACTACTCCTACAATACGACCCCCGATCTGTCGATCGCCCCCGACGAGGCGTTCATTGCCCGCGAAACAGCCATGTTCGTCGACGTCTATCTCGACAATATGCCCCCGCAGCGCAAACGCGTCTACGAGATGAGCCGCCGCGAGGGCAAGAGCGACGCCGAGATCGCCGCAGAGCTCGAGTTGAGCGTGAGCACCGTGCGCAACCACCTCAAGCTGGCGATCCGCGGAGTGAAAGACCTGCTTGCGCTCTCGATCATTCTGTTTGCGTTGAGCCATCACTCGGCCGCACAGATCCTCGCAGGGCATATGCATCGCGAGAAATCGACCTATGTGTCGGGCTCCGGAGGCAAACACAGCCACGACGAACTTCTTGTAAGCTAACGTGAGTTCGACGAATTTAGAACTCACATTAAACTAATACGCGGCCGAGGCTGCACATTCCGAGGACGGACAACTCAAAAAGTTGTCCGTCCTTTTTTTTGTTCGCGACTCTCTCATTTAGACTTGCTTTTCTCTTTCAGTCCGCAGCTGGCGGCGGGGTGGAATTCCGCCTGCGGCATAACTCCACCCCTCGGCGCCGGGTGGCTGCGCAAGCCGAAAAAACATGCAAGCCGAAAAGGGGCGTTCCCGTTTTTACACCCCTGCCCGCCAGCCGCCTGCCCGGTCGCGATGTAAAATCACGTCCGGATATTTATCTGACAACCAAATAGTTGTAAAAAACATTCAAAAACTTCACTTTTTCGATTAGCCATTTTTGGGGGTAAGTGGCTAATATATATGAAAACACCCTCAAGACACACCGGAAAAGTAGTAAACAACGTGGCGAATCTGGCGATCGCGCAATACTGCAAAAACAATGGAGCACAACCAGGAAGAGGGCGGATTCAGCGAACTGGTGGGGCAGGTGATCCCGGAATGGAGGAAACTGACCCCGCAACAAAGGGCCGAATTGATCATCAGGGAATTCGGGAAACTGGAATCCCCGCGTCCCGAGTTGCTGAAAAGATACAAGCTGTGGCTGCAGGACAATGCAGAGATCGCTTTGGGAACGCAAATTGTCAGAGACATTTTCGACCGGAAGTTCGACAGCGTGTTCTCCGAAGAGGAGCAGCCCTTGAAGGCAGATGCCTGAAAAAACAATGATTCAGCCCCTCCCACAGAGGGCTTACATATAACGAGTAACAAGACATATTAACCGGTAACGTGTTTTTGTTCCCCGCTGCAGAAGGAAAACAAAAAGTATGAAAATACCGAATCAACGGAGAAAACGGGTAGCTGCCGTTTTCGATAAGCTGAAGGAAAAAGCTATTCCTGCGGCTTTACACGACCGGATCGCCGGCTGGCTTATCGCCGACCGCGACCGGGATGAAAAAGACGAACAACTGGCAGAGTTCTTTGCCGACACCTTCGATTATGCGGAGGTGCCGAGCGAGCGCGCCTACGAGTTGTACGACAGGTTCTGTGAAAAAATGGGCATAGAGGTGTGCGTTCGCGAGGCGGCGCCCCCGGTGAAACCCAAATCAAGGCTGGTACCGCTGTTCGGGCAGACGCTGATGCGTTCTGCCGCTGTGGTAGCTTCGGCTGTTGTTCTGGTTGGCGGGTCTGTGTGGATGTGGGTGTTCAAACCGCACATTCCCGCCCCCAGACAACTTGCCGCCGTGAGTGTAGAGGTTCCGGCGGGAGAACGGCGGCTGACGCTGCCCGACGGTTCGATCGTCACGGTCTACGCCGGCAGTCACATCGACCACACCGAAAATTTCGGCGACGGCCGTCAGGTGGAGTTCCACGGCACGGCGCGTTTCGACGTCGCACATGACGAGCAAAATCCGTTCACCGTCCATCTCAAGAACTTCGATATCACCGTGCTGGGTACAAGTTTCAGGGTTCACAGCCACGAGGCCGACGATATAAGTACGGTCGATCTCTATCACGGTCTGGTGCGCATCGAGACCGCCCGGGAGAGCATAACGCTCAATCCGGGTCACAGCTTCGCCTACGACCGCCGTACCGGTGAAGCGACGGTAAAGCGCACAGAAATAGACCGGCTCGAATATACCGACATGCCCGGTATGGAGTTCGACGGAGCCGATCTGCAGGAGGTGTTCGACGTGCTGCAGCAGAAATACGGCGTCGTCATATGCGTGGAGGGCTCCCTATACGACGATTCGGCCGGCGTCTGCGTCGACCTGTCCCAGGCCCAGAGCATAGACCGGGTGATGAACATTCTGTCGAATATCACAGGAAAATTCGACTACACCATATCAGACACTACAATCATCGTCAAACCCAGACGGAATTAATTAAACCCAAGCTATAATAATGAAGAGACCTCAAACAATCCGCGCCGGATGGCGCGCGGTCCTTGTCGCGTTGCTGGTGCCCGTACTTCTGGCCGCCGCCCCGCCCAGGGAGATCAACACAGCCCAGCCGGTCGTCCTGCCTGCCAAAACAACCACGCGGAGCGCGGCGATAGCTGAAATCCAGAAACAAACCGCCTACAAAGTTGCTTTCGACCGCAAGGTTTACGACGACGGCAAGAGTGTCGATTTCGGCAAAAAAGAGTTGCCCCTGGGCGAGGTGATGAATAAGCTCCTTGCCGGCAGCGGCAACGGATATATGTTCGACGGCAAATATATCATCATCCACCGTACGGCCGCCGGAACCGCCTCGCAAGTGGCTGTTATGACCACCCGCTCCATGACCGGAACCGTCACCGACGCCGCTACGGGTGCCGCACTGGAGAACGTGCGCGTGGAGGTCCTCGAGACCGGGGCCGCAGCCGCGACCAACCAGTTCGGACGCTTCGCGCTGCAGGGGCTCACGCCCGGCGATTACGTCGTGAAAACGACCGCTGCCGACGGAAAGATACACTACCGCACGGTGGTCGTACCCACGGGCAAGGACGCCGAAGTCGCCTTCGCGCTCAACGGCGACGTGATGAAATCGGCCGAACAGGATATCACCCGCCTGGCGGTTCCCGAGCGCAAGACCACGGCCTACTACCGCCCCATGACCGAGGACGATTACACCGTCCGCGCCTTCTCGGGCGAGGCCAGGAACGAATATACCTACGTTCCCTATTCCAAAATCAATACCGAGTACCGTCCGAAGCTGGCCGTGAGCACCAACCTGCTGCTCTACGGTCTTCTCGCACCCAACGTCGACCTCGACTGGGCCCTGGCCCGCAAGTGGACGATGGGCGCCGGCGTGGCCTACAATCCGTTCAGCTTCGGCGAGGAGAGTTCGACCCGCTTCTGGGTTGCGCGCCTGAAGGCCGACTACTGGTTCTGCAACCGTTTCGAGAAATTCCATATCGGCCTGCACGGGCTCTACGGACGCTTCAACGTGGGTAACGTCAACCTGCCGCTGACCGACGCTTTCGACGACTACCGCTACAAGGGCTGGGGTGCCGGAGGAGGTATCCACGCGGGTTATCACATTCCCATGGGCAAGCGCTGGGGCTGGGATTTCCGTCTCGGCGTAGGGTATGTGTACCTCGAATACGACAAGTATCAGTGCGAGGGCTGCGACCGCTACCTGGGCCGCTATAACCGCCACTATTTCGGCGTGACCGACGCGGCGATCTCATTAATCTTCTTCATCAAGTAATCCTGCCATGAAAAAGCTACTTATAAGTACGGTCTTCCTGCTCGCATCCCTGCCTTGTGCCAATGCGCAGCAGACCGATAAAAATATTAACATAGAGCGTGTCGCGTCGCATATCGCGGGCGAAATGCTCGAAATAGAGATGACCATCCGCGCCACGGGTATCGACATTCCCTGCAACGGACAGTTGAGCCTCGAGCTGGCCCTGGAGAGTGCCGACCGCCGGCTTATCCTGCCCGGGGTGATCTATTCGGGCAACCAGCGCTACCGCTACGAACGTCGTAGCGCGGCGCTCTCGGGTGCCTACCACCTCGAGCCTTACGAGATTTTCCGCGGCATCCGCAAGGGCCGCGAATACCTGTGCGACTACAAGCTCTCGGTTCCCTACTATTCGTGGATGGAGCATGCTGCGATCACGTGGCGCGAGTATATGCATTCGTGCGCCGGCGAGACCCGCCTCTCCGACGGCATGCTGGTTTCGGACCTCAATCCCGCGCCCGAATACGTCGAGCCCGAGATCTGGGCCCCCGACGCCCGCCTCTTCCCCAACCTCGTGGCCTTCCTGGTCCCCGAAGTCGAAGAGGTAAAGGCCCGCGCCGAACTGATCGAGCTGCCGATCGGCTTCCCGGTCAGCGTGACCGAGGTGCGCCCCGATTTTGGCAACAACCGCTACGAACTGGGCCGCGCCGACGAACTGATCACCAAGCTCGAAGGCAACGACCTGCTCGATATCCGCGGCGTGCATATCTGCGGCTACGCTTCGCCCGAGGGCAAGTATGCCGTCAACGAGCGACTGGCCAAGGGCCGTTCGGAGGCATTCAGGAACTATCTGGTGAAGACCTATCCCGAGAACAAATACATCAAAAACGCCACGACGACGTGGATTGCCGAGGACTGGGCCGGCGTGGAGCGCATGGTCGAGAACAGCGACATCCACCGCAAAGCCGAGGTGCTGGGCGTGATCCGCGACCCGGCTCTCGGTCCCGACGACAAGGAGCGCATTCTGCAGAATGTGCAGTGGTGGTCGTACGTCTGGAAGCCCCTGCTGAACGATATGTTCCCCAAGCTGCGCCGCATCGAACTCAAGGTCGATTATAATATCCACAAGCTCGACGACAACAAGGCCCGCGAACTTATCTACACCAACCCCTCGATGCTCTCGCTCGACGAGATCTACCGCGTGGCCCGCTACTACGAGCCGGGCAGCAAGCAGTACCGCGAGGTCTACGAAATCGCCGCCCAGCAGTTCCCCAAGGATGTCGTGGCCAATAACAACGCCGCTGCCGCGCTGCTGCAGACGGGCGACGCCGAGGCCGCGCTTCCCTATCTCGAAAAGAGCAAGGGCGCTCCCGAGAGCTACATCAACTACGGCGCCTATTACTACATCAACGCCGATCTCGATCGCGCCGTAGAATATTTCAACAAGGCAAAGGATGCGGGAGTGGAGCAGGCATCCGAGAACCTGCGTCTGGTCAATCCGGCACAGAAATAATGGATGCTATCAAACGACATATCGGATTTTTGTTGGCAATCGCAACCACCTGCGTACTGCCGGCCTCGTGCGACATAGGCAACGACCCGAAGATCTGCGACTACACGGTGCAGCTCCGCTACGACTACAACATGGAGAACACCACGACGCGGAATATGCTCGAGTACTATGTGGCCTCCGTCGACGAATATATCTTCGACGAGACGGGCGCTCTCTACCAGTATCGCCGCCTGCAGGACGAGGCTTGCGTCGAGAAGAACGTGTCGGAACTCCAGTTGCCTCCCGGCCGCTATTCGGTCGTGGCGTGGGGCAATAAGACCGGCGTCAACACCGTATCGCCCGAACCCGAAAAGGGCGTCACGACCCGCGACGAACTTCTGCTTTCCCGTACCGGTCAGCCCAATGCCGCGGCCAAACCCGCCGATAAGGGCACCACGTGGCAGAACGGCGACCGTCTCTACTACGGCTACCGCACCTTCACTGTCGGCGCCGAAGGCATCAGCCGTATCCGCGTGGATATGGTCCATTCGCACCTGGTGCTTCGTTTCCGCGTGCGCTGGACCCACGACGCTCCCGCTCCCGGCAACTATACCGCCTACCTGGGCGGTATCGGTTCCGAGTACGCCTTTATGCCCGAATTCATCTATCCGGTGCAGCATCAGGGATGGGAGGTTCACGACCCCGATAACACGGCTCATGACCCCTATCCGCAGTCATGCCCCAAGGTGCGCCATCACATCCCCGGCGTACACCATACGGCCAACCTGCTCGATCACCGCATCGACATCCGCATGCTGGGCGACCGCGAGCTGTGGGGCGAATTCATCACCTACCGTATCCGTCAGGACAGTCACCCGCTGCTCTCGATCTTCGATGCCTCCGGAGTGCAGATCCTGCACCCCGACGCTGCGAAGATCATCGACCTGCAGCGCTACTTCATCGACCAGCGCATCGACCTCGACCACACCCTCAAGCAGGAGTACGACCTCGATATACTGATCGACGGCAAGACGGTCTACGTCACGCCGCTGCACGTCGCCGACTGGGACGAGGGCGGGGCGCTCTAAACACACAAACACGTTTTTCACCTTTTTTCACTAATCCATTAATTTTAAAACACTCACAACATGAGGAAATTTTTCAGTTTTGCCATTATGGCAATGTTTGCCCTGGGCGCGGTCTCGTGCTCTCAGGAGAACGACCAGACCGGCCCGAAGGGCCCGGCGGTCGGTAACGGCACTATGACCTTCGAGATCAAGGGTCTTGCCGTCCCCACAACCTATGCTTCGGTGCCGGTGACCACGGCCGCCGAGAGCCGGATCGACGGCGAACTGGACATCTACATGTTCGATGCTTCGACGGGTGTGCTCGTGCATAAGTATACCACCGCCAGCGGTGATTGCAGCGCCTATGCGAGCGGCAAGGTCACAATCTCGAACCTGATCGAGTACCAGGGCCAGACGATGAACTTCTACATCGTGGCGAACCCTTCGAGCGCCGATATCCCTTCGGTCGACGGTGAGACCCTCGAGGAAGACTTTGTAGAATGCGGAACGAAGCTTCTGACGCTTACCGACGGCAAG
>JAVBTS010000014.1:0-54411 GCA_031556075.1 Alistipes sp.
ACAAGAGCGAAGAGCGTGTGGTCCTTTCCAAGACCTACATTCTCGCCGGGATTGTGAACCGTGCCGCGCTGACGAACGATAATGTTACCCGCCTTTGCGAACTGGCCACCGAACAACTTAACACCGAGTCGCTTGCTTTCCGACTCACGGCCGTTCTTCGAACTACCTACACCTTTCTTGTGTGCCATGTTTCTTCGTTTTTAAAGGTTATGCAACAATTTCGTCTATAACGATCTGCGTCAGATACTGACGGTGACCGTTACATTTCTGGTAGCCGGTACGACGTTTCTTCTTGAACACGAGGACTTTGTCGTCCTTGAGGTGCTTGAGAATCGTACACTTCACCGAGGCGCCTTTTACAACAGGTGCACCTACTTTAACCTGACCGTCGTTGTCTGTGAGCAGGACTTTGTCGAAACTTACGGACGAATTTTCTTCGCCCTGGAGACGGTGAACATAAAGTTTCCGACCTTTTTCAGCTTTAAATTGCTGACCTGCAATCTCTACTATAACGTACATTTGACAATATTTTATATTCCGAATAAGGAATTCGGGATGCAAATATAAGCATAATCTTTGGATATCCAACACCCCGTGCAAATATTTTACCAAAGTAGTAATTGTGGCACGGTTTTGGGCGTAAGTATTTGGCCGGCAAAACGTCGGCGTGTGCGATATGAACAGAATTTTGATAGTTTCGGACAATCTCTTCCTGCGGGACATGGTGCGTTTGTCGCTGTCTGGTATTAGCGCCGATATAAGATGCGTGGCATCTGCGGCGGAAATGGAAGAACCTTGCCGCAGGGGTCTGTTCGACCTTGTGATAGTGCTTTGTGCCGCGCCGTTTTTGGGCGGCCGCGATGTCGTACGCATATTGAGGCCGCCCGGACTCCGGCGGCCTGCTTTCTATGTGGTGTCGTGGCAGCAGTCGGAACAGACGGTGTTGAGCCTTCTGGAGTCGGGGGTCGACCAGTATCTTACCTTTCCGGTGAACCTCCAGCGCCTGCGCTCGAAGGTGGTCGGCGAACTTGCCAAAGCGTTATGACGGGAGACATGCTTCTGAAAATATACGTCGTCGCGGCCTCGGGGCTTGCGGCCGGGCTACTGCTGGTGGTCGCGGCCGGAAAACTTCTCGAGCTGCGCCGCCGTAACCACGACGCGGCGCTGGCCGAAAAATACCTCCATATCGTCATGCTGGCGCTTATGGAAGAGGGCGATTCTGTGCCTCATTTTCCGGAGATCAACCGTTTCGGGTCGCGTAAACTGCTTGCGCAGACCATCGCGGGGCTCACTTCGGCTACCTATGGACTCGACTCGGGGCCCATGCACCGGATCGTGGAACATTACGGGCTCGACCGGTGGCTCGAGCGCCGCGTGCGCTTCACCCAGGGTTACGAACGTGCGCGCCTGTTGGCCATTCTTTCGCGGCTTCCGTCCGCCGGCGCGTCGGGCGAGGTGCTCCGCTACTCTCGCAGTCGCAACCGCTACGTGCGTTTCTATTCGCTGATGACGCGCCTGGCGGCCGATCCGCAGGGGGCGCAGTTGCTGCTGGGCGGCTACGGACATCCCTTCTCTGCTTGCGAACTGGCCGAGGTTATGAGTCTTCTGCGGCGCGGCATGCTGCCCGTGGACTACGAAAGTCTGCTCGGCTCCGATGATTCCAACTTGCGATTGGTGGGCCTGGGCATTGTGCGGCAGTTCGGCATCGAGGACGCGGCGCCGCAGCTTCTTCATATGGCCGGCCACGACCGAATGCACGACCTGGGTCGCGGTGCGCTCTATGCACTCTGCGACATGCAGATTCCGTTGTTGCGGCGCGAGGTGGCCGTGCGCATCCATCACATGACCCTCGGCGAACGCCGCGCGCTGATGCGCTACATGGCGCAGGAGGGCTATTCCTACGACTCCATGAAGCAGCTCTTCGATAAAGAGGAGGGGCGCTACTACGAGTCGCTGCTCAAATCCTATAAACGTTGTCTGGCATGAACATAGCTCTGATTATCATACTTACGTTGACGGTGGCGGCCGGTGCTACGGTGCTCTGTTTTATCCTTCGCGGGTCGCGCAAGCGCATGCTGCTCTCCTACGCCCAGGGCGTGGAGAGCGAGATGCCGGGCGGCATCGGCATTACGGTCATGTGCAGCGGTGTGCACGGCGCCAGTCAGATCGAACACCTGCTGACCATCGAGTTCGTGCGCTACGAGGTTGTCGTGGTGCTCGATTCGCTGCGCTGTCCCGACGAATTTCAGGCCATCGCCTCGCGCTACCATATGATAAATGTCGATTACACGCCTTCGGGCGATTTTCCGTCGCGGGGCGTGCGGGCCATGATGCGCTCGCGGCGCAGGAGTTTCCGCCGCCTGGTGCTTATCGACCGTCGGTCGGGCATGGCGGGCGACGGACCCGATGCGGCGAACGACTTCGACGTCGCGGCCGACGTCGCGTCGTACGAATACCTGCTTCCGGTGCGTGAGGGCCAGTACCTGCTGTTCGACGCCGTGCGGCGTCTGGTCGCCGAGCTGGGCGAAGCTCCGGCCGGGACCATCGACTCCATACGCGCGTGCCTCGGGGAGCCCGTGATACTCGTGAACCGCGGAGTGGCGGCGTTCTCGCGTAGCCGCGGCCGCAAGTCTACGACCGCCGCGCGGCAGGGATGCCGCCGCATGATCTGGGAACCGATCATGGTGTCGCACGCACCCCACAGGCTGGGTTCGAAGTGGCGGATGACCGGGGCGGTCCTGCTGGCAGGGGTGGTTGTGGCGTCGATATATGCCGGATGGTGGACCGCGGCGGCGGTGTCGGTCACGGTCGTGATCCTGTGGTGTATGCGCAGGTGGTCGGCGCTGGCTTTCGGCATCCTGGCCGACGAACTTCAGGAAGATGAGTGGTGGTTGAGTAAAATAAGTGTGAAAAATTTCACAATCTCATAAACTTTCGTTATCTTTACGTGGCTTTAGAATCTGTTTTGAATTTATTAATCTCGTTCTTTCCGCATTCTCGCTCTCGCTTTTTCCATTCCGTCATCTCGCCGTGGCCCGCCACGCCTTCGTCGACGAAATGAAAAAATCAATAGCGATAGCGCAAAAACAACTTCGTTCATAAATTCAAAACAGACTCTTGGAAAATACCAATCCCTAAAACCACCATTCGAGATGATAAATGATAACGCAAGAACCCATCTGCTGCCGCCAATGTTCAACGCGGCCGTCAGAGCCGGCGCTTCGATCATGAACGTATATAAAAACCGCGACGACTACGACGTGAGCCTCAAAGATGACAAAACGCCCATCACGGTCGCCGACCGCGAGGCCCACCGGGTGATACGCGAGCACCTCGGCCCTACGCGGATCCCGATCTTGAGCGAGGAGGGGCGCGAAATGCTCTACGACGAGCGCCGCAACTGGGATCTCTACTGGCTGGTCGACCCGCTCGACGGCACGGTCGAATTCATAAAGGGCAACAATGAGTTTACGGTCAACATAGCGCTCATGGAGGACAACGTGTGCCGCGGCGCAGTGATCTACGTCCCCTATCTTCAGAAAATGTATATCGCGGGCCGCGGTCTGGGGGCCTACGTCAAGGAGGGTGTTGTGCCCGACGCCGATGCCGATTTTACGTATGAACAGATCCGCGGGGGAATGTGCTCCCTGCCGTTGGAGGAGCGCCCCCATGAGGGGCCTCTGCGTGTGGCGGTTTCGCGCTCGCACCAGACGCCCGAGACGGCCGAGCACATAGCCCGCCTGCGTGGAAAATACCCCGATCTGAAGATCGTCGAGCAGGGTAGTTCCTACAAATTCTGCCTTCTGGCCGAGGCGCGTATCGACTATTATGTCCGCACCACGCACACCTGCGAATGGGATACGGCGGCCGGCGAACTGATCCTCTCCGAGGCCGGAGGTTCGACCGAGGCGCTGCCCGGTGGCGGACAGTTGCTCTACAACGAGGTGGATCTGCGCAATCCGTGGTTTATCTGCCGGTCGAAATACAGCCCGGTGTAGGCTACATGCATATAAAATAAGAGGACCCAAAACTCATGGTGGTCGTAAGATAATTAATAGCTCATTATTAGTACGTTACAACTCGTTATGAGAGGGTATTTGGTCTTTTTATGCGACTTTTTTTCGGCCTGCGGAGCGGGCCGGCAGTCCAAAGTTCCGCCATGCGGAGGACTGCAACCCACTGCGTGTTTTTTCGTCCACCGCAAGCTTTGGACTTAAAACCAAACACATGAGCCATTGTGAGGAGGGTTTTGCCCGACGTGGCAATCCGATGATCTGCACGGCGGTGCAGGCAGCCGGATTCCCACGTAAGCCTGCGGCTTCCCCGGGATGACAACATAAGCACGCCAATCCGGGCTTAAATACGATTCAATATACTTACAATCAGTAGCTAATAAATCCTTCTGTCACTCCTGGACCATCGCTCCTCCTTTCTCTATTCTTCTCTTTCCTCCTCGATATCGCACGACGAACAGTTGCCCGCGCACCCCGCGTCGGCACAGTCGGTCTGGCCGCTCTCCTCGCGCGATTCCTGAACGGCACATTTTATGCCCAGACGTTGCATGTTTTTGTTCGTGGAGATCTCGGAGTCGATATGGCGCCCCTTGATCATCAGCGTGAGCGACATCGCCGCCACGAAGAACCCGACGGCGGCGACCGATATCAGTATTACGATTAACCAGGTCGGCATAATAGGTGCAATATTCGTTTTTTACGGCCCGAAATTTGGGCTTTCGATGACAAATGTATACATTTGTAGGATAAATTGCAAAAATACGGCCGTGCGGTTCGCGGGCCGGTTCACAGATAATTTTTTTGATGAGGATATGAAAATCGTGATAGCGGGAGCGGGTGAAATGGGCAGCCATCTGGCCAAGATGCTCAGCGGTAACGGACACGACATAACCATCGTCGACAGCGATCAGAAGCTGCTCGCCGAGGTGGGTAGCCTTGCCGACGTCATTACTGTCGAGGGTGATTCGACTATCTTCGCCACGCTGCGCAGGGCCTCGGTCCGCAAGAGCGACCTCTTCATCGCCGTCAACCACGAGGAGAACGACAATATCGTGGCCGCGATGCTGGCCAAGAAGCTCGGAGCCAAAAAGTGCATCGCCCGCATCGACAACAACGAATACCTCGAGCCCAACAACAAAGAGGTCTTCATCGACATGGGCATCGACTATCTTTTCTACCCCGAGAAGGTCGCGGCGCGCGAGGTCATCAACCTGCTGGGCCACACATCGACCACCGAATACGTCGACTTCTCGAGCGGCAAACTCTCGCTTGTGGTCTTCCGCCTCGAGCCCACCTCCCCGCTTTTGGGGCATGAGCCCGTGGGTTTCGCCGACGACCAGACCGCGCTGAACTACCGCACGGTGGCCATCACGCGCGGCGAGCAGACGATCATCCCGCGCAAGGACGAGCGTTTTATGGAGAGCGACACGATCTACGTCATCGCGCGCCACGATGCCGTGAAGGAGGTCATGGCGCTGTCGGGCCAGTCGAACATCGAGATCAAGAACATGATGATACTGGGCGGCTCGCGCATCGGCGTGCGCATCGCCACCGAGCTCCAGAGCGAGCTCAACATCAAACTTGTGGAGTACAATGCCGAGAAAGCCTACCGCCTGGCCGAGCAGCTCGACAAGACGCTCATCATCAACGAGGACGGCCGCAATACCGAAGCTATGATGGAGGAGGGGCTTTCGAACATGGACGCCTTCGTGGCAGTCACGGGCCGCAGCGAAACCAATATTCTGGCGGCCATGCTCGCCAAACGCCTGGGCGTGAAAAAGGTGATCGCCGAGGTCGAAAATATGAATTATATCAACCTCGCGGAGTCGATCGGCATCGACACGATCGTCAATAAAAAACTGGTCACGGCGTCGAATATCTTCCGCTTCACTATGGAGACCGATGTGCAGGCCATCAAGTGCCTCACGGGCAGCGAAGCCGAGGTGCTGGAGTTCATCGTCAAGCCCAACGCGCCCGCTACCAAGAGCCGCATAAAGGACATGGGACTTCCGGAGGACGCTATTATCGGCGGCATCGTCCGCGGCGACAAGGTGCTCATAGCCACTGATAATATGGAGATCAATCCCTACGACCGCGTGGTGGTGTTCGCCATGCCGGGATCGGTGGGTAAAGTAGGATATTTTTTCAATTAAACGCCTCAATATAAAGGAGTATTAATTAAAAAATCGAAAAACGTTGACATTTCGAAGTGCGATATTAAGAACTTGGTTTTCACATCGCGAGCGGGCGATAGACCGCTTCCGCCGCGAACCCCTTCAGACGCAGGAGCGCATGCTCCGCGACGTGCTGCGGCGCGGACGGCAGACCGGTTTCGGCCGCGAACACGGATTGGAGAACGTCCGCACGCTGGCGCAGTTCCAGTCGGCGGTGGAGACTCACGACTACGAAACGTTCAAACCCTATATCGAACGGATGCTGGCCGGTGAGAGGAATGTCACGGCCCCCGGACGTGTGACGCTTTATGCGCGCTCGTCGGGCACGACCTCCGACCGCAGTAAATATATCCCCGTCACGCGCGAATCGCTATGGTGGAACCATACGCTCGGTATGCGCGACGTCTATACGGCTTTTGCAGCCGCCAATCCGGGCTCGAAGGCCCTCGACGGCCGGACGCTCACCCTGGGCGGTTCGTGCCAGCGGGAGGGGGAGAACCTCGTGGGCGACCTCTCGGCGGTGCTGTTGAGCCAGACGGCCACGATGAGCGGCTGGCTGCGCGCTCCGCGTACATCGACAGCCATCATGTCGGATTTCGACGCCAAGGCCGAGGCTATCTGCCGCGAGTGCGTAGGTCAGCATATCACGGCCTTTGCGGGCGTTCCGTCGTGGAACCTCGCGCTCATGCGCCGCATACTGGAGTGCACGGGCAGGAAGAACCTGCTGGAGGTGTGGCCCGATTTGAGCCTGTTTTCACACGGAGGGGTCGAATTCCGGCCCTACCGCCGTTCGTTCGAGGCGCTGATCCCCTCGGCGGAGATGAAATATATGGAGACCTACAACGCCTCGGAGGGCTTTTTTGCCCTGCAGGACGACCTCTCGCGCCGCGATATGCTGCTGATGCTCGATTATGGTACGTTCTATGAGTTCCGCGACGGCCAGACGATCGTCCCGTTGGAGGGCGTGGAGTGCGGAAAGGTCTACGCCATGCTCATCACCTCGAATAACGGGTTGTGGCGCTACGAGATAGGCGATACAGTGGAGTTCACCTCGACCGATCCCTACCGCATCCGCTTTGCGGGCCGCACGCGGCAATATATAAACGTCTTCGGCGAGGAGTTGATCGTCGACAACGCCGATCACGCCGTGGTCGAGGCGAGCCATGAGACCGGCGCCGTGGTGGCCGAGTATACGGTCGCGCCGTGCTATATGTCTCTGCAGGAACGCGGCGCCCACGAGTGGATCGTGGAGTTCGAGCGCGAGCCCGACGACCTGGAGCGCTTCGCCGAGGTGCTCGACCGCAACCTGCGGGCCGTGAACTCCGACTACGACGCCAAGCGCAACACCACGCTCGAACGCCAGCGTTTGACGGTCGTGGGCAAAGGGCATTTTTTCGCGTGGATGCGCGCGCGTGGTAAAAACAAGGTTCCGCGACTGGTCAACGACCGCCGCGTGGCCGACGACATACTGGCTTTCGGGCCCAAATAGAAGAGTTAACCCTATCAAACTAACCCTATAATGTATATTGCCATAGCAGGTAACATAGGCAGCGGAAAGACCACGCTGACCGAGATCCTTACCAAGCGCTACAACGCCAAGTCGTATCTCGAAGAGAACAACAACCCCTACATCGGCGACTTCTATGAAGACATGAACCGCTGGTCGTTCAATCTGCAGATGTACTTCCTCGGAAGCCGTATTCAGCAGACGGTCGACATGCTGGCCGACAGCGGCCAGGGCGTGATCTTCCAGGACCGCACGATCTTCGAGGACGCCCATCTCTTCGCCTCGAACCTCCACGAAATGGGGCTTATGGCCACGCGTGACATTGAGACCTATATGAAGATTTTCAAGCTCGTGACGGAGTTGATCCCCAAGCCCGATCTGCTGATCTACCTCAAGGCGAGCGTTCCGACGCTCATCTCGCAGATTCGCCGCCGCGGCCGCGAATACGAGCAGAATATCGACGAATTGTACCTCAAACGCCTCAACGACAAGTATAACCACTGGATCGAAAATATCTATGAGGGCGATGTGCTTGTCATCGACAAGGACACCGAGGACTTTATCGCCGACCCCTCGGTGCTGGAGAAGATCTACGAGCGCCTGGACGCAATATATAAGAAGTAACGCCGGATGACCCTGCCCGAAAAGTTTGTGGAGCGTGTCGTGCACGACCTCGGGGAGACCGACGGACGTGCCCTTTGCGTGGCGCTCGACGGCCAGCCGCCGGTTTCGGTGCGGCTCAATGCTGCGAAGTCCGTCGAGGCTCTTGCGGTTGCCGCAGATGTCGACGGCGCCGTACCTTGGTGCGCCGAGGGCCGGTATCTGAAGTTGCGTCCGCAGTTTACGCTCGACAGCGATTTTCATGCAGGAGCGTACTATGTGCAGGAGGCTTCTTCGCAGTTCGTAGGCCATCTTTTAGGGGATGTCGAGGGCAGAAGGATTCTCGATATGTGCGCCGCGCCTGGCGGAAAAACGACGCTTTATGCCTCTTTGGTGGGCCCCGAGGGGCTTGTCGTGGCCAACGAGATCGACCGCCGCAGGGCGCAGGCTCTTGTCGACAACGTGAGCAAGTGGGGTACGGGGAATGTCGCCGTCACGACCTGCGAACCGCGCCTGCTGGGCGATTTCGAGGCATGGTTCGACGTGGTGGCGGTAGACGCTCCCTGCTCGGGCGAGGGCATGTTCCGCAAGGACCCCGACGCGCGGGCCGAATGGAGCGAGGGAAATGTGAAACTTTGCGCCGCACGGCAGGACGAGATATTGCGCGAGGCGTGGCGGGCGCTGAAGCCGGGCGGTATGCTGATATACAGCACCTGTACTTTCAACCGCGATGAGGACGAGGGTTCGCTGGAAAGAATGGCAGAGTGGGCCGGCGATGAGATTGCCCCGACCGACGAAGTGGCTGTCGATGATGCCTGGGGCGTGGTTTGCGGCAGGGTGGGCGCGTTCCAGACGTTCCGTTTCTATCCGCACCGTGCGCGGGGCGAAGGATTTTTCGCCGCCGTGGCCCGCAAGGCGTTCGACGCCGGAGGGCGCATGCGTACGCCGAAGGCACGCCGATCGGTATTCACGCCGGTCGACAAAGCCGGGCTGACCGAACTGCGCCGCTGGGTGCGCAGACCCGAGGCCATGGGCTTCGCGGTGGTCGCCGACACCTGCTACGGCTATTATGCCGCCCAGGTCGAGGCCGTGAAGACGCTCTCGGAGGCACTGCCCGTGATCTATTCGGGCGTGGCGATGGGACAGCTGTTCAAAGGTAAACTCAAACCCGATCCCGCACTGGCGTTCTTTGCGGGTCTCAACCGCGAGGCGGTTCCGGTCGCCGAGGTCGGAGAGGACGATGCGCTGAAATTCCTGCGACGTCAGGACGTCGACGCGTCTCTGTTTGAGGAGGGTATAAATATAGTATCAGCCCGCGGTCGTACGCTCGGGTTTGTGAAAAGAATAGGCGCAAGGGTCAACAATATGTATCCCAATGTGTTGCGCATAAAAATGAATGATTAAATTTTGCGAATGTCATTGCGAGCGAACAAAGTGAGCGTGGCAATCCGATGAGCTGCAAAGCCGCGCAGACAATCGGATTCCCGCGTCGGGCTGAACCCTCCTCGGAATATTGCGATTAAGCGAGGGCAGAGGTCGTTTGCAGCCTCTGCCGAGCGTGAGCAACAAGAAGCCTCCAAAGGAGGGTTAATGACATGAACTTATATGATTGAGTAAAGATATGGCCGAAAAACTTTTTTATTCGATGGGCGAAGTGTCCGAGATGTTCGACGTGAAGCCGTCGCTGCTGCGCCATTGGGAGGGCCAGTTCAGCGTCCTGAAGCCCAAGCGCAACAAGAAGGGCAACCGTATGTTCACGCCGCAGGATGTCGAAAACCTGAAAATTATATACCACCTTGTCAAGGAGCGCGGCATGACGCTCGAAGGGGCGAAAAAGGCCCTTAAACAGCCACGTGCCGACCATTCGATCAGCCGTGAGGCCGAACTTATGGAGCGCCTCCAGCGGGTGCGTTCGCTGCTCGAGGAGGTGCGCGAGGACCTGAAGGTCGGTGAGGGCGAAATTGTCCCCGGCGAGGGTGTCGCCGTTGCCGGAGAGCCGCCGGCTGCACGCGAGCCCCGTGCCAAAGCCGTCGTGAAGATCGACCCCGCGACCGGCGCCGAAACGGTCGCCGCGCCCGCTGTGCGCAAGCCTCGCCGCAAGAAAGATACGGAAGAGGAAAAGGAGCTTTTCGCATTTTATGAACAATCGCTGTTTAAGTCATGAAAATCAGAGAGATAACCGATGTTATAGAACGCTTCGCGCCGCTGCGGTGGCAGGAATCGTACGATAATTCGGGGTTGATTGTGGGACGCCCCGACGATGAGGTTTCGAAAGCCCTTTTGGCCGTCGACGTCACCGAGGCGGTCCTGGATGAGGCCGAACGTGAGGGATGCGATATCGTGATCACCCACCATCCGATCATTTTTCAGCCGCTGAAGCGGTTCAATTCGGCCGACGCCGTTCAGCGCTGTGTCGAGCGTGCCATACGCCGCGGCATCGCTTTGTATGCCTGCCACACCAATCTCGACAGCGCGCCCGACGGTATGAGCTGGCGTTTGGCCGGGATGCTGGGAGTCGAAAACCTGCGCGTTCTGCAGCCCTCCCTGGAGGATGAAAAGGCGGGTTTCGGAGTTGTGGGTGAGTTGCCAGAAGCGGTTGGTACCGTGGAATTTATGCGCCGTATTCAGGAGGTGCTGAAAGTGCGCACCATACGCCACAGCGATATCGCCACAGTGACCGTGCACAGAGTGGCCGTCTGCACCGGTTCGGCCGCCTCGATGATAGGCGACGCACGCCGTGCCGGGGCCGATATCTACGTCACCGCCGACCTCAAGTACAACGACTTTACGACTCCCGACGGAGCCCTTACCGTGGCCGACGCCGGACATTTTGAGAGCGAATATTGCGCAATTGAACTATTATTTGATATTTTATCGAAAAATTTAATTACCTTTGCGGTTCGCAAGAGTGAGGACTCTCGAAATCCTGTGAATTATCTGGTTTAAGACTAAAAAATACAGCATATTATATGGCAACACAGAAGAAGACCGCCGAAGTTGATTATTCGATGCAGGAGAAGATCATGGCGCTCTACGAGCTCCAGAAGATCGACAGCCGGATCGACGAGATCAACAAGGTGAAGGGCGAGTTGCCCCTCGAAGTCCAGGATCTGGAGGACGAGATGGCCGGCCTGAAAACCCGCATCGACAATATCAACGGCGAGATCGAGGAGCTTAATACGCTTACCAAGCAGCGCAAGCGCGAGGTCGACCAGGCACGTATCATGATCACCAACTACAACGACCAGCAGAAGAACGTGCGCAACAACCGCGAGTTCGATGCCATCACCAAAGAGGTTGAATATCAGGAGTTGGAGATCGAGCTGGCCGAGAAGCGCCTCAAGGAGTACGCCGCAGGAACCAAGGCCAAGAAGATGACTTTGGAGGAGGCCGAAACGGTTGTCAACGAGCGTTCGGCCGACCTCTCGGCAAAGAAGACCGAGCTGGAGGGCATCGAGGCTGAAACCGCACCCCAGGTTGCGCAGTTCGAAATCCAGGCCGAGAAGGCCAAAGCCAAGATCGACGAGCGTCTGCTCTCGGCCTACAACCGTATCCGCGGCAACGTCCGCAACGGTCTGGCTGTGGTAACGGTCAAGCGTGACGCCTGCGGAGGCTGCTTCAACCGCATCCCGCCCCAGCGTCAGGTCGAGATCCGTCAGGGCAAGAAGGTCATCATCTGCGAATATTGCGGACGAATCCTGGTGACCGACGAGGCTGAAATGATCCAGGAATAAGCATCGCTACAGATAGAGAGCGGCCGGAACTTATGGGTTCCGGCCGCTTCGTTTTCGTGTCATTGCGAGGAAGGACGAAAGTCCGACGCGGCAATCCGAATACTTGGGATCAATGTAAAAAGCAGGTGGGTGAAAATATTTGTCCATTATTTCCAAATTTCAGCATTATTCCGGTCTGTCATCCCGAGGGAGCTGCAGGCTGACGTGGGGATCTGATTGCCTGCAAGGCGTTGCATATCATCAGATTCCCACGTCGGGCAGAGCCCTCCTCGGAATAACAGCGCTCATAAATAGTCGGGTTTTTAGCGGAAAATATTCGCCTGAAAGGTTTACTCCACCTGCTTTTTGCGCTGATCCAATACTTGTAATGCCGTGCAAATCATCTGATTGCCACGTCGCCTGCAGCTCCTTGCAATGACATGTTCCGGATGCCCTCCGCTCCCGCCCGCAGCGCCGGCTACGGCTTGCCGGTCTGTTTTGTGAGCCGAAGGTTAGGGCGCGCGTGGACGAAACGTGTTAAATTTTTAACACGGAAATTGTTTCATACTTATATAAATAATCTTTAACTTTGCGCAGTTGCAATTTTTTTTTGTACAAAACTCCCATCGAATGAAAATAGCTATTGCCCAGCTGAACTACACTGTCGGTGATGTCGACGGCAACGCCTCGAAGATCATCGATTCGATTAACAAGGCCAGAACAATGGGCGTCGACCTGGTGGTTTTTGCCGAGCAGGGAGTGAGCGGAACGCCCGCTTTCGACCTTCTGCGCAAGACCACCTTCCTCGAATTGTGCGAGGATGCGCTCATCCAGATCGCTTCGTGCTGCAACGGCATAGCCGCAATCGTGGGACTTCCGGTACTCACCAACGACGGGGCGATCAGCGCCGCGGCGTTAATCCAAGACCGCAAGGTGTTGCGATACGTGGGTAAAAAATACATCACCGCCCGCCGCGAAATGGGCTTTCTCGCCCCGTCGAAGGGCTTCGAATACGCGACCATCGCCGGACACAAGTGTGCGATCGTAGTGGGCGACGATTTGAGCCGCGAGCACGATTTCGACAAGTCGGTCGAGACCATCATTTCGGTCAACGCGCGCAAATACGGTAAGGGAACAATGACTTACCGCTACGAGATGATGCGTAATCTGGCCTTCGTCGAAGGCAAGAACCTTGTCATGGTCAACCAGGTGGGCGGCTCCACGGATATCGTCTACGACGGCACTTCGGGCGCATTCAACAACCGCGGCGAGCTGGTGCTGATGATGAAGAATTTCGAGGAGGATTTCCAGCTGTTCGATACCGAAAATGCATCCAGCCCGGTGAAAGTCGCAACGTCGTATGACGACCGCAACCGGCTTATCTACGCCGCAGCGCGCTGCGGACTGCGCGACTTCTTTATCAAAAACGGCTACCAGAAGGCCTGCATAGGCCTTTCGGGCGGTATCGACTCTGCGGTGGTGGCCTGCATGGCCGCCGACGCGCTGGGTAAGGAAAACGTCAAGGCGCTGTTGATGCCCTCGCCGTTCTCGCCCGAGGAGTCGGTCGAGGATGCCCGCCGCCTTGCCGAGAATCTCGGCATCGACTACAACGTAATTCCCATTTCGGAGGTCTATAACAGCGTTATCGACACGCTTAAGCCGGTTATCGGCGGCCGCGAATTCGACTATACCGAGGAGAACATCCAGACCCGCATTCGCATGGTGCTCCTTATGGCCGTCCAGAATAAATCGGACTACATACTGCTCAATTCATCGAATAAGAGCGAAAACGCCCTCGGCCGATGTACGCTCTACGGTGACACGGCGGGTGCTTTCAGCCCCACGGGCGACCTCTACAAGAGCGAGATCTACGACCTGGCACGCTATATCAACCGTACCCTCGGCGAACTGATCCCCGAAAATATACTCAACAAGGAGCCCTCTTCGGAGCTTCACCCCGGTCAGAAAGACACCGACATCCTGCCTCCCTACGAGGTTGTCGACGCCATTCTGTTCCGCATGATCGAGGAGGGACAGCACCGCGAGGAGATCATCAACGCGGGCTTCGATTCGGACGTTGTGGAGAAGATTCATTCGATGATCATGCGCAACGAAAAGAAGCGCTACCAGTTCCCGCCCATTCTGCGTCTGTCGAGCTGCTCGTTCGGCCACGAACGCCTCATGCCCCTCACCAATAAATATGGGGATTGATCGGTGGCACCCCAAATAACACACAGCGGTATCGTGGACCGTTCCGACAACGGGACGGTCTTCGTGATAATTACCTCCCAGAGCGCTTGCGGATCGTGTAAGGCGAGGGAGGCCTGCGGACTTGCCGAAGCGAAGGATAAGATCGTGGAGGTGAAGAGTGCAGCATGGGCCGACTACGCCCCGGGCGACAGCGTGACGGTGGGCGTACACCAACGCGCCGGGACGATCGCCGTGCTGCTGGCTTACGTCGGGGCACTTGTGGTGCTGGTCGGCGTGCTGGTCGTGGCGATCAAGGCCTTGGGCATGAGCGAGGGGCGCGGGGCGCTGGCGGGGATCGTCGGCGTGGTGGCATACTACGGCATGCTGTGGGTATTCCGCAATAAAATCGAACACACAATTCAATTCACAATAAACAAAAACTGATGGAAGTATTACTTTACACCGTCCTGACGCTTGTCGCATTGGGAGTGCTTTCCGCTGTTATCCTCTACTTCGTGGCCCAGAAATTCTACGTCGAGGAGGACCCTCGTATCGATGAGGTCGAGAAGATGCTGCCCGGTGCCAACTGCGGCGGATGCGGATTCGCCGGATGCCGCTCCCTGGCCGACGCGCTGGTGGGCAAAGACGATATTTCGGCGCTGTTTTGCCCCGTGGGCGGCGGCGATACGATGAAGGCCGTTGCCGCATACCTCGGCAAAGCCGCCGCCGAAAAAGAGCCCCAAACCGCTACGGTGCGCTGCGGCGGTACGTGCGCGAAACGTCTTTCGACCAATAAATACGACGGTGCGCGTTCGTGCGCCGTTGCCGCATCGCTCTATGCCGGTGAAACCGGCTGTTCGTTCGGCTGCCTGGGCTTCGGCGACTGCGAGGTATCCTGCACGTTCGACGCCATACACGTCAACCCCGAGACGGGTCTCCCGGAGGTCGATGCCGACAAATGTACGGCTTGCGGCGCCTGCGTCAGGGCTTGCCCCAAGATGATCATCGAGCTGCGCAAGAAGTGGCCCAAGAACCGTGCGGTCTATGTGTCGTGCGTGTCGAAAGATAAGGGCCCCGTGACAATGAAGGCTTGCAAGGCGGGATGCATCGCGTGCGGCAAGTGCGTCAAAGCGTGTGCGTTCGACGCGATCGTGGTCGAGAACAACCTCGCGTATATCGATCCGCATAAGTGCAAGTTGTGCCGCAAATGCGTGAACGAGTGCCCTACCAGTTCGATCGTGCTCATGGGAATGGACCCGCTGCCCCGAGAGTCCAAAGCTCCGGCTGCCCCCACGGTCTCGAAAGAGGCCCCGGCGGCCCAGTAACCAACCCTAAAATCAGAGAAACGAGATATGAAAACATTTCCGAAAGGCGGAGTCCATCCGTCGGAAAATAAGTTGAGCGCCGCAGCGGCCATAGAGGTTCTGCCGCTGCCCGACGTGGTGACGATCCCTCTCGCACAGCATATCGGCGCCCCCGCGGCGGCCAGGGTCGCCAAGGGCGACACGGTGCTCACGGGACAACTCATAGCCGAGGCCGCGGGCTTTATGTCGGCCAATATCCATTCGCCCGTGTCGGGTACGGTCGTGGCCGTGGAGCCGGTGCCGAACGGTCAGGGCGTGCGTCAGATGGCCATTACCATCAAGCGCGAGGGCGACGAATGGGCAGAGGGTATCGACCGCAGCACGAACGTTCTGCGCGGATGCAATCTCTCGGCGCAGGATGTAATGGCCAGAATCAAGGATGCCGGAATCGTCGGCATGGGCGGCGCTACGTTCCCCACCCACGTCAAGCTTACGATACCCCAGGGTAAAAAGGCCGAAGTGCTGATAATCAACGGTGTGGAGTGTGAACCTTACCTCACCTCCGACCACCGCAATATGCTCGAACGCGGCGAGGAGATGCTCACCGGCGTTTCGATACTGATGAAGGCCGCGGGCGTCGATACAGCCGTGGTGGGCATCGAGAACAACAAACCCGACGCTATTTTCTGCCTCACGGCTCTGGCCAAGGGTTTTCTGGGCATCGAGATCATGCCGCTCCAGGTGAAATATCCGCAGGGCGGCGAAAAGCAGCTTATTGCCGCAGTCACGGGCCGCGAGGTTCCGCCGCCGCCCGCGCTGCCGATCGACGTGGGTGCTGTGGTGTGCAACGCCTCGACGGCGATTGCCGTCTACCAGGCTGTGCAGAAGAGCAAACCGCTCATCGAGCGCGTCGTGACGATCACCGGCAAGGGTGTTAAAACACCCAAGAATCTGCTTGTGCGCATGGGAACTCCCATTTCGGCCCTTATCGAGGCCGCCGGAGGGCTGCCCGAAGATGCGGGCAAGGTTATCAACGGCGGCCCGATGATGGGCCGCGCGATGGTCAACCTCGATTCGCCGGTTACCAAGGGCTGTTCGGGAATCACCGTCATGAGCGGCGCCGAGGCCGAGCGCCGAGCGCCCTCGCAGTGCATCAAATGCGCGAAGTGCGTGTCGGCCTGCCCCATGGGCCTGGAGCCTTACTACCTGGCAAAAGTCGCCCGCAATAGCGGCTGGGACGAGCTCGAGGCGCAGATGATCACCTCGTGCATCGAGTGCGGATGCTGCCAGTCGACATGTCCGTCGTATCTGCCTCTGCTGGACTGGGTGCGCCTCGGTAAGCAGACCGTCATGTCTAATATTCGCGCCCGCGCCGCTGCCGCCGCGCCTCAAAAATAGAAAATCAAGCAATTATGACAAATAAACTCCTTGTTTCTCCCGCACCGCACGTGCAGACCAGGCAGTCGACCAAGAGCATCATGCGCGACGTCGTTATCGCGCTGCTGCCGGCGCTGGCGGTCTCCGTATGGGTGTTCGGGGCGAACGTACTGCTGGTGACGGCGCTGTCGATCGTCAGCTGCATGTCGTTCGAGTACCTGATTCAGAGATTCCTGGTCAAAGGACCGATGACCCTCTGCAACTGGTCGGCCGCGGTGACCGGTATGCTGCTGGCCTTCAACCTGCCGTCGACGATTCCTTGGTGGATTGTCGTTATAGGCGCTTTCGTGGCTATCGCTATCGCCAAGATGAGCTTCGGCGGGCTGGGCAAAAACCCCTTCAATCCCGCGCTGGTGGGCCGCGTGTTCCTGCTCATAGCCTATCCGGTGCAGATGACCACATTCCCCGCAGTCGAGGGCCTCGACGCGTTCTCGGGCGCTACGCCGCTGGCGGCTGTCAAGCATGGCGCGGCGGTCGGCACATACGACATTCAGCACCTGCTGCTGGGCAATATGCCCGGTTCGCTGGGAGAGGTTGCGGCTGTTGCACTGCTCATTGGCTTTGCATACCTGCTCGTCCGCCGCGTGATCACGTGGCATATTCCGGCGACGATCCTCGCTACGATGGCCGCGTTTGCGTTCGTTTACGCTGCAGGCAGCGGTATGTCGGGCGCATTGTTGTGGCAGTTCCCGCTGTTCCATGTGCTGGCCGGCGGTGCGCTGCTGGGCTCGATTTTCATGGCAACGGACTATTCGACCTCGCCGATGACCGTGCGCGGCGGCGTGATCTTCGCCGTAGGAATCGGTGTCATTACGATGCTGATCCGCCTCTGGGGCGCCTATCCCGAGGGTATGTCGTTCGCCATTCTTATCATGAACGCCGTAGTGCCGCTGATCAACAAGTATGTCAAACCCAAGCGCTTCGGCGTGAAATAAGGAGGAGGCGAAAAAGATGAAAAGTACACTTTTAAATATGGTAGTCGTTCTGTTCACGATCACGCTCATCGGTTCGGCCGGCGTGGGTTTCGTGAACATGATCACCGAAAAACCGATTGCCGAAGCCAAAAAGGCTGCCACGGTTACGGCGCTCAACGAGGTCCTGCCCGCGTTCGACGCCACGACCTCCGAGAAACTTACGATCGATGAAATGCCCATCGTGGTCTACGTCGCAACGAAAGACGGCCAGGTCTCGGGCTATGCCGTACAGACCATGACCAAGCAGGGGTTTTCGGGCCGGGTTCGCCTTATGGTGGGTTTCACACCCGCGGGTGAGGTCTACAACGTCAACGTTCTCGAGCAGTCGGAAACCCCTGGTTTGGGTACCAAAATGGCCGACGCGGGCAATCCGCTCCTCGCGGCTGTCAAGGGTCAGAAACTGGAGAATAAAAAACTCGTCGGCGGTCGTCTCGCTGTGACCAAAGACGGCGGCGACGTCGATGCGCTGACCGCAGCGACCATCTCGTCGCGCGCATATCTCGACGCCATAAACCGTGCGTGGATGGCCTACAAGAGCGTTACGACGGGCGCGGCCCCGACCGACGTAGCTTCGGGCGCCTCGAATGTATCTGCGGGGGCATCGGACGCTGCTTCGGACTCTGCTTCGGATACCGCATCGGGCGCCACAAACACAGCACAAACTAACGAGCCCGCGGCCCAGGAAGGAGAAGCAAATGAATAAGCTGAAAATTATATTCGACGGCATTGTAAAGAACAATCCGACGTTCGTCCTGGTGCTGGGTATGTGTCCCACGCTGGGTACCACGACCTCGGCCGTGAACGCTATGGGTATGGGTCTTGCTACGATGGCTGTGCTCATTATGTCTAACCTCGTGATCTCGCTCATCAAGAACCTTATTCCCGACAAGGTGCGCATTCCGGCGTTCATCGTCGTAATCGCATCGTTTGTGACCATTATCGAGATGCTGATGCAGGCCTATGTGCCGGCGCTGTATGCGTCGCTGGGTGTATTCATCCCGCTTATCGTCGTGAACTGCATCATCCTCGGCCGCGCCGAAGCCTTTGCCGCCAAAAATACGGCGCTCGATTCGGTGCTCGACGGCGTGGGTATAGGACTGGGTTTCACCGTGTCGCTGACGGTCATAGGTATCGTGCGCGAGATTCTGGGCAGCGGCGCGGTCTTCGGCGTGAGCTTCGGAACAGCCGACTATATGCCTCTGATCTTTGTGCTGGCACCGGGTGCGTTTCTGGTACTGGGATATCTTATGGTATTGTTTAATAAATTAGTACGTAAATAGTTATGGATATCACATACTTCGCAATCATCATCGGCGCCATCTTCGTCAACAACGTTGTATTGGCGCAGTTCCTCGGTATCTGCCCCTTCCTGGGCGTGTCGTCGAAGGTCGAAACCTCGATGGGCATGGGTGCCGCCGTGACGTTCGTCATGGCGCTCACGGCAGTCGTGGCGTGGTCGATCCAGACTTACATCCTCGTGCCGCTGGGTATCGAATACATGCAGACCATCGTCTTCATCCTCGTCATCGCGGCGCTGGTGCAGATGGTCGAGATCATACTTAAAAAGATGTCACCGTCGCTCTATCAGGCGCTGGGAATCTTTCTGCCGCTCATCACCACCAACTGCGCCGTGTTAGGTGTGGCTATTCTGATGATACAGAAAGAGTTCAACCTGCTGCAGAGCGTGACCTATTCGGTGTCGATAGCCGTGGGCTTCGCGCTGGCACTGGTGATCTTCGCCGGTATCCGCGAGCGGCTCGAATTCGAGGAGGTCCCCCAGGCGTTCAAAGGTATTCCCATCGCGCTTATCACAGCGGGTATTCTCGCCATGGCGTTCATGGGATTCTCGGGGCTGGTGTAAGTTCCGGGGGCATACAGAAAAAGGGGAGGTCGGGAATGTCTTCCCCTTTTTGTTTGGAATTATTTTGGGCGAAACCTTTCATTTGTTGCGCGTAAATAATTACTTTTGTAGTTTAATATCTAAAACCACCCCGAAATGGAAGAGATCATAAAACTTCACGACAAGACGTTCCGAATCATGATTCCCGCCGAGAAGATCGACGTGGCGGTCGCTGAAGTCGCAGCGCGTATCAATGAGGACTACCGCAACACGCCTACGCCGCTGTTCATAGGGGTGCTGAACGGCTCGTTCATGTTCATGAGCGACCTGATCAAAAAAGTCGAGTTCCAGAACGAACTCTCGTTCGTGAAGCTCTCTTCGTATGCGGGCGATTGCTCGACGGGCACCGTTAAGAGCCTCATAGGCCTCAACAACAGCATCGAGGGGCGCCACATCATCGTCGTTGAGGATATCGTCGACACGGGCGACAGCATCGAACATATGATGAAGGAGCTCGAGGCCCTGAAGCCCGCGAGCATCGACGTCTGCACGCTCTTCTTCAAACCCAAGGCTTACCGCAAGGATATACCCATCAAATACCGCGCGATGGAGATCGGTAACGAGTTCATCGTGGGCTACGGACTGGACTACGACCAGTTGGGCCGCAGCCTGAAAGATATTTATGTCGTAACTGAATAATGTCCGCCTTTGCCGATAGCGAGTTGCTGGACGGAGGGCGCATGCTGCCCCTCGTCGAGGACTTCTATACCATTCAGGGAGAGGGTTTTCATGCGGGTAAGCCGGCCTATTTCATCCGCCTGGGCGGGTGCGACGTGGGTTGCCGCTGGTGCGATGCCAAGAACACCTGGAATCCGAAGCTCTATCCCCCGACCGATGTGCACACGATCATCGACCGTGCGCTGTCTTGCCCCGCGCAGGCGATAGTGATTACGGGCGGCGAACCGTTGCTCTATCCACTGGGCGTGCTGACCCAAACGTTGCATGAAAAGGGGCTCGAGATATTTCTCGAGACATCGGGCTCGCACCCTTTTAGCGGCCGTTTCGACTGGGTTTGCTTGTCGCCGAAACGCCAGCAGCCGCCGTTGGAGGAGGCTTTCGGACGTGCGCACGAACTGAAAGTGATCGTCGAAAAGGAGGCTGATTTCGAGTGGGCCGAGCAGAATGCCGCCAAGGTTTCCAAAGGCTGCAAGCTCTACCTGCAGCCCGAATGGAGCGTCGCCGAACAGATCATGCCCGCCATGGTCGAATATGCCAAGGCGCACCCCGAATGGAATATCTCCATTCAGACGCATAAATACATGCATATCCCTTAAATGAAAGAGTCGGTCCGCAAATGGTTATGGATGGCCGCAACGGCGGTCTTCGTTGTCTTCACGCTTGTCTCCGTGGGGCGTAACCTGCTGCATTCGATGAAGATAAAGCGCCAGATCAACGCTCTCGAGCGCGAGCGCGACCAGTACCGGGAGCGGATCGAACAGGACAGCACGCTGATCGAAAATCTGCAGTATGACGACTACCTCGAGGAGTATGCCCGCGAGCACTACCATATGCAGCGGCGGGGCGACGAGGTTTATATCATAAAAGACTGATCTGAAAGGTCAGTCTTTTATGATGGTAATGATGCCAAAATTGACTGGCGCTATTTATAGAAGTCTGCGAATTCTTTTACCGGCTTCTCGAAAAGAGCTTCTATGTTTTTGGTCGGTTTCTCGAAGAACGAAATTTCCGCGCCGACCTTGCCCTTGGAGGTAACCTTTCTCCACGAACCTACGATCTCGCCGTCGAGCATCGCGGTGGGGCTGAACAGTCCGTTCTTGGTCATGACTTTGCCGTAATGATGATCCTCGATCATCTCCGAACGCTCTTTGTAGCTCACCACGAATTCGTCGAAGGGAGGCAGCAGCAACGCCGAAGCGGTGCCGTGAGAGGGCGCGGCAATATCGTTTCGCATCCAGAACGTACGGCCGTTGATCTCCTCGGAGATAAAGTCGTGTTTTATCTGTTCCAGCGCCTTGCGGGCGTCGGTGAGCGTCATTCCGGACCACCATGCGAAATCGTGGATCGTGGCGGGGCCATGGCTGGTGAAAAAGCGGCGGGCAAGGCGCTCCAGAGCCTCCTCTTTGCAGATGGCTTCTCTTTTCGGCACCCTCTCTTCGAGCAACGCGAATGTATTCTTGCGCCCTTTGAGACGGCCGTTGCAGACGATGCCGTCGATCTCGGCACGGCCCGTAACGCAATGGGTTAGATCGGGGTCGGAGGTGATCTTCGCCGCGATAAGGGCATCGCTGATCTCCTGGCGTGTAAGGTGGTTGTGGTCCTTCAGCAATTTTTCGACCAGGCGTATCGCGGGAATGTAAACCTCTTCGTTGAAGCCCCGCGCCTTCCAGTAGCCCATGATTATAGGTCTTACGCGCGGTGCCGAGAGTTCGGTCATCCAATGAATATCTTCGGCCGATACCAGGTGCCATGTGGGACGGAGGATGTGCGTGCGGATGATCTTTCCGGTGTTTATCGACTCTTCGATATCGTTGACGGCAGCTCCTTTCAGCCGCGCGCCGACGCCCCACTTCGACATCTCGGCCTCCTGCGCCTGCATGGCGCCCATGTAGGCGACTATTTCCTCGGGTTTCCGAAGCGATGTGCCCGCCAGCAATTGGTTGTGCAGGCGCATTTTGAGTATATATTGCGAATTCATACCGGGTGATTTTAATAGTGTGTGAAGCCCTGCCAGTCGAGTTCTACGGGCACCCCGCCGCGCAGCCATATGAGTTTTTTCGAGGCCGTGATGCGGCCGAGGGGGTAGAGTGGCGTGCCGAATGCGGCGAGGAAATCGGCCGCAAGGCATTCGGCCGAAACGGCGTCGGCTGTCAGCAGCAGTTTGTAGTCTTCGCCTGCGCAGGCCGCGGTCTGCAGGTCGGTGCCCTCGGCTGCGGGAATGACCGTGGTTTCGACCTCGGCGCCAGTGCCCGAGCTGTTGAGAATGTGCCGCAGGTCGGAGGCAAGGCCGTCCGAGAGGTCCATCATGGCGTGAACTTCGGGGTGAGCGCCGAGCCAGACGCCTTCGGCAACCTGTGGCTGCGGATTGCGATGCACGGCGGCCAGCGGTGTGTCGGTGCATCCCGCGAGGATATCGCGAAGGCCTGCGCCCGAGGCCCCGAGCTGGCCGGCCGTGAATAGTATATCGCCAGGCAGCGCGTCGCCGCGCCGCTTAATGTTGGCGTCGGGAATGCGGCCTATGGCCGTGACGTTGATGGTGATGCCTGCGGCCGAGCGTGTGGTGTCGCCGCCCACGAGCGCAACGCCGAACTCCTCCGACATGGCGTGGTAGCCGCGCATAAACTCGGCGGCCCATTCGTCCGTTGCGTCGGCAGGAAGTGCAAGCGACAAAAGCGTGGCGACGGGCCGTGCCCCCATGGCTGCTACGTCGCTCAGATTGACGGCCAACGCTTTGCGGCCCAACTCCGCCGCCGAGGTTGCATCACGCAGAAAATGAACGTCTTCGGTGAGCATGTCGGCTGTGAAGACCAGCGATTCGCCGCCCCCTATGGGCAGTACGGCACAGTCGTCGCCGATGCCTTCGAACCCGTTGCCGGGAAGCGAGGCGAATAGTGTGCGTATATGGTCTATAAAGCCGAATTCGGTCATGGATGCGTGGTTGGTTTTTTGTCTGCGGCCGACACATAAGATAAGGCCGAAACGAACAAAACTTAATGGAACAAAGATATCGAAAAATTCTGTAAATATACTATCTTTGTAGGCGATTGCGGCGCACATCCCCGCGCCGCGAAAATGTTATGTCAAAGATGAAAATACTTATCCTCAACGGCCCTAACCTCAACCTCCAGGGCAGGCGCGACACGGACGTCTACGGAACGCGTACGTTCGACGACTACCTGGGCGAACTGTCGGCCCGCTACCCCCAGGTGGAGTTCGGCTATTTCCAGTCCAACATCGAGGGCGAGCTGATCGATGCCGTACAGCGGGCCCAGGGCGCGTTCGACGGCGTGGTACTCAACGCCGGAGGATATACCCATACGTCGGTGGCGCTGCGCGATGCTATTTCGGCTGTTTCGGTGCCGGTGGTCGAGGTGCATATCTCGTCGATCCTTGCCCGCGAGGAGTTCCGCCACGTCTCGATGATCGCCCCCGCGGCCAAAGGCTCGATCATGGGTTTCGGGCTCGACTCATACCGCCTGGGAGTGGAAGCATTGTTGTAAACAGATTAAAATCAATATTATATGTACAGAAGGAAAAAAACCAAGATCGTAGCTACGATGTCCGATTTCCGTTGCACCGAGGAGTTCGTGCAGAGTCTTTTCGATGCCGGCATGGACGTCGTGCGCGTCAATTCGGCCCATGTGACCGAGGAGGGTGCCAGACATATTGTCGATACGGTGCATAAGGTCAACCCCGTGATCCCGATCATGCTCGACACCAAGGGCCCCGAGATTCGCGTCACGACGATCGCCGAGGAGTACGGCAACAGCATAAATTTCAGCATCGGCGACCGCGTGTCGGTCCGCGGCTCCGACGGCTCGGACATGACCACGCGCAAGGTGATCTATATGAACGTTCCGGGCATTGTGAATGACATCCCGGTGGGCGCGCGCATGCTTATCGCCGACGGTGAGCTGGAGATCGTGGTTCAGGAGAAGAACGCCGAGGAGCTCATCTGCGAATTCGTCCAGGGCGGCGGAATGCGTTCGCGCAAGAGCGTCAACGTCCCCGGCATCTCGATCGACCTGCCGTCGGTGACCGCAAAAGACCGCCGGTTCATCGAGTGGGCCGTGAAGAACGACGTCGATTTCATCGCCCACTCGTTCGTGCGCTCGGCCCGTGACGTTGCCGCCGTGCAGGAGATCCTCGACGCCCACAACAGTCAGATAAAGATCATCTCGAAGATCGAGAATCAGGAGGGCCTGGCCAATATCGACGAGATCATCGAGGCCTCCTACGGCATCATGGTCGCCCGCGGCGACCTCGGCGTGGAACTTCCGGCCGAGGCGATCCCCAACGCACAGCGCCGCATCGTCGAGAAGTGTATCCGCGCCAAGCGCCCGGTGATCATCGCTACCCAGATGCTCTATTCGATGGTCAAGAGCCCGCGCCCCACGCGCGCCGAGGTGAGCGATGTGGCCAGCGCGATCTACGAACGCGTCGACGCGATCATGCTTTCGGACGAGACCGCCATGGGCGATTTCCCGGTGGAATCGGTGCAGACCATGTCGAAGATCGCCCGCGAGATCGAGCGCGACGGTCGCAATTTTACCCCCATGATCGACATGGATATGGTGTCGGTGAACCACGAGATCACGGCCCAGTTGGCCCGCTCGGCAGTTCGCGCGTCGACCAACCTGCCTATCCGGTATGTTATCCTCGATACGGCCACCGGCCGTACGGGGCGTTACCTTGCCGCTTTCCGCGGCCGCAAACCGGTTATGGCCGTTTGCTATCAGCGTCATGCACAGCGTATTCTGGCTCTTTCGTATGGCGTAGTACCTATCCTGCGTAACCAGGAGCTCGACGACCGCTACCACTTCCTGGTCGACGCGCTCGAGTTCATCGAGCGCTACCGCACACTCGACGACAACGACCTGGTGGCTATCGTCGGCGGCAGTTTCGGCCCCGCCGGCGGAGCTTCGTATGTCGAACTGGCAAATATCGGTAACGTCCGCAAGCGCAATGCGCAGATCGAGGCGGAGCATAAGAAAAAATAGTGTGCGTCATTGCGAGCGAACGGAGCGAGCGTGGCAATCTGATTACCTGCAAAGCACTGCATATCATCAGATTCCCATGCCGGACTTTGTCCTCCTCGGAACGTTGCGATTGAGCGAGAACAGAGGCCGCTTGCGGACTATACCGAGCGTGAGCAACGACAAACCTCCAAAGGAGAGTTAATGACATGCTGACGGACGGGTCGTTGTAAATAACCGGATGAAAGGAGAACTGAAAGACAAAGTAGCGCGCGGCGTCGCGTGGAGCATGGCCGAGAAAACCGGCTCCATGCTCCTGCAGATCGCTGTGAGCCTTGTGATTCTGCGCCTGCTGTCGCCCGGCATCCTCGGTATTACGGCCATCCCGATATCGATACTCATCATCGCGCTGGTTATCGTCGACGGTGGATTCTCGCAGTCGCTCATCCGTAAGGCCGACCCTTCGGAGGACGATTATAAGTCGGTATTCGCATTCAATATGACGGTGGCGCTGGTGCTCTATGTGCTCTTCGTATCGCTGGGACCCGTTCTGGCGTGGTATTACCAGATGCCGGAGATCGCGGCCATATCGCCCGTTATCTTCCTGCAGTTGCCCCTGGGCGCGCTCTGCACGATCCAGAACACGATCTTTGTGCGCCAGTTCCGCTTCGACCTGCTGTCGAAAGTCACTCTTGCAGCGACCCTCGTGAGCGGATTCGCGGCCATAGGGCTTGCTGTCGCGGGATGCGGAATATGGGCCGTGGTGTGGCAGCGGGTGCTGATGATGTCCATGCGCGCCGCCATGTTGTGGTGGTTGAGCGCATGGCGACCCCGGGGCTGTTTCAGATGGGCGTCGCTGCGCGAAATGGCACCCTTCAGTTTGAGTTTACTGGCTACCGATCTCATCTCGAACCTCTATAATAAGATACCGCAGTTCTTCTTCGGAAGGCTCTATTCCGACGCCGTGCTGGGTTCGTTCGACCAGGCCGTGAAACTCAAAGACCAGCCCTCGACCTCGCTCATGCAGGCCGTGCAGAGCGTGACGTTTCCGGCGATGACCAAAATAAAGGATGATGCGGTGAAATTTGCCGAGAGCTACCGCCAGGTGATGATGGTCGTGGCCTATATCATGTTCCCGATGATGCTCGGCATGTCGGCCGTGTCGTACGATATGATGGAGGTGCTGTTGGGCGAAAAGTGGATGCAGACGGCGCCTTATCTGGAGGTCGTCTCGCTCACGGGCCTGTTCTATCCGATAAGTATGGTGGCCTATAACGTGCTGAAAACCATGTCAGACGGCAGTATTATCGTCAAGCTCGAGATATTCAAAAAGGTCATTATGACCATCATATTCGCCGTCACTATCCCCATAAGCGTCGAAGCTGTGACCTGGGGCCTTGTGGCGATCGCGTTTTCGGAAATGGTTGTGAATTTCGCGGCGACGATGCGTTTCTGCCCGCTGACCCTTTGGCGTTTCGTGCGCACGCTCGCACCGGTGGCGCTTGCCGCAACCGGAATGTATGCGGCCGTGAGACTTGCGGGCTTTGCCGTCACCGACAGCGCGCTGCTGCGGCTGCTGGCCGAGATCGGCGTCGGTGTCGTGAGTTACGCGCTGTTTTCGGCGTTGTTCCGGCTCGAGGCCTTCCGCGAGATCATTGCTATCATAAAGAAGCAGGTTGCCCGATAAGGCAACCTGCTTCTTTATATTCTGTTATTCGTAAATCCTGGGAACATACTGACCGCGTAGTACTACCAGCGCGTTCATCAGCAGTGCCTCCATCTCGCCCTCGCCGGGGTAGACGGCTACAGGGGCGATGAACGAACAGTGCCTGCGGATATAATCCGTCACCGGAGGGTTGTGGGCTATGCCGCCGGTGATGATCACCGCGTCGACGCGTCCCTCGAGCACCGTGGCCATCGAGCCTATCCACTTGGAAATATTGTAGCACATGGCCTCGAGAATGCGGGCCGCTTTCTCATCGCCCTGCCGCGTGCGCTCCACGACTTCCTGCACGGAGTTGGTACCCAGGTGGGCTATAAGCCCGCCCTTGCCGGCCAGCATCTTCTGGATCTGGGCGCGCGTGTACTTGCCCGAGAAGCAGAGGTCGGCGAAGGCCCCGGTGGGGAGGCTCCCGGCGCGTTCCGGCGCGAAAGGCCCGTCGCCATCCAGGGCGTTGTTGACGTCGACGATGCGGCCCATGCGGTGCGCGCCGACCGAGATTCCGCCGCCGAGGTGCGCGACGATAAGGCGCGATTTTTCGTAGACCATGCCCGCCTTGTCGCAGTGCATGCGCGCTGTGGCCTTCTGGTTCAGGGCGTGGAATATCGACACGCGCGGACATTCCGGAAGTCCGCTGATGCGGGCCACGTCGTCGAGTTCATCGACCACTACCGGGTCGGCGATATAGGCCCTGACGCCCGCCATTGCGGCGATGTCGGCAGCCAGCAGACCGCCGAGGTTCGAGGCGTGCTCCTGGCCGCTGCGCAGGTCATGCTTCATAGCCTCGTTCACTTCGTAAACGCCCGCGGGGATGGGTTTTACAAGTCCTCCGCGGCCGATGACGGCCGAGAGGCCGGAGACTGCGAAATTGTTCTCTTTCAGTGCGTCGAGGATCATTTTTCGGCGCCACTCCAGCTGGTCGGTGATGTGCGCGTAGCGCGCGATCTCGTCGGCTGGATGGCGGAGGGTTATATCCAACAAAGGTTGCTCCTCATCGAAGAGGGCAACCTTTGTGGATGTAGAGCCGGGATTTATTGCTAATACTTTGAAGCCCATAAATCGGTTCTTTTAATATGTTACGGTTTTAAGTTTTTAGATTGGCTTATAATAGTTTAACGCGCCGCGAGGCAGGCCAGGGCTATCGAATAGAGTTTGGTCTTGCTCGTGTCACCGCGCGAGGTCAGCACGCAGGGGACCTTGGTGCCCATGACCATCGCCGCGAGCTCTCCGCCGCAGAGGTGTGTCACCGACTTGAAGAAGACGTTGGCCGATTCGATGTTGGGGAAGAGCAGACAGTCGGGATCGCCGGCCACCGACGAACCTGTGACTTTCTTGTGCTCGGCGACATCCTTGTAGAGCGCAACGTCCAACGACAGCGGCCCGTCGACGATGACCTTGCCCAGTTGACCGCGGTCGGCCATCTTTGCCAGCAGCGCACCTTCGGTCGACGAAATAACGTTGGGAAGCAGCTGCTCCGAGGGAGCTATGCAGGCGATCTTGGGGGTGGCGATGCCCAGCAGGTTCGCAGTTTTGGCCAGGTAGCCGATCTGTACCATCTTCTGCTTGAAGTCGGGCAGCGGGATCACCGCGACGTCCGAAATGATGAGCAGCTTGGGGTAGCAGGGCATCTCGGTGATCGAGACGTGGCTCAACACGCCCTTCGGGGGAAACAGACCGGCCTCTTTGTTGAGAATGCCGCGCATGTACTTGTCGGTCGACACGAGGCCCTTCATCAGCACGTCGGCATTGCCTGCGACGACAGCCGCGACGGCCTGCTGGACGCACTTCACGTCGTTGGGCTCGTTGACGATATTGAATACTGAAATGTCGAGTCCGTCCTCGGCGCAGACCTGCTCGATGACCGATTTGTCACCGTAGAGCGTAGGTTCCACCAGACCCTCCTTGTAGGCCTCGTAAACCGCCTCAAGGGTGTGCGAATCCTGTCCGTAGGCTACTGCAAGGCGCTTTTTGCCTCTTTTGCGCGCCTCGTCTACTATTTCTGTAAGATGCTGTATCATGCTTTTGTATTTTGAAATTATTTCACAAGGTTGTAGGTGTCGGTTGCGATTACGAGCTCCTCGTCGGTAGCGATGATCGCGACTTTGACACGCGAATCGTCGGCCGAGAGGATCGTGTCCACGCCGCGCACACCGGTATTCTTGGCCGCCGAGAACTTCACGCCCATAAACTCCAGTCCGGTGCAGACTATCTCGCGCATCTCCGAAGAGTTCTCGCCCACGCCGCCCGTGAAGACGATCATGTCCAGACCGCCCATAGCCGCCGCGTACTGACCCACGAAGCGCTTGATGCGGTCGTAGTACATGTCGCGGGCAAGGATGGCCAGGGGGTTGCCCTCGTTGTAGGCGCGGTCGATGTCGCGCATGTCGCTCGAGATGCCGGTCATTCCTTGCACGCCCGAGCGCTTGTTCATCATGTCGTTGACCTCGGCATAACTCATGCCCTCCTTCTCGCCGATGTAGGTGATGGCGCTGGGGTCGACGTTGCCGCAGCGGGTGCCCATGACCAGACCGTCCACGGGCGAAAAGCCCATCGAGGTGTCGAACGACTTGCCGTTCATCACCGCCGTCACCGAACCGCCGTTGCCGATGTGGCACGTCACGATCTTCGAATTGCCGAAATCGAGGCCCGCGAGTTCGGCGCCGCGCTTGGCTACGAACTTGTGGCTCGTGCCGTGGAAACCGTATTTGCGGATGCGGTACTTGTCGTAGTATTCGCGCGGCAGGGCGTACATATAATTAACCGCGGGAATGGTCTGGTGGAACGAGGTGTCGAACACGGTGACCTGCGGGACGCCCGGCAGAACCTTCTCGATCGAGAGCACGCCCTCGAGGTTGGCGGGGTTGTGCAGCGGTGCGATGGCGAACAGCGAGCGGATCTTCGCCTTCACGTCTTCGGTCACGACGCAGCTCTCGGGGAAGAACTCCCCGCCATGGGCCACGCGGTGGCCTACGGCCTTGACCTCGGCCAGCGACGCGATAACGCCATGCTCTTTGTTGGTGAGAGCCTCCAGCACCAGGCTGATGCCGGTCGTGTGGTCGGGAATGGGTTTGTGGAGCTCGAACGTCTGCTTACCGACGGGTTTGTGCACGAGGTCGCCCTCGGGCAGTCCGATGCGTTCGACGATTCCTTTTGCGAGCAGTTTGCTCGATGCGCCCTCCATGTCGATCACCTGATACTTGATCGAGGAGCTGCCGCAGTTCAATACCAAAATTACCATTGTTTCTTCTTTTATTTTGTGTTATTAATTTTTAATCTGGTGTCCGATCCACAATCCCGCCGCTGTGAAAGCCATGCACACCACGACACTTAAACCCACGTACAGCGCTGCGCTGCCGTAAGTTCCCTCACGCAGCAACCGCACGGCGTCGGCCGAAAACGCCGAGAAGGTGGTGAAGCCTCCGCAGAAACCCGCGACGAGCAGCCAGTGCCATGTCGCCGAGTCGACCGTGTGGAGCAGTGTGCCTATCAGCAGCGACCCCAGGGCGTTCACGGTGAACGTACCCGCCGGAAAGCCCATAAGCGTATATCCTGCCAGCATGCCGTGCGACAGCAGGTAGCGGGCGATACTTCCGACGCCGCCTCCGATACCGACGGCCAGTAATTCGCGAATCATAATATAAATATACAGTATTTTTTAAAGACAGACAAATTTAAGCAAAAAATGCTTGCGAATTGTTAATTTTTTGCCGTTTTAGGTGTAAAAACTGTTGTTTGTTTTTTCACAGCCGGCAAGGTGTGGGAATTTCTCTCTTTGCGGGTGGCGGATGGCGGGTGGTGTCGGTGGTGATCGGATGGGTGTCGACTGGCGGGTGTGGGCGGCGGCAGGTGGTCTTCGGGCTGCAGCTCGCGGGGACAAATCGTCACAAAGTGATGATGCAGGCCTCCGCAGGGCGGATCTGCGGCCTGCCGGCTCGCTTCGTAAGCCGAAAACCCATCTGGTGTGTCATTGCGAGGAGGTTCGGAGAGCCGACGTGGCAATTTGATGCCATGCAAGGCGTTGCAAACAATCAGACTGCCACGCTCATTGAGTTGGCTTCGCCATCGTTTTCGGCTCTCACTTATCGAAAACGTTCACTCACAACGACACGACGCCGTTACGCCTCGTACTTATATCCGACCCCTTTTATCGTCACGATCCGCTGCTCGCCGATCTTCTGGCGCAGTTTGCGGATATGGACGTCGATGGTGCGGTCGCCGACCACGACCTCCGTGCCCCAGATGCGGGTGTAGATCTCCTCGCGCGAGAAAAGTTTGCCCGGCGACGAATAGAGCAGCTCCAGCAGGTCGAACTCCTTGCGCGGAAGAACTACCTCGCAGCCGTCGCACTCCACGATATGCCGCTCGTGGTCGATCGTTATGCCCGCGGGCGTTTCGGCGGGCGCCGCGTCGGCGTCGATGCGCTTCAGGATCGCCTGCACGCGGCTCATCAGCAGCTTCATCTTTATAGGCTTGGTGAGGTAGTCGTCGGCTCCCACGCCGAAGCCCGCCAACTGCTGCTCTTCCTCGCCCAGGGCCGACAAAAACACGACCATCGTGTCGCGCAGAGCCGGGTCGCGGCGTATGGCGCGGCAGGTCTGCGCGCCGTCCATGACCGGCATCATCATATCCAGAAGGATGAGGTGGGGGCGCACTTCGGCGGCGATCCGGAGCGCGTCGGAGCCATTCTCGGCCGTGAAGACCTCGTAGCCTTCGCGGACCAGATTGTAACGAACGAACTCAAGGATGTCGACCTCGTCGTCGACAAGCAATATGCGGTGACTCATTGTGTTTGTGCGGGTTTTAGGTGACCGGTAAACATACCATATGCGAAGATAGCAAATTTCCGGTGAAATGCTTCCGTAACACCGGAAATTTAGCTATATTTGCGGGATTTATGTACCTTTGTGAAGACGGAAATCAAAAACTTAACCGTAATGGCTACCGAAAACCCGAACCTCCCCGCTCCCGAGGAGCAAATCAGCCCTGTGGCTGAAGACGTGCAGTCTGCGGCTGCTGAAGTTGCCGCAACCGAGAACACAGCGCCCGAGGCGGCTGAAAAGCCCGCTGTAAAGGTGCGCCGCGCCCGCATTAAGCCTGCTGCGGAGCCTGCAGCCAATCCGTCAGCCGAGGCCGACGAAGAGGCTGCTCCTGCCGATGTGCGCATGGATTTCTCGGACGAGGACGCTGCGCTGGCCGCCGAAGATGCGGGTCTGAACATCGAGGACGAGACCGACGAAGAGGCCGAAGCCGAAGAGGCCGCTGAAGCCGCCGGAGAGGATAAGTTCGCAGGCAAGGGTAAGGATGAACTGGTGGCTCTTTTCGTGCAGATGCTCGAGAGTCAGCCCGTGCAGTCGCTGCGCCGTGAGGTCGAGGCGCTGAAGATCGCCTTCTACCGCATACGCCGCGCAGAGCTCGACGCCCTGCGCCGCAAGTTCGTCGAAGAGGGAGGTTTGGAAGAGAACTTCACGGCGCCGGTCGACGGCGCCGAGGTGCAGTTCAAAGAGCAGTTCAAGGAGTACCGCCGCCTGCGCGACGCGTTCATCGCCAACCTCGAAGCCGACAAGGAGAAGAACCTCAAGATCAAGCAGGAAATAATCGACGAGCTGAAAGAGCTCGTCAATTCGGACGAGACCCTCAACTATACCTTCAACAAGTTCCGCGAGCTGCAGCAGCGCTGGAAAGATACCGGCCTGGTGCCTCTGCAGAACGTGAAGGATCTTTGGGAGACCTATAACCTCCACGTCGAAAATTTCTACAGTTTCATTAAGATTAACAAGGAGCTTCGAGATCTCGACCTGAAGAAGAACTACGAGCAGAAAGTCGCTCTGTGTGAGCAGGCCGAGGCGCTGGTCATGGACGCATCGATCGTCGACGCGTTCCGCAAGCTGCAGAAGCTCCACGACGAGTGGCGCGAGACGGGTCCCGTGGCCAACGAATACAAAGAGGTGCTCTGGGAGCGCTTCAAAGCCGCCTCGAGCCGCATCAACAAGCATCATCAGGAGCACTTCGAGGGCCTCAAGGGTGAGCAGGTCGTCAACCTCGAACTCAAGTTGGGTCTCTGCGCCGCCACCGAGGAGCTGGTTTCGCAGCCCATGACCTCACGCAAGGAGTGGAACAAGGCGAGCGATCGCCTGCTGGAGATGCAGAAGACATGGAAGACCATAGGCTTCGCCCCCAAGAAAGACAACAACCACATATACGAGCGTTTCCGCACGGCCTGCGACAAATTCTTCGAGGCCAAGCGCGAATTCTACGGCTCGCTGAAGACCGAGATGGAGCAGAATCTCGAACTCAAGAACGAGATCTGCGAGGCCGCCGAGGCCCTCTCGAACAGTGAGGAGTGGAAGAAGGCTTCCGACGAACTGATCGCCCTGCAGAATCGCTGGAAGGAGATCGGTGCCGTGTCGCGTCGTCATTCAGATGCGGTTTGGAAGAGATTCCGCGCCGCATGCGACAAGTTCTTCCAGCGCAAGGCCGCTCATTTTTCGTCGGTCGACGGCGAGTATGAGGAGAATCTGCGCAAGAAACTAGCTATGTTGGAAGAAATGGCTGCCGCCGATATCAAGAGCGGAGGTTTCGAGGTCATCCGCGAGTTCCAGCGCCGCTGGGGCGAGGTAGGCTTCGTGCCCATCAAGCAGAAGGAGGCGATCCAGAAAAAATACAAGGCTACGGTCGACGCGATGTTCAACACGCTGCGCGGCTCGGAGCGCGACCGCTCGATGGACCGCTTCCGTGACAAGGTCTCGACCATGAGGTCGGCCGGCGGCAATAAAATGCGTTCGGAGCGCGAGAGGCTCTACAACAAGGTGCGCCAGTTGGAGCAGGAGATCGGTCTGCTGGAGAACAATATCGGATTTTTCGCCAAGTCGAAGAACGCCGAGGGTTTGATCGCCGAGGTGAAATCGAAGATCGAGCGTGCCCGCGAGGAGATGCAGGCCACGATCGAAAAGGTGAAGATGATCGACCGCCAGGCCCAGGAGGAGAACAACGACAATAAATAAATAGGTAATGAAACTCACAAAACCCAAGTACATATTCGTCACGGGCGGTGTCGCCTCATCGCTCGGCAAGGGCATCATCTCGGCGTCGATAGCGCGCCTGCTGCAGGCTCGCGGCTATTCGGTCACGATCCAGAAGCTGGACCCCTACATCAACGTCGACCCGGGAACGCTCAACCCCTACGAGCACGGCGAGTGCTACGTGACCGAAGACGGTGCCGAAACCGACCTCGATCTCGGCCACTACGAGCGTTTTACGAACCAGCCCACCTCGAAGGCCAACAACGTCACCACGGGCCGCATCTACAAGAACGTGATCGAGAAAGAGCGCAAGGGCGAGTACCTGGGTAAGACCGTGCAGGTCATTCCCCACATTACGGACGAGATCAAGCGCCGCATCCAGCTTCTGGCGCAGCGCAAGGAGTACGATATCATCATCACCGAGATTGGCGGTACGGTGGGCGACATCGAGTCGCTGCCGTTCATCGAGTCGGTGCGCCAGCTACGCTATGCGCTCGGATACAGAAATACGGCGTTGGTACACCTCACACTTATTCCCTACATGGCCGCTTCGGGCGAGCTGAAGACCAAGCCCACGCAGCACTCGGTCAAGACACTGCTCGAGAACGGTTTGCAGCCCGATATCCTGGTGCTTCGTTCGGAACATCCGCTGTCGATGGAACTTCGCCGCAAGGTGGCATTGTTCTGCAACGTCGACGCCAACGCCGTTATGGAGTCGATCGACGTGCCGACGATCTACGAGTGTCCGCTGAAGATGCACGAACAACATTTGGACGAGGTGGTGCTCTCGAAGCTCGACCTGCCGGCCGAGAAGGAGCCCGATATGACGGCTTGGAAGGCGTTTGTGGAGCGCGTGAAAAACCCCACCAATAAGCTCGAGATCGCGCTGGTGGGTAAGTATACCGAGTTGCCCGACGCCTATAAGTCGATCAGCGAGTCGTTCATCCACGCAGGTGCCGTGAACGACTGCAAGATAAAGCTCCGCTACGTAAATTCGGAAAAACTCACGGCCGAGAACGTGGCCGAGAAACTGGGTAAAATGGCCGGTATACTGGTCGCCCCGGGCTTTGGCAACCGCGGCATCGAGGGTAAGATTGAGGCGGTGCGCTTCGCCCGTGTCAACAACATCCCGTTCCTGGGCATCTGCCTCGGCATGCAGTGCGCCGTGATCGAATTCGCCCGCAATGTGATCGGCTGGAACGACGCCAATTCGAGCGAAATGGAGGTCACGCCCCACCCGGTGATCGACCTTATGGAGGAGCAGAAGGGTGTTTCGGACAAGGGCGGTACGATGCGTCTGGGCGCCTATCCCTGCACGTTGAAGAAGGGATCCAAGGCCGCCGAGGCATACGGGAAGCTTAATATTTCGGAGCGCCACCGCCACCGCTATGAGTTCAACAGCGAATACCTTCCGCAGTTCGAGGCCGCAGGTATGAAGGCCGTGGGCGTGAACCCCGATACCAATCTGGTCGAGGTTGTGGAGGTCGAGAACCATCCCTGGTTCGTGGGCGTACAGTACCACCCCGAGTACAAGAGCACCGTGCTGTGCCCCTCGCCGCTGTTTGTGGCGTTCGTAAGTGCGGCGATGAAGTATGCCGGAGTGAAAGGTAAATAATTTTATAGATACAAGAGACACGTTTTAATGGACAAGAAAACCATTGGCGGCATCGCCGCCATCTCGGCCCTTTTTCTGGGCTTCATACTTATAAGCAACCACCAGCAGGAAAAATATCAGGCCGAAATGGCCGTGTACCAGGCTTATCAGGATTCGGTCGCCATGGCGACGCATCCCGAGGTACCTGCGGCCGACAGCCTGGCTGCCGGGGCCGAACTGACCGAGGCCGAGATCGCCGCCGCAGCCGACAATGCCGCCGAGGCGGCGCGCGCGCGTCAGAGCGAGGCGATCGGCGAATACCTCACGCTGGCTTCGGAGGCCGAGGCCGATGAATTTACGGTGGAGAACGAGGTGATGACGGTACGTTTTTCGACGCGCGGCGGTCAGATAACCGGCGTAACGCTCAAGGACTACACCAAGTACGCTCCCCGCGGCGAGCGCGACGAACTTATCGAGATGTTCGCGCCCGAAAGCGCGCGCTTCGACATGTCGTTCTATGTCAAGAACGGCCTTAAGAACGTTAAAGTCAACACCATGGACTACGTCTTCCAGGCCGAGCCGGTCGACGTTACCGACGCCGTGCAGACGGTTGTTATGCGCCTGCCGATCGCCGCCGACGCCTGCCTGGAGTACCGCTATACGATCTATGCCGAGGTTACTCCCGAGCGCGCTTACCTGGTCGATTTTGCCGTGAATATGGTGAACATGGCCCCGCAAATGGCTAACCAGACCTCGCTCGGCATCGAGTGGTCGAACGTTTCGTACCAGAACGAGAAGGGTTTCCAGAACGAGAATACCTATACCACCGTTTCGTACCGCTTCCCCGACGAAACCTCGATCGAGGACCTGGGTATGAGCGAGAAGGCCAAGTCGAAGAACGTGGCGACGGCGGTGAACTGGGTGGCCTTCAAGCAGCAGTTCTTCTCGTCGGTGTTCATTGCGAAGGATAACGTTTCGTATGCCAACATGGCGTTCGACACGGCAGCCCCCGAGTCGGAGCTGATGAAGAACTTTTCGGCGCAGATGACCGTGCCCTACACCCCGCAGACCGAGGCCTACGACTTTGCGTTCTACTTCGGCCCCAACAAGTATTCGATCCTCAAGAAGGTAGAGCTCGCCGAAGGCGAGGACCTCTACCTCGAGCGCCTCGTGCCGCTGGGCTGGGGTATCTTCGGATGGATCAACCGTTGGTGCGTGATCCCGATTTTCGACCTTTTGCGCGATCATATCGCAAGTTTCGGCATCATCATCTTCATCCTTGTGTTCCTTGTGAAACTGGTGATCTCGCCGCTCACGTATAAGAGCTACGTTTCGATGGCCAAGATGCGATTGATAAAACCGCAGGTCGATGAGTTGGCGAAGAAATATCCTAAACAGGAGGATGCCATGAAGAAACAGCAGGCGACGATGGCGCTGTATAAACAGACCGGCATCAACCCTATGGGCGGATGTATCCCGATGCTTATCCAGATGCCGATCCTGTTTGCGATGTTCCGCTTCTTCCCTTCGTCGATCGAACTGCGCGGGCAGTCGTTCCTTTGGGCCGACGACCTCTCGTCGTTCGACAGCATCGCCAACCTGCCGTTCAATATCCCGTTCTATGGCGACCATATCAGCCTCTTCGCGCTGATGATGGCTGTGTCGACCCTGGCGTATTCTTATTTCAGCTACCAGCAGACTGCCGCGTCGCAGCCCCAGATGGCCGGAATGAAGTTTATGATGGTCTACATGATGCCCGTGATGCTGCTTTTGTGGTTCAACAGCTACGCCAGCGGTCTCTGCTACTACTACCTGCTGTCGAACCTCTTCACGATCGGTCAGACGCTCGTTATACGCAAGTTGGTCGATGACAATAAGATCCACGCCGTGATGCAGGCCAACGCCGCCAAGAACACCAAAGGCAAGAAGTCGAAGTTCCAGCAGCGCTACGAAGAGCTGATGCGTCAGCAGGAGGCTGCGCAGAAAGCACAGCCCAGGAATAAGCGCAAATAAATAGCTTGTACGAATCAAAAAAAGGCAGCGGTCGATTTTCGACCGCTGCCTTTTTTATTGATGTTATTCCGAGGAGGGTATTTGCCCGACGCACGAATCCTATTACTTGCATGGCGTTGCATATCATCGGATTGCTACGCTCACTGCGCTCGCTCGCAATGATATTACGTGTGAATTTTCAGGCAGCAGCTCACGGTGGACAAATCGTCACATAGTGATGATGCAGGCGTCCGCGGGGCGGAGCTGCGGCCTGCCGGCCTACTCCGCAGGCCGAAGAACAATCCTTCTTTTTGCTTTTTTTAGCCCTGCATTCCTATCTGTTTATATTGGACGTCATTGCGAACGAACATATAAAGTGTGGCAATCCGATGACATGCAACGCCGTGCAGGCAATCGGATTGTCACGTTGGGGCCAGCCCTCCTTGCAGTGACCTTTTTACCTCCGAGTTGCAATTATTGCGTCGAAATTCTCCCGCGCCCAACCTATCAACGACGTGAGATGGGGTATAAGCGACCGACCGCGTTCAGTGAGCGCATATTCGACCCGTGGTGGCACCTCGGCGTAGACCGTGCGCGAAATAAGTCCGTCCTCTTCCAGCCGCCGGAGCGTCTGTGTCAGCATTTTCTGCGAGATGTCGTACATCTGGCGGTGAATCTCCGAGAACCGCATCAGCCCGCCCTCGCCCAGGTGGTACAAAATGAGCATCGACCACTTGTCGCCAAAGCGGTCGACGATGTTACGTATAGGGCAGCGCTCGTAATCCGTATTTTTTTCGATTTTTTTCATATGCCTAACCTTTTCTCTTTCAGCAATGGTTACCCTGCGGTAACTACTGCACTTTTAAGTACCTTATTGTTAATAAGAAACAACCGATTTACATTTGTGGTATACAAAAGTAATCAACTAACTTTTAGTAACCAAATGTTTTATTAAAAATCGTTTTTATGAAAGAGATCGTTTTAATCGGTGCAAGCGGATTCGTGGGTTCCGCAATTATGAATGAGGCTTTGAGCCGCGGACACAAAGTGACGGGCGTGGCACTTAATCCCGAAAAGATCACAGCCGACAACCCCAACCTTACGGTTGTGAAGGCCGACGCTACCAATCCCGACACTTTGGCCGAATTGGCAAAAGGCAAAGATGCTGTTATCAGCGCGTACAATCCGGGCTGGAGTAATCCGCGGCAGTATGATCAGACGCTGGAAAACTATCCGAAGATCGTCGAGGGTGCAAAACGCTCGGGTGTGGGTCGCTTGCTGATCGTGGGCGGTGCAGGTACGCTGTTCGTAAAGCCGGGTGTGCGGCTTGTCGATACCGGAACGCTGCCCGAGGCGTGGCTGCCGGGAGTAAAGTCGCTGGGAGAATTTTACCTTAATACACTTATGAAAGAGAACGATATCGACTGGGTATTCTTTTCGCCTGCCGGAAATCTGGGCAACATGGGCCCTGGCGTGCGCACCGGAAAGTTCCGTCTGGGTAAGGATGATATGATCTTCAACGAGAAGGGCGAAAGCTTCATCTCGGTCGAGGACTACGCCGTGGCGATGATCGACGAGTTGGAGAGGCCGGTGCATCATTGTGAGCGTTTCACGATAGGGTATTAATCTTTGTGATGTTATTGCAAGGAAGTCCGAAGGACTGACGTGGCAACCCGATTGCCTGCGCCGCCTTGCATATCATCAGATTGCCACGTCGGACATGCATTCTCCTCGCAGTGACAAAAACCAATCGGCCGGGCACACGTAAATGCTGCCCGGCCGATGTTATGGAAAATACTTTTAGTCTGCAAATCCCGACGAAATGAACGTCAGCACGTCGGGCAGCGCCGTGCGCCAGTAGCGCCAGTGGTGGCCGCCGTCGCGCATGCGGTATTCGAGCGGTATGTTGCGCTCGCGCATGGCCAGGTAAAACTCCACGTTGCTGCCGTAGAGAAAATCATCGTCGCCGCAGTCGACCCACCAGCGCACGGTGCGGACCTTGGCGATCTGGTCGTCGGTCATCGACCGCAGAATGCGCAACGGGCTGTTGGGAATCGTCGATTCGACAAATACGGGGTCGTAGTCGCGTGCTACGGGTATCGAGTCGAGCAGCGCGCTCAACGGGCATGCCGAGCCGAACAGTTCGCTGTGGCGCAGCGCGTAGGTCGCCGTGCCGCCGCCGCCCATCGAGAGACCCGATATGGCGCGGTGCTTTTTGTCGCTGCGGATGCGGTAGTGCTTCTCGACGGCAGGCATAAATTCATCGAAGAAGAAACGTTCGTAGCTCCAGCCCGGAACGTCGAAATATCCCATTCCGCGGCCTATACGCCCCGGACCTTCGCCCGAAGCGTCGGGCATCACGATAATCATCGGCAGCGCCGAGCCGGATTTTATGGCGTCATCGGCCGTGTTGCGCATATCGCCCAACTTCACCCAATCGGAGTGTTGTCCGCGGGCTCCGTGCAACAGATACAACACCGGGTAGCTCTTGCCCGAATCGGCATATCCGTCGGGCAGGTAAACTGTGCAATTTTTCTCTACGCCCAAAATTTTGCTCTTCACGGAAAACTCTTCGACGCGGCTCTGGGCCTGTACCGCATAGGCCGCGAAGCAGACGAAAATTAACAGACAGAACTTTTTCATATCGGCAGAAGTTTTAGAGGTTATTCTACATACAGCACCAACCCTTTGAGGTATTCGCCCTCGGGGTGGTAGATGTTTATGGGGTGGTCGGCGGGCTGCGTCAGTTGGTGCAGGATGCGGACCTTGCGGCCGGCCATCGCCGCGGCGGTGAAAACCGTGGTGCGGAACAGGTCCTTCGATACGGCCTGTGAGCAGGAGAACGTGAACAAAATGCCGCCCGGACGGATCTGCGACAACGCGCGGGCATTCAATCGCTTGTAGCCCTGCATGGCATTGCCCAGCACTTTGTGGTGTTTGGCAAATGCCGGAGGGTCGAGGATGATGAGGTCGTACTTATCATCGAAATCCTTCAGGTATTCGATAGCGTCGGCCGCAACTTCCGTGTGGTTGGCACCCTCGCCGAAGTTGAGCTTCATGTTCTCGGCGGCGAGCGCCACGGCACGCTCCGACGAGTCGACCGAACAGACCTCCCTGGCGCCGCCAGCCATGGCGTAGACCGAGAAGCCGCCGGTGTAGCAGAAGGTGTTGAGCACGGTGCGGCCTTTGGAATAGTGCTTCACCAACTCGCGGTTCTCGCGCTGGTCAAGGAAAAAGCCGGTCTTCTGACCCTTCTCCCAGTTGACCATAAAGCGGTGGCTGTTCTCGGCGACCTCTTGCGAGGCGTGCGAGCCCTTGCCCCAGATATAGCCGTCGACAGCGTTCAGACCTGCGTTGAATGGCACGGTCTGCGACGATTTGTCGTAAATGGCCGTTATGCGCTCGCCATAGGTGCCGCGAATGGCCTCGGCGATCTCCATGCGGGCGTGGTACATGCCCACCGAGTGGCACTGAACGACGGCCGTTGTGCCGTAGATATCGACCACAAGGCCCGGCAGCGAGTCGCCCTCGCCGTGGATCAGACGGTAGCAAGTGGTGTCTGCGTTATCTGTAAGCCCCAGCGTGCGGCGCACGTCGTGGGCCACGGCCACGCGGGCGTTCCACCACGCCCGGTTGATCTGTTCCTGCTCGAACGAGAGCACGCGCACGGCGATAGAGCCTATCTGGTAGTGTCCCTGGGCGATGAAATCACCTCCGCGGGTGTAGACTTCGACCACCGCGCCCTCCCGGATCTCCGATTCGTCCTCGGCCTTTATATGGTCGATGGCTCCGGAAAAAATCCACGGATGACGGCGCTGGAGCGACTCTTCCTTGCCCCTGCGAAGATAGATTTGAGGTGTCATTATCTTTGTTTTTTGATTTTCGGTGTTTTCGAGAGCTTGTCGTAGATCTCGGTGCAGACCCACGCGTCGGTGGCGGCATAACACTTCTGCTTGTCGGTGAGCGTCACAGCCTCCCAGTTGGTGAGCCGCTGGGCCTTCGAGACCCGCTTGCCCAGCACGATGGCCGAGAGCTTGCGAAGGCTCTTCTCGCCAATGCCCCAGTCGGCCGCTATGGTCTGCAGGTCGACGAAGCCCGCGTCGCGGAAGTGGCGGATCTGACGCAGCGAGCGCAGGTCGCCGGCCACGTCGGCGCCGATCTTCAGGATATCTTTGCTCTCGAGGATCTTCAGGATCTCTTTGTCGAGCGGAATGTGGTTGAGCCGGAACAGAAAACAGAGCTTGGGCGTCGAGAGCTGCAGCAGCGATACGCGGAACGTGACTCCCGGGCGGAACGACGGCCGGGTCTCAGTGTCGAAACCGATGACCGGCTGCTTCATTAGAAATTTGCAGGCGGGGGCGATGTCGCGCTCGTGGGCCACGACGCGGATCTCGCCCTCGAACTCTATGGCGGGCAGTGCGGCGGTCTCGTCGTTGCTTATGGTATTTATAAAGGTATTCTCGGTAGTCATTCGAGGTGTAAAGGTAGAGAATTTAATTTTTAATTCTTACTATTTCATTCTTAATTACTCAAATCGATCCTTCCGTCGGGTAAAGTCCGCACCGTGCCCTCGTCGAGCAGCGTGCGTATCACCCTGCCGACCACCTTCTGGTCACGGGCGAATTCTGCGACCAGGGCCTGCGGGTCGACGGGGCCGTCGGCGAGGCGCTGCAGCAGTTCGCGGCGTATGCCCTCCGCGGCCGAAGGTTTCTCGGACCGCTTGCGTTCGAGACAGATGTCGCACACGCCGCACGGTTCGGGGTTGCCCTCGCCGAAGTACTCCTCCAACACGGCGCTGCGGCACTTCTGCTCGTTGCCGGCATAGATTATCATGTGCTCGAAGCGCTCGCGCATCAGTTCCTGGCGCCGTTTGTAGGTCTCGGGGGCGATGTAGAGGTCCGTGCGCGGAAGGCGCTCTTCGTTCATGAAGATCAGCGGCGAGCGGTTGGAGGGTACGTAGCGTATGACGCGCATCTGCCACAGACGCTTCAGCAGCTCTTTGACTTTTTCGACGGTGTAGCCGCTCCATGTGGCGAGCTCGCCCTCGTCTATGGCGCGGAATTCGGTGAAGACGCCGTTGTAGAGGCGCAGAATGGTGCGGATGAACTGGTCGAGTTCGTTGCGCTCGACACGGATCTTGTAGAGGTCGTCGCGGCTCACGCAGAACATCAGCCGCGCGGGGTTTTCCTGGGCGTCGGTGAGTGTGAGGTAGCCGTTCTGCTGCAGAAGCTTCATCGCGCTCTGCACCGTGCCGCCGTAGAGATGCTCGCGGGCGCAGAAGTCGTGGATATTGAACACGAACGACGCTTCGGCGCCGTCGCCTATGCCGATCTGCAGGTAGGAGCAGACCTTTTCGTAGATATCTTTGACCTTGTCCAGAGGCGGGAACTCCATCTCGAAACGCTTCACGATGCGCTCCGCGTCGTCGGGGCCGGCCAGCAGAAGCGCGTAGGCGCGTTTGCCGTCGCGTCCCGCGCGTCCGGCCTCCTGATAGTAGCTCTCCAGCGAGTCACACATGGCGTAGTGGACGACGAACCGCACGTCGGGCTTGTCGATACCCATGCCGAAGGCGTTGGTGGCGACCATCACGCGTACCTTGCCCGAGAGCCACTCTTCCTGTCTTAAAGAGCGCTCGGCGTGTCCCAGGCCGCCGTGGTAGGACGAAGCCGTGACGCCCTCGCCGCGCAGAAAATCGGCCGTCTGTTCGGCGCCTTCGCGCGTTCGGGTGTAGACGATGCCCGAGCCGGCGACGTTGCTGACAAGGCGCAGAAGCTGGCCGTTCTTATCTTCGGTATGGCGAATGCTGTAGGAGAGGTTGGGTCGCGCGAAACTGCTTCGCATGATGTTGGGCTCGGCGAATTTGAGGTGGCGCATGATATCCTCCGCCACCATTTGGGTCGCCGAGGCCGTGAGCGCCAGCACCGGAACCCCGGGCAGCTTTTCGCGCATCTCGGCGATGCGCAGGTATGAGGGACGGAAGTCGTAGCCCCACTGCGAGATGCAGTGGGCCTCGTCGACGGCTATGAGCGATACGTTCATGCGCACCACGCGCAGGCGGAATATCTCGGTCGCAAGCCTTTCGGGAGCCACGTAGAGGAATTTTATATCGCCGTAGACGCAGTTGTCGAGGGCGATGTCGATCTGCCTTGGCGAGAGTCCCGAGTGGATTGCCACGGCGGAAATATGGAGCTTGCGGAGCCGGTCGACCTGATCTTTCATCAGCGCGATGAGCGGCGTGACAACGATGCACAAGCCCTCCTGCGCCATGGCCGGGACCTGGTAGGTGAGCGACTTTCCGCCGCCCGTAGGCATGAGCGCAAGTGTATCGCGTCCGGCCATCACGGAGTGGATGATCCGCTCCTGCATGGGCCGGAAGCTCTCGAAACCCCAGTAGCGCCGGAGTACGGAGTATATGTTTTCGGCGGCTTCCATATCTTTTGTAAAGATAGGAAAAATTAGAGTTTTTCGGAAATTTTATATATTTTTGCAGGGTATAAACGTTCATAGAGTGAAGATCGACGCGAAATTCAAAGTCAGGGAGATGGCCGGCGAGCATGTGATCATCATGCCGGGGCGTCAGGGAGCGGATATGACCAGGATCATAACGCTCAACGAGTCGTCGCTGTATCTTTGGAATGAGCTGGCCGACCGCGAATTCGAGGTCGCCGACGCCGCGAAACTCCTCACGGACCATTACGAGGTAGACGAAGCGACCGCCCTGCGCGATGCGGGGACGTGGGTCGCGAAACTCTCTGCCTGCGGAATATTAGGATAGAATGACATTGAGAAAGTACATATCGCTGTTGCTGCTCGCCGTATATATGTTCGCGGCGGGAGGGCGCGCCGTTGTGTCGCTCACGTGTCCCTGCTCCGCCCCCAAAGCGCGAACCGAGGTGCATGCGTGCAACCATTGCCAGCACGAGCACTGCGGTCATGAAGCATCCGATACCGCCGCAACCCTGTCGGAGGCCTGCACCTGCGGCAGCCACCACTCCACCGAAATAGATCTCTACACCGGCGTCCATGCCGATGACAATAAGAATCTCCGCTGCTCGGTCACGACCCTTCCTCCCGCGCTTGTCGCCGAGGTTTCGGGCCCGGATGCGACGGATGTCGGCCGTGAAAAGGCCGCCGAACGCAATCTGCCGCCGGCAGACCGGGAACTGATAAGTCCCGCGGGCCTTCGCGCCCCTCCCGCATTGGCTTAAAACACCTGGCGACGGATGTCATGTACATCCGTCCGTAACGCGTTTTAACCAATAACGGAAACAGATGAAAATCAACAAAATCTTATTTTTTACAATATTAGGCCTTGCCGCCGCAGGTTCGCTGCACGCGCAGGATGTCCGCGGCGTGGTCCGCGATGCCGACAACGAACTGTTGCCTGGAGCCACCGTATGGTGGGCCGGAACGACGGTCGGCGGCGCCGCCGATGCCAACGGTGCGTTCCAAATCCACCGGGTTAAGGGTTACGACCGGCTTGTGGCCTCCTATCTGGGTTATGTCAATGACACGATCCGCATAGAGGCGGGTGTCGACCGCACAGACTTCCGATTGCTCGCAAACGGCGTCGAATTAGACGAAGTGGTGATCGACGGAAGCTTGAGTGGTAACTTTATTCGCCGCGACGGGCTGGTCAAAAACGAAACCATATCGTTTGCCGGACTCTGCAAAATGGCCTGCTGCAACCTGGCCGAGAGTTTCGAGAACTCGGCGTCGGTGACGGTGGGGTATAGCGACGCCATTTCGGGCGCGCGCCAGATCAAAATGCTGGGCCTTGCCGGAACCTACACGCAGATACTGGACGAGAACCGCCCCATCATGCGCGGCTTGAGCGCACCCTACGGTTTGAGCTACACGCCCGGCATGTGGCTCAACTCGATCCAGGTGTCGAAAGGCGTGGCGTCGGTCACGGCAGGCCACGAGGCTATTACCGGTCAGATCAACCTCGAGTACCGCAAGCCCACCGACGATGAGCGCCTGTTCGTGAACCTCTACCTCGACGATGAGCTTCGCCCCGAGGCCAATATCTCGACCGCATTCCCGGTGACCAGGGACAAAAAACTGTCGAGCATCATCCTGCTCCACGGCTCGGCCGACACCGATGTCCGCACCATGGACCACAACGACGACGGATTTCGCGACCTGCCCAAATCGAACCAGATAAACATTGCCAACAAGTGGCTCTACGCCGCCGATAACGGCACGCAGGTGCGATGGGGCTGGAAACTACTGCAGGAGAACCGCCTGGGTGGAATGCTTGGCTACAAGGATACGGAGTCGATGCGCGACGCCATGGCGGTCGACTGGGATCAGCCTGGAACGAAATACGGCTCGCATATCCGCAACCGCAACGCCAACGGCTACTTCAAGATCGGCACGCCTCTGGGTCGTTCGGTCTACGATGCCGGCGAACAGGACGAGCTGCGCTCGAACCTGGCGTTCGTGGTCGACTTCGACCATTTCGACGAGGATGCCTATTTCGGACTGAATAACTACGCGGGCAACCAGAACTCGCTCTCGGTGAACCTGATGTACAACTACTATTTCACGCATCGCTCGTCGCTGATCGTGGGTGCGCAGGGGCATCTGGACTACTACCGCGAGAGCCTGGCCAACAACACGCCGTGGAATGCCGCTGTGCCGGGCAGCGTCTATAACTTCGACCGCGACGAGCAGGAAGCGGGCGCATATGCCGAGTATACCTATAATATAAAGGATAAGTTTTCGCTCGTCGCGGGCGTTCGCGGAGACTACAATGCCTATTACGACAAGTTCTACGTCACACCCCGCGGACACATCAAGTGGAATATCACCCCTTCGACGACCTTGCGCGCGTCGGCCGGTATGGGCTACCGCTCGACCAACGTCATAACCGACAATATCGGCATGCTGGCCACGGGCCGCGCGCTTGTGATCCCCGCGTACGACGGCTTCGACCGCATGGAGAAGGCCCTGACGCTGGGCGGAAGCCTGACGCAGACTTTCGGATTGGTGAGCCCCGGCGACGCCACGGTGAGTGTGGATTACTTTCGCACCCAGTTCTATAATTCGGTGGTCGCCGACCAGGAGCAGGATGCCACGACCATTCAGGTCTACCATACCGACGGTCGTTCGTATACCGACACCTACCAGATCGACTTCACCTGGACGCCGGTCGAGCGTTTCGATATCTTTGCCACGTTCCGCTACACCGACTCCGAGATGACCGTCGACCGCGCCGACGGCACCCGCGCCCGTGTGGAGCGTCCGCTTGTCAGCCGCTACAAAACATTGCTCAACCTGCAATACGCCACGCGCTTCCGCCGCTGGGTGTTCGACGCCACGGCGCAGCTCAATGGACCCTCGCGTATTCCCACGCAGACCGGCGACCTGACCGACAGCCATGATTCTCCACGTTATCCGGTGTTTTTCGCGCAGGTGAGCCGCAAACTGGGTAAGTTCGATCTCTATGCGGGTTGCGAAAATATTGGTGACTACCGTCAGCACGACCCGATTTTGAGCGCAGATCAGCCATTCTCGACCGGCTTCAACTCGATGAACGTCTGGGGACCGCTTATGGGCCGGAAGTTCTATATCGGACTGCGGTTTAATTTGTATTAACCAAAACTAAAATAAAAATGAAAAAGCTTTTGATGATTTGCCTGGCCCTCGTCATGGGCGTGGGTGTAAGCTCCGCACAGACGGAGGCCGGAAAGAAAACGGTGACTACGGTGTTCGTTACGGATATCGACTGCGAGCATTGTGCCAAAAAAATTCTGAATAATGTTCCCTCGCTCGGCAAGGGCATCAAGGATGTGAAGGTCGATGTCAAGACCAAAGAGGTCGCTGTAACCTACGATCCGACCAAAAACAACGATGCGACGATCATGAAGGGATTCGCCTCGCTGAAGGTCAAGGCCGACCCGAAGCCGGGGACTGAAAAGAACGGCGCAAAGAAATAAGCGCCGGAATAAGGTTTGTTACAAAGAAGCGCGGGCTCCTGGAGGGGGTGGCCCGCGCTTTTGCGTTATTTGTCGTCGGTTATTGTGCGGGTGTTGCGCTTATTCCATCGGTCTGATCCGCACCTCGGTCACGCCCTGGAGTTCGGTGACGAGGCGCTCAATGTCGGTGCGCTCTTCGACCTCGCCGTAGTGGTAGGGGTAGAAGATCGTGGGGCGCATTTCGGTGATGACCTCCACAGCCTGATCGACATTCATCGTGTAGGGCTGGTTGACGGGCAGAAACGCGACGTCGATGTCGTGCAGAGAGAGCATCTCGGGCGTGGGCTCCGAGTCACCGGCGATGTAGATGCGTGTGTCGCCTATGGTGAGGATGTAGCCGCAATCCTCGCGGTCGGCGGGGTGAAATTGCGTGTGACCCTCGGAGGTGTTATAGGCTGCCACGGCCTCGACGCTGACATAGTCGCGCGGCGTGGCTATACAGCCCGGACGCATCGTGAAGCAATCCATCTCGAACGCCTCGGCCGAAGTTTTGTCGCAGAGAACCTCGGTCTCGGGGGTGCTCACGGCCTCGATTGCCGCAAGGTCGAGGTGGTCGTGGTGGGAGTGGGTGACAAGCACCAGATCGGCCTTCGGGAGGCGTGTGTAGTCGGCGTTGGCCGCCACGGGGTCGATGTAGATATAGTTGCCTCCGACCTCGATGGCCAGCGAAGCGTGCTTGAAAAACAGGATGCTGAACTCCGAACCGTCGCGGGCCGTCAGTGTGTCGGTGGGGTAGTCGGGTGCTTTTTTGCCGCAGCCGAACAGGGATAGGATCGACATAATGAGTAGGATTTTTGCTTTCATGGGGTGAATTTTAATAATTTTCCAATGCTAATGTAGTGAAAAAGGCGAAAAATTTCTACCTTTAGGGCATTATTTTGTTTAACTAAACCGTAATTTATGTTTAAGAAACTTTTAGTTGCAGCCGTTTTGCTGGTTTCGGTGGCCGGAGTCCGTGCACAGAACGCCGCTGATCGTCTCCTCGGTGTTTATCACGCCGTGGAGGAGGGTAAGGAGTCGAAAATCCGCTTCACGCGCCAGAGCGACGGTACTTACCAGGGCCAGATCTTCTGGCTCAAGAACCCCGATAACGAGGACGGCACCCCGAAATTGGACGTTAAGAACCCCGACAAGTCGCTGCAGGGAGTCCGCGCCGACCAGATTGTGATCATTAAGGGCATCAAATACGATGCTGCAAAGAACGTGTGGAACGGCGGAACGGTATACAAGCCCAACAATGGCAAGACCTATAAGGTCGAGGTGTCGCTGGGCGACGACAACAAGTTGCGCGTCAAGGGTTCGCTGGGGCCTATCAGCCTGTCGAGATACTGGACCAAGATCAACGAGTAATACCTTGCTTATATGTTTAGGGCGGTGCGGAGTTTCTGCGCCGCCCTTTTTTATGCTGTTCTGTGCCCCCTGTTTTTGCTCTCGGGCCGAAGCTTGCGGGGGCATGCTCGTCGCGCAGCAGAGAGTGTGCCTCCGCAGGGCGGAGCTTCGGCCCGCCGGTTCGCTTCGTAAACCGAAACCAACCCACTCTGCAGTTCGTAAAATAAAACTAATCCCACCTCGGCCACGGTGCAGATTACTCTCGCTGCGACAGTCTGTCGAGCCCTATCATCGACCTCACGCCGAACCCCGCCGCTCCGAGCAGAGCAATCGCCGCGCCCGAAATAACGAACGTCGTCGTAATCCCGATATTCTCCGCCAGAAATCCCGTGCCCAACAGCCCGATCATGGCTGGCAGCAGGCTGACGCTGAAATAGAGCGACAGAACGCGTCCCAGCACCCCTGCGTCGATGCGCGTCTGTACGACCGAGATGAACGACGCATGGAAAACACCGCCTACAACGCCTTCGACGGCCGACAGCGCCGCAAACCATATAAATCCTTCGGGTGGCAGCAGACCCGAAACCACGAACGCCGCGCCAACGACCAGGATCGTGAGATTGGTAAGCACAATGCGGTTGACGCACCACGCCCGCCAGCCCATTATCGCACCGCCTACCAGCGCACCGCCGCCCCATACGATCTCTACGAGACTCATCTCGTAGGCCCCTCCGCCGAAATGCTGGAGCGTCATCAGCGGGAACAGCACGCTCGGGGGCATGACGAAAAAGATAAACAGCACGGCCAGCAGGAAGAGCCATGGCATACCCCGCACGGCGAATATCGCTCGGTATCCCTCGCGGAATTCGCGCCAGAGGTCGGCTTTGCGGATCTCGCGCAGCGGATTGGGGATATGCACGAACAGCAGCGAGACGCACGCTATGACGGCTCCAGCCACGTCAAGCATCAGTATATTGCCGATGTCGGTCATGGTGATGAGCACCGCGCCCAGGGCCGGGCCTATGATGTTCGAAAGTGAATTCGATATCTGGTTGAAGCCCGCCACGCGCGTGAGTTCCGATTCGGGAGCGAGCATCGGCATCGAGGCCTGCATGGCCGGGGTGTGGAACGCCGAGCCGACCGAACGGCAGGCCAACAATATATATATGTGCCACATCTGCGCCGCCTCGAACCAGAACAGCACCGCGAGGAGCAGTGTGCACAGTGCTATAAAACTGTCGGCAGCGATCATCGTGCGCTTGCGGTCCCAGCGGTCGATATAGACGCCGACGATAGGCCCCAGCAGCGACTGCGGCAGCATCCCGGCTATGGCAGCCAGCGCCAGCACCTCGGCCGAGCCTGTCTCGAGACTCATCCAGAACATCACGGCAAAGCCTACCACGGCGCTGCTCAATATCGATACGAGCTGTCCGCTCCAGATGATTGCGAATGTGCGTTGCCAGTTTTGCATAGTCTATTTAGTGATATGTCATTGCGGGAGGGACGTTCGCCCGACGTGGCAATCCGATGCAAAGCGGTGTAGGCAATCGGATTGCTATGCTCGCTGGCTGGCTCGCAATGACATTATTTTATGTCGGCCGCCCAATGGCTGCCGGCCGGTTTTACGATAAAAAAGGCGGACACTCTGTTAAAGTGTCCGCCGCCATAATCCTCCGCGGGGAGGACTATTTAACTGCTTTAACTATTGCTTCGAATGCCTTGGGCTCGTTCATCGCCAGATCGGCCATAACCTTACGGTTCAGCACGATTCCTTTGGCGTTGAGTTTGCCGATAAACTGTGAATAGGTCATTCCCTGCGCGCGGACTGCGGCGTTGATACGCGCGATCCACAGCGAACGGAATGTCCGCTTTTTGAGGGCGCGGTGTGCATAAGCATACGTCAAACCCTTCTCGACCGTGTTTTTCGCTACGGTCCAAACGTTTCCCCTTGAACCAAAGTTACCTTTGGCAAGTTTCAAAACTTTCTTTCTTCTGGCGCGCGAGGCGACAGCGTTGACTGAACGTGGCATAACTTAAAGTTTTTACAGAGCGGCCAGCGATGCGGTTCTCCCGCATTCTTTAGGGCTGGTTTGCTCCTGATTGATAATTCGTCCGCGGTTAATTATTTAACCAGCAGTGTCTTGATTTTAGCCTCGTCGGCTGCCGAAACGATACCCGAATAGCAGAGGTTGCGCTTCTGTTTAGTCGTCTTTTTTGTCAGGATGTGACTGTGATAAGCGTGCTTGCGCTTGATCTTTCCTGTGCCGGTGAAGGTGAAACGCTTCTTCGCAGCGGCATTGGTTTTCATTTTTGGCATTTTCGTAAACAGTTAATTAGTTAAACATAGCCTGCAAAAGTACAAAAAATTCCCGATACTGCAATCTTCCGGCTGAAAAAATATTTTTCATTTCCGGCCGAGCCTTATCGTGTGTCTTTGGTTTTCTTCGAAAAAAATGCTATCTTCGTAAAACTTTCCCTTCCTGCGAATGAAGAAACCCTTGTTTTTCCTGCTCTCTGTGAGCCTCTTGTGCCCGTTCCTCGCTGCGGCGCAAGACCCCGAACCTTTCGTACCCCAGCATGAGTTCCGCCTCGAAGCGGGAGCTTTCCCTGTGACCCCCTATTCCACGATTTTCGGCGAGGATTTCTGGGACCAGACCTGGAATCATTACCTCGGTTCGACCTGCTACCGCGGAGCGGTCAGGACCACGGGCGCGATAGGCGTTTCGTACGGCTACCGCGCCTTGAAATGGCTCGATATCGGCGCCACGGTTAGCTATGTGGGCTATTACGGCAACTACTACGACTCCGTGCAGGGCGACAAGTCCGTTGCGAAGCTCGATGTGCACTACGTGACGATGATGCCCTTTGTGCGTTTCAACTGGTGCCGAAGGCCCTTGTATCGCGTCTATTCGAGCGTGGAGATCGGAGCGCGCTGGGCACACGAAAAACAGTATACCGACGCTTACGAAAATGATGTTTTAGCCACCGGGCAGGTGACCTTTGTGGGCATATCCGTCGGCCGTAAATTCTTCGGATTCGCCGAACTGGGTACCGGTGCGCGAGGGTCTTTGATAGGCGGCGTGGGTTTCAGATTCGATGCCGGAACGAAAAAACATAAATAGCTATGAAAAAATACATTCTATATGCGTTTACCCTGTTCGTGCTCGCCGCCGTGTCGACGGCTTGCGTCTACGACGAGGCCGAACCCAGGCCAAGGCCCACGCAGCGCGGATATTCGATGTTCGGCTATGCCGATATGAACGTCCGCTCGTCGGCGCAGATGCTGACCCTGACCGCCGCGTTCAACGAATACTTCATCCAGACCACCGACGAGGCCCGTCTGCAGGTCCACGACACCTACTTCTATTCATGGCGCATCTACGAAGACGCCGGCGGCTGGTGGGTGCTGATCTATGGATCGATGCGCTATCACATAACCATCGGCAACGATATTCCGCTGGGCGAGCCCGGTGCGGAGTGGACCGTCGTGCGCCACGATGCGGTTCTGGGCGGATACAAAGATACGGCGCTGGCCGTGATCACGACCGAAGGCGATATGCTGAAATGTGAGATCACTCCCGGCGATCATGTTGCGGCCGACTGGACGGTCGAGGTGCTCGATCCCGTTAAGATGCAGTTTTCGATCTCCGGAAGCGGAACTTATGGGTCGGCCGACAGCGGAATGGAGTTGCGGTATACGATCGCGGAGCCGCTGATCTGGGATATGTCGTCCTATTGGGCCGTGCAGGGCTTGCTCTCTATCGAGGCGTATTTTCCCGCCAACATGACGACCGAAACCACCGAGGCTCAATATTCGACCGGCGGATATGTGAAGATCACTTATAGCGGCATTATCGAAAACTGGCAGAATCCCTATTATTGACCCCGGGGCATTTTGATCTGCACTGCTGCGGACAAACTCGCGCGCTACGTCAGGATCAGTTGTGAAATTTGGTGAAAATGGCTCGCGCGGCGTCAGAACCAACGGTAAACCTCCGTGAGAATCTCCTCCTGCGACATGTCGTTGGGGTTGGTGCCGGACATACCCTCGGGGACCTCCTCGCCGAGCTCGCGGAATAAGTCGACCCAGAATTGGGGCATCTCTCCGTCTGCCGCGCGAAAATTCATCGCGTGTGCCGTGAATATAGGCTCTTCGTCGGGCTTAAGGAAACTCTCCCAAACGAGTTCGCTGCAATACATCCTGCCATTGTTAGGCAAATAGTAATAATCATAGGGCTGGCCGACGAAGGTTCGGCTCTTTTTTATCGCCGCCGCAACTCCCGCGGTGTCGCGAAGACGCATTGCCACCACAGCCGGACGTCCGTCGATCCGTGCCGCACCATCGAGAAAATCGTTTAATGCTACCATGCGCACTCCGCCTGCACTCGATGCCTCGAGTACCGAATCGGCGCCTTCGGCAATGATCGCAATGCCCACATGCGTGAAATTAACATCCCGGTCTGTACCCGTCGCATCGACTATCGCCCCGGCCATGCCGCCGCGTTCGCCCGCCTGAAACAGCAGGTCGCCGCTCTGTATCGCGGGCCGGCTCTCGGCGCACGAAACACCTCCTAAAAGTATACCTATATATAATAAAGAGCGCATAGGACTATTCTGTAGATTGTTTTCGCAAAGATATTGAAAATATTTAACAACTAACTCACTGATGGATAGAGGAGTGTAGAAAAGGGTGCGAAAATGTTCAAAAAAAGTCCCCGGAATATTTGGAAATACGGCTTGGTTGCCCTTATCTTTGCACCCGCTTCAGACAAGAAATGAGGTCTGAAACGGGTTTAAAAACAGGTTCTGAAAAATTTTGAAAAAAGTTCCAAAATCCTTTGGAGGTTCGGAAAATTGACTTACCTTTGTGCCCGCTTCAAATGCCAGATATGGCGTGAAGCAGTAACAAAAACAGGTTCTGAAAAATTTCCGAAAAAATCTTCCCGAAAGATTTGGTGGTTCAAAAAAGTTAACTTACCTTTGCACCACTTTCCGCTGAAATTCTGGCGGTTGGAAACCAAAATTAGAAGTGTTCTTATAGCAATATATTGAACAGCGTTCTTTGAAGTAATTGAGCAGCTATAATAGTTTTTTCCTCTCTCGCGAGAGAGAGATTTCAAAACAAGCAATACCTTTGAGATTTGAGCGATAGATTTATAAACAAAACATTTTTTACAATGGAGAGTTTGATCCTGGCTCAGGATGAACGCTAGCGGCAGGCTTAACACATGCAAGTCGAGGGGCAGCACGAGTAGCAATACTTGGTGGCGACCGGCGCACGGGTGCGTAACGCGTATGCAACCTACCC
>JAVBTS010000006.1:0-125834 GCA_031556075.1 Alistipes sp.
TTTATATTTTTCCCAAAAAAAAAACCCCCAACCTGGGGCGTGGGGGGGTGGGGGGGTTTATATCCGGGGCCAATCGGTGTTTTTTGCCCCTTTAAAACCCCCCCGATCGTGAGCGTAGCGAGTTGCCGTTTTGGTTATCCGAAACGCATCCTATCTAAATCGAGCGAAGCGAAGATAAAGATAGTGCATTTTATAGATATCGATTGTCCGTATCGCCTGCCTGCACCGGATAGAGCAGCACAAAGCTGTTATTGGGAAAATACTGCTCCATATACGCCGGCAGACGCCCCATGGCGGGGTGGTAGGAGAGGCGGTCGCGGCGGCTCATCACGATCCACAGACAGTCGTCCTTGCGCAGCTCGTATTCGAGCGACGAGAGGTCGTTCCAGCGGTCGAACGCCACATGGCTTATCTTCGAAGACGACTTCCGGCGCCCGGGACGCAGATACGCGAGGGTACTTTCGGTGGCGTAGAATATGATCTTGGCCCCCGAATTCTCGGCGATATTGCGCAACCGGCGCAGCCATTGCTGAAATCCCGCCTCCTTCTCGGCCTTCGCAGGTACGACGACCAGGTGGCGGCGTATGGTGTCGAGAGGCTGCACGGAGTTGTAGAAGAACGTGGTTACATTGCTGTGCGCCAATACGTCGGCCGCCATGCGACCTATCCACGGGGCGCCGGGCGTGCGGTCGATATGCATGCCCATTATTATATCGGTGACGTTGCGCTCCTTGGCCACGCTCACGATGGCGTTGGCGATGTTGACGTCGTAGCGCAGCATCTGCTGCAGGTAGTTGTCGCTCGCCGCGGCCACGACCTCTGCGGTTTCGAGGATCTTGCGGGCGCGCTTCTCGCTGTTGGGGTCTTCGATGCGGTTGTCAATGGCGTGGAGCGCGTAGAGCCCGTTGCGGTTCTTGGCCGATTTGAGCGTCATACCCAGGCATACCAGCTCTTCGGTGGTGCGCTCGCTGGCTATGGGGATCAGCATGTGTTCCTCCGCGCGCGGGGTCTCCTCGTCGTAGTCCTGGGCGTTGTTGACGGCGATGTTATGGGCGCCCTTCTGCGTCGCGAAGGTCGAGACGGTGCAGGTCACTAAAATCATCAGGATCGTACCGTTCAGCACGCTCTCGCTCAACAGTCGTATGGGCTCGCCCTCGGGCGTGTGCCCGAGGATCACGTTGTAGCCCACCATCACGGCGGCGAGCGTCGCGGCCACATGGGCGCTGCTCAATCCGAAGATCACGGTCCGCTGGTCCCTCGACAGCCGGAAGGTCTTTTGCGTGAGCCATGCGGCGATGTATTTGGCCGATGTCACGAGTACGATCATCACCGCCGCGACCTTGAGGCTCTCCCAGTCGCGGAAAAACGCGCGGTAGTCGATGAGCATGCCGACGCCTATCAGAAAGAACGGGATGAATATGGCATTGCCGACGAACTCTATGCGGTTCATCAGCGGCGAGGTGCGGGGTATGAGCCGGTTCAGCGCCAGACCCGAAAGGAATGCGCCGATAATGGGTTCCAGACCCGCCAGATGCGCCAGAAACGCCCCGAGGAAGACCAGCGCCAGCACAAACACATATTGCGACACGTTGTCGCTTATATGCTTGAAGAACCAGTGTGCGAGTATCGGAAACAGGAAAATTATGGTCGCAATGCAGAGTACGACCGACGTGGTGAGACGCCACCAGAACGTCTCGTCGACGTTTCCCGTGGCCATCCCGACGATCACCGTGAGCTGCAGCAGCGCCAGGGTGTCGGTTATGATCGTGCCACCGACGGCCGTTGTGACGGCTTTGTCGCGGGCGATACCCAGTTTGCTGACGATGGGGTAGGCGATGAGTGTCTGCGAGGCGAAAAGTCCGGCCAGCAGTATGGATGAATAGATCGAGAATCCGAGAATGTAATAGCCTGCGAGGATGCCGAATCCGAGCGGTACGCAGAACGTGTAGAGCCCGAAGACGAGGCTTCGCCAGCTGCTTTTGCGGAAGTCGGACATGTCCATATCCAGGCCCGAGAGAAACATGATATATAATAATCCCGCCGTGCCCGAGAGGATTATGCTGCTGTCGCGGGCCATGATGTTGAACCCGTTGGGACCGACGATCGCACCCGCGATGATCAGCCCCAGCAAATAGGGGATTTTGAACCGGTTGAGCAATAGCGGCGCGGCGAAGATGATCACGAGGATCAGCAGGAACTTCAGGATCGGATCCTCGAGCGGCAGGGTGATATCTATTAAAGGTATAGTCATGTATGCAAAGATAAGAAAACCGTTGAGAAAACCAAATATTCCAATCCTTATTTTTGTGTTTTGTCAACTTGTTTTAAAAAAGACCTTTTTCAATCGTCGGTGTGATTTTCGGCGGGCTTGCAGAGCCTGCCGACAGGCTGCAGCTTCGCCCTGCGAACGTTTTCTGCGTTCGGCCGAACGCAGAAAACGGGGGCAAAGCCAAGGCCTGTTCTTCACTCCGCGAAGCTCAGTTGCCCCCCCCCTGCAAGCTGCGGCCTCCCTTCCCCGTGCACTTCCGTGATTTGGCCTCTCGAGCTACGGCCTGAAAACGACAATTCGCAGCATTACATTGTGAGATGCCATTGTGAACACGCTTTGCGTGCATGGCAATCCGATTGCTGGCAAGGCAGAGCAGGCAATCGCTTTGCCATGCAGGACTAAAATCCTCCCCGCCATGACACATGTAGTCCGATAACATAAAAAACGCTCTCCGTGCGCGGCATTTCGCCAAAAAAATGTAACTTTGAAAAATTGTAAGCGTGTTTTCCCGATAATGACAGTAACAAAAGTAGATAAACGCCTGTTAATGCCCGTTCTTGCGGGTTTCTTCATCATGGGCTTCTGCGACATCGTGGCCCCGATCTCGGGACGCATCGCCGCCGAATTCCCTGCCTCGGAGCAGAGCGCGGTGAGTTTTCTGCCCACGATGGTCTTTCTGTGGTTCCTGATACTTTCGGCGCCGCTCTCGGCCCTGATGAACCATGTGGGCCGCAAAGCGATGGCTATTATCGGCTATGTCTTCACGGTCGTGGGCCTTATGGTTCCCTATGCCGCGGGCGAGGGGTGTGCGTTGGGCTGGTATTTCGCGGGCTTCGGGCTCCTGGGCATAGGTAATACGGCGATCCAGGTCGCTATCAACCCCCTTCTTGCAACGATCGTTCCGGGCGAACGCATGACCAGCTACCTCACCGTGGGCCAGATCTTCCGCAACACCTCGCTGTTGCTGCTGGCGCCTATCGTCACCGGACTGGTCGCCGCCACCGGTTCCTGGCGCCTGCTGCTGCCGATCTATGCCGCGCTTACGGTCGTCGGCGGCGTGTGGTTGCAGCTCACGACGGTCGCCGAACCTCCGCGCGCCGCAAAGACCGCGGGTATGGCCGACTGCTTCTCGTTGCTGAAAAACTCCACGGTGCTCATCTGTACTCTCGGCATCGTGTGCTTCATCGCCGCCGACGTGGGCATCGGGTTCCTTTCGGTGCGCCTTATCGACAGCGAGGGTTCGATTCTCACCACCACCGGGTTCTATGCCTGCCGCATTGTCGGAACGCTGATTGGCGCGGTGGTGCTGGTACGTTACTCCGACGTCAAATACCTGCGCCTCAATATGATCCTGGCCCTGGCCCTGTGCGCCGCATTGCTTTTCGTGCGCAACGAGGCCGCGATCTATGCCGCCGTGGGTATCCTCGGATTCGCCATGGCCTGCGTCTTCGCCACGTTCTATGCCGTGGCCACCAAGGCCGTCGCCGACAAGGCCAACGAGGTGGCCGGACTGATGATCATGGCGATCTCGGCGGGCGCCGTGTCGGGTCCCGTGTGCGGCGCGATCATCCGCTGGTCGGGCAATCCGCATCTCGGGATGCTGTTCGTGGGCGCGTGCATAGGCTATATGCTCTGGGCTTCTGTGAAACTCAAACTTAAATAAAATATGCGTAAGATCTTTTTAACACTCCTTCTCGCTGCATGCGTCACGCCTGCATTGGCACAGTACGGCGGCTCCCGCTCGCGCGTGAAATTCGAATGGGGCGCGATGGCCGGACTCAACCTCGCCGACTTCAGCACCTCCGAACTTGGCGTCGACGTGAAAAATAAGCTGGGCTGGCAGGCCGGCATCATCATGGCTGCGAATTTCGGGGCCTACGCCATCGAGCCGCAGATTCTCTACGTGCGCCACGGCGTGCGCATCAAAGGCGCCGCCGGTAAGGAGGTCAACATCAAATCGAATTCTATCGACGTGCCGATCCTCGTCTCGCTGCGCCTGCTGAAGCCTTTCCGGCTCTATGCGGGCCCGGTTTTTACGGTCATGAACGACTGCAAAGAGAAGTCGGGCGACGATCTGCTCGACTTCGGGCGCATACGCCCTACGATGTCCTACACGGCAGGCATAGGAGTTGCACTGGGTCATTCGCTCATCGACCTGCGCTACAACGGCCAGTTCAAGGGCAAAGAAGATGTGGTGCTGCCTAACGGCGCGGTACTCAAAGACCTCACTTCGTGGAATGTAGCATTAAGCTTTGGATATGTTTTTTAACGTATGACGGAAAATGTCGGTAAGGAGATCATAATCGAGGGCGTAGACCCGCGCGAACTCTATGGTGCGCAGAATGTCTACCTCGAGCAGATAAAGTCGCTGCACCCCCAGCTCAAGATCATAGCGCGGGGCTCGTCGCTCAAGGTATTAGGCCCCGAGGCCGATGCCGAGCGCTTCGCGAAGCGCGTGGAGGGATTGGAGGCCTACTATGTTAAATACGGCCATATCTCGTCGCAGGTCGTCGACCAGTGCTTCTCGGGCGGCAGCATCGTGCATAATGAGACTCCTGTCGACAAAGACGTCATCGTCTTCGGCAACAACGGCAACATAGTCCGCGCGCGGACGGTCAATCAGCAGCGTCTGGTCGACCTCTATGCCAAGAACGACTTGCTGCTTGCCGTAGGCCCTGCGGGTTCGGGAAAAACCTACACGGCCATCGCCCTGGCTGTGCGTGCGCTGAAAGAGAAGGAGGTGAGGCGCATCATCCTCACGCGTCCGGCCGTCGAGGCGGGCGAAAAGCTGGGCTTCCTGCCCGGCGACATGAAGGAGAAACTCGACCCTTATCTGCAACCTTTGTACGATGCACTCAACGACATGATCCCGCCGGCCAAACTGATAAAATACCTCGAGGAGGGTACGGTGCAGATAGCGCCGCTGGCCTACATGCGAGGCCGCACGCTCGACAATGCATTCGTGATCCTCGACGAAGCCCAGAATACCACGCTCTCGCAAATAAAGATGTTCCTCACGCGCATGGGCCGCAGCGCCAGGTTCATCGTCACGGGCGCCGTGACACAGATCGACCTGCCGAAGAAGTCCGACAGCGGACTGGTCCGCACGATGAAGATACTCGAAGGAGTGAAAGGCATCGGCATCGTGGAGTTCGACAAACGCGATATCGTGCGCCACCCGCTGGTGAAACATATCGTCGACGCGTTCGATAAACATACCGAGAAAGAAGAGTAAGGTGCTTTTCGGCTCGCGTAGCGAGCCGGCGGGCCGCAGATCCGTCCCGCGGAGGCCCGCTTTACACTTCGCGAAGCTCCGTTTCAAGAAGCCCCCAGCGAACTGCGACCCAGAACTGATAAACCGAAATTAACTTAAAATAGAATGTCCCATGGATAAGAACATTTCTGCGCTCAAACCGGCGCTCGTCTGGAAACATTTCGCGGAGATATGCCGCATTCCGCACCCCTCGTCGCACGAGGAGAAGATCCGCAAATACGTCATCGACTTCGCCAAGGCCAAAGGCCTGGAGTGGAAGGAGGACGCCGCGCATAACGTCTACATCCGCAAGGCTGCCACCAAAGGCATGGAGGATCGCAAAGGCCTCGTCCTGCAGGCTCACCTCGACATGGTTCCGCAGAAGAACAACGACAAGAAGTTCGACTTCGTGAAAGACCCCATCGAGGCCTATATCGACGGCGAATGGGTCACGGCCGACGGCACGACGCTCGGCGCCGACAACGGCATCGGCGCGGCGGCCGTCCTGGCTGTTCTGGAGGACGATAAGATCGTACATGGTCCGCTCGAGGCGCTCTTCACGGCCACCGAGGAGACGGGCATGGACGGCGCTTTCGGCCTGAAAAAGGGCCTGCTGCACGGCGAGATACTGCTGAACCTCGACTCGGAGGACGAGGGCGAACTGTTCGTGGGCTGCGCCGGAGGACTCGACGCCAATATCGCATTCAAATATACCGCTGCAGCCGCTCCCGCGCGCAACTACACGGCAGCTAAAATAAACGTCAAAGGCCTCAAAGGCGGCCACTCGGGCATTCAGATCGTGGCCCAGCGCGCCAACGCCAATAAGGTGTTGTTCCGCTTCCTGAACGCCGCGGCCGCCCAGTGCGAAGTGCTTCTCTGCTCGGTCGACGGCGGAGGTCTGCGCAACGCCATACCGCGCGAGGCCGAAGCGGTTGTGATGGTCAAAACCAAGGACTACGAAACCTTCGCCAAGGAGCTCAAAGCCTACGAAAAGACGATCAAAGCCGAATTCGCAGGCATCGAGGACACCGTTTCGATCAAGATCAAAGAGTGCGAAGCCCCTGGGCAGATGATCGACAAAGAGGTCGCCGCACGCCTTATGAAGGCCGTCGTCGGATGCCCCGACGGCGTGGTGCGCATGTCGGTTTCGATGCCGGGACTGGTGCAGACCTCGACCAACCTCGCCCGCGTGGTGTCCGATGGCAAGACCGTCAAACTGCAGTGCTTGCTGCGCAGCTCGGTAAATACAGAAAAGGTAGCTCTGGGCGAAGCCATTTCGGCCGTATTCGAGCTCGCCGGCGCCAAGGTCCAGCTTTCGGGCAGCTACGACGGCTGGAACCCCAACATGGAGTCGCCGATCCTGAAAGCCATGACAGCCTCTTACAAGGCCCTCTATAAGAAAGAACCCGTCGTGACGGCTATCCACGCCGGTCTGGAGTGCGGAATCATCGGCACGAACTATCCCAAGATGGATATGATCTCGTTCGGCCCTACGATCCGCTATCCCCACTCGCCCGACGAGAAGGTCGAGATCGCCTCGGTGGGCAAGTTCTATGAGTTCCTTGTCCACACGCTGGGCAATGCGCCCCAAAAATAGATCGCGTGGATAACGAGACTACAAGATGGTTCGTCATTGTCAATCCCGTGGCCGGCCGCGGCCGCGGGCTTGACGATTTTCCGCAGATATCGAAACATCTGCGCGATGCGCATATTGTCTGCGAGCCGGTCTTCACCGAACATAAGTTCCACGCCACGGAACTCACCGTGTGCGCTGTGAAGGAGGGCTACCGACATATCATTGTGGTGGGCGGCGACGGCACGCAGCACGAAGTTGTAAACGGACTCTTCATTCAGCAGGAGGTTCGTCCCGATGAGATTCTGCTGGCGGTCATCGCTGTCGGCACGGGCTATGACTGGGTACGTTCGTTCGGCATTTCGAGCCGCTATCAGGATGCCGTGCGCGCCATCGGCGAGGGATACTCATTTCTGCAGGACGTGGGCGTGGTCTCCTACGAGGAGTCGCACTACCGTCAGCACCGCTATATGGCCAACGTCGCGGGCGCGGGCTTCGACGCGCATGTCGTCCGCCGTGCCTCGCACCTCAAAAAGAAAGGCCGCACAAGCCGCTGGCGCTACCTGCGATGCCTCATATACTCTTTCTTCGGTTACAAATCGACCGGTATGAAGGTGTGGGTCGACGACCGTTTGGTCTATAACAACCTGCTGTTGAGCATCGCCGTGGGTATCGGCAAATACAATGTCGGCGGTATGCAGCAGCTCCCCGCGGCTGTTGCCGACGACGGACAGCTCGACCTGTCGCTCATCCGCCCGATCCACTTCTGGCATATTCTGTTCCGCTTCCACTACCTCTTCAACGGCGGTATCTACCGCATCCGCCACATTCTGCAAAAGCGCGGCAGCCGCATACGTATAGAGTCCTCGCCCGAGGTTTCGGTCGAAGTCGACGGCGAATTGCTGGGCGAAACGCCCCTCGAATTCACAATCCTTCACCGGGCCATACGCATCGTGGTGGGCAAAAAGTTCTACGACCAGCAGAACCCGACCGGCAACTGATACCGAAAAGCCCGGCTGCAAATGTAAGCCGGGCTTTTGATAGATAATATGGTGTGGCGCGCTATTCCAGGCTCTCGATAAGGTCGACCTCGGTGAGCGTCCAGCCGAAGAGTTCGTCGGCGCATGCAGCCTGCATAGCCCTCATGTTCACAGGTTCCACGGTGCCGGCCATTATGGCGTCGACGAATGCCCTCTCCGAAGTGTAGCAGTTGTAGATCTTGCCTGCGAGACATTTATAGAACGCCCGCTGCTGGTCGTGGTCGAGGCCTGCCGGAAGCACGCCCTGGGCCACGAGAAAGTTATAGGGGTAGACGTGGCGGATATTGCGCGCATCTGCCTCCAGGTGTTCGACGATGGCCGCAACTACGGCGACGTCGACCGTGTCGGCTACGGCAGGCATGGTCGCGAGTGCCTGGTATGAGGGATATCGGGCTTCGAGCGCAGAAACCACGCCGTTGGCGAACTGGGTGAATTCGGTGTCCGTGAGATCGTCGACATAGATCATCTCGCGGTAGCTGTGCAGTATTTCGCGCATATCTTTACGCTGCTCTGCGGTCCATTTCTGACGCTGCGAACATGAGGCCAGCATAGCTGCGGCGAACACCAGAAGCGCTGCTGAAACAAGTAACTTTTTCATTATTATCCTGATTTTGGTTTACTTTCTGCGATTGAGCAATCCATGTGCCAGAATTTTTATAAATTTACCTCAAATAACGTAAGTTTTATGGACGTATTGGATTTTCGCGACTACTGTCTGTCGCTGCCCATGACCGAAGAGTCGACGCCGTTCGACGAAACGACACTGGTCTATAAGGTCGGTGGCAAGATGTATGCCTGCGCCGATATGGTGGCATTCAACCGCGTGGCGGTGAAATGCGACGCCGCGGAGGCCGTTGCCCTGCGCGAACGCTATGCGGAGATCACCCCGGCGTGGCACTTCAGCAAGGCCCACTGGAACGACGTCTACACCACGGGCGACCTGCCCGACGTCTTTATCCGCGAGCAGATCCGTAATTCGTATATGCTTGTGCTGCGGGGCGTGACGCCGCGGGTTCTGCGCGACGAGATACTCCGGTACGTCGAGGAACACCCGCTGTCCGACAAATAAAAAGGTGAAAAGCGTTATGCTTTTCACCTTTGCTTTTTTAGACTTTATTCTTTTCTCTTCGCTTCCTCCGCCTTTCTATTCGCTGTTTTCTGCGTGCCACGACGTTATACCAGCGAATGTAGCCCGCAAAAGCCAACAGCGAATATACCGCGTATAATCCCGCTGTGAAAGGTATTCCTTTGTAAGCATACAGCCCGACGCACACAATGTCCACCGCGAGCCATACGAGCCACTGCTCGACGTACTTGCGCGAGAGCATCCACAGCGCCACGATGCTCGCCGCCGTGGTCATCGAGTCCCAAAACGGCACGGTGCTGTTGGTAAAACTCACGAGCAGCATGTAGATACCCGCGTGAGCCACGGCGTAGACTGCCGCCAGCAGCGGAACCAGACGCCACGGCGTGTGCTTGATGCATGCCGATTTCGACTTGTTCCGCGGAGCGTTGTGCCACACGATCCAGCCATAGAGACCCGCCAGAATGTAGTACGCCTGCATCGAGGCGTCGGCGTAGAGCCCCGATTGGTAGTAAAGCGTGCCGTGAACTATGGGCATAATGAGCCCCACGACCCACAGACGAATGTCTGCGCGGTACTCAAGAAACAGGTAGAGCAGCCCGAGGACTACTCCGATGATCTGAAGAGTGAGTTTAAGGTCCATAGTTTTTTGTTTTTAGGTTTGTTCTTCGGCGGGCTTTTGAAAGACTGCCGGCAGGCCGCAGCCCCGCCCTGCAGAGGCCTGCTATCTGTTTCTTATCTATCGGTCTGCCGCGGGTTGCAACTAAAAAACGACGACAGGCGCTTACAGAAATCAGAATTTCACCGTCACATTCGCCAGCACATTGATCGGCGCCTGCGGAAAATAATATGCCAGGTCGTACTGCTCCTCACCGTAGACCGCCGAATATCCGTACCCGTTGCTGCAATATTCCCTGTTGAAGAGGTTGTAGACCGTTACCCCGAAGCGTACGCTCCGCGCCGCCTTGGTGTGCATGGTGTAGGCCAGAGCGAGGTTCGAGACGCTGTATGCGTCGAGCCTCATATTCGGATTCGAATAATTGACGAAATATTGCTCTCCGACAGATTGCGTGTGGAATACCGCCTCGAATCCCTTGTAATGGAAATCCACGATGAATGTGCCCATTATTTCGGGCGCGTACGAGATGCGCGTCGTGCCCATGTAGGTGTCTTTGTAGTTGCCGGCCCAGTCGGTGGTCACGCGGTTGGTGTAATTCTCGATGCGGTTCTGCGAGAACGTGGCGTTGGCGCTTATGGTCAGCCAGCCGGAGGGGCGCACTGCGGCCGTGAGCTCCACGCCGCGGCGGTAGCTGTCCGGGACGTTCGTGTTGAGCGCGTCGCCGCTGTCGTTTATCTGCCCGGTCTGTACCAGCTGGTCGTGATAGACCATGTAGTAGAGATTCACGCCCGCCGAAGCGTAGCGGCTGGCGAACTGATAGCCGATCTCATAGTCGAAGAGCTTCTCGGCGCGGGGGTATACCTCGCGGAACCGGTCGGTGAAGTCGTCGCGCGTGGGCTCTTTCTGCGCTATGGCGAACGACGCGAAGAGGGTGTGGTTGCGGGCAAAATTCCAGGTCGCGCCGACGCGGGGATTGAGAAAATCGTAGGTCTCGTCGACGTCGAATGTCTGCATGGCCTCGGTCGAATAGTCGTAGTTGTCGTTCACCCCCGCTGCTTTGTAGTGCACGCGGCGGTATTGCATGTCGGCCGAGACGTTCAGCCCCTTCGCAAGTTCTATGTTCAGTCGTGCGAAGAGGTTGGCGTCCTGTTTTGTGGCGTCGTTGTCGTACCAGCGCATTCCCTTCGTAAAGCCCTGCGGCGAGTCCTGCACCCATTTCTGCTCGCCCCAGTGGGGACATGTGTAGTAGCTCCACGAGCCTCCGAATGCGAAATCCACACGCTCCGCGGTATAGTGCACCGAGGCGTTCACACCGCCGAAATGGTTGCGCATAAGTTTCTCGCGGATAAGGTCTTTTTTGATCTTGCTGCCGTCGGGGGTGAGTGCGTCGGCGGGCGAAAAACCGTTTTCGATCAGTTTCGCATCGTCCTTATACTGCTTGTAGTAGCCGTAGCCATAGGTGTAGAACCCTGTGGCGTTCATCTCCCAGCGGTCATTGAAACGATGGTTGAACAGCAGCTGGTTGTTGAATTGCAGGTAGTTATCGGTCTGGTCGTAGTAGTAGTTCACCTGCTGCCATTCGCCCGCCTCGCTGTTCCAGATGCGGTGGGAATAGGCGTCCGAGGTTTTGTACATGCCGCTGCTGTTGTAGCGGCGACCGTTGTTTTTCATCTCGTCCTTCGTGGCGCCGTTATAGGTGAGATTCGTTACGGCCTTGCCGCCGAATGAGGTCAGTTTCAGCATGCTGTTGCCGTTGTAGTAGGCCCCCTGGAACATATACGATTTGAGGTCCGTGGCGCCGCGGTCGATATAGCCGTCCGAACCGATGTGGCTTAAGCGCGCGTCGACTACCCAGTGGCCGCCCATAAGCCCTGAACCTATGTGCACAGCCTGTTTGTTGGTGCTGTAGGAGCCGTAGGAGAGCGATGCGTCGCCTTCGAATTCGGTCGAGAGTGCTGCAGTAGTCATGTTCACGGCCCCGCCGAAGGCCCCCGTGCCGTTGGTCGAAACTCCCGCGCCGCGCTGCACCTGCACCGAGCCCACCGACGAGATCAGGTCGGGCGTGTCGTACCAGTACATGGCGTGCGAATCGGGATTGTTGAGCGGTACGCCGTTGGCGGTGACGTTGAGGCGCGTGGCATCGGTTCCGCGCATGCGCATCGACGTTGCGCCGATGCCGACGCCGGTTTCGGAGGTTGCGATGACCGACGGCGTGAGCATCAGCAGGAACGGAATGTCCCGGCCATAGTTATTTGCCGCGATGTCGCTGCGCGTGAGATCGGTGTAGGCCACGGGGCTCTTTGGTGTTGCGCGCGTGGCGGTGACTTCGATCTCCTGCAAACGGTAGATGCGCACGGAATCTTTGGGCGCCTCCTCCTCGGCGCGTCCGGTTGTTGCGGAGCAGATCATTGCTGCCGCGATGAGTGATGAAAAATGCCTTTTCATGTTTAAACTTTTAGGAGGCCTCGACGGCTTCCGGGTTAAGAACTGAAAAGGGGCGTTTATTGGATTATGCGTCCCGGTTTCGGCATTACCCGTGTCCGGTTCAATGGGTATAATCTCAGCCTGATAGTAAGGCACCCCTTTGGAATATCGGGTACAAAAGTACGAATTAAAAATGAAAAATTAAGGATTAAAAATTAGAAATCGCGGGCGCGCTTATAATGGGTTCGTTTTCAGGCCGTAGTTCGCGGTGGAATGCTCGGCATGAAGTGATGATGCAGGCCTTGGCTTCGCCCTCGTTTTCTGCGTTCGGCCGAACGAACAAGCTCGTTCGGCCCTCACTTACCGAAAACGTTCGCATGTCGGAGCTGCGACCTGCCGGCTTACTTCGCAAGCCGAAAACCTTCCGGCATGTCATTGCGAGAGGGTTTGTAGGGCCGACGTGGCAATCCGATGATGTATAAAGTGGTGCAGGTAATCAGATTGCCACGCTCACTATGCTCGCAATGGCAAACCAATAAAAAATCCCCGCACCTTAACCGATACAGGGATTTTCTTGTTGTATGTTGCGGTCGATTAGAACGTTCCGAACTGGAAAACTATTTTCTGGCAGTATTTCTCGCCCGGACGCAAAATGGGCGAGGGGAATTCGGGGTGGTTGATGGCATCGGGGTAGTTCTGACACTCGATCGCCACGCCGTCGTAGCCATTGTAGCGGCGTCCCGATTTGGTCTCGGGGCATCCGCCAGCCAGCCAGTTGCCGGTGTAGATCATCACGCTCGGCTGCGACGAAAGCACCTTCACGCAGCGTCCCGAGGTCTGCTCGCGCAGTTCGCCGACCTCACCCAGAATGTTCGCTTGCCAGCCGTCGATCACGAACGGATGGTCGTAGCCGCGAAAATCGCGGATATGGTTGAATTCAGCCTCGATACCGGGGCGGAACGCGCGGAACGCACGGAAATCCTGGGGCGTGCCTGCCACGTCGAGTACCTTGCCGGTGGGTATCTGACGCTCGTTCATCTCGAGGATCTTCGAGCTGTTGAGGCGCAACTCATGGTCGAGCACCGAGCCGCTGTCCTCGCCCGCGAGGTTGAAATAGACGTGGTTGGTCATATTCACGACCGTGGTCTTGTCCGTCGCAGCGAGATAGGTGATCTCCAGGGCATTCTCATCGTCGAAATCGAAAATAGCCTCGACCGTAAGTTCGCCGGGATAGTTCTGATCGCCGTCCTCCGACACCAAAGACATAACCACACGATTAGTTTCCACGCGGCTCTCCCACAGGAGGTTGGCGAAGCCTTTCGTGCCGCCGTGCAGGTGGTTGGGGCCGTTGTTGACCTCCATCGCGTACTCCACGCCCTCGATGGTCATGCGGCCGAAAGCGATGCGGTTGGCCACGCGGCCCACGCTCTTGCCCGATGCCGCACCGTCGAAGAAATAGCCCTCGGGGTGCTTATATCCAAGCGCCACGTCGGCCATGCGGCCCTCGCGGTCGGGAACTTTGATGGCGACGATCGCCGCGCCGAAATTTGTGATCTGCACCTGCGCGCCCTTGGCATTGCGCATGGTGTAGAGTATGATCGCCTCGCCCTCGGGCGTCATGCCCCATACGTGCTGTTCGATATTTACCATTATTCTGCGGGTTTTAAATTTGCCAGAATGTAATCGATGCGGCGCAGAGTCTCCTCCTTGCCGATGAACGACGTCACGTCGTACATGCCGGGGCCTTTGCCTGCGCCTACAAGCGCCAGACGCAGGGTGTTCATCACCTGGCCCATGCCGTAACCTTTCGCCTCGATCCATGCGTGAACCGTGTGCTCGGTATTTTCGAGCGAAAAATCGCCGATCGCGGCCAAAACTCCGCGCAGTTCTGCGAGAATTTCGGGATTGCTGCCTTTCCAGTATTTCCTGGCCTGCTTCTCCTCGTATTCGGCGGGAGCTACGAAGAAGAACGACGTCAGATCCCAAAGGTCGGTGATAAACGTCGCGCGCTCCTTCATAATGCCCGCGGCGCGTCCCGCAACCTCGTCCGAAACGTCGATGCCGTGCTCGCGCAGAATCGGCTGATACAACACGGCAAGCTCCGCGTCGGTCTTATGATGCATATACTGTGCGTTGAACCACTGCGCCTTGTCAGGCTGAAAACGTGCTCCCGATTTCGACACGCGGTCGAGCGAGAAGCTGTCGATCAGCTCCTGCATCGAAAAAATCTCCTGCTCCGTGCCGGGGTTCCAGCCCAGCAGCGCGAGCATATTGATGAACGCCTCGGGGAAATATCCGTCCTCACGATATCCGCGGGCCGTCTCGCCCGTGGGCGACTGCCAGAACAGCGGGAAAACCGGGAATCCCATTTTGTCGCCGTCCCTCTTCGAGAGTTTGCCGCCGCCCGTGGGCTTCAACAGCAGCGGAAGATGTGCAAATTCCGGTTGAGTAGACGTCCAGCCGAAAGCCTTATATAGAAGGTAATGCAGCGGCAGCGAAGGCAGCCACTCCTCGCCGCGAATCACATGCGAGATCTCCATCAGGTGGTCGTCGACAATGTTTGCGAGGTGGTAAGTGGGCAGCGCGTCGGCCGATTTATAGAGCACCTTGTCGTCCAGCGTCGAGGTGTTGACCTCCACATGGCCGCGGATCAGGTCATCCATCTCCACGATCTCGTTCTCTGGCATCCGGAAGCGGACAACCCATTGGTCGCCGCGTGCAATGCGCGCCTGCACCTCATTAGCCGGCAGTACCAGCGATGTGGCTAATTTCTCGCGCACGGCAAAATTATAGGCAAACGCTTCACCGCGACCCTCGGCCTCGGTGCGCAAAACCTCGAGCTCCTCGGCTGTGTCGAACGCATAGTAAGCCCATCCGGCCTCTACGAGCTGCGTGGCATATCGGAGATATATTTCGCGGCGCTCACTCTGACGGTAGGGCGCATGGGGACCTCCCACGCCTACGCCCTCGTCGATCTCGATGCCGCTCCAGCGCAGCGATTCGATGATGTAATCCTCGGCTCCGGGGACAAAGCGCTGCGAATCGGTATCCTCGATGCGCAGGATCATTTTGCCGCCTCTCTGGCGCGCGAAGAGGTAGTTGTAAAGGGCAGTGCGCACGCCGCCGATATGCAACGGGCCCGTGGGGCTGGGTGCGAAGCGCACTCTTACTGGTCTTTCCATTTATTTGTATAATTTATTCTTGTCGGTATTCTCCAATTCTTCACTCTTGCGGCGGGCATATTCTACATACTCGGGTGTCGCGGGGAATTTATACCACGCATTTTTCGCGCGACATAGTACTGCGATGCCGTATGCGAGCCCTGCGGTAATCACTGCTGCCCCGAACACATAGGCTACCATCCACAAGGTGCTATTGTGCGTGCTGGCGCAGGCGATCAGCAGCACGAAGAACAGACCTTCGGTCCATTTGGAAAAAACAATATCGCCTAACTGCTTCACTGCCGGTTATTCATCTTTGCGGTCCTTGTTTATTCCTCCTGCGCCGCCCGCGGACTCCGAGCACAAAAGCTCCGATTATCAGCGTCACGGCCGTGACGAGCAATGCGATCCACAGGGCTTTGTAGGGCGTGTCGAGCACGTCCGACAACTCCTGCGGGAGGACTATGCCGTCGAGCATTCCCATGGCTGCCGGAGCTATTTTACGCGGTATTCGATGCGCATTGTTATGCGCGCCTTTTTGTTGCGGCTCGAGGTGTTGAACGAACCTCCGGCCGAAAACTCCTCGTTGGTATTGGCGCCCGTGATCTGGAATACGCCCATGCGAGCCGAGGCCACTTTGCCGATCTTGGTTCCGGCGTTCACGGCGATCTTTTCGGCACGGTTGCGTGCGTCGGCCGAAGCCTTTTCGATAAGGCCGATCTTCACGTCGTCGAGCTTGGTGTAGTAGTAGTCGGGAGCGTAGGCTTCGATCGACACACCCTGCGCTATGAGCGACGATATCTCGCGCGAGATCGTCTCGACCTTCTCCACCTCCGAAGACTCTATGGTGAACCGCTGGCGCAGCTCATAGCCCGAAAAACGCTGTCCGGCCCAGTTGCCGTTGGCGTTATATACTGCGGTGTATTGCTTGTTGACGTTTACGAATTCGAAGACCACGGAGTTTGCAGGGAGTCCTTTCTGAACGAAATACTGCTGCACTTTCTCTTTGCTGGCCTCGATCTGTGCATATCCGGCCGCGGCGTTGGGAGCTTCGGCCGTGAGCGTGCCGCTCCAGACTATGAGGTCGGATTTGAATTCGGTTTCACCCAGACCCGTCACGACGATCGTGTCCTGCGAACGGTATTTGTAGGTGTAGGCGCGGCCCAGAACCACGGCGCATACGATGGCCGCGACGGCGATAAGGATGTACTTCGAACTCTTCATAGCTGTATGTTTTTTTTAGGTTTAAGAAGCTCTTAAACGTTGAACAGGAAGTGCATGATATCACCATCCTGAACGATGTATTCCTTGCCCTCGACGCTCAATTTTCCCGCATCGCGGCACGCCTTCTCCGAACCCAGGGCCATGAAGTCGGCGTATTTTATGACCTCGGCGCGGATGAATCCTTTTTCGAAGTCGGTGTGAATGACGGCCGCCGCCTGCGGAGCCTTCATTCCGTGGCTGTAAGTCCAGGCGCGGGTCTCCTCGACTCCGGTGGTGAAATACGTTTCGAGATTCAGCAATTTATAGGCCGAATTTATCAGTCGTGCGACGCCCGACTCCTGCAGACCGAGGTCTTCGAGGAACATCTGGCGCTCGTCGTAGCTCTCCAGTTCGGCGATGTCGGCCTCGGTGGCTGCCGCGATGATCAGCATCTCGGCTTTTTCGTCGGCGATGGCTTTGCGAACGGCCTCGGTAAAGGCATTGCCGCTCGCGGCGCTCTTTTCGTCGACATTACAGACATACAACACCGGTTTGTCAGTCAGCAGGTTGAGGTCAGCCACAAGCTTGTGGTCCTCTTTCTCCAATTCGACGGTGCGGGCACTCAAACCCTGCTCCAGAACCGATTTGTACTGCAATAGCAACTCGACGGTGCGCTTCGCGGTCTTGTCGCCGCCAACGGCCGCCTGCTTCTGGGTTTTGCCCAGACGGTTTTCGATCGTCTCGAGGTCTTTGATCTGCAGCTCGGTGTCGATAATGCCCTTGTCGCGCAGAGGGTCTATCGAACCGTCGACATGGGTAATATTATCGTTTTCGAAGCAACGCAGAACATGGATTATAGCGTTGGTGTTGCGAATGTTAGCCAAAAACTTATTGCCCAGACCTTCGCCCTTCGACGCGCCCTTGACAAGACCCGCGATGTCGACGATCTCGATCGTCGTCGGGACGATACGCTTGGGTTTGCTTATCTCGGCGAGCTTTATAAGCCGCTGGTCGGGGACCGTGATCACGCCCACATTGGGCTCGATGGTGCAGAAAGGGAAGTTCGCCGCCTGCGCTTTCGCGTTGGACAGGCAGTTGAAAAGCGTCGATTTGCCCACGTTGGGCAGACCCACGATACCGCATTGTAATGCCATTTATTTCGTTGTTTTTTGTTTCGCAGCACAAAGATACACAATCTTTCGCAATCACGGAATCCGGCAGGGTATTTTCTCTTACAAATAGGTGTCCGCTATGTGCGTTCATAAAATTTCACTACCTTTGAGGAATATAGGACGCGCACCGGCATAGCCCAAATAAATTTGGCTATGCGCTCGGCTTTCACTATATTTGTTCCCGATTGAAAAAGCTAATTCCGGTTATGGAGATTAAAGATATCAGAAGTGAATTGCAGAAGCTCTCGGCGCTTGTCGGCGGCTGGGACACGCAGAATCAGATAACGACCGTCGAGCGCGATATCGTGCTCGAAAAATTGCGCGCGCTCTACGAGGCCGTGCGCTTTTGCGAGGCTGTGGGTGTGGATATTGAAGCGGCTGAAAAAGAAATTGTTGTCGAAATAGACCTCGGCGAGGTGCTGTCGCTCGACGCCGATCCGGAGGAGACGCAGCCCGAAGCGGCACGCGAACCTGCCCCTGTGGCAGAACCCGCTGCAGAGCCGGCTGCTGCCCCCCAGTTCGAGTCTGCATCCGGTGCTTTGTTCGACGTCGAGGTCGAGTCGGGCCACCGCCGTCGCCAGCGGGTCATCATGTCGCTCTACAACACCGAGGAAAAAGGTCCGCAGCCCGCGGCGCCCGCAGAAGAACCTGCATCCGCCGAAACGCCGGCCGGGGAGCCCGTTCCCGTCGAATTGTCGGAAGACGAACTGGTCGAGGTATTTACAGCCGAAACGGTCGCCGATATGATCGAACCCATAGAGGAGGAGCATGTTATCGAGATTGTCCAGCCCGATCCCGAGATCATAGCCGTGGAGGTTGAACGTAAATTCGAAGCCGAGATGACCCCCACGGGCCTCGTGCTTGGCGACGTGATGAATCACGATGTGCAGACGCTCTCCGATTCGATAACGCCTCCGCGCGACATGGCGTCGGAGTTGCGCCGCCAGGAGCCGGTCGCCGACCTGCATCGCGCGGTGGGCATCAACGATAAATTTCTGATGATCCGCGACCTCTTCGAGGGCAACGGCAAGGCCTACGACAAGGCATTGGACAAACTCAACTGCTTCGACGACCTCGACGACTGCATGATCTATATCGCTGAAAACTACGCCTGGAACCCCAATTCCGATGGTGCAAAGCTGCTGATGGATCTGCTCGAACGCAAATTCGCATAGCCGCATGGCCAAACTCTATATCGTACCCACGCCCATCGGTAACCTCGACGACATCACGCTGCGCGCGATAAACGTGCTGCGCGAGGTCGACTTCATCCTGGCCGAGGATACCCGCACGTCGGCGTTCCTTTTGAAGCACCTCGGTATCGAGAAGAAGCTCCACTCCCATCATAAGTTCAACGAACACGCTACGGTCCAGCGCGTCGCCGAGTCGATCGCCGAGGGCCGTAATGTGGCGCTGGTCTCGGACGCCGGCACGCCGGGCATCTCCGACCCCGGGTTTCTGCTGGTGCGCACGTGCGTCGAAGCAGGCGTCGAGGTCGAAACGCTCCCCGGCGCCACAGCTTTGATCCCCGCGCTGGTGCAGAGTGGTTTTCCCAGCGACCGGTTCTGCTTCGAGGGCTTCCTTCCCCAGAAAAAGGGGCGCTCCAAGCACCTCGCCTCTCTCTCCGAAGAGGAGCGCACGATGATATTCTACGAATCGCCCTACCGCATCGTCAAGTGCCTCGAGCAGTTCGCCGAGGTGTTCGGTCCGGACCGCCGGGTGTCGGTGTCGCGCGAGATAACCAAGAAGTTCGAACAGACCGTGCGCGGCAGCGTCGATGAGGTCCTTGCACATTTCAAATCCACGGAGCCCAAGGGCGAATTCGTGGTCGTCGTGGCGGGTAAACCCAAACTTAAACGCGGCGCAGACAATGAACAAACCGAAGAAGAGTAACTTATGAATAACGATCTTACTATCTGGCAGCGGGCCGCGCTCGAAATCATATGGTTCAAGGCGCGTATCTTCGCCATGATGCCCTACTGGTTTAAATTCTACGTCGCGCAGCCGTTCTTCTATTTCGTGCTGTGCTATATCGTGCGCTATCGCCGAGGAGTTATAAACATGAACCTGCGCAATTCGTTCCCCGAAAAAAGCGACCGTGAACTGGGTGTCATACGCCGCGGCTGCTACAATACGCTGGCCGAAGCCATAGTCTGCACGATCAACATGGCGGGCATCACCGAGGAGAAGATCCACCGTTACCTCTCGGTTGAGAATGAGGACGAACACCGCCGCGCCGTGGCCGGCAAAGACTGGGTTGCAATGGCCGCGCATTACGGATGTTGGGAATATTGTTCCTACTGGGGCGCTTTCGACCATTCGCAGCACACGGTGGCTGTCTATCATCCTCTGGCCAACAATGTCATGGAGCATCTCTACGCGCGCCTGCGCCGTTTCGAGTATTCGCAGACCGTGCCCATGAAAGAGACCATGCGCTTCTACCTCCGCAACCGCGAGCAGGGCATAAAAGGCCGCCGACTGGTCATAGGCCTTATCTCCGACCAGAGCCCCTACCGAAAACCCAACGCCCATTGGTTCCGGTTCCTCAATCAGGACACCATGTTTTTCGACGGCGCCGAGCAGCTCGCCCTGAAATGTAAATTACCCATCTATTTTGCCCATTTTGCCCGCACGGCCCGCGGATGCTACCGCATATCGTTCGAACTGATCCACGACGGCGTCGAGGAGGTTGCCCCCAACGAAGTTACGGAACGATATGTGCGTAAGCTCGAGAAAATGATTGTCGAGCATCCCGAATTGTGGGTTTGGTCGCACCGCCGCTGGAAGCGCAAACGTGATTATGTCCCTAACTAAAATAGTCATACTCAACTGGAACGGAGCAGCGCATCTGCGCCGCTTTCTGCCCAGCGTCGTGACCGCGGCTCCCCCGGGAGTGGGGGTCGTGGTGGCCGACAACGGGTCGACCGACGATTCCGTTGCCGTTCTGGTGGCCGAATTCCCGTCGGTCGAGGTTGTGAGTCTCGATGCCAACTATGGCTTCGCCGGCGGCTACAACCGAGCTCTGTCGCAAATCGAGGCCGATTATTTTATCCTTCTGAATTCCGACGTCGAAACACCCGCAGGATGGCTGGAACCGCTAATCGACACGCTCGATAAAAATCCCGATATTGCGGCTGTGGCTCCGAAGCTCATCTCATACGACGACCGTACCAAATTCGAATACGCCGGCGCCTCGGGCGGTTTTATCGACTACCTGGGCTATCCGTTCTGCCGCGGGCGCATCCTGCGCACGATCGAGACCGACAACGGGCAATATGACGACGCGCGCGACGTGTTCTGGGTATCGGGAGCCGCATTTTGCTGCCGGGCCGACGTGTTCCGCGCGCTGGGTGGTTTCGACGCCGATTTTTTCGCCCATATGGAGGAGATCGACCTCTGCTGGCGCATGCAGCTGGCGGGATACAGAGTGCGTATTGAACCGTCGAGCAAGGTTTATCACCTGGGCGGTGGGACGCTCGCACCAGACTCCCCGCGCAAGGTCTTCTACAACCACCGCAACAACCTCGCGATGCTTATGAAGTGTTCGCCGGCCGGACAGCGCGCTGTGGTCGCCGTCGTGCGCCCGCCGCTCGATATCCTGGCGGCATTATCCTACCTGGTGCAGGGGCGTGCGGATAATTTTGCCGCCGTGTTCCGCGCCTACCGCGACTTCTTCAAATGGCATGGCGCACTGGCCCGCAAACGGCGCGAAACGCGCACGGGAAACCCGGCTTCGGCCTCGCGGAATATCTACTGCGGCTCGGTGGTTATGCGCTATTTCTTCGGCCGGACGATTTTCGGCCGGATGATGTGATCGTATGTCTTTGCGAGCGAAGAAGGTGAGCGTGGCAATCTGATGATATGCCAAAGCCTTGCAAATAATCAGATTCCCACGCCGGACATTCTGTCCTCCTCGGAATGACATCAAAAAAGCACCATTTTTGGCATTATATAAGAGAGGCGTTTGGAAAACTCCAAACGCCTCTCTTCGATGACGAAAATTCCTATTTATTGATCTTCGCCCACGAATCCTTGAGCGTCACCGTACGGTTGAACACCAGTTTTTCGGGCGTGGACTCCGTATCGGGGCAGAAATAACCCACGCGCTCGAACTGCACGGCCTGACCGACCGGAGCCTCGCGCAGCGAGGGCTCCAAATAACCCTTGATCTTGACCATCGACTCCGGATTGAGGTTGTCCTCCCAGGTCTGACCCTCCTCGCAATCGTCGGGGTTTTCCTTGGTAAACAAGGGGTTGAACAGACGAACCTCTGCCTCCACGGCATCTTTGGCCGACACCCAGTGGATAACGCCTTTCACGCGGCGTCCGTCGCTCGACGAACCTTCGCCCGACATCGGATCGTAGGTGCAGCGCAGCTCCGTAATATTGCCCGCGGTATCTTTGACGACCTCCTCGCACTTGATCAGATACGAGTAGCGAAGCCGGACCTCGCCGCCCGGGCGCAGACGGAAGAACTGCTTGGGAGGTTCCTCCATGAAGTCGTCGCGCTCGATGTAGATAACGTTCGAGAACGGTACCTGGCGTATTCCTGCACCCTCGTTCTCGGGGTTGTTTACGGCCGAAAATAGTTCGGTGCGACCTTCTTCGTAGTTGGTAATTACGACCTTCAACGGGTTCAGAACCGCCATGCGGCGCTCGGCAACCTTGTTGAGGTCCTCGCGTACGCAGAACTCCAGTTTGCCCAGGTCGATCACGTTGTCGCGCTTGGCAACACCCACCATTTCGGCGAAATTGCGCACCGAAGCCGGCGTGTAACCCTTGCGGCGCAGCGCGCAGATGGTCGGCATGCGGGGGTCGTCCCAGCCCATGACGGCCTTTTCCTGCACGAGCTTAAGCAACTTGCGCTTCGACATCATCGTGTAGGTGAGGTTCAGGCGCGCGAACTCATACTGATGTGAGGGGTAGATCTCCAGCGCCTCGATAAACCAGTCGTAGAGAGGACGGTGAACGTCGAACTCCAGCGTGCATATCGAGTGGGTGATCTGCTCTATGGAATCGCTCTGGCCGTGCGCATAGTCGTACATGGGGTAGATGCACCACTTGTCGCCCGTGCGGTGATGCTCGGTGTGCAGAATACGGTAGAGGATCGGGTCGCGGAAGAACATGTTGGAGTGAGCCATGTCGATCTTGGCGCGCAGGACGCGGGCTCCGTCGGGGAACTCCCCGGCCTTCATGCGCATGAACAGATCGAGATTTTCCTCCACCGAGCGGGTGCTGAAAGGCGAAGGCGTTCCCGGCACCGAAACCGTTCCGCGGTTCTCGCGGATCTGCTCCTGCGTCTGGTCGTCGACATAGGCCAGGCCCTTCTTGATGAGCACGACCGCCCAGTCGAAGAGCTGGTCGAAATAGTCCGAAGCGTAACGTTCCAACGCCCAGTCGAAGCCCAACCATTTGATATCCTGCTTGATAGCGTCTACATACTCCACATCCTCCTTCACGGGATTGGTGTCGTCGAAGCGCAGGTTGCACAGACCGCCGTACTTCTTGGCCAGGCCGAAGTTGATGCAGATGCTCTTGGCGTGGCCGATATGCAGATATCCGTTGGGCTCGGGCGGAAATCGGGTCTGCACCCTGGTTTCGCCCTTGGCGATGGACTCTTCGATGATCTCTTCGAGGAAGTTCAGCGATTTCTCGCGTGTTTCGTTTGTTTCGATTGCCATATAACTTGTAATTAGTTTTTGTTTTCACGGTCGAACACCTTCTGTATGTCGACCGAAAGCTGCACCACTTGTTGTGTTCCTACGCCCGTTCCGTCGTAGTGGAAGACCATTCCGGCCTGCAGGTTCAGCGTTCCGTCGAAGAAGCTGCGATCGTATCCCACCCAGGTGCGGTTGTAGATGCCCTTGGTGGTGGAGTAGAAGCGCGCCCCGGCGTATAACCCCTCCTGACCGTATGTCTCACCCGTGACCTCGTTGCTCACCACGTTGCAGAACGGCTGCAGGTTTTCGCCCAGATAGAGGTTATTCATCAGTTTCACGCCCCAGCGCGACATCGTGAAGTCTATCTGTGCACCGTGGGGGCTCTCCCAATCTTCGCTCAAACTGCGCGCACGCTGCGGTGCGACCAGAAAACCTGCCCTGACGTCGAAATCGAAGAAGGCGTTGAAACCCCATCCGATATAGGGGTTTACGAGCATGTTGTCGGTGACGCTCTTGTTGTCGGTCTCGCATGCGAAATGAAACATCGACGCCGCAAAACCGAAATAGAAGCCTTTTTCGACCGCATAGCGTCCGCCCGTTATGATGCGGAACTTCTCGCGTGTCTCATTGGTGGATATTCCCTCCCAGTCGATGGCCATTTCAATATATGTGTTCGGGCGTTCGTCCGACCGGTAGCGGCCCATAAAACCCGACAGACGATTGTGGTAAAAGACTACCGAGTCGCTAAAAAACGCTGGCGAATAGTCTCCCTGCAGCTCCCTGCGGCCGAAAATACCCGCGTTGGTCTGCACCTTCCCGTTGTTGAACTCATAGTAGAATATCGGCCGCGCCTTGGTTATGAATCCATTGTCGTCGCCGAAGTTCTCCAATAGGTCCACACCCGCTGTAAGCTGGTTTTTTCCTGCCCATTCGACACCCGCGCGCGGGGTAAGCCGTGCGCTGAACAGCGTCTGCGATTCGTTGAATTCATTGTTGACATACTCCCGGTTATCGAAACGCGTCGCAAAGTCCGCGCCTGCGATGAGATGCTGCGCCTGCGTGGCTGCAGTATATAATATGGCTGACAATATCAGAGCGGCTTTTCCGACGGACATCTTTCCTGCTAATTCAACCTTCAAAAGTAGGTAAAAATTTTTTATTTGACTACTTTTGAGGGCTAAATCATACGTTTGGACACACTATGCGTAAAATTACCAACGAAGAACTGGGCCGGCCCTCGGCCGGAGAGTTCGCCGCGATGGATAAAATGTCCGTCACGGTGGTATTAGACAACATACGTTCGGCCCAGAACGTGGGCTCGTTCTTTCGCACGGGCGACGCCTTTGCGGTCGAAAGTATCGCCCTCTGCGGCATAACCTCGGCACCTCCTTCGCGCGATATTCATAAGACGGCCCTGGGGGCGGAGCTTACCGTGCCCTGGAACTACTACGCCTCGACCCCGGAGTGTGTCGCCAAGCTGCGCGCCGAGGGCTACGAGGTCTACGCCGTGGAGCAGGTCGAGGGCGGAACGATGCTCGACGGGTTTCGGGCGAAGCCGGGAACGAAATACGCCCTTGTCTTCGGTAACGAGGTCGAGGGGGTAGGGCAAGAAGCCGTGGACCTCTGCGACGGCTCGATAGAGATCCCGCAGGCGGGTGTGAAGCACTCGCTGAACGTTTCGGTGGCCGGGGGTGTTGTTTTGTGGAGTTTCTTTTGCCAAATCCGGCCAAAGCGTTAACTTTGCCCGCAATTGGAAACGGAGTAAGGCCGTTTTCTGTAAATAAAAAACAGGAATATGTCAGTAGAAAGCACTGTAAGGGCGGTTACCACCTACCGTCTGACGGAAATGAAACAGCGCGGCGAGAAGATCGCCATGCTCACAACGTACGATTATTCGATGGCCAAGATCGTCGATGCCGCAGGTATCGACGTGATCCTCGTCGGCGACTCGGCCGCCAATGTCATGGCCGGTTACGAAACCACCCTCCCCATAACGCTCGATATGATGATCTACCACGCCAGTTCCGTCGTGCGCGGCGCCAAGCGTGCGCTGGTTGTCGTCGACCTGCCGTTCGGTACCTACCAGGGTAATTCGAAGGTGGCCCTCGAATCGGCCATCCGCATCATGAAGGAGACCCAGGCCGACGCCGTGAAGATGGAGGGCGGCGAAGAGATCCTGGAGTCGGTACAGCGCATCCTCTCGGCCGGAATTCCGGTCATGGGACACCTCGGGCTCACGCCCCAGTCGATCCACAAGTTCGGAACTTACAGCGTCCGCGCCAAGGAGGAAGCCGAGGCCGAGAAGCTGGTGCGGGATGCCAGACTGTTGAGCGATGCGGGCTGCTTCGGTATCGTCCTCGAAAAGATCCCCGCGGCTCTGGCCACGCGCGTCACCAACGAGATTTCCACCCCCACGATAGGTATCGGTGCCGGTCCTGGCTGCGACGGCCAGGTGCTCGTTATCCACGATATGCTGGGCATAAATAAGGGCTTTTCGCCCCGTTTTCTGCGCCGCTACGCCGACCTCCACGAGGTGATGACCGGTGCCGTGGAGCAGTATGTGAAAGACGTTAAGGAGTGTGATTTTCCCAACGAGAAGGAGCAATACTAATGAGATAAGAACAGAAAAGATCCCGGAACGAAATGTCGTTCCGGGATCTTTTTATATCTATAACTGAATAATGCCGATTAAGATTTGAAAAATCAAATGATATTTCTCCGCTTGTGAGCGTTTCTCGGCTCTCGCAGAGAGCCGGTAGACCGAACCGACGCTGCGAGCAAGCGCAGAAATCGCTTGCGAACTATGCCCAGCCGCGAGGAGGACAACAAGTGCAACGCAGTTAAGCTCTGCCCTGCGAACGTTTTCGATAAGTGAGAGCAGAACGAGTTTGCTCGTTTTGCCGAACGCAGCAAACGACGGTGAAGCCAAGGTCTGCAATCCACTGCGTGTATTTCAGCCTGCCGCGAGCTTCGGTCTGAAGACGGAATAAAACCTCCAATTCACATGAATACCTGACTGTTTTCGCATAGCTGGCGACCGCCGGACTATTTCCGGCGCGTCTGTAAGTTCAAAAAGCTACGCAGGCGGTTTTTGCGTGTCGTCATCAGACGATATGCGGAAGCGCTACCCCCCCCCTCCGCGCAGGGATAGTAACCTCAAAACGCGTACCTTTCCCGAGCTCCGATTCGACGTCGAACCGGCCGGCCATAAGCATCACGAGATTCTTCGAGATCGCGACGCCGAGGCCCGTGCCGCCGTACTGCGCGGCGAGCGATGCGTCGTGGAGCTGGGTGAACGCCTTGCCGAGCTCGTCGAGCTTGTCTTTGGCGATGCCGATACCCGTATCCTCGACAAAGAACTTAAGCCCCTCGGGCGTTACGTTGTAGCCGTATTTTACCTGGCCGCGGTCTGTGAATTTCAGTGCATTGCCGATCAGGTTGTCCAAGATCTGACGCACGCGCGTGAAGTCCATGACAAAAATTCCCGATTCATCGTTCCCCGATTCGTCGAGGATAAATTTGACCGCCTTGTCGTCGAATCCCTTGGTGGCTGTGAATGACGCGTAGATATTCCGCATTGTCTCATTCAGATTGCCCAGCTCGGGCGCTATTCTCATCTGTCCCGAGTCGATCTTCGAGATATCGAGCAGGTCGCCGATAAGCTTCAGTAGCTGCGTGGCGTTCGAGGTCACGATGTGCGTGAACTCCTTCTTGGTCTCGGCGTCGAGCTCGTCGGCGCCTTCGCCGCAGAGCAGGTCGAGAAAGCCTATGATAGCGTTCATCGGGGTGCGTATCTCGTGGCTCATGTTGGCCATGAACGTACTCTTCAGACGGTCTGACTCCTTGGCCTGGTCGCGGGCCTTTATGAGCTCCATTTCCAGGAGCTTACGCTCGGTGATGTCGCGCATGATGCCGTCGCGGTGCACGATTCCGTCCTGCATGAAGCCCTTGGAGGTAATCTCTAGCCACAACGTTTGGTTGTTTTTTATATATCGAAATTCGGTCGAGGCTTCGTCCATGCCGCCAGTGCTCCCTACAATTTTCGGTATGACGGTCTCTTTGTCTCCTGGATGTATGCCGTCGAGGAAAAGCCTCATGTTTTTCTTCATTTCCGGAATATCGATTTCGAGAAGTTCGCCGAGGTTTTCCGAAGCGTAGTCGAGAACAATCTGGCCCTCGCTGTCGAGATGTGTGCGATAAATGCCGCTTCGCACCATGTTGTTGTTGATATCGCTTATCTGTTGCGCCTTTGTCACCAGTTCATCCTGCGATGCCTTGAGCGCGGCTTCTATCTTTTTGCGGGTGGTGATGTCCATGGCCACGCCGTCCCACATAGTGATACCATCCGATGTCTGGCGGGGTATTTCGGCCAGATGGATCCATATCTGCTCGCCATTGTCGGGGCGGGTGTAGCGCACCTCGATGTTGAACGGCTGTTCTCCGTTCGACAGGGCGGAGAGCTTCTGTAAATCCTTGGGATTTATACTCCTCCAAAGGCCGTTGAGGTTGTTGTCGAGCTGCTCGACCGTGATGCCGCATATATCCTCCACACCCTTGGTAATGTAGAGAAGTTCGTCACTCCGGCCTTTTGCACGCTGGATCTGGAACGCAAATGTATCGGGCATATTGTCGCCCATGGCCTTGAGCCTCTGTTCGCTTTCGGTCTTTTCGGCCAGCAGCTGCTCCAGAGTCCCTTTATACTCATTGAGTTGCACCTCGTTCCTTTTTATTTCGGAGATATCGGTAAAGGTGATCAGGTGTACAAGCCGTCCGTCCGACCACTTCACGATCGAGTCGCTCAACTGGTACCACTGGTCAAAATCGGCATTGTAATTTTCCCACAAATACGGCACGCCCATCGGTTTTTCGAGTGCGGCGCCGAGTTTACAATAAGGGCACGGTCTGCTGAACGACGACATGGCCTTCCAGCATGCAACACCCTCTATTTGGTGGGGTATGGTGGCTTTCAAGGCTTTGTTGGCGAAGATTATTTCATATGTTTCCACGTCGCAGACATAGACGCGCGCGGTCATATTGTCGAGAACGATCTGCAAGGGATCGGTTTCTCTGCTGTAAATTGGGGTGTTCATTGTGTGGGTGGGGTATAAAACTCCACAAAGATAGTAAAAAAACACGGGCTTCCGTCCTATTGCTATTGATAAAATGTTGATAAAAAACAGGGCTCCGGAGCGGTTATTTTAGGCCGTCTCGGAAAAAATGCTTAATTTTGCGAGCAACAAAAACCACGTTCATTATGTCTTTCATCGACGAAAGGGTTCAGCCCGAAGGACTTACGTTCGACGACGTACTCCTTGTTCCCGCCTATTCGGAAGTGTTGCCGCGAGAGGTCAGCGTTAAGACCCGTTTCTCGCGAAATATCAGTATCAACATCCCCATCGTGTCCGCAGCTATGGACACCGTCACCGAAGCGCCTCTGGCAATCGCTATTGCACGCGAAGGCGGCATCGGCGTGATCCACAAAAATATGTCCATCGCCGAACAGGCCGCGCATGTGCGCCGTGTGAAGAGAGCCGAGAGCGGCATGATCTACGATCCGGTAACCATCTCCAAAGACCATACGGTCGGCGATGCCATCGGCATGATGAAGGAGTTCAAGATCGGCGGTATCCCGGTCGTCGCTCCCGGCATGAAGCTCATTGGCATCGTCACCAACCGCGACCTGCGCTTCCAGAGGGATATGTCGCGACGTATCGAGGAGGTGATGACTCCCGGAGACCGTCTGGTCACCACCCACAGTACCGAACTGGCCCATGCCCAGGAAGTACTCCTGAACAGCAAAATCGAAAAGCTCCCCGTGGTCGACAACGATGGCCGTCTGGTGGGGCTTATTACTTATCGCGACATTACCAAACTGCGCGATTATCCCAACGCCTGCAAGGACGTCAAGGGTCGTCTGCGCGTAGCTGCCGGCGTGGGCGTCACGGCCGATGCCATGGACCGCGTGAAGGCGCTGGTCGACGAGCATGTCGACGCCGTGGTCCTCGACTCTGCGCATGGCCATTCGGCCAATATCGTCGCGATGCTCAAAACCATAAAGGCAGCCTACCCGTCGCTCGACGTCGTGGTGGGCAATATCGCCACGGCGGAAGCCGCCAAATACCTTATCGAAAACGGCGCCGACGGCATCAAGGTCGGCATCGGCCCCGGTTCGATCTGCACCACGCGCGTCATAGCCGGCGTAGGCGTTCCCCAGCTCTCGGCGATCTACGCCGCGGCCGATGCGGCCAAAGGCTCAGGCGTTCCGGTAATAGCCGACGGCGGCCTGCGCTATTCGGGCGATATCGTGAAGGCGCTGGCCGCGGGCGGCGACTGCGTGATGATCGGCTCGATGTTCGCCGGTACGGACGAGTCGCCCGGCGACACCATTATCTATAACGGCCGTAAGTTCAAGAGCTACCGCGGCATGGGTTCGATCGACGCCATGAAGGCCGGTTCGGCAGACCGTTATTTCCAGAAAGGGTGTGAGAATGTCGGCAACATCAATAAGCTCGTTCCCGAGGGCATCGTTGCCCGCGTACCGTTCAAGGGTATGTTGAGCGAGACGGTCTATCAGTTGGTGGGCGGCATCCGCTCGGGCATGGGCTACTGCGGTGCGCACGATATTCCGGCGCTGCAGACCGCGAAGTTCATCCGCATCACCGCCAACGGTATGGCCGAGAGCCACCCGCACGACGTGACCATAACCAGCGAAACCCCCAATTACAGCCGTGGAGAATAATTTCAACCCCGAAATCGCCGCCTGCGGACTTTGCTGCGGAGCGTGCCCCAAGTTTACGAAAGGTAAATGCCCGGGCTGCCATGTGTCGGAAAATGTCGGGTGGTGCAAGGTGCGCAAGTGCTGCATCGAGAACGGTTGGCAGAGCTGTGCCGACTGCACGATTGCGAATCCCCGCGAGTGCAAGACGCTCAATAATTTCATCTCGAAGGTCTTTACCGTTATCTTCCGTTCCGACCGTCACGGCTGCCTCGACCGCATCCGCGAGGTGGGGTATGAAGCCTATGCCGCCGAGATGAAGCTGGCTGGCTCGATGAACCGTCCTGTGGCGAAGAGATAGCGATCTGTGTCATTGCGAGCACGAAATCTGCTTGCAGATTCTGCCGAGCGGGAGCAACGTTTTCGATAAGTGAGTGCAAAGTGAGTTTACTCATTTTGCCGAACGTAGAAAACGAAGAAGAATTCAACTAAAAACCCCGTAGGGGGATTAGTCTGACAGCCTGCACCGCTTTGCATATCACCAGATTCCCACATCAGCCCTATGGGCTTCCTCGGAATGACATGATGAGAGACCATGCCTTTGCCGCGAAATTGAAACGAAATAAATAATATATAATGGAAAAAATCCTGATCCTCGACTTCGGATCGCAGTACACCCAGCTTATTGCCAGGCGTGTGCGCGAACTGAACGTCTATTGCGAAATCCACCCGTTCAACCATTTCCCTGCGCCCGACGCCTCGGTGCGCGGTGTGATCTTGTCAGGCAGCCCGTTCTCGGTGCGCGACAAGAACGCCCCGACGCCCGACCTCGCGGCTATCAAAGGCAAACTGCCGCTGCTGGGTGTGTGCTACGGGGCGCAATTCCTGGCCTCGGCCTTCGGCGGCGAGGTGCAGCCCGCCCCCAGCCGCGAATACGGCCGCGCGATGCTCACCGTGGGCGATGCCGCCGATCCGCTGATGCAGGGACTGCCGGCCAAGACGCAGGTGTGGATGTCGCACGGCGATACGATCACCTCGGTTCCTGCCAACTATACGCTCATCGCCGGTACGGAGGATGTCCGCGTCGCGGCGTTCCGTGTCGAGGGCGAGCAGACGTGGGGAATCCAGTTCCATCCCGAGGTCTACCACTCGACTGACGGAACGCAACTACTGAAAAACTTTGTTGTCGGTATCTGCGGATGCGGCCAGTCATGGACGTCGGAGGGCTTCGTCGAGGCCACCGTTCGTGAGTTGAAAGAGAAACTGGGCGACGATCGGGTTGTTCTGGGCCTTTCGGGCGGCGTCGATTCGTCTGTCGCCGCGGTTCTGCTCCACAAGGCTATCGGCAAAAACCTCTACTGCATATTCGTCGACTCGGGACTGCTGCGCAAGAACGAGTTCGAGGATGTGCTGGAGTCGTATAAAAATATGGGGCTGAATGTCAAAGGCGTGAAGGCCGGCGATAAATTCCTCGGTGATCTGGCCGGCGTGAGCGACCCCGAAACCAAGCGCAAGATCATCGGCCGCGACTTCGTGGAGGTCTTCAACGAGGAGGCGATCCAGATCAAGGACGTGAAGTGGTTGGCGCAGGGTACGATCTATCCCGACGTTATCGAGTCGGTGTCGGTCAACGGCCCTTCGGCTACGATCAAGTCGCACCACAACGTGGGCGGACTTCCCGAAAAGATGAATCTCAAGATCGTTGAACCGCTGCGTCTGCTCTTCAAAGACGAGGTGCGCCGCGTAGGCCGCTCGATGGGTATATCAGAGCAGCTCATAGGCCGTCATCCTTTCCCGGGTCCGGGCCTTGCGATCCGCATCCTGGGCGATATTACGCCCGAGAAGGTCGAGATCCTGCAGAATGTGGACAAAATCTATATAGACTCCCTGCGTGCCGCCGGTCTTTACGACAGGGTGTGGCAGGCCGGAGCGATCCTGCTGCCCGTGAAGAGCGTCGGCGTCATGGGCGACGAGCGCACCTATGAGAGTTGTGTTGCACTGCGCGCCGTGGCCTCGACCGACGGTATGACTGCCGACTGGGTGCATTTGCCCTATGAGTTCCTGGCCAATCTGTCGAACGAGATAATTAACAAGGTGCGCGGCGTGAACCGCGTGGTCTACGATATCTCTTCGAAACCGCCCGCGACGATCGAGTGGGAGTAAGCCCTATATACGAAAACCGGCCGTACTATGTAGTGCGGCCGGTTTTGTTTTATGTGGTAATGATGCCAAAAGTGGTTGGTATCCGTTATTGTAATGCGGTGATTTATTAGTAATTACATAGTAAAATAGATAATTTAATCTTGGCATGTCATTGCGAGGAAGGCCTGCTGACCTGCTTCGCAGACCGAAAAACAGCTATCTGATTCCGTATTTTTTCAAAATCTTCGTAATAGGCGCCTCATAACTGTTCGCCATGCGCATAAACCCGAGGTCGGTGGGGTGCGTGCCCTCGATCGTACCCATATGATCTTTGCCGATGATCCCTTTCGAGTCTATGAAGTAGATGTTCTTATCCGTCTTCATCCGCGCCCGCACGCGAGCCTCGCCAGCCTCCTGCTTCGCCTGCTCGAATTTGTCGGTCGAGGTGCTGAAATTGCGGCTTTCGCGGCAAATTGTCTGCAGGAAGATCAACGGCGTCGAGGGATGTTTCGCGCGGATGATATCGACGAATGTGTCGAAACGCTCGTTGATGACATCGGCACTGGGGTTGGAAAACGCATCGAAAACGAATGCGTCGGCCTCTACATCTGCCAGATAAGTCGCAAATTCGGGCTGCATGGTGCAGCGTCCGCTGAATCCGAAGTTCACACAATAGAGCCCCGTGCTGCGCTCCAGCAGGGCGGGGTAGCTCATGCCTGCGCGGCTGGCGGCGGCTCCGTGGGTGATGCTCGAGCCGTGGAATACGATCTTGTGGCGGAACGGATTGTCCATGGGGCTTATCGAGCTCTGCTCGCCGATGCCGATCTCGAGTTTATGCACCTGGTCGAACAGCGGCAGGTAAAGCAAACACTCCTTTTCGCCCTCCTCCATGCTGCCCACGATGCGCACGTCGTGCATGTCGTTCTTGCCGTCCATTTTGGGGACACCGGCGCCCGCGAACACCCACTCTCCGCCACGGCGGATATAGAGGTCGAGGCCCTTGAAACTTATGGCCGGCATGTTGGCGCTCGGATATTTTCCCGAGGTCTCCCAGCGGGCCTGGATGATGCGGCTGTCGGTGCGGAACACCACCGCGATGCCGGTCGACATATAGCAGTGGCCCAGCGTATTGGCCGGTACTTTGTAGACTGCCGTGTCGAGGCGATTGTAAGCCAGTTCTGTGGGCATGGGCTTGCCTATGACGTTGAGCGTCGTGGCGTCGATGTAGCGGAGCGCTGGTTCTGCGGCCAGGGCCGTGGCGGTCGTGACGAGGGCGCAGAGTAGCGCGAAGAGTTTCTTTGCTTTCATGTTAGGTTGGGTTTTGGAGTAACAAAGATAGCGAATTTGCCGTCATCAGCAACGCCTGTTTTGCGAAAAATGTCTATATTTGCCCTGCTATGAGAGATTTTGCAGCTATAGATTTCGAAACGGCCAACGGCAGCCGCACGAGCGTCTGCTCGGTGGGCGTCGTCGTTGTGCGCGAGGGAGAATTCGTCGATTCGATCTACAGCCTTATCCGCCCGCGCCCCAACTTCTATAGTCAGTTCACGACGGCCATCCACGGCCTTACGTACCACGACACGATCGAAGCCCCCGATTTTGCCGAAGTCTGGGGCTTGGTCGCCCCGCGTATCGCAGGGCTTCCGCTTGTGGCCCATAATTCGCCCTTCGACGAAGGATGCCTGCGTGCGGTGTTCGAACTCTACGGCATGTCCTATCCCGACTATTCGTTCTATTGCACCTGCCGCGCCTCGCGCCGCGCTTTCGGCAAGGCGCTGCCAAATCACAAACTCCACACGGTTTCCGCAGCCTGCGGATTCAACCTCGAAAACCATCACCATGCCCTGGCCGACGCCGAGGCTTGCGCCCGGATTGCACTGAAGATATTATAATCGACCGCCTCTTTCGTTCTCGATCTGCTCTTTCGTTTTCTGCTTGCAGCCAGCGGAGGGATGGGATTATACCGCGGGCGGAATTGCAGCCACCCGGCGCGGAGGGCTGCCGGCTCACTATGCGAGCCGAAGAATAAATATGCCGTAAGATTATAATCCCGTAAATATAAAACTCCGGACGATACCGTCCGGAGTTTTATATCATAGCCATTTCGAGCCGATTTTATAATCCTAATTCGAGCTGAAACCTGAATTCCCAGCGATTGTAATCGGGATTTGCAGCCTTGGTTATGTTGTTGTACGACATGTCGGCCTGCACCTTGAGACTATGCCCTATGATGTAGCGCGTGACGCCCACCGTTGTCTGATTCCAACGCTCGTAGCCCGCGTATTGCTGCACGTCGCCGTCGGGAAAGAGGGTCGAATTGCGCACCGCGACCTCCCATTTCTTGCGGAACAGATAGCTGGCCTGGGCGTTAAGTCCCGAGCCGGTATAGACGTAGGCATTAGTCGCGGGGTCGAACAGCGGATCACTGCAAGTGCGTCCCATAAAATCGGTGCACAACGCAAATCCGCGGTATTTAAGCACAAAATCCGCGAAGTACGATCCCAGGTCGCGGGTCTGCCCGTCGGGCATCACGGCGCCGCGCTGGCCCTTGAGCCGCGTGGCGTTCTGGTTGTAGGAGTATGCTCCGGCAAGGAGTATCTTGACCCTGTTCTCGTATTCGAAGTCGCCCTCCAGAAGATCGCCCTTCGATTTGAAACGCCCCAGCGGATAGAGTTCCAGACGCCCGGTATAGGCGAGTCCGTTCGACGTCGGTCCGCTCCAGTTGCGACCCTGTCCCAGTGTTACCGACGCTTTGGCCGAGAGATTGAATCCCTGTCCGTCGCGCATGCTGTACTCGCCGAAGAAACCAAAGTCGCGGTCGAGGTTGAATTCTGTGTTTACGATGCTGCGGTCGGCGAATTGCAGCGCTCCCGAGGAGTTGATACGCGCGCGGTTGGCCTTGATCTTTGTCTGCCCGAAGCCTATGTTCCAGCGGGCGCTCGGCACGTAGTAGACGATAGCGTCGCGCACGATGTTCATCTCGCCGTCGGGCAGCGGTTCGGCGTCGTAGGCCGTGAAGCCGAGTTGTATGGAGTATACGAGTCTGGGTGAGTAGACGTATCCGTCGAATCGCAGGCGCAGACGTTTTACGCGGGCGTCGATGCCGTCGAGCGAGAAGTTGTCGTCGAAATTCAGTCCGAGCATATTCTGCATTCGGAAACGCAGCGTCAGCGAGCACCATTCGTCGTGGGGCTTGAAGGTTATGCCTTTGCCGATCTCGATGTTGGGCATGTTGCGCAGTTGGTCGAGCAGTGCGTCATCGTCGAAGACCAGGTAGGCATGGGGCGGGGCTACGGCCGCGGGAGGGGTCTGCGGTGCTGGCTGCTGCGGTGCGGATTGTTCTTGCGATGCGGCGTGAGATGCGCATCCGAATATCAGCAGTAGGGTGAATATACGTTTTCTCATCTTTCTGTTGGTATAGGATCGGACAAAGGTACTAAAAATGCATAAACCGTGCGCTTTTCACAACTGTGAAAGCGAAATGTAACACGATTTTAACAAGCCGGCGCCGCGGAGACATCTCCGCGGCGCCGGCTTGCCGTCAGGCGGCCAAAGGCAGACGGTTACTCGCAGTCGGCCTTGATGTAAGGTATCTCGAACCAGAACTTCGAACCCTCGCCCTCCTTCGATTCAACGCCCATGCGTCCTCCCATGTTCTCCACGAGGCTGTTGCTTATAGCAAGCCCCAGGCCCGAACCCTGGATAAATGAGTTGAGCTTCACGAACCGGCCGAAGATATTGGCTACCTGCGCCTCGGGAATACCCATGCCCGTGTCCTTGACGTATCCGTAGAGCCTGTCGCCCTCGATGCGGTATCCGAAATCTATGCTGCCGCTCTTTGTGAACTTCATGGCGTTGTTGATGAGGTTCGTTACGACCTGCATCAGACGGTTGCGCTCGATGCTGGCGCAGCAGTCGGGGCATTCGGCTATGTAGTTTATCTGTACCGCAGGATTCGTGTTGCGCGTGCGCGCGGCGACCTCTATCTCATGGAACAACAGGTCGAGATCGTTGTCGGAGTAGTTGAATTCAAGGGTTCCCGATTCGATCTTCGACAGGTCGATAATGTCGCCTATCAACTGTAGCAGCAGGTCGTTATTGGTTTTTATGATGTGTGCGTATTCGTCGCGCTCCTCCTGCGATTCCGACGTGGCCATGATGGCCGAAAATCCGACTATGGCGTTGAGCGGCGTGCGGATCTCGTGGCTCATGTTCGCCAGGAACGCCGATTTCAGACGATTGGCCTCCTCGGCCTTGGTCTTCGAGGCGATGAGCTCCTGTTCGAGTTTCTTGCGCCGGGTGACTATCAGCGACGAACCTATCAGCGACAGCGCATTGCCCTGCTCGTCGCGTTTGTATACCGTGGCCCGGGCGTCGACCCAGGCATGTTCGCCGTTTGCACCGTTGAGCAGCAGACGATATTCCTCGCGAACTTTGTCGCATCGTCCTGCAATGAGGTCGTTGTAGGCATTGCGTATGCGATCCACGTCGTCGGGATGGATGTTGTGGTAATACCGGTCAACGTCTATGATCATCTGCCTGCCGTCGGAGATGATGCTCGCGCCGGGGATGGTGAAGCGATGGTGAGTGTCGTACGTGATCGAATTCGTCACAATGTTCCACTGCCATGCCAGGGTATTGGCGACCTCGAGCGCCATCGACAGTTTATCGTTGACCACCTGCAGTTTGTCCTGCGTTTCGGCGAGGGCTGTTATGTCGCTGCAGAATAATTCGGCGTGGCCGGGGACGCGCGACGGATGAATGACGATATGTATGTGGCGGTTGACCTTCTCGTCGTAGTACAGTGTGCTGACGACATTCTTACCTTTTAATAATTCGTTGTATAATCCCATTACATAATCCCAGTCGGGTTGAAGCCGCTCCGATCCGAACCTGAAGGGGCCGAATGTGTTTATATATTCGGGATTGGGCGAAATATTCTCGATGTCGGCGGCCTTCCCGTCGGCATCGAGAATTATGCGCTGCCGCGAGTAGCCTATCGGCATCCAGTTGAACAGCGTCATATAGTCGTTCAGCAGTGCGATTTTACCTGCTTCGATGCGCTGGCGTACGGCGACCGCAGCCAGACATATAAGCAGTATTGCCAGAACGATTATCGTGCCTATGAGCGTGTAGCTCATAAAGTCGCTGTTGTCGGGCTTGTTCAGGAATACGGTGTCGTCGGGGCAGTCTTTGATTGATATTCCGAAGCGGCTTAACATATTGTAGTCGACCGAGGGCGGAGGCGTCGCTTCCAGCCGGTCGATGCTGAAACCCGTCAGCGAGCCGTTCAGTGCGGCGCGCAAGCCCTCGAGCATGCGCTCGACGCTCGATTCGCGGTTTTCGAAGCATCCTCCCAGCAGCGGCAGCCCCTCGCTGCCCAGATTGAAAATGGGTAACGTGAAATTCTTTCCCACAGCCTGTGTGAACCTTGCCGAGATCTGCGAGCCTATTATAGGCGATTTCACCCACCACGAGAAGAACAGCATCGCGGTATGAGGCCGCTGCATGTGGGCGACGTTGATCAGCGAGTCGATACTTATGATATCGGGCGTGGGGTAGCGGAATTTGATGTCGGGAAAATCTGTTTCCGACAATTCGTGCAGCTCTTTGCGCAGCTCACGGCTCTGGTAACGGTCGTCGGAGAGCAGGATTACGGTCTCGATCTGCGGGAGCAGTCGGCGTATGAGCTCTATGTTCTCTTTGAGATATACGGGGGTATAGACGACGTGAAGCGGACTTCCGGCGCCATCCTCCTCCAGCGAGATGCGTTCGTCGTCGGGTATCGCCAGACGGTCGTAGAGATACTTTTTAGGCCCCGTAAATTCGTGCTCCGCGCATAAAACCGACGGAATGTCGCTCCAGTGTTTGCGTATCTCAGCCGAAAACAGACCCCACGCGGCATCGCCCAGATAGACTATCGCACGCGGTGGGGCTATGCTGTATTTATTAAACAGAAACTGAATGAAACTATCCATCTCGCGACTGCCGGGCAGAGCGAACATATTCATATGTTCTACGCAGACGCTCTCCACGAGATTGTTCTCAAAACACTCCGTATATATCGGGACGATGAACTTGTTGGACCACTCCGACGATTCGGTATAGGAATTTATTACAAGTACATAATCGGTCGGGACGGCGTATGCAACGCGGCCATATGCTGTAACGAGCAACGCCAGCATGGCTATCTTATGCCATAATCGGGGTAGTAGTATCATACTCAAAAGCGAACTTTATCCGCAAGTTTGCAAAACTAATAATTTAGTGCGGTTCGTTATTATGCGAAGTCCAAAAATGGTCGATTTTGCTGCATCGAAGAGCGCGAATGTGTTGTTCTTGCGGAATGCTTTTATTACCTTTGCATAATCCTAAAGCATACAACGATTTATGAACATACTATATGATCTGCTTCTGTTCGCGCCGTTTTTTGCAGCTCTTTTCTGGGCTATAATCCTGTTTGTCAATAGAAAAGAGAATTGCAGACAGCAGAATATCTGGCTTGTGTGGTTGTCTGTTGTATGCGTCAATTCACTGACCTGGATTCTGCTGTTCAGCGGGATCGAAGATTATGAAACCTATTGTAAGTTCGACATCGTCGATATTACGCTCGTGCTGGTCTTCTTCCCACTCATCTATTTCTATTTCAGGTCATTGACCCACCGTAGGAGGTTTTCGTGGAAAGAGTATGTGTGGCTGGCCCCGGCTGTGCTGATCGGCGCGGCGTCGGCTTTTCTGTATTATCTGATGGGCAGCGCCCGGTCGGCTGTGGTTCTGCGAGAGCTTGTTGAGCTTCAGGATGTCAAATATGCTCCGTGGTCGCTCGAATGGATGCTTAAACTTGTGAGTTTGGATCTGATGACCGCCGTGCTTGTGATTCAGATCGTGGTAGTGATGGTCTATTCCTCGCTGAATCTTATAAAGTATAAAAAGGGACTGGCCAATTTTTTCTCCAATCTCGATGAAAAATCTATCAGGGAAAACAGAGCCGTATTGACATGTATTTTAATTCTGATAGGGGTTGCATTCGTCGCCATTGCCATGTGGGAGGTCTATCCCGAGCAATATTACTTTGTCGGCTACGCCCTCATGGCGTTTATGGGCACGGCGATATTTTATATGAGTTACCATGTCTCCAGGATCACCCTTACGGAGGCGGACCTCGTGGGCGTAACTGTCGGAGCCGAGGCGGAGCATGTAAGCCCTGCGGCCCTGCATGAAACCTGCGTGAAGATCTTTCCTGCGCTGGTCGAACTGTTCGACGGCGATCGCGTCTTTCTGCAGCCGAATCTTTCGCTGAACGATGTCGCACTGCGGCTCAATACGGATCGTGTCTATGTCTCCCGCATCATAAATACGGAGTTCGAATGCTCTTTTTATGAGTTTGTTAACAGCAAACGCATCGCTTTCGCACAGGACCTGATCACCCGCAGTCCCGGGCTCTCGCAGGAGCAAACGGCTGAAATGTCGGGCTTCGCTTCGGTTGCCACCTTCGTCCGTGTTTTCAGAAACCAAACTGGCGAGACATTCAGCCAATGGCGAAGGACCGCGCATGTCCGGGTATAATAGTGGAATTCCCAACTAAATCTGCACAAAAAGTTAAGCACTTTTTTTGTTTAGTTTCCAGAATTCGTCGATGGTCGTATTATTCAGTGCTTTGTGTCGCCTGATTTTATTATACCATATCTCGATATACTCAAATATTTCCAACTCGATCTGCTCGGGCGTTAATACTCGGTTGCCATAGATGAGTTCGCATTTCAGGCTCTTGAAGAAGCTCTCTGCCACGGCGTTATCCCAGCAGTTACCTCTGCGCGACATGCTTTGCACCACATTCTTGTCCAGCGTATTACGAAACTCCTCCGAAGCGTATTGCACTCCCTGATCCGAGTGGAAGATCATGCCCGGGGTGGGCCTGCGATGACGCACTGCCATCTGATAGACCCGCACGGCAGTATCGCCGGCCGTCAGGCTGCCGCCCTTCTCCACGAGCATCGTCGCTCCGCTGGTGGTGGTGGTATTATTAGCCTTGCGTCCGATATGCGGAATAGTCATCGATCCGCTGGTGGCCCTTCCCGTCGGTGGTATTGTAGGAATATTGGTAATGGGGCAGACACGCAAAATGGGCGAAAGCTTGAGTTACAGACTCGAAAAAATGTCGGTGGTAGCTGTGTTGCTAGTTGATACGGGTACGATCGCGGGCATTATCAAGGCCTCCTCGATGAATGAATATATCCTTATGGCGCTCGAAAGCAGCTGCCTGGGCGGCATCTTCATAGCGCCTGTTTCCGGAGCATTGATGTCGGCTGCTACGGCCTCCACAACGGCTGGTGCAACGGTGGCTTCGGCCTCGTTCGCAGGTTCGAGCATCGCGGCGGGCATCAGTGCGGTGTGGGGTGCGGCCATGATCAACTCCGGCGCCACGATGCTCTATCACCTGCCTCACGGCTCGTTCTTCCACGCCACGGAAGGCTCGGTGGAGATGGATATTAAAGAAAATTAAAGCTGATCCCCTACGAAACAGCCGTTGGATTTATACTTGCCGCTGAAAGTGTAATATGCTGTTTTATAACGAACTGACAGGCATAAATCATAAGAACGATGCCGTATAGGCTGTAAAGTCTGCCTTTATTCAAATCAAAAGGGACTAAATCTGGGTTTTAGTCCCTGATTTAGTCCCTGATTGTGTTAATTTGCTGATATTCAGCCTGTTTTGCGGAGAGTGGGGCTCTGCCACTTATCATATTACGACACATCAATTTATATTAAAATACATTAAATCAAATGTTTAACATTTAATTTTCAAAACAAGCTATATCGTGTAATATATTTGCATATCACGAAAATAGTGTGTATAATTGCATTACGACACACTATGATTATCAGCTAATTCGCTGATATTTGAATGAGATTAAAATTACACACTTTAATATATGCAAATTTCACGTAATATTAGCTTCGTTTTAGAGAAACGAAAGGATGCAGCTGGGAAGGTAAAGCCCGAAGCCCTGATTAAATTGAGGGTCAAGTATGATATGGGGATTATCGACTTTTCCGCTGGCTACAAGGCTGCCGTCGAAAAGTGGTCGCAGGAAAATCAGATGTGCAAAGCCTCGACAACCCACGGAAAGAAGAAAGTACCAGCTCACGAGATTAACGGAGAACTCTCACGCCTCCGCACGCTCGCAGAAGACACGTTTAAAGCGTTTGAGGTGGCCGAGGTAGTGCCGGGGCTCGATGATTTCAAAAAGGCCTTCAATCTAGCTAATGGAAGGCAAGTCGCGCCGGAGGCAGTTGAGGCAAGCAGAAAGACCTTCTTTGATTACTTCGACGAGTTCTGTGTCGAGAACGGACGCCTCAATGACTGGACGGATGCTACACACGAAAAATTTACCGCCCTTAAAGGCCACCTTCAGAAATTCCGCCCTAATATGGACTTTGCCGACCTCAACGAAGCCGGGCTATCCTCGTTCGTCGAATACCTGCGCTCCATCCCCATATCCAACCGGAGAAAGAAGAAGGACGAAGACGGCAAAGAGCTGGAGCAAGCAATCGGAATGCGGAACAGCACCATCGGCAAGCAACTTGGCTTCTTGAAGTGGTTTCTCCGCTGGGCGTCCACCAAAGGGTACAACACAAATAACGCTTACCTCGGTTTTAAACCGAAGCTGAAGACCAGCGAGAAGGCAATTATCTTTCTGACTTGGGACGAGCTGATGCATCTATATAACTTCGAGTTACCGGAAAGCAAAGAGTATCTGAAGCGGGTGCGGGATGTGTTCTGTTTTTGCTGCTTCACGTCCCTCCGGTACAGCGACGCCTATAACCTACGCCGGAGCAACATTAAAGGGGACACGATGGAGATAACCACCGTTAAAACAGCTGACAAGTTGATAATCGACCTCAACAAGTACGCTCTCGCTATCCTTGACAAGTACAAGGGCGTGCCGTTTCCGGATGACAAGGCTCTCCCTGTAATTTCAAACCAAAAAATGAATGATTATTTGAAGGAGCTCGGTAAGTTGGCGGGGTTGGACGCCCCTATTAGAACAACGTACTTCATCAGCAATAAGCGTATCGACGAGACCTTCCCAAAGTATGAACTGCTCGGGACTCACGCAGCACGACGGACGTTCATATGCAACGCCCTATCTCTTGGCATTCCGGCGAACGTAGTTATGAAATGGACGGGACACAGCGACTATAAGGCGATGAAGCCTTACATAGACATCGCTGATACCGTAAAGAAAAATATGATGGACAAATTTAATGAGTTGTAATTATGGAAATTAGCGATGAAATGCGCCAAGAGGCCGTGGATTTTGTAAGCGAAATCTATGAAGAAGCATCTAAAATCAATTCAGACAATTTGTATTTTGGCGGTGCTGGTGTTGTAGGTGACACAGAGTTTGAATTAGCAAAGCAATCTCCAGAAGGAGCTATTACCTATTTGACAGACAAGCGATTTGAGCTTATACAAGGTTGTAAAAGCCCCATAAGCAAAGCGTGGGTCTCGCAGCTTAACTTCTGTGATTTCTTAACGGTTGTGGATTATGTAATAGGGTTATACATTAAGAAATTCGAGTTTGATAAAGAAAATCCATCATTTGTTAGTACTTATTTGGAGGAACTTAAACGAAACACAATAGACTTTTTCATCGACTATGCGAATATAGTCCGATGCGATAGATATATAAAAGCAGTCTCGGGAAAGACCTTGCCGGAAGGGTTGTTTAATCATAGCCCTAAAGCGGAAATTGAGTTTATACGGGTTGAAGGTCTCCTGCAAAAAGAAGGGTATTTAGACGACAAATACAGGTGGACTGGCGAAGGGAATAAATCAGACCTCCAATACTTATTAAAAGTTCTCTGCCAAAATAACATATTCAACAAGTTAAGTCCTGCGGACTATAAGGGTCACAGTTGGGAAAGACTTCGATCCATATTAGATTACTGGGAGGTTGGTAAGGTCTGGGAAAGCGATGGTATAAGTAGTGATGAAACTATTGAAAATTTTATAAAAGAGTATTTGAAAGCCAGCAAGTTTAAAGTTGCTGACCGGAGAAGTGAAGAATATCCGCGACAAGGGATGTTCGAACATTATAATATAAAACTGATACGTTAAAGGTCGTTCCTCGATTTCCTCTCATTTTTCCTTCATCGCTCAAAGCCTCTGTTTTACAGGGGCTTTTATTGTTATTTCTTCCTCGGCAATCGGGTTTGGTATATAGTGTATTTATTTCGCGGTGGGGGAGAATCCCCCGCTCCCGGGAGTCTTTTGTTGAACGTCATAAAAACATTAGACTACAATGACGAACGAAGAAGTCAAGGCCGCCGTAAAGGAGGCCTTGCAAGAAATGGGTATTACTCCAGACACCCTGACGAAGCGCTATGTGCATCATCAGGACGGAGTAGCAGAATTATTTGGATGCTCTCTCGCTACTGCCAGCCGAATACTTGCCTCCGGCGAGATAGACGAAGCTGTCAGCAAAATTGGGCGGTGCATTGTCGTAGATATCGAGAAGGCACTTGAATTAACTAAAGTAAGCAAGAAGAATATTCTGGGGTCGTGATGTTAATGTTCGATGAAAGAGAAGTTAAGGCTATTCGCACCCGACCGTTCTCTTTCATCGGATTTTTTTGTAATTTTGTAAAATACTTCAAGTGGTTATCTCGTTGATGGAGTAAAAGAATACGGAAGAAATCGCCAAATAATGAATATTTCAATAACATACTTTAACAATATTACAATTAGACGGAGTGCTCGCTATTCCCCTGAATATGAATCCAGAATTGAAATTAAAGAAATGAAAAGTATATATAATGAATCTGGAGATAAATTGACAGAAGACATAACCTATCAAATTAAACAGAGAAATAGAACAGCTACTGCACAAGAGGCGCGAGTTTATTCATATGTGTTCGACACCAACGGCAATTGGATAAAAAGAAAAACAATTTCTGATATAGATGACCCAGACAAGTATGGCTGGTTTGGAAAATCCTCAACCACTATCGAGGATAGACGCATTGATTACCATAACTAATCAGAACCCGCTGTTGATATTTTATACCATTAATTAGCCCATTTATTCCATTGATTATCAAGAGATGAAAGATTATTCTTTCATCTCTTGTTTTTATATTTACAATTGTATATTTTTGCCTTGAACACCCAATCTTAACCTATATGAAATCAACTCAATATTATCTCAAAGCACGGTTATTCCCAACCGTTCTGACATCCATACCCTTATTGATTTTTGTATTTTTAGTAGTTGCACCTCACTATACAGAGACTTTAATGGAGGTAAGTAAAATATTACCTATTTTGACAAGTCTTGGAATTTCAGCAGCTTTAATATTCATGATGGTGCTTATTAACAGGCTGTTGGCTAAAGAAATATTTCAACGCCTACACTTCAAAGAAGATACACATTTACCTACTACAAGCTATCTACTCTGGCAGCATCCGTTTTATGAAATGGCTGTGAAAATAGAAATTAGGGAGAAGATAAATAAACATTATGGGATTACATTGATGAGTGAGGAGGAAGAGAGTATTGATGAGATGGTCTGTCGGAAACGTATAGCTTCTGCGGTATCTCGCATTCGAAATGATTTACGTGGTAATAAATTATTATTACAGCATAATATTGAATATGGTTTTATACGAAATTTACTTGGCGGGTGCGTAGTTGCCGTTTTGTTTGCAGTCGCAATAATAGTATTTGGATACCTCCAAGGTAACTACAATCTAAAGGTCATCGGATGGGTGTGTCTTAGTGTATATATGCTGCTCATCATTTCGAGCAAGTACCTAATGAGTAGACATGGTCATTATTATTGTAAAATGTTGTATGAACAATTTTTATCTTTATAGTTATGAGTACAAAAGTAGAAATGGTCGTTTGGGATGTCCAACACGGCCTTGCTGTTTACATTAAGTCCCCTAATGATAGGCACGTTGTTATAGATTTAGGGACAGGTGATTATTCGGGTAACAACACGGCTTTTAGTCCATTGCAACATCTTTACAATAATTATGGGGTTAGGCAGTTAGATGCGCTAATTATCACACACCCTCACCTTGACCATATTGATGATATCAACTTTATACAATATTTAACGATAAAGACATTAACTTGTCCTCGTACTATCTCTGATGAGTTGATAATGGAGGGTGTTTTAGAAAAGGATAAACCAAAATACAGACGGTTCATCAATTTGCGTGATAGGTATAATAATGATATTCCTAATGATAGCCCAGACGCTTTAACCAATTCAGATAATTGGGGCGGGATGGATATTTCGACATTTGCACCGTTATTATATAATGGGAATAACATCAATAATTACGGCATAATTACAGTTGTCGAATATGCAGGCGTAAAAATTGTGATTGTGGGTGATAATGAGGAGGGCAATCTGGCGGATTTTATGAAACGACCTCTTTTTAAAAATGCAATAAAAGATGCAAATATTTTAGTTGCTCCTCATCACGGTAGAAAATCTGGATTTAATAATGATTTTGCAAGTCATATAAACCCAGACCTTACCATCGTATCAGACGGCCGACACTGCGATACTAGCGCTAATCATAGGTATTCTGCTGTTAGTCAGGGATGGAAAGTCCATAACCGTAATGGAAGCCCTGCTACAACGCGGAAGTGTTTAACGACTAATTCAGACGGAGAAATATATATTGAGTTTGGATATAATGATGACAACTCAAGATATTTGGAAGTTAAAATATAAAGTAATGAATTACTATGACAGACGACAAATTGAAGATAGAGGTAAATAATGCTTTAGATAGGGCGGAATTAATCTGGAAAAAAGTCGAACGCAAATTAGTGATGATGAGCGAAGGAGGGCTAATTCGGGATGGTCTAGAGCGTTCTCTACCATCCGACCTTCCTGACCATCCAATGGTTAATCCAATAAAGCCCGAGGTTGATGATTTTATTGCTTTTGTACTAGATATTAGAAACTCTTCTAAACATTTGAATGAGGCGATTGGCAAGCCCGCAAAGGCGACTCAACTTGAAAGAGTTTTGTACGAGGTTACAGCGGTAAATACCATAGGATGTATTATTATTGAAGAAAAAAAAGGCAAAATCACAGAGTTTCTCGGCGATGGTTTTCTTGCACTATATAAGGTCAGCAATGAAAACAAAAGTAATGTCTATAACGCTCATAATGCAGCCAAAGAGTGTATGCGAGTTGTCAAGGATGTTGTCAATCCAATTCTTTGGGAACGATATAATTTGCCACCTTTGGAAATAGGGATAGGATTGGCATACAGTAAAGTAATTATTACAGTCGTTGGATATGGTGATAATCTACACCCCAAAGCGCTTGGTGAATGTGTTTTCAGAGCGTCAAAAATGTCTGACGGTATAAATGAAATACATATTGATGATAGGTTAAAGGTATTCTGGCCATCAACAAAAGAAGGAACTCTGCGTTTCAGTTTATTGGGCGGCAGAGGGCTTGGCTTTACCGAATATACAATTCAAACAAAGAAATAGAAAATGGAAAAATCAGACACTAAATTCAATTTTCTCATCGCTGCAATATCTGACACTCAAGAGATAATTAGATTTATTGACACCAAAGCAGCAGTCGCTACAATTGCGATTGGTGGAATGGTTACTTTACTTTTTTCGGATTTAGAAGGTATCTGCCAAAATTATTGCTCATTCAAATGTATTGTACAAATACTACTATGGATAACTGCAATAGGTGTGGGATTAAGCATTTACTGTCTCATAAAAGTAATACTCCCCATAAATAGAGCCTATCTTACCGAGATTGTCCCTCGTTTTTATCTCGTCTCGAATAGAAAGAAGAAGAGAGGTTCAGCCTTTTTTCCGAATAAAGTCGATATTGTTTTGCCAATAGAGGATTATCAAAAGCAAATCATCAATGCAGACGAAGAGAACATTATAAAATCTTTGACGTGCGAGCTTTATACTGTCAGCTATATTCGAGAGGTAAAGACCCAAAGACTTAATAATCTATTAATCGTGCTAGCAATTACAGCTGTGGTCTTTATCCTTACATATGTATTGATAAAATAAAAAAAAATCTCAACATCAGACTATTGCCCACAGAACCCGCGCCAGCCTCACCCCACCCCACCCCTTATTTCATTGGGTATAAATAAAAATACACACTCAATGCCGAGTGTGTATTTTTGTGTGTAAAACTTGTAATTGATTGATAATCAATCGTCTTTGCGGAGAGTGGGGGATTCGAACCCCCGGTACAGTTGCCCGTACGTCAGTTTAGCAAACTGGTGGTTTCAGCCACTCACCCAACTCTCCGGTCGCCTTGCGGTATAATTCCGAAAGGGTGTGCAAATATAGAATCTTTTTGGGTAAATACAAAAGATTACCGCTAAAATTGTTACATTTACATAATATAACGTGAGTTCGACGAATTCGAAATGTCTTACGGATCGTAAGTTCGCTTGTTCAGTTATTCGTCGAACTCACGCTAATATATAGGGCGCATCTCGGGTAAATTCAAATAAATTTGATTTGCCGCGCGGCTTTTGCTATATTTGCCTTACGAAACGACTATTAGCGTGAATTTATCCCTCCGACATATCCACCTCTTTATATATTATATAGTGTTCTGCTGCGCGGCGGCGCCCGCAGTTGCACAGACGGCATTTGGTATCCGCGTCGAACGTCCGCTGCCCGCAGTACTGGCCGATATCGAAATGCAATTCGGTGTAAAGATTGCCTGCAAGCGCTTCGCGGCGGACAGCATGAAGGTTGCCTATGCCGACTTCCGCATCCGTCCCTATTCACTCGGAGAAACGCTCGACAATGTGTTGCACCCGCTGGGTCTGGTGTGGAGCGGCGGACCTAAAATCACCATTCAGCCGTACGAATTCTATCGCCGCATGCCTGCCGACGGCCGCAAACTGCTGGCCTGGCTGTCATCCAAATATGACGACCGGGCGTCGTGGGAACTGCGCCGCGCCGAGGTCTTGAAAGGAACGAAAGAGGCTCTGGCATTGGACCCTTTTGTCGAGAAACTTGCCGCGAAACCCGATGTCCGGCTCGGAAAAATAGTGGGCCGCAATGGCTATACCACTCAAAATTACGCGCTTGAAACCTTGACCGGACTTTACGTCTGCGGCACTATCTACGCGCCCAAAACCACCGGCCGCCACCCACTTGTGATTTCGCCTTCGGGCCATTGGGAGGGCGGACGATACCGCCCCGACCAGCAGATGCGCATGGCGACGTTCGCCCGTATGGGCGCCGTGGCCGTGGATATGGATATCTTCGGCTGGGGAGAGTCGGAACAACAGGTGGGGCGCGAGGCCCATACTTCGCCTTACGCGATGCAGATACAGGTGTTGTGGTCGAAGGCCGTTACGGACTGGATCGTGGCTTCGAGGCGCGATGTCGACCCCGAACACATAGCCGCGACGGGCGGCTCTGGCGGCGCGACACATGCGTTGATGCTTGCCGTCGTCGACCCGCGGATAAAGATTTTGGCGCCGGTTGTGCATCTTGTGTCGCACTTCGACGGCGGTTGTATGTGCGAGAACGGACGGCCTGTGACCCTTGCCGCAGGGGGTACGTGTATGCCCGAGATCCTTGCGGCGGCATGTGCCATGCGACCGGTGTTGGTTGTGAGCGACGGCGGCGACTGGACGTCGACATATCCCGAATTGGAATATCCTTTTTTACGACGGATATGGGGTTTTTATGGTGCCGAGGCCTTGGTGCGCAATGTACATCTTGCTGACGAGAAGCACGACTACGGCCCCAATAAGCGCCACGCGGTATACGAATTTTTCGCCGCGACCCTCGGGCTGGATCTAACGAAGGCCGACGAATCGAAAGTCGACCTGCAGCCTGAATTCGCCATGCAGACCTTTGGTGGTAAATGGCCTTCAAACGCCATACGTTCGCGCGACGAACTGGAACGACAAATCCCTAACACCCAATAACATGAAAAAAATCTTTATTTTGCTGCTCGCTCTGGGCTCTGTCTGGAGTTTGAGCGCTAAAACCGAAAAAGGCGTCTATCGCGTGACCACCTCGGGCCTTCGCGTGGATTGCCCGGTCGTCATCTCGGGCATCCCGAAGTGGGCCGAGAGCGCCGTCGTGACGATGCACGGCGCCGAAATCCCTTCGCAGTTGGACAAAGAGCTCGGACAGTTGGTTTTCGTGAGTGCGATCAACCGCACGCAGGACTTCACGGTCGTCTACTCTTCGGAGCCTTCGAAGCGTAAATATCCCGACCGAGTCCACGCGCAGATGTGGCTCAAGAATCCCGACAAGTCACTCAAAGCGGTAGCCTGCGTGGAGTCGGACAAAGACGATATGTACAACAAGCTGCATCACCACGGCCCGGCTTTCGAGTCGGAATACGCCGCCTACCGGATCTACTTCGACAAGAAGCAGACGATCGACACCTATGGTAAAAAGAAGCCGCAACTGGAACTTGCCGAGACGATGTGGTATCCTACCGACGAACAGCTCGGGAAAGAGTACGGCCACGACAACCTTCGCGTTTTCGGTTCGGTGGGTGTCGGCGCATTGAAAGGCTGGGACGCCGCAAAAAAGAAAATGGTTCATATTACCGATATCAAACGCCGCGAAGCGCGCATCGTGGCCAGCGGTCCCGTGCGTACGGTGGTCGATATGCGTGTCGAGGGGTGGCAGTATTGCGGCCGCGAGATCAATATGACCTCGCGCTATATACTCTATGCCGGCCATGCCGACGTACAGGTCGAAAATCGCATTGAGGGCGATTTCAAAGATCTCGTGTTCACGACCGGCGTGATGAAAATGGCCCGCAACAGGGTCTTGCGCACCGACAAAGGCGTGATCGCAACCTGCGGCGAGGATTTTCCCGAGAACGATACCCTGAAATGGGAACGCGAGAAAGTAGGTCTCGCCGTCGCGGTGCCCGAGCGGCAGATCGTGTCGCAGATCGACGACAATACCAGCTACTTGGTACAGCTCACGCCCGACGCCCGCGGCCGGATATGCTACTCTTTCCAGATGATGTGGCGCAAAAGCCGATGGATGAAGACAAGCGAGGACGAGTGCTTCGTGGGGCTTATGGATTCGACCGAACGGTCGCTGCAACCCGTGATCGTGTCGAGGCTGAAATAGGATTTTGCCCGGGAATTTCGCCGAAGTTCCCGGGCAGGCTTTTAGTTTTGAAGAAAACTACATCGTTTGCGTCAAAAAATCCAATTCCGATAGGAGGGTTAACCTTACATTTGTATACCTGAAATAAGCCTAAATTTAAGTATACAAGTAAAACCAACCTGTCTTATGAACTTCAAACAAGCCGCTACGTTGTGTCTGGCTGCGGCCGCGGTGCTGTCCGCGGCATGCTGCAGCGCCCGCACCACCAGGACCAAGGCGGCCGACGCCTCTTTCGTGATGCCCAAAGTCCCTCGTCCCGCAATACCTTCGCGCACGGTCTCCGTCGCCGATTTCGGCGGTGTGGGCGACGGACATACCCTCAATACACAGGCTTTCGCCGACGCTATCGCAGCTCTTTCGAAAAAGGGCGGCGGCCGCGTGGTCGTTCCCGAAGGAGTATGGTATACGGGCCCTATTGTGCTCAAAGATCATATTGAGCTCCATGTGTCGCAGAACGCGATCGTGGTTTTCAGCAACGACAAGACGCTCTATCCGCTGGTCGAGACCACTTTCGAGGGCCTCGATACGTGGCGCTGCCAGTCGCCTCTGTCGGCCAGGGGTGCCAAAAACGTAGCGCTCACGGGCAAGGGCGTGCTGGACGGCAACGGCGATGCGTGGCGCGCCGTGAAGCAGGATAAACTCACCGCTTCGGAGTGGAAGAAGAAGGTCGCAAGCGGCGGCATACTGTCGAAAGATAAGAAGACGTGGTATCCCTCCGAGAGCTATATGTTCGGAGCCACCTCGGGGGCCGACCAGAACGTCTCGACGTGGGCTGAAACCCGCGAGGACTTCGAGAAGATGCACGACTTCCTGCGCCCGGTGATGATCGCGTTTCTCAATTGCAAGAACGTTCTGATCGAGGATGTTACGATCCAGAACTCTCCCTGCTGGAACGTGCATCCCGCACTTTGTGAAAATCTCACAGTCAATAATATAACCGTCCGCTGCCCCGATTACGCCCAAAACGGCGACGGCATCGACATCGAATCATGCCGTAACGTGGTGGTTACCAATTCCAATTTCGATGTGGGCGACGACGGTATCTGCGTCAAGAGCGGCAAGGATAAGGCGGGCCGCGACCGCGGTATTCCGTGCGAGAACGTCTACGTCGCCAATTGCATCGTCTTCCACGGCCACGGAGGCTTCGTGGTGGGCAGCGAGATGTCGGGCGGCGTGAAGAACGTGAAGGTCGAGAATTGCACCTTCTCGGGCACCGACGTGGGGCTGCGATTCAAATCTACCCGCGGCCGCGGCGGTGTGGTGGAAAATATTTGGATCGAAAATATCGTTATGAACAACATCATGCAGGAACCGTTGCTGTTCGACCTCTTCTACGGCGGTAAATCGGCCTCCGAGGCGATCGCCGACGGCGACGAAGCCGAAGTAACCGACATGCCCCTTGTGCCTGCCGACGAGACGACCCCCGCATTCCGCGAGATTCACATCAAGAACGTGTGGTGCCGCGGCGCCAACCGCGCGATGCTGTTCAACGGTCTTCCCGAGATGAACGTAGAGCGCGTAACGGTCGAGGATACATATATTTACGCCCGTACCGGAGCCCAGCTCAACGAGTCGACCGACGTGCTGCTGCGCAACGTGAATGTCATTCCCGAAAAGGGTCCGGCGCTGATGCTCAACAACGTGAAAAACCTCAAGGCCGAGGGCTTCGCATGCACGGTGTCCGACGGCCCCGCGATGACCGTTACCGGCAGCCGCAACAGCGCTATCACGATCCGCTCGGAGCAGATAACCGAGGCGAATGCCGAACTGTCGAAGAGTGCCGCGAAGGCAGTCGTTATAAATAAGTAAAAACCGCTAACGTGAAAAACTACATCAAATCCCTGATTTTGAGCTGCGCAATGCTCGCAATCGCCTGCGGAGGCAGCGACGAGGTCGACGTCAAGCCCACGACGGCCAAACTCCCTGTGCCTTCGGTGACGGTTTCGGTGTCGGGGCTCAAGGCTACCGTGCAGTGGAGCATCTCCGAGTATGTCGAGAGCGTACGCTTCGCCTATGAATTCTACCGCGACGGAACGGCTGCGGCGCAGAAAACGGGTACGACGCCCATGAGTTCGCAGATATTCACCCTCGAGACCGGCGCGACGTATAAGGTTCGTGTCAAGACGGTCGTTCCGTCGGGCAGCAAGCTCTATGAAGATTCGGAGTTTTCCGAATATGTCGCCGTGGCGGGCAATATGCTCAACGCCCCTATGGCGAGCCTCTCGTCGAAAGATATTACGGAGGCCACGCTTGCGTGGACAGCCGTTACGGGGGCCGCGAAATATAAGTACGAACTCTACAAGGGCGCCGCAGCCACAGCTCTGAAGAGCGCCGAAGTCGATAGCTCCACAACCTCTGTCAAGTTCGACGACCTTACGGCGTCTACCGCCTACCGCTTCCGTGTGAAGGCTGTTGCCGGCGCCGGGGCTGTGGACTCGTCATTCTCGGCGGAAGAACCGTTCGAAACCGATGCCGACCCGGTCACGCCCCACGTCACGGTTAAATTCCCCGCCAACGACCCCGAGGGTGTTGCGCTGGCATTCCCGGGCGCCGAGGGCGGAGGTATGTACACCACCGGCGGCCGCGGTGGCACGGTCTACCACGTAACCACGCTGGCCGATTCGGGCAAGGGCTCGCTGCGCGAGGCGGTCGAGGCTTCGGGTGCGCGCGTCGTGGTCTTCGACGTCTGCGGTACGATCTCGCTGGTCAATGAGTTGAAGATCACCAAGCCCAACCTGACCATCGCCGGACAAACCGCTCCGGGAGACGGTATAACCATAAAAAACAATACCGTAAAGGTCGATGCCGACAATGTGATCATCCGCTATGTGCGATTCCGCCTGGGTAACGAGGGCTCGAAACTCTCCGACGGCTCGGACGCTATCTGGGGACGCTATCGCAACCATATTATCCTTGACCATTGCTCGATGTCGTGGGCTATCGACGAATGCTCTTCGTTCTATGCCAACCAGAACTTCACCATGCAGTGGTGCGTCATTTCCGAATGCCTGCGCGTTTCGGGCATCCACTCCAAGGAGACCCACGGCTACGGCGGAATCTGGGGAGGAAAGAACGCCTCGTTCCACCATAACCTGCTGGCCCACAACGACAGCCGCAACGCCCGCATCGACCACCCCGAGATTTACGATACCTATCTTTCGAGCCACCGCGGCAATGTCGACTACCGCAACAACCTGATCTACAACTGGGGCAACAACTCCACCTACGGCGGTGAGGGGGGCTGGTTCAACATCGTGAACAACTACTACAAGCCCGGCCCGGCGTCGACGCAGCGCAAGTGGTTCCTGGATGCCTATTCCTACTATTCCAGCTCGAAGACCACCTATCCCTATCCGAAGCTCTATATGAGCGGCAACCACCATGAAGGCAGCTATGCCGCGTCGATCAACGCCGACAATTGGTCGGGAGTCTACCTCCATGACAGCAAAACCTATGGCGCGTCCGACGATATGAAGATGGCTGAGTTGCCGATCGTCGACGGCTCTTACGCCTGTTATACCACGACCCATTCGGCGGCCGATGCCTTTGCGAAGGTTGTGGCCAACGCCGGCTCGTCGCTTTCGCGCGACGCCGTCGATGTGCGCATCGCCCGCGAAGCGACCAACGGCACGGCCGAATATATGGTCGGAACTACCGCAAAGAGTATAGAAGCGGGCAGCACTTCGGCCAACGGCATGATCGATTCGCATACCGTCGTCGGCGGCTGGCCGGTACTTACCGCCACCCAGATGCAGATCAACCGCGCGAAGGACGACTATGACAAAGACGGCATTCCCGATTATTACGAGGATCTGCTGGGGCTCGACAAGAACAACGCCGCCGATGCGGCCTATAAGAGCATCGACCCGCGCTATAGCAACTTCGAGGTCTACCTCCACTACCTGGTGCAGGAGATCGTCGAGGCACAGAACGCAGGCGGTACATACCATAAAAATAATTGATCCGCCACGACGGCGAAGGCAAGTGAGAGGTTTACGCCCCTCACTTGTCGTATAAATCGACGACCATGAAACGACTACTCCTGCTGTTGACGGCTTTTGCCGCTGCGACGACCCTCTGCGGACAGACTTCGCAGCCGGTCCGCATATTCCTTGTCGGCGACTCCACATGTGCCACTAAAAACCTCTGGGGTCAGAACCCCGAGCGGGGTTGGGGGCATATGTTCCAGCCGCTGTTCGATGCGTCGGTGGTGGTCGAGAACCATGCCACCAACGGGCGTTCCACGAAATCGTTCCGCGACGAGGGCCGCTGGGCCAAGGTCTACGATAAGTTAAAACCCGGTGACTATGTTTTCATTCAGTTCGGCCATAACGATCAGAAGACCTCCGATTCGACGCGCTACGCCTCACCCGCGCAGTTTGCCGACAATATGCGCCGATATGTAAGCGAAACGCGCGCGAAAGGCGCCGTTCCGGTGCTTCTGACACCTGTTGTGCGCCGCAATTTCGTCGATGGCGTATTGACCGACACCCACGGCGAGTATGCCGCTGTAACGCGCCGTATCGCGGCCGAGGAGGACGTCGTACTGATCGACGCCGAGCAGATGACCCGCGAATGGATCGGCGGCCTGGGCGACGAAGCTTCGAAGTCGTGCTATGTATATGTCGACAAGGGTGTCTGTGCACTCTTCCCCGACGGCCGCAAAGACGATACCCACCTCAACACCAAGGGCGCCCGCACCCTGGCGCGCATGATTGCCCGCCAGCTTGGCGGCGTTGTTCCCGAGTTGGCGGCGCATCTTGCCGATTATTACGAAATTGTGATCGCAAAAGACGGCTCAGGCGACTTTTTTACCCTGTCGGAAGCTGTTGCCGCCATTCCCGATTTCGGCCGCACGAAGACCCGCATCCTGATCTCCGAGGGTGTCTACCGCGAAAAGGTATCCATCCCTGCCTCCAAGCGCAACGTCGTGCTTCAGGGCCGCGGCGATGTGGTGATCACATGGGACGACTATGCCACGAAAAAAGGTACCACGGGCGTTGAGCTCGGTACTTCGGGCACCGCGACAGTCTACTTCGGCGGCGAGGGTTGGACGGTCTTCGACATAACCTTCGAAAACTCTGCCGGACGGGTAGGGCAGGCCGTGGCCGTGCAGTGCCTGGGCGACAATACGCACTTCGTGTGCTGCCGCTTTCTGGGCAACCAGGATACGCTCTACCTCTACGGCACGGGCAACCGCGAGGGCGAAAAGGTCGGGCAGAACATCAGCCTGACCTTCACCGACTGCTATATCGAGGGCACGACCGACTTTATCTTCGGCCCCGTCGAGGCGCTGTTCAGCAACTGCGAGATACGCTCCAAGCATGACTCCTATGTCACGGCGGCTTCGACCTGCCGCGGCCAGAAATGCGGATTCATCTTCGTCAATTGCCGCCTCACGGCCGACGAGGGCGTCACGAAATGCTACCTTGGACGTCCGTGGCGCGAATATGCCCAGACGGTCTTCATCAGCTGCGAACTCGGCGCCCATATCCTTCCCGAGGGGTGGCACGACTGGGATAAGCCCCGCGCCCATAAAACCGCTTTCTACGCCGAATACGGCTCCACGGGCCCCGGCGCAGCACCCAAGCAGCGCGTGAAGTGGTCGCGCCAACTTTCCGAAAAGAAGGCTCGCCGCCTGCTGGACGGCTTTAATGAATAATGTTGACTTTTTGCAATTTTTTCGTATATTAGTACGTTAATATCCACCTTGGAGAGAGATTGCCATGAAACGACTGCTACTGACCATATTGATGCTGGCCGCTGCGGCCCGGGGATTTGCCGAAACGAATCCTCCGCAGTGCATTTTTCATAACTATTCGACGCTCGACGGCCTGACCCACGACCGCATCGCCGACATCTTCACTGACTCCCGGGGTCTGGTCTGGATCTGCACATGGTATGGCGTGAGCCGCTTCGACGGCTACACGTTCAGCAATTTCAGCACCTCGCCGGCCGACTACTCGCCTCTTTCACACCATCGCTTCGTCTCCGTCAGCGAGGATTCGAACGGACACCTCTGGTTCACGACCTATAACTTTCATGTCTACCGCCTGAACCGCTACACCGAGCAGTTCGAGGACGTGGTGTCGTTGGTCGGAGGCGTCGATTCGAAGCACTACCGCACGAGTCATTGCATCCACGACCGCGACGGCGGTACCTGGGTGTCGATCGTGGGCGTGGGCGTGGTCCGCTTCGCCGATACGCCCGATGCCGCTCCGGTAAAGGTCGACGCGCTGTTCGACTCCCCGGTTCTGGGCGGCGACGTCTCGGCCATGTATATCGACGATCGCAATAATGCCTGGCTGGCGGCTGCCGACGGCCAGCTCAATTACATAGCCGCCGATGCGCGCCAGACAGCCCGCACGGTGTGCGAAACCAAAGCCCCGGCATTCCGATTCGCGGCCGACGACGTATTCGTTTATTGCGTCACTCCACGCTCCGTTGCCCGCGTCGACAAGGACGGCAACAGCGTCGTCGAGATCCCTTGTGTCACGGCCAACCTTACGGCTATCGTAGCCGACTCGGTGAACCGCACGGTCTATGCCGGCAGCCGCTCGGGCGACCTCTACGAGATCGCCGGCGACCATCTCGCAAGGCTCAATCCCCGCGGTGGGAAGCCGCGCCGCATCCGCGACCTCGCGGTCGATTCCCACGGCATCGTATGGGTCACCTCGGCCGACGCCGGGATTACGCGCTACAACCCCTCGACCGACGACTACAAACACTTCGAACAGGAGGCCTATACCGTCTCCTACAACATCGACACACTGACGCGCATCGCCGAAGGCAACGGCCGTCTGTGGATCAAGATGAACAAATACGGCTTTGGCTACTACGACCGCGAAAAAGACGTAGTGGAGCCTTTCTACAACGACCCCAAGCGCCCTAACTGTCAGATGACCAATGCCGTGGTGCGCTTCGATGTCCACGACGACGTGCTGTGGCTCTCGACCTACTACGAGCGCGGACTGCGCAAGGCGGTGATCCTCCAGCAACCTGCCGACGTCTTCTCGCTCGACACAAAGACGACCAACGAATTTTCGGGCGAGATCCGCGCGCTGATGAACGATGCCTGCGGTAATATGTGGCTCGGAACGCGCGACGGCGAGCTTATGTGCTACGACGGCGCGGGCGAACTCATATACACCATGCCGGTCCGGAAACCGGGCGGCCTGGGGATGATCTACGCCCTGAAAGAGGATTCGCACGGCAATATATGGGTCGGCACCAAAGGCGAGGGGCTCTATCGCCTGACACCCGACGGCAAGGGCTATTCGGCGACGCATTTCATGCGCTCCGAATCCGACGACTATTCGCTCAACGACGACCAGGTATACTCCGTGGAGGAGGATAGCTTCGGCCGCGTATGGATCGCGACCTACGGCGGCGGCCTCAACGTTCTCGAAAGTCCCGACAGCAACCGTTTCGTCCACGCGGGCAATATCCTGTCGCACTATCCGCTCGACGAGGCGGGACGCGTGCGCTGGGTACTGTTCGACCGCCCCGACCGGATGTTTGCCGCCACGGTCGACGGACTGCTGGTTTTCAATCCGAGCGTGAGCTTCAAGCAGATGCGTTTTCAGTTGGTGCAAAAGATTCCCGGAAATGCCAAGTCCCTGGGTAATAACGATATAATCCACATGATCAAAGACTCCGAGGAGCGTATATGGCTTGCGACCTACGGCGGCGGCCTGAACCTCATCACCGGTTATGACAAGAATGGCGTTCCCTCGTTCCGCTGCTACGATAAAACTTGGGGTCTGTCGAGCAATATCTGCATGGCCGTCACCGAAGACAAGCAGGGCGATATCTGGGTGTCGACCCACAATGCCGTCTCGCGCTTCGATCCAGACAAGCAGGTTTTTTCCAACTACACGCTCTACGACAATATGCGCAACGCCATTTTCAGCGAGGCTACGGCGCTCACTGCGGCCGGCGGCGACGTGCTGTTCGGCGGCGGCCGCCAGATCTACCGCTTCGACCCCGAGAAGATCCGCGCCACGAAGCTCGACTATAAGCTGCGTTTCACGGGCCTCGACGTGCGCAACAAACCGGTCGTCGTGGGCAAAAATTCGCCGCTCGACGAATCGGTCACCGAGGCGCATAAGATCGTCCTGCCATATAACTTCTCGAACTTCAGAATAGATTTTGCGTCGCTCAACTACGCCATACAGCATGTGGTGGGGTATATGTACAAGTTAGAGGGCTACGACCAGGACTGGAACGTCTCGGGCAACACCAACCGCGCGACCTATTCGAACGTGCCCATCGGCAAGTACGAACTTCGTGTAAAGGCCTATGCCGGAAGCACCAACGCCGCCGCCGAGGGAATCTCGATGATCGTAATCGTAACCCCCCCCCTTTGGCTTACCTGGTGGGCTAAACTCCTCTACGTACTTTTGGCGCTGGCCGCCGTCGCGGTGGTCTACCGCGTCGCCAGTTCGGTTATTCGCATCCGCCGCGAAGCGAGCGTCGAGCAGGATATGACCGACCTCAAGCTGCGCTTCTTTACCAATATCTCGCACGAACTCCGTACGCCGCTCACGCTTATCCTGGGCGGTATCGAAGATGTGAATAAGCACGACGAACTCTCGCCGAGGGGCAAAATAAGCCTCACGCTGGCACAGCGCAACGCCAAGCGAATGCTAACGCTCATAAACCAGCTGCTGGACTTCCGCAAAATCGTGAAGGACAAGATGGAACTCAAGATCTCGCACGCCGATATCGTGCCGTTCGTCGAGGACGCCATGGACGATTTCCGTGAGGTGGCCGCCGAACGCAATATAGAACTTTTATTTGCGGTTTCACGCCGCTCGATCCTTGTATGGGTCGATCTCGAACGTATGGAGAGCGTGGTCTATAACCTGCTTTCGAACGCACTGAAATTTACGCCCAACGGCGGTAAGGTCGAGGTCATCCTCTCGCTGCGCGAGCAGGAAGAGTGCGTGACCCTCACGGTCCGCGACACGGGCATCGGCATCCCCAAAGACAAGATAGGCAACATTTTCGAACGCTTTGCACAGGCATCGCGCGCCGTGGACAGCAATATGAAGGGTTCGGGCATCGGACTCTCGCTGTGCCGCGATATCGTGGCCCTGCACCACGGCGAGATCATGGTCGACAGCCGCCAGGGCGAAGGCTCGGCCTTCACCGTGAAACTCAAGCTCGGCAACGCCCACTTCGGCATGGAGCAGATCGACTTCTCGGGTGCGAACGACGGCGACCGCAAGAACAACTACATGGTCAGCGACTACACGACCACCGACACCCAGCGCCGCATGGACGTTCAGCCGCCGAAGGACGCGCAGAAAATCCTCCTGGTGGAGGATAATCGCGAACTGCGCCTGTTCATGTACAACAACCTTATCGACTCCTATCAGGTCGTTGAGGCCGACGACGGCATGGAGGCCCTGGAGAAGATCCAGACCGACATGCCCGACATCATCATCACGGACCTCATGATGCCCCGTATGGACGGCATCGAGTTGATCGACAAGGTGCGCCATGACTTCACGATGAGCCATATTCCGATCGTAATGCTCACGGCCAAACACTCGCCCGACGACCGCGTGAAGGCCATGGAGTACGGCGCCGACGGATATATCACCAAGCCCTTCAGCATCGAGCTGCTGCTGGCGCGCATCGACAACCTGCTGACCCAGCGCCGCAAGCTGTTCGAGAAATTCTCTACCCAGTCGGCGCGCAACAAGGTTGTGGAGCTCGTTGTCGAGGACGTCGTGGTGACCGACCGCGACGAGGAGTTTATGAAGGAGGTGATGGAGTGGCTGGGCGAGAATATCGAAAATTCGGAGCTCACGATCGACCAGTTGGCTTCGCACCTCGGACTGGGCCGCACGACGATGTACAACAAACTCAAGAGCCTTACCGGCAAGTCGCCCGTGGAACTTATCAAGGAGTACCGCATCACCAAGTCGAAACTGCTGCTGCGCACCGGGCAGTTCTCGGTCTCGGAGGTGGCCTACAAGGTCGGCTTCTCCGATCCGGGCTACTTCAGCCGCTGCTTCCGCGAGCAGTTCCACATGTCGCCCGCCGAATACCTCAAAGAACATAACCTGAAGCAAAATCCGGAAGGGTTTCGATAAGCGAGCGCAGAACGAATAAACTCGTTTTGACGAGCGTCAAAAACCAGGAAGATAATCCAAAATAAAGAATATACCATGAAACGAATTTTACTGTTTGCCGTTTCGGCCATGATCGTCGCAGGCGCCTCGTGTGCCCCGCGCAAAAACAAAAGCCTGATAGACGCCGGCAAGCCCCTCGCGGTGCGCATGGCCGAGAGCGAGATCGCCCGCAACCCGTCGGCCGCCAACCTCGACGGCATCGAGCCCGGCAAGATCAAGTGGAACTACACCACGGGCCTTGAGTTGCTCTCGATGATGGACGCCGCACGCTTCTACGATCGCCCCGATTTTCTGCAGTATGCCGAGCGCTATTATGACTCGATTGTCAAACCCGACGGCACGGTACTGACCTACAAAATGTCGAACTATAACCTCGACCACGTATGTCCGGGCCGCGCCTTGTTTGAGCTCTACTCCCGCACGGGCGACGAGCGCTACAGGACGGCCCTCGAGATGCTCCACACGCAGTTGCAGGACCAGCCGCGCAACGAAGACGGCGGATTCTGGCACAAGAAGATCTATCCGCACCAGATGTGGCTCGACGGATTGTACATGGCTGAGCCGTTCTATGCGCAGTATGCGCGCGATATGGCGACTAATAAGAACGATATGATCGATATGGTGACCGATATCGTCAACCAGTTCGTAGTCGTCGCCAAGCATACCTACGACCCCGCAACCGGATTATACCGCCACGCCTACGACGATTCGCGCGAGATGTTCTGGTGCGACAAGACCACGGGCCAGTCCGAGCACGCCTGGTGCCGCGCCATGGGGTGGTACGCCATGGCGATCGTCGAGACGCTGCAATATCTGCCCAGATATCGCGACAATTCGGAACTGACCGCCATCCTCGAACATATCTATAAGGTGCTGCCGACCTTCGCCGACCCTGCGACCGGCATGTGGTATCAGGTTCTGGACCAGCCCGGCCGCGAGGGTAACTACCTCGAATCGACCGGTTCGGTGATGTTCGTCTACGCGATGCTCAAGGGTGTGCGCCTGGGCTACCTGCCCGCTAAATATAAGAAGACCGCCATGAAGCAATATGAGCAGTTCGTAGAACGTTTCGTTAAGGAAAATCCCGACGGCACCATATCCATCACCGATTGCTGCGCCGTGGCCGGACTGGGCGGAAAAGAGATGCGCAGCGGCACCTTCGAATACTATATTTCGGAACCAATTATCGACAACGACTGCAAAGGCGTGGGTCCGTTTGTCTGGGCGTCGATCGAATACGACCTTGCCCGCGGACGACTTCGCTAACAGATCGTAAATAATCTTTGGCAATACGGCGCGGCGACTATCGGTTACCGCGCCGTATTGCACGACAGGGCCCGATAATACAACTTGCGGCGCTTTGTGGGTGCGGCGTCAAATTTTACATGAGAAGTGATAAAAATTACCAGTTCTTACGTATTCCGTTCTCTATTTTTGTATGGTAAAAGAGTGCAGATATATGTAAAATTTTTAGTAATTGAGCGGTGTCTGAACGAAAAAAGAAATAGAACTAACTTAAATTATTAACCAAAACCATTTTTATGAAAAACTTTACTCTGAAGTTTGCCCTTGTGTTACTGCTGGGCTTGAGTATGACTGCCACGGCAGCGGCTCAAAAGATCGGGGGTATCGTCAAGGATTCGACTGGTGAGCCGGTTATCGGCGCTTCGGTGATCGTTGAAGGTACTACTTTGGGAGCCAGCACCGGCGTCAACGGTGATTGGTCGCTCAACGTTACCGATGCTGCGAAGCGCACTTTGAGCGTCTCCTACATCGGTATGGAGACCCAGAAGATCGCTATCGGCAGCAAGACCCATTTCGACATCGTGCTCAAGGACGCTTCGACGGCTCTCGACGACGTGGTTGTCGTGGGTTACGCCGCCGTGAAGCGCCGCGACGTCGTGGGTTCGGTGTCGTCGGTGAGCAACGAGGTCCTGACCCAGATGCCCGTGGCTTCGGTCGCCGAGGCGATGACGGGCCGCATGGCCGGTGTCTCGATCACCACGTCCGAGGGTGACCCCGATGCCGATATCAAGATCCGCGTCCGTGGTGCCGGTTCGCTCACGCAGGACAGTTCGCCGCTCTATATCGTCGACGGTTTCCCGGTGGAGAGCATCTCCGACATCCCCGCTTCCGACATCCAGTCGATCGACGTGCTGAAGGACGCCTTCTCGACCGCTATCTACGGTTCGCGAGGCGCTAACGGCGTTGTCATCATTACCACCAAGAGCGGTAAGGAAGGTCGCGTGACGGTCAACTATAATATGTATGTAGGCTTCAAGGATATGGCCCGCAAGGACAAGCTCGCCGTCATGGACGTCGACAACTTCGTGAAGTACCAGTACGAGATCGCCGCTATCAAGGAAGACGTAGCCAAAAACTACGAGCCTTATTTCGGTTCGTTCTCCGACATCGACCTCTACAGCAATCTCAAAGGCAACGACTGGATGGATCAGCTCTTCGGTCGTACGGGCGAGCAGTTCAGCCACAACCTTACCGTTTCGGGCGGTGGCGAGAAATTCAAGTGGTCGGCGGGCTATTCGCGTCTCTACGACAAGGCTATCATGCTCGGTTCGAGCTACAGCCGCGACAATTTGAGCCTCAAGTCGACCTATAAGGCCAACAAGAAGGTGTCGTTCGATTTCTCGATCCGTTATTCGGATACGCAGGTTCGCGGCGCGGGTGCCAACTCGCTCTCCGATGCCGGTAGCACCACTACGGGTCGTCTGCGTAACGCCATTCTCTATACTCCGATTCCGATTTCGGGTCTTACGAGCGACGTTTCCGATCCCGAGAACAGCTCCGACTCGGTGAACCCGATCGACGCCGTGAACGACAGCGACAAGCAGCGCCGCCGCACGACGTGGAACGCCAACGCCGGTTTCAACTGGGAGATGGTCGAGAACCTCCGACTGAAGGTAGAGGCCGGTATCGAGAACTATAACCAGCAGGACTATGAGTTCTACGGCCTCTCGTCGTACTATTCGCGCGACGCGTCGTCGATGAAGGGCCAGCCCGCGGTAAGAACGACGTTCACCGACCGCCGCCGTGTGCGCAACACCAATACGCTTGCATACGACTTCAAAAAGGTCATCGACAACAAGGACCACAACTTTAACATCCTGCTCGGTCAGGAGTATATGATCACGGAGCAGAACACTAATCATGCGCTGGTCGACGGATTCCCCGTAGACTACACCGCGCAGCTCGCGTGGAACACCATGGGCGCCGGCGAGAACGCGCGCTACGCCTATACTAATTACGCTCCGGACGATATTCTCTTCTCGTTCTTCGGTCGTCTGAACTACGACTACAAGAGCCGCTACATCTTCTCGGCTACGATGCGTGCCGACGGTTCTTCGAAGTTCTCGCCAGGCCATCAGTGGGGCTACTTCCCCTCGGCAGCCGCCGCTTGGCGTATTTCGGAGGAGAACTGGATGAAGGACGCCAGCTGGATCGACAACCTCAAGCTGCGTTACAGCTTCGGTACGGCCGGTAACAACAATATTCCCTCGGGCGTGTCGCGCAACCAGAGCTTCAGCGCCGCCGAAACCGTATGGCTCAACACCTCGGGCAGCTATTGGTGGCCGGGTAACGTGATGGCCAACGCCGATCTTACGTGGGAGACCACCGTTTCGCATAATATCGGTCTCGATTTCGGTTTCTGGAAGAGCCGCTTGAGCGGATCTATCGAGGTTTATCAGAACACCACCAAGGACCTTCTGATGAACGTTCCCGTGCAGGGCAGCGGTTACAAGACCCAGTATCGCAACGCCGGTGAGATCCGCAACCGCGGTGTCGAGGTGTCGCTGGGTGCCGTGATCGTCGAGAAGAAGAACTACGGTCTTAATTTTAACGCCAACATCAGCTTCAACCAGAACCGCGTAATGGACCTCGCACAGTTGAGCAACGTAGGCTATGCCGCTAACTCCGGCTGGAACAGCCTTATCACGCTCAACGACTATATTGCAGTCGTAGGCGGTGCTATCGGCGACGTTCAGGGCTACACGACCCTGGGCCGCTACGAAGTCGACGATTTCGATCTGAATGAGTATGCAAAGAGCGGTAAATGGAAGACCCTCGACGGCTCGGATTGCACAACGGTCGTAGGCGATATGCGCCCCGGTTCGCTCAAGTTGCTCTGTGACGCTGCTGGCGCTCCTGTCTACGGCAAGATCGGCAACGTGCAGCCCCAGTTTACCGGTGGTTTCTCGCTCTCGGGATACGTTCACGGAATCGACTTCGCGGCCAACTTCACCTATTCTTATGGTAATAAGGTCTACAACGCCAACCGCGTGGAGTACACCGCGTCGCACCGCTACACCAACGCCGGTAATATCCGCAACCTCCTGAAGGAGATGTCGCTGGGCAAGCGCTGGACCAACGTCGACTGGGCTACCGGTGCACTTCTTACCGATCCCGACGCGCTGCGCGCCGCCAATGCCGCGACGACCACCTGGTCACCCTACATGACCCAGACGTTCATGCACAGCTGGGCCCTCGAGGACGCTTCGTTCCTGCGTCTGGCTTCGCTGACGGTAGGTTACACGCTTCCGCAGTCGTTCACCCGCAAGATTCGCATCGACAAGCTGCGCTTCTACGCTACGGGTACCAACCTCTTCTGCTGGACTCCCTACACAGGCGCCGACCCCGAGGTCGATACCCGCCGCAGCACTCCTATGACTCCCAATGTGGATTATTCTGCCTATCCGAAGAGCCGTTCATGGGTATTCGGTGTAAACTTGAGCTTCTAATCCGTAACCTAATATGAGCAATATAATGAAAAAGTTAATATATATTCTGACAGCCGGACTCCTCTCCGTAGGCGCAACTTCGTGCCTGAACGATCTGCTCGACGTGGATAATCCCTCCGAGTACGAAGCGGGAGTCGTGTTCGCCAGCTACGACTATGCGAACAACGCCAATATGTCTATCTACCAGCAGTATACGATAAACAAATCCTATCGTAACCGCTTTATGCTCTACTACGGAGGCAGCACCGACGCCGAGTGGTACAACTCTTCGACGGCTACCGACGAGAAGGTCAAGCTGTGGTCGTACGGTACGTCGGCCACTTCGGGTAACGCTATGAACGAATCCGACGGTTCGTGGAGTGTTATGTATATGGCTATCGAGTATGCGAACCTGTCTATCAAAGGCCTGCGCGAATTCGGCGACGTCAAGAACCGCGAGGATATGCGCTACCTGCTGGGTGAGGCGCTGACGATGCGTGCTCTCTTCTACTACGACCTTATCAAGGCGTGGGGCGACGTTCCGGCCCGCTTCGAGCCCGTAACCATGGGCACGACCTATGTTCCCCGCTCGGATCGCGACGTTATCTACAAGCAGATCATCGCCGACCTCGAGGAGGCCCAGGATTATGTATACTGGCCCGGCCAGAGCTCACAGACCGCTACCACGGGGCGTGTGAACAAGGCGTTCGTCAAGGGCCTGCTGGCGCGTGTTTGCCTTGCGGCTAACGGCTACGCATGGCGTCCCGACGACGGTAAGGTTGGTACCGGCAACCCCGGTTCGAACCGCCGCAGTACGCTGACCCAGGCAGGCGGCGAGTGGGCGGACAACGTTCTGCTCGAGACCGCTCTGCAGGCCTGCAAGGATATTATCCAGTACGAGGGTGTATATTGCAACCTGGCGACCAACTTCAAGACCCTGTGGACCGACATGATGACCTACAAGAACAGTCAGGTCGGCGGCGATAAGGAGGTTCTGTTCGCCATTCCTTTCGGCCACACCAACTCGCTGCGCGGTCAGTGGAACTATATGTTCGCTATCTATCACGAGGCGAAGGATATCTATGTAGGCGTCGCTAAATACGGCGGCTCGGTAGGTCCCACTCCTTCGATGTGGTACGAGTACGGCAAGACCGACGAACGCCGCGATATTTCGTGCGTCAACTACCAGTGGACCAACAACTCTTCAAAGCCGGTACAGTATCCCGCAGGCTTCGGCAAGTGGTACTTCGGTAAATACCGCTACGAGTGGATGACCAACGGCACTTCGGTCACCGCCAACGACGACGGCATCATGCCTACCGTTATGCGCTACGCCGACGTTCTTCTGATGGCCGCCGAGTGCGCCAACGAACTGGACGACGAAAGCTACGCAAAGGAGCAGCTCCGCAAGGTCCGTCTGCGCGCCTACAAGAGCAATAAGACCCCGGCCAACGCCTACATTGACGGTCTGTCGGGTCACGACGCGATCTTCAAGGCTATCATCGACGAGCGTAACCTCGAGTTCGTAGGCGAGTTCTTGCGCAAGGGCGACCTCATCCGCTGGGGACTCCTTGGCGATGCTATCGACGAGGCGAAAGCCAAGATGACGCAGCTTGCCAGCCACGGCACCTTCACTTCGGCGATCACGGGCCGTGATTACGACTATTCGACGATCGGCACCAAGCTCTATTATAAATATGTAGGTGAGGCCGCCGCTTCGGGCGCAGTCGAAACCATCGAGATGTTCGGTCTCGATTACGGCCAGGCCGGCACTCCCGAGGGAACGGGCTGGACCCAGTGGTCGGACGAAGAGGGTGAAGGCGCAGACAAGAAAACCAACTACGACTACATCAAACCCGGTAAGCTCAAGGACGACCGCATCGCCATTATCTCGCAGGCGGGTGACGGCAGCGCCGACGCTACCAACCAGAAGATGTACTGGCCGCTTTTCTCGGCAATCACGGGTACCAACTACGCGCTGATTAACGATTACGGTTATTAATAAATAGCTTTAAAACGACTATTATGAAAAAAATATTTAGCATACTGCTCGCCTTGTCGACGCTCGTGGCTGTATCCACATTCACGAGTTGTCATGAGCCTGATGCTGTTATCGATCAGCTCGAGCTCGATCGTACGTTGTCGCCGATTCAGTTCAAATACTCTCTCGACGAAACAAAAGTCAATGCTACCTTCTCGTGGACGGCCATGAAAGGCTCGACCGAGTACTACATTCAGATTCTGCGCGAGGACGGCTCGACCTATGCCGAGGATATCCTTACTTACGACCCCGATACCGCCGAGTCGACGACCATGACCATCATCTACGACGAACTTCCGTCGCTGACGAACTTCTCGGCGCGCCTCACGGCTTTGAGCGACGACCCGAATCTTCCGGACTCCAAGCCCGAAGTCATCGAGTTCAAGACCGGTCTCGAGAACCTCTTCCTCAATAGCGGCAAGGTGGACGACGCCGATGTTACGGCTACCACTGCCACCGTACGCTGGAAGGCTGGTGCTGTCGTTACGCACCTCGACGTTACTCCCGACCTGGGCATGATCGAACTCACTCCCGAGGAGATTGCAGCCGGCGTCTACGAGTTCACGGGACTTACCATGGGCAAGACCTACGTCGTGAAGCTCTATGCCGAGGTTAAAGATGCTTACCGCGGTACTTGCTCGTTCGTTGCCAGCGATAAGATCGACGTCTCTATCGACGATAAGACAGCTACCACCATCACGCTGGGCTGGGGTTCCGACGTTACCGTAACCGCTGTGGGCATCCGCCTTGGCGAGGACGAGGAGGAAGTTCCGACCGTTACGCAGCTCACCCCCGATCAGCTCGCGGCCTGCAGCTTCACATTCACAGGCCTTACTCCCAAGACCGAATACCGTATTTCGGCTATCAATGGCGACGTGGAGTGCGCGGCTTACTATACCAAGACGCTGGGCGTGGCTACGCTGTGGAACTTCACCACGTGGGAGGTCGCTACATGGGCGAAACTGACCACTGTCAACGATCTGGCGATTATGGCCGATACCGGCAAGGAGATGTACATCAAGGAGGACACCGACTTCGGAGGCAACAAATTCGACTTCGGCGGTTCGTCGACCATCACCGGCAAGCCCAACTACAGCGCCGCTCCTACGCAGCGTGCCGTGCAGTTCAGCGTGGCTGGCGAGGGCGTTATCGCTATCGACTGCTATGCTAACGCCGCAGGTCGTAATTTCTACGCATGGGTCGATGTTCTGGGTAAGTTCTTCGGTCCGGTAGCTGCTCCCGGCGGTAAGGAAAATCGCGGTAAGATATTCATTCCCTGCCCCGATATCCCCAAGGCGGCTAAAGTCTTCATCTTTGCCGACGCTACGATCAACCATGTCTACAGCATCGAATGGTACCCCGGTACTGAGGCTCCGGGCCAGCATGCCGAGAAGCTTGCTACCCCCGTCGTCGCTGTGGATGTCACTACTACGATCAAGGGTCAGTCTACGGCCGTTAAGTTCTCGTGGGGTGCCGTTACCGGTGCCGCTACGTACGAATACCGTATTCCCGTTACCAAGGTTGTCGAAGGCGCCGACGTGAAAGAGATGATTACCGGAACAATTACTGGCAGGGAGTACACGATTTCCGGCGATGTTATGGCTACGCTCAAGCCCGGCACGTATACCATGTCGGTGGCCGCCATTCCCGCTACGCAGTACAAATACGCCGCTTCTTCGGCCGGCACGGCTGCTGTGAAGGTTAAGGATACCAAGCTCGCTGCTCCGGTCGTTAAACTCGATCCCGCAACGGTGACGCAGGGCAAGTCGAAGACCGTGACCGCTACGTGGGCTGCAGTTGAGGACGCTGGTTCTTATGACGTGAGCTTCAACGGTGGTGCTGTGACGAATGTGGCTGCTCTTACCTATACCATTACCGGTGCCGATGTCAAGGCTCTCGCAGAGGGTGCATACGATATCACGGTTGTCGCCAAGCCCGCTGCCGCTCCTTTCGAAGATTCGGCCGAAGGTAAGGCTACGCTGACGGTAGCTCCTGCCGGTGAAGTCGAATTGACGACTTTGACCTGGGATTTTTCAGATGCTACTTTCGACACCTATGCTGCGGATATAAAGACGGATAATTCGACATCCACTTATGATAAAACGTGGAATGGTTTGAGAATTCTTGCCGGCGGCGGTACTTTTAAGGTTGGCCCGGGTCCTCTGACAACCGACGGACCCCGATATATCCAAATGGGCGGAGCTGGTTCAAAAACCAAACGTGTAGTGTCGTTCACGGCGCCCTCTTCGGGTACACTTAAAGTCACGGCTTCACATACCTCCGACACAGGAGCGGCTGGCCGCAATGTTGTTGTCCAAGTGGGCGAACCCGACGTTCAGATGAAAAAGGATGGTTCGACTGCGGGTAAAAAAGAACCGGCGATTTTAACGTTCGACGTTGAGGTGACTGCAGCGACAACTGTTTATATTTGGACGGACAATTCGCTTATTTTGTGGAAGATAGAGTATGTATACGAAGCTCCGGAAGAAGAACCTGCCGGTACCAACATGGCGTGGGGTGAAGCTGATTTCATCGCTATGCAGTTAGGCTTCGGTGGTGCTTCTGCTACGGGCGATATAAACCAGGCTTCGCTGACAAGTATGACCGCGGTAGCAGGTCTCACGGCGGATGCCGACGGATTTACCTACAAGGGCCTTTCGTATATATTCGGCACGGGCAAGTGTAAGTTTGGCAACCAAACCAATCTTGCCGGTACAAGCGCTCTGCGTTTACAGTTCGGCGGAGGCGGCACCAAAGAAAAGCAGTGCTTGGTGTTCACGGTCGATAGTCCCGGTTCGCTTGTTGTAGAAGCGCTGGGTGCCGATGCTCGCTATTTGGTTGTTGCAACGGATTCTGCAGAGATCGACCGTAAGAATACGACCACTGCGGCTGCAAATTATACGTATGATTGCTCCTCGGTTGCCGCAGGCTCCAAGATCTATATTTTCAGCAGCTCCTCTGCTATCAATATCTTCTCGATAACGTGGACCGCTAAATAAACACCAGTTGTAATAAAGTACCAAGTAACAAAGTAACCAGTTTCCAGTTTTTCTGTAACAAGTTCCAAGTAACAAAAGTACTTTAATGTGAGAGGGTGCGACCGCAAGGCCGCACCCTTTTTTTGCATGTCATTGCAGGGAGCGACGCAGGTGCGACGCGGCAATCCGATGATGTACAAAGCCATGCAGGCAACCGGACTGTCGCGTCGGGCAAAGCCCATCTCGCAAAGACATCAATGTCTCGAATATTTCGCACCCTTCTTTGTATACGCATTTCTATGTAATTCGGCCTTTGCGGAACCAGATTTGCAGCGAGGATTGGGAATTTATCGTGAGTTTCACTATCTTTGCTTAATATTTCGCTTGTAATGGCAAGTCAGGAAAACGACATAATAGACAACCTGCGGGAGCAGGAATATAAATACGGCTTCACGACGGACATCGAAACCGAAACTATCGGTAAGGGTCTGACGGAAGACACGGTGCGGCTTATCTCTGCCAAGAAGGGCGAGCCCGAATGGATGACCGAACGTCGTTTGGTGGCGTTCCGCCACTGGTTGACGCTCGAGCCTCCCACATGGGCACACCTCACGATCCCGGAGATCGACTTCCAGGATATCATCTACTACGCAGCTCCGAAACAGCAGAAAAAGCTCGATTCGATGGATGACGTCGACCCCGAACTGAAGCGCACGTTCGATAAGCTCGGTATCCCTCTGGAGGAGCAGATGGCGCTTGCGGGCGTCGCGGTCGATGCCGTGATGGATTCCGTGTCGGTGAAAACCACGTTCAAAGAGGTGCTGGCCGAGAAGGGAATCATCTTCTGCTCGATGTCGGAGGCGCTGCAGGACTATCCTGATATGGTGAAAAAACACCTCGGAAGCGTCGTTCCGCATACCGATAATTTCTATGCCGCGCTCAACGCCGCGGTATTCTCCGACGGGTCGTTCTGCTATATCCCCAAGGGCGTTCGTTGCCCCATGGAGTTGTCGACCTATTTTCGCATCAACGCGGCGGGTACGGGCCAGTTCGAGCGCACGTTGATCGTGGCTGACGAGGGTGCCTATGTGAGTTATCTGGAGGGCTGCACGGCTCCGCGCCGCGATGAGAACCAACTGCATGCCGCAGTGGTGGAGATCGTCGTAGAGAAGGATGCCGAGGTCAAATACTCCACGGTCCAGAACTGGTATCCGGGCAATAAGGAGGGACGCGGCGGAATCTATAACTTCGTTACCAAGCGCGGTATTTGCCGCGAGAATGCGCGCCTTTCGTGGACGCAGGTCGAGACGGGCTCGGCGATAACGTGGAAATACCCGAGCTGCATCCTCGCCGGCGACAACGCGGTGGGGGAGTTCTATTCGGTGGCTATGACCAACAACTACCAGCAGGCCGACACCGGTACGAAGATGATCCACATCGGCCGCAACACCCGCAGCCGCATTGTGTCGAAAGGCATCTCGGCGGGCCGCAGCCAGAACTCATACCGTGGTTTGGTGCGCATGGGCAAGGGGGCCGAGAACGGCCGCAACTATTCGCAGTGCGATTCGCTTCTGATCGGCGACAAGTGCGGCGCGCATACGTTCCCCACGATCGACAACCGTAACCGCACCGCCGTCGTAGAACACGAGGCCACGACCTCGAAGATCTCCGACGATCAGCTTTTCTACTGCAACCAGCGCGGTCTTTCGACCGAGGATGCGGTGGGGTTGATCGTCAACGGCTACGCCCGAGAGGTGCTTGCGAAGCTGCCCATGGAATTTGCCGTCGAGGCGCAGAAGTTGCTTGCGATAAGCTTGGAGGGCAGCGTCGGATAGTGGTTCCGGACTCTCCCCTGCACCCCCCCCCGATAGCTGGGAAGATCAAAGCTGCGCCCGAAAAAAGACAAATAAAAAAGAAAGATATATGTTAAGCGTAAAAAATCTGCATGCGTCGGTCGACGGCAAAGAGATACTCCGCGGCATCGACCTCGAGGTCAAAGCCGGCGAGGTGCATGCCATCATGGGCCCCAACGGCTCAGGCAAGTCGACCCTGGCGTCGGTGCTGGCCGGAAACGAGAAATTCACCGTCACCGAGGGTTCGGCGACGTTTCTGGGGCGTGACCTGCTGTCGATGCCGATCGAAGACCGTGCGCGCATGGGCTTTTTCCTGGGCTTTCAGTATCCGGTGGAAATCCCTGGCGTGTCGATGGCCAACTTTATGAAACTGGCGGTCAACGAGCAGCGCAAATTCCGCGGCGAGGAGCCGCTCTCGGCTGCCGAGTTTCTGAAGCTTATGCGCGAGAAAAGCGCTGTTGTGGAGCTCGATTCGAAGCTCACTTCGCGTGCCGTGAACGAGGGTTTCTCGGGCGGTGAGAAGAAGAAGAACGAGATTTTCCAGATGGCGATGCTCGATCCGAAACTGGCTATTCTCGACGAAACCGATTCCGGCTTGGATATCGATGCCTTGCGCATCGTCGCCACCGGCGTCACAAAACTCCACACGAAAGATAATGCCACGGTGGTCATTACGCACTACCAGAGGCTTTTAGACTATATCGTTCCCGACGTGGTGCACGTGCTCTACAAAGGCCGCATTATCCACACGGGCGACAAATCGCTGGCCCTGAAACTCGAAAAAGAGGGCTACGACTGGCTTATTAACGACCTGAAAGAGTAATGGCCGCATTGATGGACATACTGCGCGATTTCCGGCCGGCCGAGGGCGAGGCGCTCCGTATCGACGGGGTGCAGGTGCAGCCTTTCGCCGCTGTCAATCCGCATCAATTGCATATCGAAGCCGCAGTTGATGCCGTTGCGAAGATTGTCGTGGTGCATACGGCTACGGACACCTCGTCGATAGATATTTCGGTGGGCGAGGGCGCTCGGCTGGAATTCACCGAGGTCTTCATGGCCGAGGCTTTCTCGGAGGTCGCGATCTGCCAGGCGGCCAGCAGCGCTTGCCATGTAACGGTCGTGCAGCTTGCGAGCGCCAACGGGTCGTATGATTTTCATCTCGACGGCGCGGATGCCGAGAATAAGTTCAACGGCGTATTCCTTGCTTCCGCAGAGGAGCATTGTGTCGTTAAATTGCGCACAAACCACAACGCCGCCGACTGTCGGAGCAATTCGACCGTCAAAGGCGTCGCGGCAGGCTGCGCCATAGGCGAGTTCCGCGGAATGGTCTATGTTTCGCCCGACGCGCAGCGCACCGATGCCCGCCAGCAGAGCCGCAACATACTTTTGAGCGATGCGGCACGCATCACGACCGAGCCGCAGCTGGAGATCTATGCCGACGACGTGAAGTGTACCCACGGCGCGACGGTCGGACAAATGGACGCCGACGCCATATTATATATGCGCCAGAGGGGGTTGAGCGAGTTGCAGGCAAGGCGTCTGCAAATCGAGGGCTTTGTGGGCGACGTAGTCAACCGTTGCGGGATCGAACCGCTGTGCGAAGCGCTGTCGGAGGCCCTGAAAACAAAAATGGAGCAATTATAACAATGTTCGACGTTGAAAAAATAAGGGAAGAATTCCCGATATTGGGGCGTACGGTCTACGGCAAGCCGCTCGTGTACCTCGATAGCGGAGCCACGGCCCAAAAGCCGCGGCAGGTGATCGACAAGGTCGACTACCTGCACCGCGAACTCAATGCCAACATCCACCGCGGGGTGCATTTCCTCTCGGACGAGGCTACGTCGCTCTATGAGGCGGCGCGCGCCGGGGTGGCATCGTTCATCGGCGCGGCCGAAAAGGAGGAGATTGTCTTCACGGCAGGGGCTACGGCCTCGATAAATACGGTGGCCTACGCCTGGGGCGAAAAGTTCGTCCATAAGGGCGACAATATCGTGGTCAGCGAGATGGAGCACCACTCCAATATCGTTCCGTGGCAGATGCTGTGCGAGCGAAAAGGTGCCGAATTGCGCGTTCTGCCGTTCGACGAGGAAGGAAACCTCCGAATGGATATGCTGCCGTCGCTGCTGGATGAGCGCACGAAGGCCGTGGCCGTGACCCAGGCGTCGAACACGCTCGGTACGCGCCCGAACTTGCGTCCGCTGATTGATGCAGCGCATGCCGTTGGTGCTGTGGTTGTTGTAGACGGCTGCCAGGGCGTTGTTCATGGCGGGGTCGATGTGCAGGCGCTGGATTGCGATTTCTACGCCTTCTCGGGCCATAAATTATTTGCGCCGACAGGTATCGGCGTACTCTATGGCAAACGCGCGCTGCTGGATGCTATGCCTCCGTTCATGGGCGGCGGCGATATGGTCGAAACGGTGACTTTCGCCAAGACCACGTATGCTGCCGTGCCACTGAAGTTCGAGGCCGGAACGGCAAATTTTACGGGTGCTATCGCCCTGGGCGAGGCTGTGAAATTCGTTCGGCGCTTCGATGCCGCCGAGGTCGAGGCCCACGAACGCGCCGTATTGCAGCGCGCCACGGAGCGTCTGCAGCAGATCGAAGGGCTGAAAATCTATGGCACGACGCCCGACAAATGCGCCATCGTGTCGTTCGGCGTCGAGGGCGCGCATCCCTACGATGTAGGCATGATACTCGACAAACTGGGCATTGCGATCCGCACCGGACAGCATTGCGCCGAACCTACGATGACCCACTACGGCGTGACCGGCATGTGCCGCGCGTCGTTCGCAATGTACAACACGCTTGCCGAGGCCGATGTGCTTGCCGAGGGGGTAGCCCGCGCAGTGAGGATGCTGCGCTGAAATTGAGAAAACCTACAAAAAGAAACCTATATGTTCATAGTACTCGAAGGACTGGATGGATCAGGCAAGTCGACGCATGTGGATAAATTGCGAGCAATGCTTGATGAGAGTGGTGTGAAGAGTAAATTTCTTCACTTTCCACGCTTAAACGGGCCGATCTACGGCAAACTTATAGACCGATTCCAGAAGGGTAAATTCGGTGGTATCAACATGGTCGATCCCTATCTTGTCGCACTGATCTATGCCGGCAACCGCGCCGATGCCGCGCCGCAGATACGCAAATGGCTGGATAATGGCAATGTCGTCATTGTCGACCGTTATGTATATTCGAATGTTGCTTTCCAGTGTGCTAAAACAGCTGGCGAAAAAAAACGCAGACGGCTTGAGCAGTGGATACTCGATCTCGAATATGGGTATAATGGGATTCCATGTCCCGATATTTCGCTGTTTCTTAATGTCCCATCCGAATTTACGGAGCGCATCCTTGCAGAACGGTGGGAGGGAGAAGGTCAAAATTTGCCCGGAGTAAAAGATATTCATGAGGAGTCCCTTGAACTGCAGGGGGAGGTGCGTAAAGTTTACCTCGATATGGCAACCAGGGATAGCACCCTGAAAGTGATAGATTGCAGCAATCAGTCCGGTGAGATGGACACTCAAGAGGCTAATTTCGCCAAAATTCTCGCCATACTCAATCCAATCCTCGATAAATATGCGAAAAAACAGGGCCTTTAAGATTTTAGTCCACGCCTGCCGCATTATTCTGGCAGTAACGTTCATCGTATCGGGCTTCTCGAAGGTCATCGACCCTTGGGGCACGGCCATGAAGGTCAACGAGTACCTCTCGATCTACGGACTGGAATACCTGCAGCCTGCGAGTATGGCCTTCTCGATATGGCTGTGCGGCGCCGAGTTGATGATGGGCTGCATGCTGTTGTGCAAGGTGCGCATACGCCTGATCTCGATCTTCGCGTTCGCGTCGATGATATTTTTCACGGTGCTGACGCTGTTGAGCGCCACGATCATCCCGGTCGAGGATTGCGGATGCTTCGGCGAGGCGCTGAAACTCACGCCGTGGCAGACATTCTTCAAGAATTTCGCGCTGCTGCCCATGGCATTCGTGGTGTGGTGGCGCTATCGCCCCGATAAGATTTTTGCATTCAGCGCGTTAGAGGTTGCGCTGACCTGCATGTTCTTCACCGTTGCCATGTGTATCGGCACCTATTGCTACCGCCACCTGCCGCTTATAGATTTCCTGCCTTACAAGGTGGGGGTCAATATCCACGAAGCCATGCAGGAGCAGTCGGCGGAGCCCGACGAATCGGAAACGGTGCTCGTATACCGCAATAAGAAAAACGGGAAATTACGCGAATTCTCGCTCGACGATACCGCATGGCAAAACTCCGATAAGTGGGAATGGGTCGATACCCGCACTACGAGCGAGGTTCCGACAATCCGTCCGCTGATCAGCGAATTTGCACTCCGCGACACCGAGGGCGACGCCACCGAGGAGGTGATCACGATGCCCGGACGGGTCTATATGCTTTGCGTTACCTCGCTCGACCGCCTGCCGCGCGGCTGTGCCCGGCGCATGGGCCGTATCGCTGCCCGGGCCGCGGAAGAGGGGGCTCATGTGGTGTGCCTCACGCCGCAGCCGCTCTATGATGTCACCTACCGTGATTTCGGCGGGGTGCAGGTCCGGTGTTATAATATCGACGCGTCGACGATGCTCACGATGCTGCGCGCCCGCAACGGCGTGGTGGTTCTCGACGACGGCACGATAAGCGACAAACGAAACTGTCGCGATATAAAATAGAAAAAGTGGAGGTCTGACCTCCACTTTTTTGTTATTACTTTACTGTCCAGTAGTCATTACTGCAACCTCGTGTGTCACAGGCCCTATCTTGCTCAACATCTTCACCAATCCGCAGTATTTCTCATGTGCGAGCGTCGCGGCATTTTTGGCTTTGATCTGATCCTCGCCCGTGGTACATCCTATGTTATAGAAGACGTGGAACGAGAGAAACACACTCTCGGCACGCACGGTGTCGGTCGAAAGTTCGCCCGAGAAACTGATCTCGAAACTTGTCGGGACAACCTGGCTCTTTTGCATGATCATCAGAGCCGTCAGCCCCGAGCAACTTGCGGCGGCGTAGAGCATCATTGCTTTCGGATTCAGGTCTTCGAGCCGCGAGCCGTCGGCCGGTACGAGGCGGCCGCTGTCGGGATCGAGTCTTAAAGTTACTTTTTCAATCATAGGTTGCAGGTTTTTTATTCTCTGTCATGTAGAGGCAAATTCCGTTCCAATTACATTTAAAGAATATGGGATGCACATTGGTATGGCTCAAATAAATTTGGCTATGCGCTCGGCTTTCACTATATTTGCCTCTTGTAATCATTGTGTGCATATGCCCGGAAAATCCAAACTTTTGCTGACGCTCACGGCAGTCGTCATGTGCCTGGTCGGGGTGCAGGCAGCGGCTCCCGAGAGCGGAACCTATATCGAGCGCGGAGTGTCGCTCTTCAACTTCGGTCGCTGGAGCGATGCGCGCCACGAATTCCAGCACGCCCGCGCGACGATCGCGCCCTCGGACCATGCTGCGGCCGAAACCGTCGACTACTATCTCGCGGCCTGCGCCGTCGAACTGGGCTCGGAAGAGGCCGATGCCGCGCTGACGGAATTTATGAGAAAATATCCCGCTTCGGTCTATGCTAACGACGTGCGCTTCTCGCTGGGAAGCTACTACTGCGCCCGGGGCGATATGCGCCGTGCGAAGGAGCAGTTCGAGCAGACCGATTACAAGTCGCTGACCCCTCGCCGCAAGGAGCAGTACGACGTCCGCATGGGATATGTGGAGTTTTCGCAGGGCAACTACCCGAAGGCCTACGACTATTTCAGCCGCATACCCTCGACCAGCGAATATAACGACCATGCTGTCTATTACAAATCCTACATAGATTACGCCGGCGGCCGCTACGCCCGCGCCAAACAGGGTTTTAAAGCCCTGCTGCAGAGCGACGCCTACCGCGATCTGGTGCCGTACTACCTGCTGCAGATCGAGTTCCGCGAGGGCAACTACCGCTATGTGGTGGACAACGGCGACGCACTGGCCCGTAAGGCCGTGCCCGAACGCCGCGCCGAACTGGAGCGTGTGATCGCCGAGTCGTGGTTCCACCTCGAGGACTACAACAAGACCCTTACCCACCTCGATGCCTTCATGGCGGCTGGCGGCGAGCCCGACCGTGACGGCAACTACCTGCTGGGCTTCTCGCTCTATCGTCTGGCGCGCTATACCGACGCTACGGACCCTCTGCGCAGGGCCTGCGGCGCCGAGGACGAGCTGACGCAGAATGCGTCTTACCACCTTGCAGACTGCTACCTGCGCGCCGGCGACAAACAGGCCGCGATGCAGTCGTTCGCAATGGCCTCGGACGCCACTTACGACCCCGCGATCGCCGAAGACGCGCTGTTCAACTACGCCAAACTGCAGTACGAGCTGGGCGGTGGAGCATTCAACGGCGCTATCAACATGCTGACACGCTATGTGGAACAATATCCGCGTTCGCCACGCGTACAGGAGGCTCGAACCCTGCTTATCGCCGCATACTACAATTCGCACGACTACGACGCGGCCTACCGTGCCATAAAGTCGCACCCGGCGCCCGATAACGATATCCGGGGGGCACTGCAGAAGATAACCTATTTCCGCGCTCTGGAAGCTTACTCGGCCGGCGATATGACGGCGGCGCAGAGGTACCTCGCGGAGTCCGCGGCGGTGAATATCAGCCCGAAATACACGGCCCTCAACATGTTCTGGCAGGGGGAAATAGCCTTCGCCAAGGGCGACTACGCCTCGGCCGAAGCGCGCTACAAAGCCTACCTGCAGCGCGCTCCCAAGAGCGAGAACGAATACGGCATGGCCTACTACAACCTCGGCTATTGCGCTTTCGAGCGCAAGGAAATGGCGACGGCCAAAACGGCGTTCAATAACTTTTTCGCCGCGCATCCCGCCAAAGACCGCTACCGTGCCGACGCCTGCAACCGCATGGGCGACATCCACTATTCGGCCCGTGAATTCGACGCCGCGATAGGGGAATACGACAAGGCGATCGCCGCCGGAGGACAGGAAAAATACTATGCGCAGTATAAGCGCGCCGTGACGCAGGGTATTCTGGGCCATGCGGACCAGAAACAGCAGGCTTTGCGCCAGATCGTCGCCGCGGGCGAGGGCGACTACGTGAGCGAGGCGTCGTATGAGCTCGGCCGCGGATACATCGCGCAGGAAAAATACGCTGCTGGCGCCACGCAGCTCGAAAAATTTATTGCCGATTACCCCACATCGCCGCGATACGTTCAGGCGCTGTCGGACCTCGGCCTCGCATACCACAACCTTGGCGATAAGCAGAAGTCGCTGAAATATTACGGAATGGTCGTTTCGGCCGTGCCGCAGTCGTCCGAGGCCAAGGACGCGATGTTAGGAATTCGCGAGATATATGTGTCGGACGGCAAGGTCGACGAATATTTCGACTATGCCCAGAAGTCGGGTATGGCGAGCGATATTACCTCGATGACGCGCGATTCGCTGTCGTTTGCCTCGGCCCAGAAGGTCTATCTCTCGGGCAATCCCGAGGTGGCGGCCAGGTCGCTGCGCAGCTATGTGAAGAGCTATCCCGACGGATATTATATCAGCGATGCGCTCTATTATCTGGGTGATTGCTATCTGCGTACCGGTGAGCGTGCCGAGGCCATCGAAACCCTCTCCAATCTGTCGAACCGCGGCATCAACCAGTATTCGGTCGCCGTCCTCGAGAAGCTCTCGGAGATGACCTGGGCCGATAAGCGGTACGACGATGCTGCTGCGGCCTACCGTAAACTCTATGACGTCGCGCCGACCGCTGCGGGCCGTGAGGCTGCGATGACGGGTTATGTGCGCTCGACGCTTGCGGGTGGTGATGCCGCGAAGATCGAGGCGATGGCCGCCGACGTATCGAAGCATCCCGATGCGGGAGCCGTTGCGATCCGCGAATCGAAATTCGCCCGCGCGGAGCAGCTTCGCAAGGCCGGACAGCGCGCCGACGCCTCGAAGCTCTACAAGGAACTTTCCGCCGAAGTTCGAACCAAGGAGGGCTCGGCCGCCGCGTACTACCTCGTCGAGGGTATCTACGCCACGGGCGATATGGACAAGACTGAAAAGGCCGTGTTCGCATATTCCGACCGCGAGCCGCAGTCGTACTGGCTGGCCAAGTCGTTCATCCTTTTGGGCGACGTCTACGTTGCCAAAGGCGACAACTTCCAGGCCCGCGCCACATGGCAAAGCGTCGCTGACGGCTATTCGCCCGTCGACGACGGAATTGTGGCCGAAGCCAAACAACGTATCGCAAAACTGAACTAACGATGAAGAAACTCATATATACCGCCCTCACGGCCGCTCTGCTTCCGCTCGCCGCTTCGGCCCAGGTTGAGAAGAGGGTCGAAGTTACGAAGAACTACGTTCCGAGCGTGGAGAGCGCCCCGAAACTGGCCATCACCCCCGATATGACCGATACGGTGAAGATGCGACCCGATATCGACTACACCGTGACGCCGCTGTCGCTGCAGACCACGCTCCAGACGCGGCCCATACGCCCTGCAACCGTGACCTACTGGGAGTTCAACCGCCCCCGGAATTTTTACATAAAGGCCGGAGCGGGCTATCCGTTCAATTCGGTGTTCGATTTCTACGCTTCGAGCCAGAACCCGGGTACGGGCTATGTTGTGGGATACGTCAACCACGAAGGCCGCTATGCCAGGATCGAGAATGACTACGGCGTGAAGAATAACTCGACCCGGATGCTCAACCGCATAGGCGCCGCCGCCGGGAAATACTTCGGCAAGCGCACGCTGGAGGGGGAACTGGCGTATGAAAACCGGCTTTATCACCGCTATGGCAATGAGACCGAGTATGCAGGCTATGTGCCGGGTGCGCGTGTCGATTTCGGCGATGCAACAGCCGCATTTCGCTTTGGCGACGATTTCTATGACCTGTCGCGTGTGAATTTCGAAGTCGGGGTTGTTGGCAGCTTTTTCGCAGGTTATCCCGAAACGACTGACGGTAAACACCGCCCGAATCAGACTACACTGGGCGTCAATGGTAAGATCGCCAAGGCATTTGGCCGCCACCGCTTCTCTCTCGGGCTCGGATACGAATATATGGGCGGTAATGAGGAGTACGGTAATATCGACCAGCAGCAGATTCGTGCGGGCCTGCGTTATGGTATCGATGGTGGATTGGTACATGCCGAAGTGGGTGTGGATTATTACCACGATGCCGTGAGCGGCGAGAATGCGGCTAACTATATAATTCCCTACACCAGACTTTCGTTCGACGTCGGTAAGGCGGCTTTCTGCCCATTTTTGGAAATAGACGGCGGGGTATATGATAACAGTGCCCGCTCTTTGTCGCGCCTTAATCCCTATGCTTCATATAATTTGTGGATGCCCAAAAGTTCGGTCGACTACGGCGGACGCCTGGGTTTTGGCGGAACCTTGTGGCAGAATAAATTCGACTACCGCATATATGCTGCCGCGACGTTGCACGATAACCATATATATTGGTACGGCGCCTATGACGGACTTGCGTATACGATGGGGAAGTTCGGACGCCAGACCGAGATGTCGATCAATGGCGAGCTCACGTGGCGTCCCGTGGGTGATTTCCGTATGGGACTTGGCTTGCACGGATATACATATAATAATGCCGATACCGATCTTAAAAGTGGAGCTCCGGCGTTTCGGGGAGAGCTGACAGCACGCTATGATCACCGCAAGATAACCATAGGCGCAGGCGTCTATATGCAGGGCGTACGCAAATGGACTGCCGCGGTGAATGCTATTCCCGCGGGAACAACAACCAGTGTCTATGAAACGCCCTTTGCTTATGACGTAAGGTTCGATTTCGGTTGGAAGGTCTCCCAGACGGTGACTGTATTCGCCGAGGGACGCAATCTGGCTAACTGCAAACTCTACGAATATCCCTATATGCCGGAGTATGGAGTGAACTTTACGGCGGGTGTAAAACTCAATTTTTAGAACCGTTGCTATACTATACGGCAAGATTGCCTTAAACAAATTGGCGCCCGGCTAACCCGAAGACCATGAAAAAACAAGACCTTCTCCTCGTTTCTCTCTGCATCCTGCTTTTTCTTCCATTTTTTGTTTCCCCGGGACTTTTCCATGCCTATGAGGACTTCAACGCCCGGCACGGCATGATCACGGCCTTCCTGAAGTTCGGCATATTGTCGACCCTGGGCGAGGTGATCGGAGTGCGCATACGCACAGGAGGCTATGCTTTGAGCGGATTTGGCGTACTGCCCCGCATGATCGTATGGGGATTTCTGGGCATGGCCATAAGCATGGCGATGACTATATTCTCCACCGGAACGCCGCAATTCCTGGCCGCAGTGGGTGTAAATACCGCCTCTTCCGAGTTCGCTACGCGCTTGTTGGTCGCTTTTTCGATTAGCGTAGCCATGAACACCATATTTGCCCCCGTATTCATGACCCTGCACAAGATTACCGATATGCACATCATGGCCAACGGAGGCTCGATGAGGTGTTTTATCCGCCCCATCGATATGGCCCGGTCGTTCAAAAATATCAACTGGGATGTACAATGGGGCTTCGTGTTCAAGAAAACGATCCCTTTTTTCTGGTATCCCGCCCACACGATCACATTTATGCTGCCGGGCAGCTACAGAGTGCTGTTTGCCGCGCTGCTGGGTGTTGCCCTCGGTATAATCATGGCGGTTGCCAGCCTGAAATCGAACAATAAATAACGGCGGTTTATAGAGTGAGGCCTCACAATAATCGCAACTCACAAAAGGGAGGCTTGTAATTTTTGACAAAAAATATAAGAAAACCCCTTGAAATATCGTTTCAAGGGGTTTTCTTGATTTGTGGTCTTAGGCTGTTTTTGTTGATAATAAAAAAACGCCGGCAAAACCGAAGTTTACCGACGTTATAATAAAAAAGGGTGAGCTCCTTATATCGCACCGCTACAACCTCATACCCTTGCTCGCTTCCACGCCTGGGGGAGTTCTGAAGGAGCTGGTCGTATAAGACTCACCCGGGCACAAAAGTAGGACAATTTTTGTATCTTTGCAAAAATTTAACGTTCGATGAGCAAAAAAACTTTATTATATATCGTTCTTGCAGGCCTTGGGGTGCTTGTCTTTTTGGCTTTTGCGGCCCGTATGCAGTTCTATGGCAGCGCAGTACCCGACCAGAAGGAGGTCTACGTGAGCCGCACGGCCGACTACGAAGCCGTGTGCGAAGAGCTGATGCCCGCGATCCGCCACCGCCAGGCGTTCGAGATCTACGCAAAACGCATCGACCTCGCCGCTACGTTCAAGCCCGGGCATTATGTGCTGACGGAGGGGATGAGCGTCATAGAGGTTGCGCGGATGCTCAAACTGGGGATGCAGACCCCGGTGCGCGTGTCGATCAACAACGTGCGCATCCCGGCCCAGCTGGCGCATAAGCTTGCGGGGCAGATCGACGCCGACTCCGCGGCGATCATGCGGGCGCTGACCTCGAAAGAGCTGGCCCGGGAGGTCGGATTCGACAGCGTGACGCTCTTCTCGATGTTCATTCCCAATACTTATGAGGTCTACTGGACTACCACGCCCGAAGATTTCGTACGCCGCATGAAGCGCGAATACGACCGCTTCTGGACTTCGGAACGCGACCAGAAGCGCAGCCGCAGCGGCTTGAGCCGCCTGGAGGTTATGACCCTGGCGTCGATCGTGGCCGAGGAGACCCGCAAGGTCGACGAGATGCCGCGCGTGGCCGGTGTGTACGTCAACCGCCTGTGTAAAGGCATGCCTTTGCAGGCCGACCCCACGGTAAAGTACGCCATGCAGGATTTCGGATTGCGTCGCATACTTTACTCCCATCTGAAATATCCGTCGCCCTACAATACATATATTAACAGGGGTCTGCCGCCGTCGCCGATCTGCATGCCCGACATCCGGGCTATCGACGCGGCGCTCAATTTCGAGAAACACGACTATGTGTTTTTCTGTGCGCGGCCCACGTTCGACGGCTATCACAACTTCGCCCGTACACTCTCCGAGCATAATGCGAATGCGCGGGCTTACAGCGCGGAACTGAATAAGCGGAAAATCAAATAAATTTTCTATCTTTGTCTTCATGTTAACGAAGATATACGAAGAGAACCCTTCGGAGCGCGAACTCCGGAAGGTGGTGGACATGCTGCAGCGCGATGGGGTAGTGATCTATCCGACCGACAGCGTCTATGCCTTCGGCTGTTCGCTGCACTCTCCCAAGGCTATCGAGCGCCTGCGCCGTATGAAAGACAAGGTGAATTTCGCCGTGGTCTTCGAGAACATAGCCCAGGCGGCGGAGTATTGCCGTGTGGATAACGCGGCTTTCAAGATACTGAAGCATAACCTTCCGGGCCCCTTCACGTTCATCCTCGCGGCCTCGTCGCGTATGCCCGACAAGGCCCTCGAAAAACGCCGCACGATAGGCATTCGTATCCCCGCGCATCCCGTTGCGAGGGCTCTGGTCCAGGCGCTGGGATGCCCTCTGATCACCACCTCGGTCAAAGACGACGACCAGGTCGTGGAATACACCACCGACCCCGAACTCATCCACGAACGCTACGGCCGCGACGTCGAAATCGTTATCGACGGCGGCATGGGCGATAATGTACCCACGACGGTCGTGGACCTCACCGGCGACGAACCTGAAGTGATACGCGAGGGCAAAGGCGAATTGAAATAAATTACAATTTAATAAACATAAAAACAAAATGGAACAGAAAAACTTTTGGAAGGACGCCACGAAAGGTGGCGCGATAATCGGAGCCTTGCTGGGGGTGTCGGCGATTTTGGAGAACAGACTGATGCTCTCGGGCAATCTTTCGATGTTCATGGTGATGGGTCTCGAGTTTTTCATCGTCGTGGGTTTGCACTACTACCTGCTGCACCGCTACACGCGCAGCTATTCGAACGGATTTTCGTCAGAGGAGGGCTTCACTTTCGGTCAGGGCTACGGCTTCATCCTCACGATATCGTTGATCGCGGGATTCGTTATCAGCATCGCCCAGTTTGTCTCTGTGCACCTGGTTATCGGAGCCGGAAACTATGCCACGCAGCTTGCCGATTCGATGTATAACATCATGGCGACCAGCGGCGCAGAAATGAATTCTCTGCTGGAGGCCTCCCTGGAGCAGATGCAGAACGCACCCGCGCCCACCGTGTGGAGCACGTTGATGGGCGGATTCAAGGTTTCGCTGCTCTTCGGCGCCATCTTCGGACTTATCATCGCAGGCGTTCTGGCCCGCGCTCCGAAGCCTTTCGGTACGAAATCCGAGGAGTAACCCTTCTATGAACAGACTGGACATATCGGTTGTCGTCCCACTCTACAACGAGGCGGAATCGCTGCCCGAACTGACGGCGTGGATAGACCGCGTGGCGACGGGGCACGGCCTTTCGTACGAGGTGATCTTCGTCGACGACGGATCGTCGGACGATTCATGGCCGGTCGTCGAGGGGCTTCGGTCGCAATATCCGGCGGTGCGCGGCATCTCTTTCGCCCGCAATTACGGTAAGTCGGCAGCTCTCTACTGCGGATTCGCAGCGGCCGAGGGCGAGGTGGTGATAACCATGGACGCCGATCTGCAGGACTCGCCCGATGAGATTCCCGAGCTGCGCCGCATGATCCTCGAAGAGGGCTACGACCTGGTGTCGGGCTGGAAGCAAAGGCGCCGCGACCCCGCGGGCAAGCGCTGGCCCAGCAAGTTCTTCAACTGGACCGCGAGGGTAGCCTCGGGAATCAAACTCCACGACTTCAACTGTGGCCTCAAGGCCTATCGCCGCAAAGTGGTGAAGTCGATCGAGGTCTACGGCGAGATGCACCGCTTCATACCGATTCTTGCCAAGCAGGCGGGTTTTCGCCGCATAGGCGAGAAGGTCGTCGACCACCACGCCCGTAAATACGGAGAGTCGAAGTTCGGCATGGAGCGAATGCTCAAGGGCTATCTCGATCTTATCTCGGTGATGTTCATGTCGCACTTCGGGCGCTCGCCGATGTACTTCTTCGGCGGCCTCGGGACGCTTATGTTCCTGCTGGGCGGAGGTACCACGGTGTGGATCATCGCCGCGAAGATATGGAAGCAGGTGCACGATCTGCCGCTACGCCCGGTGACGGACCAGCCGCTGTTCTACCTCGCGATCCTGGCCGTGATCCTGGGCGTGCAGCTCTTTCTGGCGGGGTTCCTGGGCGAACTCATCAACCGCGGATCGTCGGACCGCAATAAATACCTGATCGACAAAAAATTGTAAAAATGATACAACGAATTCAGACGCTCTATCTGCTTGTCGTCGTCGGGTTGATGTCCGTTACGCTTTTTGCGCCGCTGGCCTGGTTTGCCGGCGATGACGCCGCGCAATGGAGCCTCCGCGCCTGCGGGGTTTACGACGGCGAGGGAGCGATGATGATGCCTATGTACTATATCGTGGCGGCGCTTGTACTTGCGGGTCTGCTGCCGCTGGTGACGATATTTCTTTATAATCGCCGACCGTTGCAGATTCGTTTGTGCTCTATCGAAATCGTATTGCTTCTGCTCGCAGTCGCCGCGGAGGTTGCCGGATACGCTCTGGGATGGATCTTCGTCTCGGGCCAGCCGTTCCCCGTGATGAGCTTCCTGCCTGCGGCCGCTCTGCCGCTGGCGTCTATTCTTTTCGCCTACCTTGCCGCCAAGGCTGTCATGCGCGACGAAATGCTGGTTCGCGCCGCCGACAGAATACGCTGATACATAATTCGAACTGTCGCCGGGCGTGTTCTTTTTCGGATGCGCTTCGGATGCGCACCCCATTGTGGAACGTGTTTTGAAGGTATATTTAAAAAATTAATCCTTTTTTAATATATAAAAGGCTCTCGTAATTTTGTTTGATTCGAAAATATTCTTATTTTTGAACTCTTTTCCCGCTGTATTGAAGCATGGGAGAAAAATTTACAAAATGGAACAAAAAATTCTCAATATTTATATTATGTTAATCATCTAAACAATCATTTATGAAAAAGATTAATCTCTTTAAGTTGTTGTTCAGTGCGTTGTTCGTGTTTGCCGCTACGGCATTCACGTCGTGTGTTGATGACAACGCAGACGATGGCATACCGTATATTACGGTAGAGCCGACCTCTCTCTCGTTCGATGCCCAGGGCAATGCCGAGGGTGTTTCGTACTTCGTGGTCAAGAGTAACCGTGCATGGGTACTCGATATCGACCAGACCCAGTATGAGTGGGTTCACCCCTCGGCTTGGGACGGCAAGGCCGGTAGCACGAAGGTCGAGATCGTTATTCCCGCTCACTCCGACGGCCGTACGGCTACCGCCGAGTTCCAGTTGGTGAACAATTACGGTGTATACGAGAGTGTCGAGGTTACGATCCTCCAGGGCGGAGGTACTGCCGAGCCTCTCTTTAATGAGCCGTTCACAGGTACCGCCATTACCGCCAGCTATCCGTTTATTCCCGACGGCACCGACGCTTCGGGCAATAGCGTGAATATCTATCTGGTTAAGGGCGGCACAGGATGGGTTTCGACCACCGAATACCTTGCCAATAAGGCTTCTGTCCGCGGAACGGCCGGTGCTGCAGCGTCTGCTCTGACCGCAGGCTTCAGCGGTGGCAACCACATGTGGCTCGCTGCTCCTACGGCTGGTGCGCCTTCTTTCCTGACGGCCAATAACCTCGCTATCGAGGCTGGTACCACCGGCGTAGACTTCTCGTTCGGTGCTATCTACGCATCTTCGGATCCCGTTACCACCACGACCGGTGTGTTCACCGTCGAGATGTCGACTGACGGCGGTACGACCTGGAGCACGGCTCCCCACTCTCTGTCGGCCGAACTCGGTGGCACGAAGTGGAAGCGCGTAACCGGTTCTTACGACCTCCCCGCGGGCGCTACGACGCTGTCTTTCAAGATCAACTACGCTTCCGAGTCGGGTACTAACACCGACGGTATCCGCGTAGAGGATATGACGATCTACCCCCGCTCGGGCGCTTCGACGCTTCCTTCTGTATCTGCCGATCCTGCCACGGTATCGTTCGGCGAGGCTGCCGACAACACCGGCAAGACCGTTGCTCTTACTGTTGCCAACCAGGGCAGCTACACGCTGTTCGTGAAGTCGTCCGACGAGACTAACTTCCCCGCAACCCTCTCGGGTACTACCGTGACCATCAAGGCTACGGCCAACCCCAGCGCAGGTCAGCGCACCGCAACCGTTACGGCATACCTCGCTACTTCGAAGGATGCTACGGCCGTCGCTTCGACGGGTATCGGTGTCAGCCAGGACGCTTCGGCCACCGGCGAGCCCGATAAGATCTCGGCTGTGATCGCAGGCGGCGCGGAAAAATCCGCCGTTATTCAGGGTACTGTCGTCGCTTTGAGCACCCAGAGTATGGTGGTTACCGATGATACCGGTTCTATCTATGTATTCTATGGTTCGTCGGGCCCGGGCACGCGCTCGATCGGCGAGGTCGTTCGCATTGCCGGTACCACGCAGGCTTATGGCAACATAATCCAGCTCAGCAGCGTTACATCGACGGAGTCCAAGAGCACCGGTTCGTATACGTATCCTACTCCTGTTGAAATGACCGGCGCGCAGATCGATGCCTACACGGCAAGCAGCGCTCCGATGGCCATTCAGTATGTCGAGTACACCGGTACGCTGACCATCAGCGGTACCTATTATAACGTCGCTGTGACCGGCGCTACGAAGCAGGCGAGCATCAACTATCCTACGGCGGCTGTTCTCGGTACGGCGGTTTCGGGTCAGGTTGTGACCGTTAAGGGTTATACCGTAGGTACTCCCAACACCAATACGAACTATATGAACACCTGTGCGACATGGATCGGTACCGAAGCCGGTACGCCTGTTATCACCAGCATTACCCCCACGTTCATACAGTGGCCGTCGTCGGATGTTTCCGCACAGACGTTTGCAGTCGTTGGCTCGAGCCTTACCGACGTTACTGCCTCGGCGACTACTACGAATAACTTCAATGTTGTCGTTTCGAACAAGTCTGCGACCGGCGCGACCGTAACGGTTACTCCCAAAGCGGCTAACGCAGGCGCTACGTCTATCTCCGAAGTCCTCACTATTGCGGCTACGGGCGGTAACAGCCTGACTGCCGCTATCAAGCACAGATATGTAAGCACGTCGACCGACTTATTCTATGAGTCGTTCGGTACTACCCAGGCTGCCAGCCCCTGGCAGGATGTAGGGTCGGTAGGAGCTGAAGCGTTCCTTATCGAGGACGGTACGGCTTTCTCTACCTCTTCGTTGATACAGGGTGGCGGATCTTCTGTACGTTGGGCTGCCAGCGCTTCGGGAACTGCCGCTACAGCGGGTTTGTCGGGCGTGAACCATATGTGGATGGGAAAACCGTCGGCCGCCGATAACTATTTCATCGTTAAGAATCTCTCTTTGACGGATGAGACGGCTGTCGACTTCTCGTTCGGCATACTGGTCGGAACTTCTACGGCTATTACCACTGCTAATGCCGACATGACGGTTGCTATGTCTGTCGACGGCGGCGATACTTGGACCGACGTTCCTCACACTTATTCGGCGGCTCTTACTTCCACCAACTGGAAGATGGCTTCGGGTACCTATACTATCCCCGGCGGAAGCACGAAACTCTCGATGCGCATTCTGTATGCTGTTAATGCCGCTAATGCCGATGGTCTGCGTATCGACGATATCAAGATCGCGAAGAGCACCGGCAGCACTCCTGGAACGCCCAATATCTCGACCGTCACTGCCGCTACGTCGGTAACCTGGGCGGCAACCGAGACGGATGCCAGAACGATCAACGTAGTAGGTACCGACCTCACGGAAGTTACGGCTCCGGCCACGGCTAATTTCAACACTTCAGTGACGCTGAATTCCGTAACGAGCGCAACCATCACGGTTACTCCGAAGGCTACGAACACAACCGGTACAGACTTCTCTGACGTTCTGACCGTAACCGCTACCGGCGGCAACAGCAAGGATATTACGCTCACGCAGTCGAAACCCGTTGTTTCGACGCCTAATATTTCGAGCGTTACCGCCGCTACTTCGGTGACCTGGGCTCATAACGAGACGGATGCCAGGACGATTAACGTCGTCGGCACCAACCTTGCAGGTGTTACCGCTCCGAGCACGACTAACTTTACGGTTACGCCTGTGAGCCAGAACGCTACCAGCGCTGTGTTCTCGGTTACTCCCAAGGCTACGAACACAACCGGTACAGACTTCTCTGATGTTCTGACCGTAAGTGCTACCGGCGGCAACAACAAGGATATTACGCTTACGCAGTCGAAGGAAGTGCCCGCAGGCGGACAGACTATAACGTTGTCTTTTGCGGATGGTGGTAATGGTGCTACTGCAGGATTCAATACAACGGCATCGGCTACTGTCCAAAATCTTACTATCGAAGGTCTGGCTTGGAAAGGATTCCAGGTTTACAAAAACTCTTCTAATAAGTTCCTGATGTTTCCTCAAAATGTCGGATCTTATCTTGAAACGCCTGCAATTGCCGGTAAGACATTGAAGAGCATAACGGTTACTACAGGCGCTCAAGCATCTGTTTCTGCAACGGCCGTAGTTACGACTGCGGACGGCGTGGGTACAGTAGTTAGTGCACAGCAGACGCTTAATGCAGTATCTACCGATTTCACCTTCACGTTGACCGGAGCTGCAGCTAACACTTCCTATCGCTTCACCGGAGGTGCCAAGAATATGCAGGCAGCCACGCTCGTTTTCGTATACGAATAAACCTTTAATCAGACACCCGCTCCCGGCAGGAATTTTCCTGCCGGGGTAGGTTGTCTAAATAAAGGCGCTTTTTGCACTAATCTACTACAGATTAAATGAAATCTATTTGCAAATACACCCCCGGGACGCTTGCCTGCGTTATGATAGCCTTCGTTTTCACGGCTTTCACGTTCGCGGCCTGCGGTAAGGATTCCGACGACGGTGGCGGCAGCAAGAACAAGGTGACGTGGGATATGTCACAGACCATACATCCCGACACCAACGGCCAGGCCGTGATGCTTATAACGGGCACCACGGGTACTCCGTGGACTGCCGAGATCGTTTCGGGTTCCGACTGGGTGTCGTTCGACAACGTTTCGGCCGGACATACCGTCGTGAAGTCGGGCGAGGTGGGCACAAGCCTTGCCGACAAGACCAAGTTCGTCTATTACTGGGCTAACACGACTGGAGAAGAGCGTCATGCGCTCGTAATCTTCACCTTCGAGGACGGCCAGTTACCGGTAGAGATGGCGATGACGCAGTATAGTACCGACGATGCTGTCGACGTATATCTTTACGGACGCGACAAGGCATGGCCCGAGATCCCGGCCAAAAAAACCAACGATGGTAATATCGACGTCGACAACCTCACCTACGTGAGCCATTTTGCGTCGTTCTCCGGTGCGGGGAACAAGACCTATATGGCTCGCAACTACACGCTGTGCATGGATAAAACCAAGTACGCGTCGTGGTGGGTGGCCTATCCGCTTCACGGCTCCTATACGGGCACGGGACGCGTCGAGACCTGGGCCTACGACCCGAAAGTTGCAAAGGAAGATCAGGCCAATCTGACCAAAAGCTACACGGCGAGCAATCTCGACCGCGGGCATCAGATCCCCAATGCAGACCGCAGCGGCAACGCGACGATGCAGGCCCAGACGTTCTATTTCTCGAACATGACACCCCAGGAGGCCAGTCTGAATCAGTATTCCTGGGCCAAGCTCGAGGAGACGGTTCGTACCTGGATATGCTCCGATACGCTCTATGTCGTGACGGGCGCCTACTGGAATCCCAACAACACGGCAACGACGACCGACCGCGACGGCAAGACGATTCCCGTCCCCGACTACTACTACAAGGTGGTGGTGCGTACGGTTGCCGGCAACATCCGCCAGGCGGGCGACAAGCTGGGCAACTATCCGGCCAGCAAGCTGCAGTCGATCGGATTCTGGGTTGCCAACGTTCCTATCGAGAAGAAAAAGGTCGTTCCGTCGTCGTGGATCCGAAGTGTCAACGATATCGAGGAACTCACGGGATTTGAATTCTTTCCCACGATACCCGCCGAGGTGAAGTTGCAGAAGAACCCTTCGAAGTGGGGTTTGTAAAAATTAAAATTTCAGAATGATGAAAAAACGACTGATATTCACCCTGTTGTTGGCGGCATTCATTGTGGTGTGCTTCGCGCAGAAGCCCTACAAGGTAATGTTCTACAACGTGGAGAACCTCTTCGATACCATCCGCGATCCCGAGATCTACGACGAAGAGTTCACTCCGCAAGGCCCGAAACAGTGGAACACGGCGAAGTATACCAAGAAGATCGCCAATATCCAGCGCGTACTGTTCGATATCGCGGCTCTCGACAGGAACTATCCTATAGTTATAGGTGTGTCGGAGGTCGAGAACCGCACGGTGCTCGAGGACCTCATCGCGACTCCGAAGCTCGATCCGGCCAACTACCGTATTGTGCATTACGATTCGCCCGAGGCGCGTGGTGTCGACGTGGCGTTCTTCTACCGTCCCGACGTCCTTAAGCTGGAGGGAAGTTTCCCGGTGAAAACCGTTGTCCCTACGCTGCCGAACTTCAAAACCCGCGATATCCTCACGATGTGGGGTACGATCGAGGGCGAGCCGTTCTTCTTCATGGTGGCCCACTGGCCTTCGCGCCTGGGCGGCAAAGATGCCTCGGAATTCAAGCGTATAGCCGTCGGCGCGCAGATGCGTTCGATCGCCGACTCTGTGCTTAAGGTCAACCCCGCAACCACGGTTATCGCCATGGGCGACTTCAACGACGATCCTACGGATAAGAGTATCGCCGTTGCGCTGGGTGCCAAGGGCAAGATGAAGGATCTCCAGCCCGGAGAGTTCTACAATCCCTTCACCGACATGCTCAAGGCGGGCCTCGGAACGCTGGCTTACGGCGACGCGTGGAATATCTTCGACAACATCGTCGTCACTGAAAACCTCGCTACCGGTAAAGACAGCAAGTTCCACCTTGTGAAGGCCGAGGGCTCGAAGTACTACGGCAACATCTTCAAACAGCACTACATGCTGCAGAAAGAGGGCCAGTTCAAGGGCTATCCGTTGCGTACGTTCGTAGGCAACAACTTCCAGGGCGGCTACAGCGACCACTTCCCCGTATATATCTATTTTGGTAAATAATTTACTAACCATAGTCTAATCTATGAAAATCAAAAGTCTTCTAATATTAGTGATGTCGTTGTTGTCGTTTACTGCCTTCGCGCAGTCGGGCGGCGTCAAGGGCAAGGTCGTTTCGCGTACGGGTCGCACCGTGCTCAACGACGTGAAGATTACGCTGACCCCCGGCGACGAAACAACGGTTTCGGACTACGGCGGCGACTTCGTATTCTTGAATGTTCCCGCAGGTGATTATACACTGCAGTTCTCAACTCCCGAGTTCGAGACGCTGACGCTGGCCGTGCGCGTTACCAACCAGGTTCGCGATATCAACGTCGTGATGCTGGTTCCCGAAATGAGCCGCCAGATGGTCGACGACGCCGTGTTCGCGGAGTTCGACACCGAGACGATCGACGACGCGCAGGCGCTGCCCACGTCGCTCTCGGCTTCGAAGGACGTGTTCAACAGCATCGCTTCGTATAAATTCAGCGAAATGCGCTTCAACGTCCGCGGTTACGATTCGCAGTACCAGGACGTATACATGAACGGCATCCAGCTCAACGATGCTATGACGGGCTATACCCCCTGGTCGTTGTGGGGCGGTCTTAACGACGCTACGCGCAACCAGGAAGTTACCTCGAACATCGCGATCTCGGAGATCGGCCTCGGCGGTATAGGCGGTACCACCAACATCAATACGCGCCCCTCGCAGATGCGTAAGGGTCTGCGCGCCAGCCTCGTGAACGGCAACCAGATGTATCGTTTCCGCGCTATGGTTACCTATTCGTCGGGCTATCAGGACAACGGATGGTCGTATGCGGCATCGTTCTCGACCCGTCAGGGCGGCAACGACTATGTGGAAGGCGTATACTACAACGCTTTCGGCTACTTCGCAACCGTCGAGAAGCAGTTCAACCCCCGTCACCGCCTGGCGCTGACCGTGTTCGGCGCTCCCACGGAGCGCGGTGCGCAGCAGGCTGCCACGCAGGAGGTCTATGACCTCGTGGGCAACAACTACTACAACCCCAACGTGGGCTATCAGGACGGTAAGATGCGCAATACGCGCGTCCGCAACAACCACGAGCCTGTTGCTATGCTGAACTATACGTTCGAGATCAGCGACCGCTCGAAGCTCGATGTAGGTACGGCTTTCCGCTTCGGTCAGAACGGCTATTCGGCTCTGACCTGGAACGCAGGTCCCGACCCCCGTCCCGACTACTACCGCAACCTGCCCAGCTACTACGCGGGTTCGAAGATGGATGACAAACCAACGGCTGCGAAGCTGATGAGCCAGTGGCAGAGCAACTTCGGTAATATCCGCTACGTGGATTTCGATCAGGCGTACGATGACAACCGCAAGCAGATCAGCAAGGTCGACGACGCGAATTTCGGCAAGCTCATTCCCGGACAACTTCGTTCGAATACCATGATCGAGGAGCGTCACACCGACCAGCGCGACTGGAACCTTGTGGCTAATTTCTCGCACATCTTCCGCGACAATTCGAAGATCAACGGCGGCCTTTCGTTCCGCCGCAACCGCACGGAGTACTATTCGGAGGTTAAGGACCTTCTTGGAGGCGACTACTGGGGCGACGTGGATAAGTTCGCGGAGCGCGACTTCGGTGCAAACCCCTACGTCTATCAGAACGATCTCCAGTTCTATCTGGATAATGGCTATTCGCGCTCGGCAAAAGAGGGCGACAAGTACAGCTATGACTACTATGCACATGTTATCAACAGCAAGGCATGGGCTACCTATAACACCAATATCGCAGGCTTCGGCATCACCCTCGGCGGTGAGCTCGGTTACACGAATATGTGGCGCGAGGGTCTGTGGACGAAGGGTCTGTTCCCGCTGACCGGCCCCGAAGGTTCGAAGGGCGATTCCGAGAAGTTGGACTACCTGACCTATCGTTTGAAGGGTAATTTCGACTACCGCTTCAACGCTTCGCACTCGGTTGAAGCCAACATCGTATACATGCAGCTCGCTCCCGAGTTCCAGTCGGCATTTGTTTCTGCGCGTACCCGCAACGAAACCACTCCGGGCCTCTCGGCCGAGAAGGTGTTCGGCGTAGACGCGTCATATAACCTGCGTCTTGGCGACATCAAGGCCCGCGTTTCGGGTTACTATACCGATGTTAAGGACCAGACCAAGGTCATGTCGTACTACGACGACGTGGAGGCTACCTTCACCAACTTCGCAATGAGCGGCATCGACAAACGCTACTTCGGTCTCGAGGTCGGCTTCTCGGTACCTTTGTACCAGGCGCTGACTTTGAACGGCGCTTTGAGTTGGGGTCAGTACACCTACAACTCGAATCCCGACTACATCCAGAAGCAGGATAACAGCGGCGAGCTGGTGTCGGCGGGTAAGGTCTACTGGAAGGATTTCCGCGTTGAAAGCACTCCCCAGACCGCTTTGAACCTCGGCCTGGGCTACCGCACCAACAAGAACCTCTTCCTGTCGCTCGACTTCAACTACTATGACAATATGTATTTGTCGATGAGCCCCGTATACCGTACCGACGCCGTTCTCACGGCCGGTATGACGACCGAGGATATTGAGAAGCTTCGCCACCAGGAGAAGTTCGACTCGGCCTACACGCTCAACGCCAGCATCGGTAAGTACTGGTCTATACACCGCAAGTACACCCTCGGATTCAACTTCGACGTCAAGAACATCCTGAACAACCAGAAAATCAAGACCGGCGGTTACGAGCAGACCCGTCTGTCGAAGAACGAGGAGACCAGCGTCCCGACGTATGAAGCGTTCGATTCGAAATATTTCTACATGTTCGGAACGACCTATTACCTCAATGTCTATTTCCGTTTCTAACGGCTGACCGTTTTAAAACATGAATTTTATGAAAAATACAGTAAAATTTCTACTCATAGCCGCTGTCGGTTCGTTGCTGGTCGGTTGTTACAATGACTTCGACGTTCCCGCACCGGCCCATATCTGGACGGCGTCGGATTTCGAAGAGCAGGGCTTGGAGTTCATCTCGCCCGCGGACCTGAAAGCCCGCTTCAAGAGTGAAACCGGTAATGCCGGCGACGGCGCGGTTTCGTCGTGGACCGTAAAAGACGACCTTTATACCTCGGGTAAGGTTATCTCGAACGACCGCTACAACAACGTCTACAAGTCGATGTACATCTACGACCCGGCTTCGCAGTCGGCGATCGAGGTGCGCCTTACCAACGGCAACTACATCTCGCATCCCGTAGGCCAGGTGGTATACGTTAAGCTCAAGGGCCTTACGCTGGGTAACTACCGCGGCATGGTCAGCATAGGCCGTGCGTATAACAAGGCCGATAAGAAGTATGCGAATGCTACGATCGAGCTGAAGAACATGCTCAAGGCGCACATCTTCTCGGGTGAGCAGGTGGGCATGGCTGTGGGCGATACGCTGGTTGTTAACTCGACCAACTATGCAACGCTCTTGAGCCCGACCAGCGGAACATCGGACGCGGCTCTTGCCCGTCTGGTGCGTTTCGAGAACATTCCGAGCAAATTCGGTCAGGCTCTGTGGGGTTACAAGAACAACTTCCCCAACTACTTCGCCGATGCCGATCACACTTACGACATCACCTCGGGCGAACCCTGGGCGACGCTCTGCCAGTCGGGCAATGCAACGTGGGCCGATAAGCGCAAGATCGTGGGCCTGAACGGTACGACCTCGCTCTATGGTTCGTGCTGGTTTACGTATAACCCCGATGACGCCGGTGATATCAGCGGTACGCGAAATGCGCCCGCCGGCAACTACGTGGTTCGTACGAGCGCCTATAGTGCATTCTGGAACAAGAAGATCACCGAGGATGGCAAATCTGTCGACCTGACGGCTATCTACACCAAGTTCACTGGCGGTACGGGTACTACGGTAACCTACCAGCTGACGCTCAACTCCGACGAGGATGTTAAGCCGAAGAACTAAACCGATCCGATAATAGCAAAACAGCCCGACCGTAAAGTCGGGCTGTTTTGTTTTGGCATCATTACCCTTGTTTTCATGCGGGAGCATGGTGAGGCAATTATTGCAGCTCTCTTTGGGCATCGTTACCTCTTTTGGCGTATCATTGCGAGGAAGTTCACGGACTTACGTGACAATCCGATGATATGCAGAACGGTGCAGGCAGCCGGATTGCCGCGTCGTGCCTGCCGCACTCCTCGCAATGACATACACTGAAGCCGGTTTTGCCTTCCGGCTTTGGTGACGGTGCCGAAAATGGTGCTTTTCTCATTTAAAAAGCAGAGAGAAAACCAATACTGATTTTCCTTCTGCTTTTTTCTTTCGGTTTAAATCTTGGAGTTAAATTCCGGTTTGCGGCCTCGGGCCGTTATTACCGCTTATTCCATGCGCTGGAGGTCTGATAGTAGCAGACGGCATGCCGAATGGCTTCGGGAAACTCTTGTTCTGCAGGTTCCAGAGCATGCGGATTCTCCTCTGTGGGTACGACACGGTATTGCTCCGACCGGCGTATGGGCGACAATATCGAGAAAACATCCCCCTCGAGATATCCCAGTTCCTGATACGTAGCCACAAACGCACGGTTGGTATAACCCTCGTCATAGATGCTTCTGCCATAGAAATGAGAGTTGTAGTTCATGTTGAGCAGCGACAGCAGGGTAGGCATCAGGTCGATCTGCGAAACCACGCCCTCGACGCTTGCGGGCTCCACGAATCCCGGGGCGAAAATAAGCGCCGGAATATGGTATTTGTTGAGCGGAATTTCGGTTTTCCCGGCGCTCGACGCGCAATGGTCGGCCGTTATGAGGAAAATGGTGTTCGCGAACCACGGCTGCTTCGACGCCTCGGCGAAGAAGCGGCCCAGGGCGTAGTCGCTGTACATAACGCCTCCCGAACGTGATTTGGAGTCGTTGGGGATAGATATCTTGCCTGCGGGATAGGTGTAGGGGCGGTGGTTGCTCACGGTGAGCATGTGGGCGAAGAACGGGCGTCCGGATTTGGCGTCTTCGTTGAGTGTGCTGATAACCTTATGGTAAGCGTCCTCGTCGCATACGCCCCAGATATTGGCGAAGGTTATCTCCTCGGGGGCGTAGGTGCGCTGGTCGACAATGTCGTAACCGTTGCCCGAAAAGAAAGTCTCCATATTGTCGAAATAGCTGTTGCCGCCGTAGAAAAATTTCACGTTATAGCCTTTCTCGCGCAGCATGGCGCCCGTGGAGTGCATGCCCGCGTTGTTCGGACGCTTTATGATGCTCTGACCGGGGCAGGGCGGCAGGGAGAGTGTCACGGCCTCGAGCCCACGGACCGTGCGGTTGCCGGTGGCGTATACGCGCTCGAAAGACAGGCCCAGCTTGTAGAGCGAATCCAGCGTGGGGGTAAGTTCCCTGGTATGGCCGAAATGGCCCATGAACGAGGCGCTCATGCTCTCGATGGTTATCAGCACGATATTGCGGCGTATCTCCTCGCCAGAAGTGCGAACTTCGCGCAGGTTGTCCCCGCGACTGCCGTAAACACCATGTATATACTCTTCGGCTTCGGCCTCGGGGAGTGTTATATAGAACTGGTCGTAGGCGAGTTCGTTGTTGACGAAGGCGTTGTAGAATTTATATAATCCGTTCGCCTGAAGCTCGTTGACATATACGTTCTCGCTATTCTGGAAGCGGGTGTTGAATCCTAACGCCCATGTCGCCGCCAGCAACATAACAATATAGGCGGGTGCGGCCACGGCTTTCCAGCGCCAGTCATTGAGCATCGTCGCGCGCATCATATCCTTGCGGAAAAGATACCATATGGCCACAAACGAAACGGCAATGATGCCGAACGTCAGGGACATGATAGGGTAGGATTCCCAGATATTTCCGACCACCTCGTTGGTGTAGATCAGATAGTCGACGGCGATGAAGTTGTAGCGCACGCCGAATTCGTTCCAGAAGAAGAATTCGCTCACGGCGTTGAAGACTATCGCGGCTACATAGAACGTGATGATTAGCCCGAACCATACCGAGGTCCATGTACGCCTGAACCGGGGCAGGAAGAGCCTCAAACCAAATGTCACGGCCCAATACCCCAGGACCCCCGACGCTATGGCCGGCACCACGCTGCCGTATTCGTCGAATATGGTGTTGAAAAATGTGACATAGCAGAACGCTGTTGTGAGAACGCCCAGGATGATATATCCCCAGGGGCTGCGGTATTTGGTCTCCGATACGCCCGTCATGAAAAGCCATAGGAACGCGAAGCAGAGGACGGCCATGCAGGTATCATTCACAGCACCCAGAATGAAGACGGCGCACCACTCTCCGAAAGAGAAATCGATATCGGAAGTCTGCTCGTTGAACAGCAGTACAATGCGCAACAAAATGCCCGCGGTAACCGTCAGTGCGGCTAACTTAATGAACAGGCCGGATACCAGCCGAAGACTTTGGTTCATAAGGTGTGATTTGTGAGTATTGGTTGCAAATATAGTGATTATCGCCGTATGATGGGCCGAAAAAAGGGAGCAACCTTTCGATCGCTCCCTTTTTATATACAAATATCGTGACTATTCGGCCTTGGCGGGACGCATGACAACCTTCACGAGGTTGCCGTCGTCGAGCATTTTTTTGGCCAGAGCCTGAACGTCGTCGTTCGAGAGCGTCTTCAGAATCTGCTCGTAGTCTTTCATATAATCCAGACCCACGTTGTTTTTAGCCGTTACATAGTTCATCCAGCCGCCATTCTGCTCGAGACTGTTGTTCCAGTTCTTGATCATGAACTCGCGTGTCTTCTCTATATCCTCGGTCTTGGGACCGTTCTCGGCTATGGTCTGCAGCTCCTGCATCACGATCTCACAAAGTTCGTCGGCCATCTCCTCGTTGGTGTCGAATGCGATGGTCATGTTGTAGGTTTTCTGCGGAATATTATCCGTCGAACCGTAAACCTGTACACCGTATGTGCCGCCTTTCTCCTCGCGGATCGAGATCAGGTAGCGCGAATTGAGCGCCTGCGTCAGGAAGGTGAGAGTAGCTTTCTCCTTGAGCGAGAAAGGTATGTCGCCCGAGAAGTAGTACATAACCGAAACTTTGGGCTGCTGCATCGGAGCTTTGAAATCCTCCGTAACCTTCCCCTTGACAGGCTCGGCCATGTCATCGACATAGGTCATAGCCGTCTTCTGCACGGGAATCGAACCGATGTATTTTTCAACCAGCGGCTTCAGCGTCTGGAGGTCTACGTTACCGACGAAAGTGAACGTGAAACCGTTCGCACCGGGGTAAAGCATCTTGTAGATTGCCGGCAATTCATTGAAATCGAACTTATCGACAAGTTCGAGCGAAAGCATCTGACGACGGGGATTGTTGTTATAGATCACGTCGTTCGATTTCTCCTGCATGATATAATCAGGGTTGGTCTTAACGTTCTCGAGCTGGGCGCGAACCATCTTGACCACGGCGTTGTAGTCGTTCTCGTCGAAGCGGGGCTGCGTGAAGTTCAGATAGAGCAACTGGAGCATGGTTTCCAGATCCTTGGGCGAGCATGAGCCGCGCAGTCTGCTGGTGTAGTTGTCTATCATCGTTCCTACAGATGCAGCCTTGCCCGAAAGCTGCTTCTTGAGCTCCGTGGACGAGAATTTGCCTACGCCCGACATGTAGTTGATCGACGACATGATCTCACCCATGTAGAACTGCTCGTCAGTCAGACGCGAAAGGCCACCCTGCGCGTATGCGCTGAACTGAACCTCGTCGGCTTTGTAAGTGGTGGGTTTAACGACGATCTTAACGCCGTTTTTGAGCGTCCAGGTCGTGGTCCCGTATACGGCGTCGGTCGAGGTCTTCTTTACGGCCGAACCTTTCAGTACGGTTTCTGCGGGGATCAGGGGCTCTTTGACCACGTTATCCTCGTAAGCCTCGATGTCGCTGGCCATGACCTTGTCGCGGATAGCAAGAAGCTCCTCGGCCGTGGGAACGGCGGCACCCTCCTTCGAGGGAGCAGCAACCACGATAACCTGGTTGGTGGCCGTGGTGGTCTGCTGTACGAACGAGTTGATGGCGTCGACGTTGAGCGACATGATCAGCAGGCTGTCGAGCTGCCATTCGTCCTGTGCCGAGGGCATCGGAGTGTTTTTCTGGAAGTTACCCAGGTATTTCTGTACGTATTCGCCGTTGGTGCGGTCGTTGCGGTTGTTGTAAGCACGCTCGTTGGCGCGGAGAATGTCGTTCTGTGCGCGCTCGAACTCACCCTGCGTGAAGCCGAAGCGGCGCATCTTCTCCATTTCGGTGTAGATAGCCTCGAAGCCGCGGGCAAGTTTGCCGTCCTGGGTCGAAGCCATGAAAATGGTAGAGTTCATGCTCGGGATGATGCCTATGGCATCGCCGGTGGCCATGCCGCCGCCGAGGAACGGTGCGTCGGGCTTCATGGCAATCTCCTGGATGCGGGCGTTCTCCATGGTCGAAATATAGGATTCGATAATATCCATCATCTCGCCGTAGACCAGATTCTTATACTGCTTGGGCAGCGCCTGGCGCTTGATAAAGATCTGCACGCGCGAACCCTGCATTTCGGGGTCGGTGAAGATGCTCACGATAGGCTCGTCGTTGTCGGGAACCGTAACGACCTCCTTTACGGGGGCGGTTGCCGGGGCTGCCGGAATGTCGCTCATAAGCGTCTTGAGCTTGGCCTCGATCTTGTCGACGTCAATGTCGCCGACGATGACCACAGCCTGATAGTCGGGACGGTACCATGTCTCGTAAAAGGCCTCCAGAGCCTTGTGGTCGAAGCCTTTCAGGCCGTCGAGGTAGCCGATAAGGTTACGCTCGGCGTATTTCGATCCCTTGCCGATAGCCTTGAGCATGGCCATGGTCGAACGCCAGCCTGCACCGTCGCGGGTGCGGAGCTCCTCCATGATCACGCCGCGCTCGGAGTCGATCTCTTTGGGCTCGAGGGCGATGAAGTGCGACCAATCGTGCAGCACGAGCATCGCGGTGTCGATAACACCTTCGCGAACGCAGGGCACGTCCTTCATCATATAGCTTGTGTAGTCCCAGCTGGTACCTGCATTAAGGTTGTAGCCGAACTTCACGCCTACGGTTTCGAGATACTCCGTGATCTTCTTGCCCGGAAGGTTGGTCGTTCCGTTGAAGGCCATGTGCTCGAGGAAGTGGGCCAGCCCCTGCTGGTCGTCGTTCTCCTGGATAGCACCTACGTCATGCCAGATATAGAAATCGGCCTGACCTTTGGGTTTCTCGTTGTGACGGATATAGTAGCTCATTCCGTTCTCGAGCGTGCCCTTGCGAACATCCTTATCGTCGGGGATCGGCGCCATAGGGTTAAGCTGGGCCATTGCGCCGCTTACAGCGAAGACGGCGGCAATCAGAAAAAACAGTTTTTTCATAAGCAATTATTTTTAGAGAGGATTTTTCGTGTAAAACAGTCGGTGCCGCTTAATCTTCGGTGGCGGGCAGGTCGGGACGGTATTCGATGATGTCGCCCGGCTGACAGTCCAATTCGCGGCAAATAGCCTCGAGGGTCGAGAAGCGGATGGCCTTGGCCTTTCCGTTCTTGAGGATCGAGAGATTGGCGGGGGTTATATCCACGCGTTCGGCCAATTCGCCGAGCGGCATTTTGCGCTTGGCCATCATGACGTCTATGTTGATTATGATTGCCATATCGGCCCCCCCCCGTTAGTTGTTGATTTCAAGTTCATAGTGTTGCTTTTATATGGTCAGTTTCTGCTCCTCGCTCAACTGTGTGCTGATCGAGATCACCTCGGCCATGAAGAGGAAGAGAATACCCATAATTATATCCCAGTAGCTCAGCGGGAACGACTCCGCGACCGTGAATGTTGTTCCTTCGAGCAGGCGGGCGGCCTCCTTTATATTTATATAGTGTGCCGCCGTGTCGCACAGCTCGGCTACGATGATCAGCAGACCTATTATACGCGTAAGCGTGATATTTCGGTCCTTTAAAGGCTGTTCGTCGCGTATTGATTTGCGCAATGAATTGATAATTAGGGCTATCAGCACAAGCACCGCAAGATACGAAAGGGCGTTTATCAGCGACATCAGATAGGCCCATCCGCTGTTCGCCATCACCTTTAATGAATTGTGTATGGTGTATATTTCGTTGACCTCGACCCTCATGTGTAGTTTGCTGACGCAGGGTGTGACGTTCTCGGGCAGGTTCTCGATAGTGAGGTTCTCACCCCATTTGGCGCAACTGATGGGCGCCGATACGAAGTATGAGCGCACACCGCCGCGGGTCATATCGGCAGCCAGAGTGTCCTGCCCGCTGCGCCAGCCTTTCGCAAATCCGGGGGCGAAACTTGCCACGAAGCCTATGATCAGCACAGCGAAGTAGAGGACGTAGATCGCCAACAAGTGTTTGTGCAGTCGTTTTTTGTTCTGCATTACTTTTGTATTTTAGGTTTTAACATTGCAAAAATAATAATTATTTTCGAAAAACAAATAATATTTATCGTTTTTCGATAAATTATTTACTGCCGCGAAAAAAAGGACGGCACTGCCGTGCCGCCCTTCGTATCATTGTAGAGAATTATTCCACGTTGTCTTTCAGCTGCTTCCAGATCGACGCGTCGACGGCGAGTCCGACCGACATGACGAGTACGTAAAGAATGAACATAACGACAAACGTGATGAACGCTACGTCGATAGCCTCGCAAATCCATCTGAAAAGACCCATTACAATCGCGGCGCAGATGCCGAATACGAGTATGACAAGGAAAATCACCCATTTACTGCCATAGGTGGCGTCGTTCGAAGCCTTGATAGCCTGAATGGGGTTCTTGCCTTTCACGATAAGGAAATAGTAGGCAAGCGACCATGCGATCGAAAGCACGATGCCCGGGACGACCATGAATAACGTCGCGATGAAGATGGGGAAGATCATCAGACCCATGGTGATAAAGTATTCACCCATGTAGCGGCGGTACTTGCTGTCGAAGATGCCCAGCGGGTTGATAACCTCGCCTTTTGCAAGTTCGGTAGGCAGAAGGGCAATGGCGATCGTGGTGCCTATATTGATATAGGGAACCCATATCGTAAGGAGCCAGAGAGCCACGGCGGCAATCACCGAAGGCGCATTTTTCACACCGATTTCGATAGAATCTTTCAGCGTTTCAGAGAAATCGAGTCTTTTTGTTTCCATAAATAAATTTTTTAAGGGATTAATATGGAGTTAAATATAGCAAACTTTTTGTACATTTGGCACAAATTATCCGAAATTTTCCTTCCCATGGCAGAAAAAACACCATACAGCTACCGCATAGAACCCCAGGACGTAGATTTCACGCACCGCGCATCGATTACCTCGCTGATGTCGGCGATACTCAACACCGCGGGCCTCGACGCCTATGGTAAGGGCTTCGGAACCGACGTTCTGAACGCCGACAACCATTCGTGGGTGCTCTCGCGCATGGCCGTCGAGTTCGACGCCATGCCCGAACAATATACCGACTACACGATCGCCACCTGGATCAACGACTACGGCCGTGTGCTCTCGACGCGTAACTTCACGCTCACCGACGCTGCGGGCAACCAGTTCGGCCGCGTGGTCACGCAGTGGGCGATGATCGACCTCGCCACACGCTCGGCCCTCGACCTCTCGTGGGTCGGGAAGCAGCACGAGGACGCTATCGTCGACGCCCCGTCGCCCGCCGATAAGCCGCGCAAGATCCGCGAGGTCAACGCCACCCGGACCGCCGAGCATCCCGTGGTATACAGCGATATAGACTTCAACCGCCACGTCAACACCCTGCGCTACATAGAGATGATGCTCGACATGCTGCCCATAGAGCTGCTGGCCGAGAACGCTCCGCTGCGCCTCGATATCCATTTCCTGCACGAATGCCGCTATGGACAGACGCTCACCGTTGGTTACGAGCAGAGGGAACGCACCTCGCTGTTCGAGGTGTGCTGCGAGCCGGGCGTCGCCGCCGTACGCGCGTCGTTCGAGTGGAAATAGGCCCTTCTGCGGCACGATATATGGAGTAGGTTTTACTGTTGCAAACAGTAAAACCTATTTTTATTATGGAAAGCGCTACCAAAACAAAAACACAGAACAAGTATCAGGTAAGCATCGACCTGCTGAACGATGCCGTAGGTAAGGAGATCGCAACGTCGTTGCAGTACATGTACTTCCACACGCACTTCGAAGATGCCCGCTACCAGTATCTTTCGAAGATCATGCGCGAGACCTCGATCGCCGAGATGCGCCACATCGAGGAGTTCTCGGACCGCATCCTCTTCCTGGAGGGTGACGTCGACATGAACCCTTCGTTCCGCGCACGCCAGGTGACCGACGTCAAGGAGGCTCTGCGCATGAGCATGGAGCTCGAGCAGGCGACGATCGACTCCTACAACGAGGCTGCGCGTACGGCCGCCGAGCATAAGGATTCCGTGACGCAGAAGATGTTCCAGGACATCATCGCCGAGGAGGAGCAGCATCTCGACACATTCCGCACCGAGCTGCAGAACCTGCTCGACTATGGCGATGAGTACCTGATCATGCAGTCGTTCGCCGGAAGCAAGAGCACGGCGAAGGGCATGAAGCACGAATAACTTTGTTTGTCATTGATCCTCCTTTGGAGGCTTCGTGTCGCTCTCGCCCGGCAGAACCTGCCAGCGGTTTTTTTCTCGCTTAATCGCAATATTCCGAGGAAGACAAAACCCGACGCGGAAGTCCGATTATTTGCAATGCTGTCCGGATAAATCGGATCGACACGCACACTTTGCTGGCTTTGCAATGACATAGATGTGCTTTTTTATCGGGATTACGTTACCGTAATCCCGATTTTTGTTGTCTTTATCTTCGCTATGCTCGATTTAGATAGGATGTGTCTCGGACATTTGCATTTTTTTTTGCAATGCCGCTCGGCTTTCACTATCTTTGGGGTATGAAGATTACTGTATTAGGCCCTGCGCACCCATACCGCGGAGGATTGGCCTCTATCATGGAGATCATGGCCCGGACGTTCCAGCGACGCGGTAACGAGGTTGATATAAAGACCTTTACGCTGCAATATCCATCGCTGCTGTTCCCGGGCAAGAGCCAGACGGTCGCGACGCCTGCGCCTGCCGATCTGCGGATCTGCCGGTGCGTCAATACGGTCAACCCGTTCAACTGGTGGCGCGTAGGCCGCCGCATACGCCGCGAACGTCCCGATTTTGTGCTGATGAAGTACTGGACGCCTTTCATGGCCCCGTGCTTCGGAACAATTGCCCGCATCGCGCGCGGCAACGGGCATACCAAGGTGTTGTGTCAGATCGACAACGTCGAGCCGCATGAGCACCATATAACCGATAAGCCGTTCAACCGCTACTATCTGCGTGCGGTAGACGGTTTTGTATACATGTCGGAACAGGTTCACGGCGAGCTTCGTGCCTATACCGGCGTTCCTGCTATTTTCTCGCCGCATCCGCTGTTCGAAAACTTCGGTGAGAGAGTTGAGCGCACCGAGGCCTGCATACGCCTGGGGCTTTCGCCCGACGTCGGCTATGCGCTGTTCTTTGGCCTTATCCGCGACTACAAGGGCCTCGACCTGCTGCTCGACGCATGGGCGGAACTGAAGCGTGCGGGCCGTATCGGGGGGCGGAAACTTATCGTCGCCGGCGAGTTCTATACGGCCAAAGAGCCTTACCTGCGCAAGCTTGCCGACAACGGCCTGCAGGACGACGTCGTGCTCCACGACCGTTTTATCCCCGACGAGCAGGTTCGCTACTACTTCTCGGCTGCCGATTTTGTCGTTCAGCCCTACAAAACGGCTACACAGAGCGGTGTGACCCAGATCGCCTACCAATTCTGCACGCCAATGGTCGTTACCGACGTGGGCGGTCTTCCCGAGATCGTGCCCGACGGACGGGTGGGGTATGTGTGTCCGCCGACCGTGGAGGGCGTCGCCGAAGCCGTGGCGAAGATGTATGAAGAGGGGGCGCTTGCGCGCTTCCGCGTGAATTGCGTCGAAGAGCGTAAACGCTTCTCGTGGGAAGAAATGTGCACGCGCATTACGACACTCTACGATATGGTGGCGGGGCGATAACCGCATATCGAAATGAAAAAAGCTCCGGTATGCATTTTTGCATACCGGAGCTTTTTTATTGCCAAAGAACTACTCCTTGATATTGGGCAGTTCCAGTCCGAGTCCCTTTTTCTTGTCCACAATCTTAAGAATGAAGCCCAGAATCAGTGCAGCCACGCCCAGGCATGCCAGCATGATGAGCGGATTGGTGTAGTCGTATTGCACGGCAGCCTCTGCGGCGGTCATTGTTCCGTCGTCGACCGCCTGCACGATCGCGGGGTTCGACGCGTCGAGGATCTTGCCGATCAGCAACGGGAACAGCCACAGACCTATATTCTGGATCCAGAAGATCAGCGCGTAGGCCGAGCCGATCACCTTGCCGTCCACCAGCTTGGGTACCGAGGGCCACAACGATGCGGGAACCAGCGAGAACGATGCACCCAGCACAAGAATAGTGATATAAGCGACGAACACTCCACCCACGCCGCTGCCTTTGAACATCGGCAGTACGAACGCAAACGTCAGGTGGCAGGCGATCAGCAGCAGCGAGCCTATCATCAGCATCGAGGCGGCTTTACCTTTCGTATCGACGTATTTGCCGAGGATCGGGGTGATGCCCACGGCCAGCAGCGGGAATACGGCGAAGATCGTTTCGGCCGACTGGCGCATGTAGCCCATATAACAGAACACGACCAGGCAGACGATCGACGTGGCCAGCAGGCTGATTTTCAGGGAGCGTTTCTTGCTGAAATTGCTTGCGAAAGCGGTAGCGGCTACAATGAGCATGATGCCGTATTGTACGAAGGTCACTTTATTCGACGCCCAGAACGAGCCGGCTTCGGGCAGTGTGAACGTGAGGTTACACTGCAGCATGTTGACTGCATATTTCTGGAACGGGAAAATTGCCGAGTAATAGAGTACGCACAGCAGGGCTACAAGCCAAAATCCGCTGCTGGTGAGGATGTTGCCGAGGTCGCGGATCTGGAACGGCTCGTCGCCCTCTTCGGCCTCGCCGGTCTGTGCGTCGAGTTTGCGGTCCATGAAAAAATAGACGATGAACATGATAAGGGCGATCATCAGCAGCACGACGCCGAAAGCCACCGAGCGCGACACGTCGATATGTCCGCCCCAGCGTGCGAACATGGGCGAGAAGATCATGCAGGTTGCCACGCCAAGGCGCGCCAGAGCCATCTCCGAGCCCATAGCCATTGCGACTTCGCGGCCTTTGAACCACTTGACAATACCGCGCGAGACGGTGATGCCGGCCATTTCGACGCCGCAGCCGAAGATCATAAAGCCCACCGAGGCGAATTTAGCCGATGCGGGCATGCCTTTGTAGAAAGGCGAGATGCCCAGCTCGTCGAAGCCCGGAATGTAGTTGAGATGGTCGTTGAACCAAGCCTCGAGACCGCTTCCCTGGAAGCTGCTCGTCACGGCATACCAGTTGATCGCTGCGCCGATGAGCATCACCGCACCCGAAAGTATGGCCGTGAACCGCACTCCCATCTTGTCGAGGATGATACCGGCGAAGATCAGGAAGAAGATGAATACGTTCAGGAACGTCTCCGAACCCTGCATCGTTCCGAAGGCGGTGGAGTTCCAGCCCAGTTCCGACTGCATGAGGTCTTTGATCGGCGAGAGTATATCCATGAAGATATACGAGCAGAACATGGCGAACGCCAGGAAAAGCAGGGCTGTCCAGCGTGCGCCGGCCGAATCCCGCAGGGTGTGTTGTAGTTTTTCTGTCATAAATATTGTTCGGGTTAATTTGTATAATTCTGATCCATAGTGTATTATGTGTCATTATTCCGGCTTTGGCGCTTGTTGTGTGTTACTTATCGCTATTGGAGTATAGCTTGAGTATCTCGTAAGCATCCGTTATGCCGAGCTCGCCGGCCTTCGACAGGTCGAGGCAGCCCTTGCGGGTATCCTTCATGAATATCTGCACCACGCCGCGGTTGTAGTATGCCTCGGCGAAGTAGGGGTTGAGCTCGATGGCCTTCGTGTAATCTTCGAACGCTTCGGGCAGCTGACCCGACAGCGCCAGCAGGTTGCCGCGGTTGTAGTAACTATACGCGAAGCCGGGGAAGAGCTTTATGGCCTTGTTCAGGTCGGCCACGGCCTCGTCGTAGCTGTATGTGCGTTTCGAGTTGTTGTGCAGGCGGTTCGCCGGATCGGAGTCGATGGCTATGCGCTGGTAGGAGTTGTCGATCGACGAGATGAAGTCGATCATCTCGGCGCGCGTGGTCGAGCGGTTCAGGTAGAGGAACGGATTGGTGGGGTTCTGCTCTATGACCGACGAATAGGTGTTCACCGAGTTGGTGTATTGTTTGATAAGCGACTGGGTTACAGCGCGTTCGAACAAAACGGTCCATGATGTATCCTCCGATTTTAGTTCCTGCAGATACCGTTGGTCCATGGCCATGAGCGAGTCGGCAGGGATGTCGCTCTCGCGGCACGAAAGCTCGAGGTATTCGTTGCCTATGCGGCGGCGGAAGTCCTCGGCACGCTGCACATGGTAGCGCACGGGCGCCGGCACCGTGTCGGGCTCCATGAACGTGAATTTGAACAGCGGCTGCAGACGCATCTCTTCGCGCGCACCGCTCTGGCCGGCACGGCGGTCGAAGCCCTGGCCCGCGAATTTACTGTCGAACGACAGCAGGCGGTCGAAGCGCTGCGTGGTGTCGGCGTAAATAGAATAGGTGCTGTCGCTCAAGCGCGAGCGGTAGGCTGCGATCTTGCGCTGGGCGGTGTCGCGGTCCTGCTTCGCGCCCTTGGGATCGCGGAGCCATTCGCGCAACTGACCGCGATAGATATAGGCGTTCGCGAAGTCGGGATAGAGTTTGATCGCCGCGGTGTAGTCGGCCACGGCCTTCTCGATCTCACCCAGCTGGCTGTAGATTCCGGCGCGCTGATAGTATACCAGCACATTGTTGGGCGAATAATAGGCGACCTGGTTGTAGTCGGAGAGAGCCCGGTTGTAGTCGCCAATCTGCGAGCGGATGATCGCACGGTTGAAATAGGCCAGCGAGCTCGTGGAGTCGAGTTTTATGACCTTGTCGAAGTCAGCCAGCGCCTGGCGCGGACGATTGGTCTCTGAGTAGACCAGCGCGCGGTTGAAGTAGGAGGGCAGATAGACCGAATCGCACGAGATAGCCTTGTTGAAGTCATCCTCGGCCTCGCGGAAACGATCCTGCTCCATGTAGAGACCGCCGCGGCGGTTGTAGCCGTCGGGGTTTTCGCGGTTCGTGCGTATCGCGGTATTGAAGTTGTCGTAGGCACGCGTGGTGTCCTTCATCTGCAAATAGCCCACGCCGCGGTAGATGTAGGCTTCGGAAACCTTGTTGTCCTGGCGGATGAACTTGTCGAAATCCTCGATCGCCTTGGTGTACTGTTTGTCCTGAAGTCGCGTCACGCCGCGGTAGAAGTAGGGCGCCGGCAGGTCGGGGCGCAGGTCGATGGCCTCGGCGAAATCTTTGAGCGCGTCGGCGTAGTTGCCCAGACGCGAACGTGTGATCGCACGGTAGGTGTAGGCCTGTGTGTATACGGGGTTGAGCTTTATGGCCGTTGAGAAATCGGCTTCGGCGCCAATCAGATCATCGAGATTGTATTTGGCGATTCCGCGCAGGAAATAGCCCTCATAGGCCTTTTCGTCGAAACGCAAAAGGGTGTTGAGCGTGCGGATCGCCTCCTGGTAGTCGTTGTTCATCATGCAGCGCGAGCCCATCCAGTAGAAGTACTCTTTGTTGTATTGCGCATGCGCGCGCGTCCCGCAAAGCAGGGCGGCGCCTAAAACGATTCCGAGGATTAATTTTCGCATTTTTGTATTGAATTCTTCTACATTTTCTGCGCTCGGCAACGAACTTATTTACCCTCGCTTATCGAAAACGTTCGATTTATCCCTTTAACGTGCTTTTTATCCGGTTTATTATTCGGGATTATAACCGAAGCGGTTGAGCTGGCGTTCGTTGTCGCGCCAATCCTCGCTCACCTTGACAAAAAGCTGCAGGAAGACCTTCTTGTCGAGGAATTTTTCCATATCCTCGCGTGCATAGGTGCCGACCTTTTTCAGTTTCTCGCCCTTGTGTCCTATGATGATGCCTTTCTGCGACTCGCGAGCGACGTATATTACCGCCGAAATGCGGTCTATGGAGGGTTCTTCCTTGTACTCTTCGATCTCGATCTCGCAGCAGTAGGGTATCTCCTTGTCGTAGAGTTTTAGGATTTTTTCCCTTATTATTTCCGAGGCAAAAAAGCGTAACGTTTTGTCTGTTAACGTGTCTTTTGGATAGAATGCCGGTCCTTCGGGCAGTTTGTCGAGAATATTGTTGAATACTCCCTGTACGTTGAAGTTCTCTTTTGCCGACACGGGGGCGATCACGGCGTCGGGGAGTTCTTTCTGCCATTTGTCGACCAAAATTTCCAGCACCTCGGGCGTTGTGAGATCTATCTTGTTGATAACGACTATCGTGGGGATGCCACTCTTGCGGATTTTTTCGATAACTTCAGCCGAACGGTCGCTCTGCTCCACAGTGTCGGTGACATAGAGAATGATGTCGGCGTCGACAACGGCGCTCGTCACGAACTTCATCATCGACTCCTGCAGCTTGTAGTTGGGCTTCAGGATGCCCGGCGTGTCGGAGTATACGATCTGGAAATCGTCGCCGCTGACGATGCCCATGATGCGGTGGCGCGTGGTCTGGGCCTTGGAGGTGATGATCGACAGTTTTTCGCCGACGAGCGCATTCATAAGCGTCGACTTGCCGACGTTAGGATTTCCGATGATATTTACAAAGCCCGATTTGTGCATTACTTTTCGTGTATGATTTCGACAAAGGTAGCGATAAAATGAAAAACAGCAAAGCGCAGATGGTTAATTTGTCTTGCCTTATATTATGAGATAACCTTAACTTTTCTCTGACACCTTTTTTCTGACATTACCCAAATGTGAATATACGTTTTATCTTTTCTTATCCACCACGCCTTCGATTCTACTTGCGCACGTTCTTCATAGTCATAATCTATGACTTTAGAAGACATAGGCTCTATTTTGTATGTTATAATAGCTGTTCCGTCAGGAAAGGGGAACTCGGGATCGTAGGGGTAAAAATCGTGAATTTTACGAACTCTATTTTGTATAAACTCAATCTTGTGAATTTTCATGCACAATGTAAAGTTATTTGGATTACATATTTCCATAGTTATTCGATCATCGGGGTTGACGTGATAAAGATGAATACGTGGTAATTTTAATCGGTATTGCATCCATATACTGATGCCCGCAATAATTGCGGCAACCAAACTTATGATAAAACCTATAGTTTCCATATACTATTTTATATACATTTTTTTGTCACAATACTGACAATTTATATTTCTTGTTTTGTATTATCTCCAACCATAAGAACAAAAAAAATCCCTGCAAATTTGCAGGGATTCAAACTACCGCCGCATCATACCGCCCGGTATCTTGGGCATCTTCATATTACCCCCGGCCACGGCCTTCATCATCTTGCGCGTGTCCTCGAACTGCTTCATCAGGCGGTTGACATCCGTCACGGTCGTGCCGCTGCCCTTGGCGATACGTTCGCGGCGGCGGGCGTTGATCAGCTCGGGATGCTCGCGTTCCGTGGGGGTCATCGACGAGATGATCGCTTCGGTCTGCTTGAAAGCATCGTCGGGAATATCCACGTCCTTCATCATCTTGCCCACGCCCGGAAGCATCGAAGCGATATCCTTCAGGTTACCCATCTTCTTGATCTGCTGAATCTGGGTGATGAAGTCGTTGAAGTTAAACTGGTCTTTTACGAGTTTCTTTTTGAGCTTACGGGCCTCCTCCTCGTCGAACTGTTCCTGCGCGCGCTCCACGAGCGATACGACGTCGCCCATGCCCAGAATTCGGTCGGCCATACGCTCGGGGTGGAACACCTGCAGGGCGTCCATCTTCTCGCCGCTCGAAATGAATTTTAGCGGCTTGTTGACCACCGAACGGATCGAGATCGCAGCACCGCCGCGGGTGTCGCCGTCGAGCTTGGTGAGCACCACGCCGTCGAAATCGAGTCGGTCGTTGAACTCCTTGGCAGTGTTCACGGCGTCCTGGCCGGTCATGGCGTCGACCACGAAGAGCGTCTCCGAGGGCTTCACGGCGGCCTTAATGGCCGTTATCTCCTTCATCATCACCTCGTCTACGGCCAGACGGCCCGCGGTATCGACGATTACGACGTTATATGATTTCTGACGCGCATATTTGAGCGCATTTTCGGCGATTTGCACAGGGTTTGTGTTGCCTTCCTCGGTGTAGACCTCCACACCGATCTGGCCTCCGAGAACTTTCAACTGGTCGATAGCCGCGGGACGGTAGACGTCGCCTGCGACCAGAAGTACCTGACGGCCTTTTTTGCTCTTGATGAACGATGCGAGTTTGCCCGAGAAAGTGGTCTTACCCGAACCCTGGAGACCTGCGATAAGCACCACGGCGGGCGTTCCCTCGAGTTTGACGTCGGTGGCCGTGCCGCCCATGAGCTCGGCAAGGGCGTCGCGCACGATCTTGGTCATCATCTGACCCGGCTTGACGGCCTTCAGAACGTCCTGGCCCATGGCCTTTGTCTTCACCTCGTCGGTGAAGGTCTTGGCTACCTTATAGTTGACGTCGGCGTCGATCAGTGCGCGGCGGATCTCTTTGAGCGTTTCGGCGATGTTGATCTCGGAGATGCGGCCCTCGCCTTTGAGCAATTTGAACGACCGTTCGAGTTTATCTGTTAAATTTTCAAACATAAATCTTGGGTATTTAGCCCACAAAGATAGTGATAAGAATTAAATTTTAAAATAGCAGGCATCAAGCGTCGGGGGAATATTTTCCATACATTTGCAATCGTACGACAATCCTTTGACCATGAAAAAACTGATTTGCCTGTTGTTGGTGTTTAGCACTGTTTCAGCTTCGGCGCAGTTGCTGCCCGGCGAGATGCCCAAGACGAAAATTCTGGATGACGAGATAGGCGTCCGCTACGGCGCGCAAATAGGTGTCGGGAAGGGTTCTTTTCCCGAACTACAGGGGCTGATGGTCGATTACGCCCGCTACAACTACGATAATATCGGTTTTCGCACCGGTCTGAATGTGCTTTGCTTCGGCGACATCGACGGATATTTTTCCGTTCCGATGCAGTTCTCGTGGCGCACGCACCGTATGTCGTCGGCATGGCGGCAGCGCAGAAAAGAAGGCGTGTCGCCTGTCGATCCGGCTTGGTTTTTCGATAATAGAAACAATCCCGATATAGGCTCGGGACTGGCTTCGTTGGCAGCATCGACTCTGCCCGGAATTTTCGAAGCGCATACAGGTTTCACGCCGGGCATTATTTTGGGGTCTAAAACGCCTCATTCCGATCTTTCGGACGCCTATACCGTCGAACACCGTTTCACCTGCACGTTCGACATCGGCGCGCGCATCATGATTCCGGTCTGGCGGTTCAACATCATAGGCGATGTGACTTACCACTACTATCTGACGGATAATTTCAGCCGTGGAAATACGCGCCAGACGCGCTCTTTTTTCGGGTTGAGCGCAGGCGTGTCATTCTATTTCTGATAGATTGGCAGGGGTGTTACAGCAGCCCCGCTTCGTAGTAGATAACGATCTGCTCGATCATCTTGTCCTCCCCCTCGCGGTCGTATTCCGACTTGAGGTTTTGGCCGAAGATGCGCGAGACGCTCTGCCAGAATCCCGCCACGAATCCGCCGCGGAACTCCCGCAGTACTTCGTAGGCTGTATAGTCGGTTTCGCGGTCGATAAGCTTTAGTAACACCTTGCCCTGCGTGCGGGTCATGCGCTTCAGGATGGGGGTATACTCCTCTTTGATCTCGTCGTAGACACCTTTGATATAGGCTTTCTGGGCTTTCTTGTTCGGCAGTTGCAGCAGTTCTTCTTCCATGCTGGCCATTTTGGCTTTGGCGATCTGGGCGACGGGGTAGACCGCCTTCACGGCGGCGACCAGCTTGTAGTAACGGCGCAGGTCGACCCCGCGGCTGAAGACGTAGACCGTCGGTATGTGCACCAGAAGCACAGAGTCGCCGTTATCTACGACCCACTCCCTGCGCATGCTGCGGCTTTTTTGTGCCTGCACCCCTTCGAGCACGGCAAAAAGCGCAACCACGACCAACAGCCATTTTTTCATTCGCATATAAAATATTACCTTTGCAAATATAGATATTTAATAGTTTAAACGTAATCTTCAACACAGATATTATGCTCAAAGAAGGACTCTCGGCCCGCAGCGTCATTACGGTTGCCGAATCGAATACCGCCGCAGCGATGGGCTCGGGCAACCTGCCCGTGTTCGCCACTCCGGCGATGATTGCACTTATGGAAAATGCAGCAATGAAGGCTGTTGCCGCGGCGCTGCCCGAAGGATCGACCACTGTGGGCACGGAGATGACCGTCGAACATATAAAAGCGTCGGGACTGGGTGCAGGGATCACGGCGACGGCGGTGTTGGCCGCGATCGAGGGCCGTAAACTGACGTTCAACGTCGGTGCGCGCGACGCCGAAGGGATGATAGGCGAGGGTGTTCATGTCCGCTTTGTGGTCGACTGCGAAAAGTTCATGGCGAAAATTAAATAACTATGCGCCGAAATAGCAATTTAAACAGAAAGGCTCCGGAATTCCGGAGCCTTTCTGGTGGTTACAAACCGATAATCAGATGTTCGAGCAGAATCACCGCCACACCCGCAATATAACCCGCGAAAGCCAACAGCGATATCTTCTTGAAGTACCATCCGAAGCTGATGTTCTCGAGTCCCATTGCCACTACGCCCGCGGCCGAACCGATGATGAGCATACTGCCGCCCACGCCGGCGCAGTAGGTCAGCAGGTGCCAGAACAGACCGTCCTGCACGAATGCCTGCATATATGCGGGGTCGGCGCTTGCGGCTACGGCCGCCGTGTCGAGTACAGGATACATACCCATGCAAGCCGCCACCAGAGGAACGTTGTCGACCACTGCCGACATGATACCTATTATCGTTGCGATCGTGAATACCTCGTGTATCTGCGTGTCGAGCCATGCGGCCGCGTCGGTGAGCATGCCGGCGCTCTGCAGCGCGGCTACCGACATCAGGATTCCGAGGAAGAAGAGGATCGTCGGCATGTCGATGCGCGTCAGGATACAGGTTACGCGGTTTTTTACCGATTCCTCGATATTGCGTTTGCGGTCGTAGAGTATCTCGGTCAGCACCCACATTCCGCCCAGCGACACCATCATGCCCATATAGGGCGGCAGGCCGGTCATGCTTTTGAATACGGGAACGAACAGCAGGCTCAATACGCCCGTGATAAGTATAAAACGGCTCATGCGCGGACCCACGCCCTCGGGGAGCTCCGCCGCCAGTTCATTGGCGCCTACAGCCACGGCCTCCTCGCTGCGGATATAGCGCATGGCGATAATCGTGGGAACGATCACCGATACCACGCAAGGCAGGAACAGGTTGGTGATCAGCGGAAGTGTCGAGACATTACCGCGCATCCACAGCATGATCGTCGTCACGTCGCCGATGGGCGACCATGCGCCGCCACTGTTGGCCGATATGACGATAAGGCCTGCGAAGATCCATCGCTCTTTCTGGTCGGGAATCATGCGGCGCATCATCATGACCATGATGATCGCGGTGGTCATGTTGTCCAGCACGGCCGACATGAAGAACGTGATCAGCACGATCAGCCACATCAGCCGACGCTTGTTGCGTGTGGTGATGCGCGAAGTGATGACGCTGAAACCACCGTGGGTGTCGATAAGTTCGACGATGGTCATGGCGCCGATCAGGAACACCAGAACCTCGCACGTGTCGCCCAGGTGGCCCAGAAGTTCACCGCTTGTGTCGGCGCTGATGCCCGACAGCGTGTAGGCTGTCCACAGAATTCCGCACATAAGCAGTGCTACGGCCGCCTTGTTGATCTTGAATTTGTGCTCCATTGCGATGAAGGCATAGCCCACCACAAAGAGCAGAAGCATTGTAAGTATCATTTCTTTTAAAAATTGGTTGAATACTCCTCTTCGTTTTCGCCGCTCGGCAAACGAAGAAAATTTGCCTTGTCCTCATTTATCGAAAACGTTCCGCAAAATTAACATTTTATATTCAACCGGCAACCCGTATTATTGCGGATTTCGAAATTTTACTTATCTTTGCGACGCTTTCGAGCATCGGATTGAGCTGTGGTGTAATGGTAACACAGCAGATTTTGGTTCTGTCGTTCTGGGTTCGAGTCCCGGCAGCTCAACAAAAGAGGGAGAGGTCATTTGACCTCTCCCTCTTTTGTTGAATTAAAATCCGTGCCGATAATCCGTTCAGGCCCTTCTGTGAGTTTTTTTCGGAGCATCGCAGCCCTTCAGGAGCTTTTTGCCGCCGCACTCTGCCCGCCGTCAGAAATGATATATGTTGTTGTGCCGCAGTAAAAGAGGCTTACATGTCTATGCCCCTCTCTATATCCGAAGCTATTTGAACGGGTTCCTCCTGCGTGGGATATTTGGCGGTTTTCCCCATGCGCAACAGATTTATCTCATCCATAAGCTTTCCGAGCTTGTTGACAAGTTCCGAATTCGAGTTTGCGAGAATCTTATTCGTCGAGGTCAGCTCCTGGTTAGATGCTGCAATTTTTTCTACTGCATTGGCTACTTTGTAAAACAGAGGGACAAAATCATCATTTTGTACCGGGTGACTGTGCATCTCTTTTTCTGTGCTTTTCAACATCTCTCCTTCGCCGGTCAGCAGCCATACTTTTTCAATATCGGCATAGAAGTTCAATATTTCCTGCACGACCTTGTCGGATAGGTCGCGTCCGTCTTTGCGGGATTTGCCCAAAGTGCCTACAGATAAGTTGAGAGATACCGTAACTTTGTTGTCATTCAAGTTGCGTATCTTCATGTATTTATCAAATCTGTCTATTTTTCTTTGCATTTTTTTTGAGAAAAGGTCAATAATAGTTGTTGAATATAGAACTTAATTCTATATTTGCATCGTCTTGTTGTTTCCTCGCCGCAAAAAATACGACTTCGACAGCGAATAGTATGTAACAAATATATGTAAAAAATAACAAAATATGAAAAACCGCGAAAAAGTTCAATAGACTGCCTCCCCAAGTATGCTGTTCGGATTCGATGATGATTCGGTTGCCGGTGTTTCGGCTGGCGGCCCGAGCCTGAAGCCTTCATTCTGTTTGGGCCCGCGACCCCATAATATCCATTGTTTATTTACCATCGGATAATGATTGTGGATGCGCTCGGCCAGGTCGCGGCTGATGCGGTTTCTGCCGCGTTGAATCCGGTAGAGAACTTCTGCTTCTGGCAATCCTATGTGCTCGGTAAACGAATTTACGGTACGTCCGGTCATGCGGATAATCCATTCGATGCGCCTCCAGTCTGCGAGCGCGTCAAGGCGGGGCGTTTCTGTCTGTTCCATAGCGAGGTTTGTTTGGGTTGTCGAACGCCGCGCCTGCCCGTATGAAAAATAACGAACGCGGGCGAATGTCGCTTAACTTTACAGGAGGCCCTAGTAAGCCGTGTCGAAATTAAGCACAAAAGCCCGCGCCGTTATGACGTGGATACAACATACCCCAAACCATTACGGCGCAGGATGCAACCGTAACAACGAGATGTGTGCTTAACTGCGACAAACAAATTTACTAGGTTTCCTGTACAGTCAAGTCAACCCGCTATCGCAGGTTGCATCACAAAGATACAAAAAAATTCCGACTGCCAAGCAGTCGGAACCGTTAGGCCGAAATAAGCCTTTTTATATCATTTCATCCCGTGGCGGGTGAAATGTACTGTCGGACCTCACAACTCTCAAGCTATCTATTTGTGAGCTTCATCCGCTGTCTGGCTTGCCTATTTTTTCACTGTTGCCGATTTCTTTGCCGGCTCATCCTTGCCGACCTTCTCTCGCACGCGGCTTGCCGCAGCCGCAACAGCCTCTTCCACGCGATCGGTAGCCTTGAGAGTCCCCATGCGTACCGTCTCCTTTATTTGCTGGCCCTTTTCCACGGCACATTCCGTTGCCTGGTCGATCTTGTCGGCCATAAGCCCTAAAGTCTCTTTTGTCTTGGCGGCGACGTTGTCTACCGTCTTGTCGATCTTTTTCTTGTCCATATCTTTCGTTTTTTAAACAGGTTTTTTACGTGTTACGAGCGCCGCGATCCACAGCAGCGCCACAGCGCCCACGACTGCCGTGAGCAGGCTTCCGAGGGTTCCGATCGGAATCCACCCGAACAGCGATAAAATCCAGCCGCCCAGCACCCCGCCGATGAGGCCCACAATGAGATTGACAACCAGCCCCGAACCGGAGCCTTTGACCATCAGGTTGGCGAGCCATCCGGCAGCCAGACCGATCAATAGATACCATAAAAAATACATAGTCTTCCGTTTTTTAATGACGGAAGACTATGTACAAAATTCGGGCCCGAAAAACTATTCTCGATCTTGTTGCAGTGCGCGGGCCAGCTGATCGGGGCACGAGGTGCCTTTTCCTTTGCAGTCTATGCCTGCGAGTTTGCCCGCGACCTCCTCGGCTGTCATCCCGCGGACCAGGGCCGATAAGCCCTGCGTGTTGCCGTGGCAACCGCCCGTGAAGGCCACGCTGCGGATGATGCCCTCTTCGAGTTCGATATCTATCTGTCGCGAGCAGGTGCCTGCGCAAGTGTGTGTGATTTTCTTTATCATTATCAGTGTTTCTTTGTAAACCGGCTGCGAAGATAACGAAAAAAGCCGCAGGATATGCGGCTTTTCTCTATTTTTCAACGAAGTATTACTTCTGCTGCAGGTCGCTGGTATCGGCCACGACCATGTTTTTGTCGATGCGCAGCGTTACATTGCCGTCGACCTCGATCAGCAGGGTGGTCTCCTTGATCTCTTTCACCGTGCCGTAGATGCCGCCTGCGGTAATAACCTTGTCGCCTTTTTTGAGTCCGTTGCGGAACTCCTGCATCTGCTTGCGGCGCTTCGATTCGGGGCGCCACATGAAGAACCACAGGAATGCAACCATCAGGACGATAAGAATGGGGAAGCTGTACTGCTGCATAAGGCCCATCTGGGGCTCTACCGGTGCAGCCTGAAGAAAATTGATCATAATCGATTCTATTTTTTGATTTGTATAATCCGTTAACGAAGCAAAGGTACGAAATGTTGCGGAAAATCCAACTCTTTTATTCAACGTCCGCCTCCACGAAAAGTCGCAAAGGTTGTTCGCGCCCGGTCAAAACGACCGATATTGCCCTGAATTGCCAGCCCCATTCGCCGCGGGAGTCGAATATGACCCTCAATTGCTTCGTTTCGCCGGGCAGCAATGGCCGGGCGTCGTATTCGAGCGTCGTGCAGCCGCAACTGCGTTCGTAGGAGGTTATCACAACAGGCTCCGAGGTGCCGTTGATGAACTGGAGTGTCGATACTGCTGTTTCGCCCGAATGGAGGCGTCCTATGCGCAGGGTGTCGGAAATGCCGGCCGTCAATAGCGAATCCGTCAGCGTTATGGTCCGTCCGGCATGCACTGCGGGCGCAGGGCGCGAACTGCAGGACGCAAAAGCCAGAACAGCCGCTATAAACGCCAGAAAGCGCATAATGGCAGCATTAGATCAGGCCGCGGCCCGACTTTTTGATGTCGCCCTCGGCGGTCATCGACTCCACGATCTTATCGAGCACGCCGTTGATGAAAGTGCTGCTGCCGGGGGTGGAATAGTATTTCGAGATTTCGATCCATTCGTCGAGCGTGACCTTGACGGGGATGTCGGGGAACGACGCCAGCTCGGCCATTGCCGTGCCGATGATCAGGTTGTCCATGAAGACGATGCGCTCCACGTCCCAGTTCGACGTGAATTTTTCGATGTAGATCTGGTATTTGCCGTAGTTGATAAGCGCCTTTTCGAAGAGCGTCTTCACGAACTGCGGGTCCTCTTCGCTTTTGAACTTCGGGGCTACGCGCATCTCGGTGTGCGAAGGTCGCAGGTTGGAGAGCGTGCGCAGGATCATCACCACGATATAGGGCAGGTCGTCGCTCCAGAGTATCGACTGCTCCTCGAGGAAGTCGATCAGCGCATCGCAGCTCTGCAGTTCCTTGAAAAACTCTTCCAGAAGCGTACGGTCGCCGGCGAATGAACGCTCCTCTTTTGCCATGTAATCCTGATAGTATTCGCTCTCGACGAGCTGCGTGTAGAGCGTGCGGATGAGGTCGGGGTGGTTGGCCCAGCCCAGCTTGTGGGCGGCGATGTAGTCGTTCACCGAGTCGCTGTTGGCGATGGTGCGGATGACGCTGTTGTCGACGAATTTGGTGTTGGGATTGAGGTCCTCGAATGTGGGCAGTTTCTTCTGCTTGGCAAGCTCCTGGCGCTGCTCGGCATAGCGCGCGAGCTCGACGGGGAGGATCATCGCCTGGAAATAGAGGTCGTATGCCTTGTCGACCGATGCCATGAGTGTTTTTTCCGTGGCGATCATATTGTCCGCGCCCGACTTGAGGTGGGCGAACAGCGCCTTGACGACTTTAATGCGAAGTAATCTTCTGCTCAACATATTTTAAGAACTTATCCGTGTATCTTTTTGCGAGCACAAAGATAGGCAAAGCAAATTGAAATTGAAAAATTAAGGAATTAAAATTATTGGATTTATTGTCTCGCAGACCGCAATCTTTGTTCTTCGGCCTTCAAAGAAGGTCGGCGGGCCGCAGTTCCGCCGTGCGGAGGCCTGCATCTGCACGGTGCAATGCTCCGTTTCGATTTGGTCTCCGCGAGCTGCAGCCTGAAAACGGTTGTGCGGTTTGCTATCCTGTCGACCCGCCGCCTGCGGATAATTCTTATTTTTTAATTCTTAATTTTTAATTTGCTTTGCTTATCTTTGCGCCGTATGGAAGAAATGGAAGAAAAACAGATCGAAGAGAAGTTGCCTTACGATGTTATCGTCATAGGTGCGGGCGCTGCAGGCATGATGGCCGCCGGAACTGCCGCGCGCAGCGGTAAACGCGTGCTGCTGCTCGAAAAAATGGAAAAGTCGGGCCGCAAGGTGCGTATCACGGGTAAAGGCCGGTGCAACGTCACCAATGCCCGCCCGGTGGAGGAATTTATAGAAAACGTGCGTACAAACGCCGAATTCTTTGCCCCCGCTTTCGAAGAGTTCAACAATAAGCAGACGATCAAATTTTTCGAAAAGGCGGGTGTGAAGCTCGAGATCGAGCGCGGCGACCGTGTTTTCCCCGAGAGCGGCAAGGCGTGGGATATCGCCAACGCCCTCCTGGAATACAGCTACGAGAACGGCGCCAAGATAATGTACGACACGCGAGTTACCGAAATAATGACCATCGGCAACAAGATTTTCGGTGTGCGATATATCAACAAGCGCGGCTTTGAGCGCAAGGAGGAGTGCCCCAACGTGATCATTGCCACGGGCGGCGTATCCTATCCGCTTACCGGTTCCACGGGCGACGGCTATGCCTTCGCGGCCGACTTGGGTCATACGATCGAGCCCCTGCGTCCTTCGCTGACGCCACTCATTAGCTCGCACCCCCAAATGAAACATATCAGCACGCTGCTGCTGCGCAACGTCAATGCGAAACTTTATGTCGAAGACGAGCTGGTCCGCGAGGAGTTCGGTGAAATAGGCTTCTCGGAGCGCGGTATTGACGGAGCCGTAGCGCTGCGCCTGAGCCGCGACGCGATAGACGCCCTGATCGACGAGAAGCGCGTGAAGCTGGTCCTCGACCTCAAATCGGCGCTCGACGAGGATACGATCCGTGACCGCATCGCCCGTGAAATCGCCGACCTGCAGCCCAACGATTTCTTCGGCGAACTGCTGCGCAAGCTGGTTCCGAAACCACTGGTCATGCCGCTGTCGTACGAAACGGATATCAATTCGAAGGTCTATGTCAGCAAGCTCACCGAGGAGCAGATCACACGCCTGATAAAGACGCTGAAAGGCTTGACGCTTCCGATCGTTGACTATGCGCCATTCGAATACGCGATCACCACTGCCGGCGGCGTACGCTGCGATGAGGTGAATCCACTGACGATGGAGTCGCTGAAAATAAAAGGCTTGTATTTCGTAGGCGAGGTCCTCGACCTCGACGCCAATACCGGCGGTTACAATCTCCAGATCGCTTTCTCAACCGGACGCTTGGCCGGACAGCTCAAGAAATAGACGATGAAGCAGAGCGGACGACATGCCGGACAGCGGTTCGGCCAGACCTTCGGACGCCTGCGCGACCGCGTGTCGAGGGCGCGCTATTTCCGTGGGCACGGCGTTCATTCACCTTATATATATAATATAGTCCGCAAGGTTTTTATGCACGACGGGCTGATGCCGGGTGACCGGCGCCTGTACGACATGCTGCTGGCTGCCGGAGTAGCCGAAAACCGCGCGGTGCAGCTGCAGAATCTTATGATCCACTGCGGTTACGCGACTTTTGGCGTGGATCGTGCGGATGCCGAGCTGTGCGTGGCGACGTGTGGACTATCCACGGCCGAAACGCTGGCCTTGGTGCGCACGGCTGCCGAAAAGGGTAGTACCGTGGCGCTGATGTCGCCCTATGAGGGCCAGGCGCACATGGAGTTGTGCCGCCAAATCGTAGAGGAGCACCCGTCGACCTCGGTCGATAACCGCGGATACCTGCTGATCTTTAACAATCATCTGCCTAAACAACACTTCAGGATATGAAAATCTACACAAAAACCGGAGACAAGGGGCTGACGTCCCTCATAGGCGGCGAGCGTGTATTCAAAACCGATGCGCGTGTCGAGGCTTACGGAACGGTCGACGAGCTGTCGGCTTTCACGGCCCTGCTGGCCGATAATCTGCGCGAGGATGTGTCGGCGGCCGAATATGTCGGCGATCTCAACCGCGTGCTTTCGTATCTTATGACCGTCGAAGCGCTGTTGGCCAAGGGCGGCACGAATGTCGATAAGGTCGCTCCGTTGGCTCCCGAAGCTGTCGCGTGGCTCGAGGGCCGCATCGATGTCATGCAGGCGGCCGTCCCCGCGATAAATAAATTCACGATTCCGGGCGGAAACGCCGTGGTGTCGATGTGCCATGTGTGCCGCACAATCTGCCGCCGCGCCGAACGCGAAGCACTGCGGGCCGACAGCGAATACGGCGTCGACGAAACGGCTCTGGCATGGCTCAACCGCCTTTCCGACTTCTTCTACCTGCTGGGCCGCAGGCTGGTTGTTCACTACGGCGTGGAGGAAATAGTCTGGATGCCGTAATCATCTATTGCATAGTATGTTGTATTTGTAATGCAGATGTTTTGCAATTTTTTCTTGGTTTCTACCTATTTTTTTATACTTTTGCAAATCAACATGTGGTGGAACTGGTTTTTCAGAGGTGCCCGTTACCATCCGATTTGCGAACTTTAAAAAAATAATTGAATATGTATTGGACACTTGAATTGGCTTCGAAGCTCGAAGATGCTCCCTGGCCCGCTACCAAAGATGAACTGATCGACTATGCGGTTCGTTCGGGTGCGCCCCTCGAAGTGCTCGAGAACCTGCAGGAGATAGAGGATGAAGGCGAGATATACGAATCTATCGAGGATATCTGGCCCGACTACCCGTCGAAAGACGACTTCTTTTTCAACGAAGAAGAGTATTAGCGCCAAATTTCCGCTAAATTACTCAAAATAACACTGTTATTTACTTACTTAGGCGATTCTTCGGAGTCGCCTTTGTTAGTTTTTAATATTTATATTCTGAATAAACTTCCTTAAAAATGCACTACATTTGCATATTCTTCCTTAATAAAGTGCAAAATGGGCAGACGTAAATCAGAATTTCCACAGGGGTATTTCCTGTTGAAAAACAAGCCGAATGGCAAAGACGAACAGAAATTGTATTTGCAATACATTGTGAATGGGGTAAAAGCCTCCATCTCTACCGGTTGGAATTCCTAACTTAGCCCGCACAAAGAGTTAAGATAATTTAAACATCTTAACTTTGAAAAATGGGAACAAAGAGACAGTATGACCGGTCGTTCAAGGAACGTGCGGTCAAGATGAGTTACGAGCGCGACAACCTCAAGGCGTTGGCCACGGAGTTGGGCATTTCGCGTGAGCGTCTTTATAAGTGGCGTTCGGAGTACGCGGAGCATGGCGCTGCGAGCTTCCAGGGGCACGGCGTTGAGCGCCTGAGCGAAGAAGGCAAGCGTGTGAGGGAGTTGGAAAAGAAGCTGCGCGACACCAGGCGCGACGACCTCGAAAGAAGAATACAGGTCATTTACGCTAAAGCTTATGGCCGATACGGCGCTCCGCGCATCGCGGCGGACCTCCGGGCGGATGGTTATCCGATCTCGGCCAATACGGTGAGTAAATACATGAAAAGGATGGGTTTGCGCAGTAAGCTATCCTGTAAATACCGCAATGTGTCCTATCCTGAGTATACGCTTCGCATCTGTCCCAACCACCTGGACAGACAGTTTAACCCGGAGGCCCCTGGTAAAGTATGGGTATCAGACATTACTTATATCCATACTACGCATGGATTTAGGTATTTAACCTC
>JAVBTS010000009.1:0-42424 GCA_031556075.1 Alistipes sp.
TGCAATGGTAGACACTTGTTGTGATCCGACCGACATTGATTACGTAATACCTGCAAACGACGACGCCGCAAAATCTATCGCTGTGATCCTCGACGCCATGTGCGCCGCTATCGCAGAGGGTACGGAGGAGCGCAAGCTCGAAAAGGAGAAGGAGGCCCAGGAGGGTGGCGAAGCCGCTGAAGGCGACACCGCCAAGAAGGAGAGCAAGCCCCGCATCAAGAAGGCCGTTAAGGCCGCTGTCGAGGCCGAGGAGGCTACGGTAGCCGATGTTGTTGCTGCCGTCGAGGCTCCCGCCGAAGAGGCTGCACCTGCTGCTGAAGAGGCTGCTCCCGCAACCGAGGAGTAAGCAACTGAAGACCCCTGTAAGGGGGATTAAATTAAAGTTGCGATTAAGCGAGGCAGAGAATGCTTGCATACTATGCCCGGCGTGAGCAACTAAAAGACCCCGAAGGGGGAAAACGATAAAAAAAATAAAAAAATATGGAAATTACAGCTGCTGATGTAATGAAGCTCCGCAAGATGACCGGTGCCGGTATGATGGACTGCAAAAATGCACTCATCGAGGCCGAAGGTGATTTTACGCGTGCGCAGGACATTATCCGCGAGAAGGGTAAGCTGGTCGTTGCCAAGCGCGCCGACCGTACGGCTACCGAGGGTGTCGTTGTAATGAAGGTCACGGGCACCAAGGCATATATGCTTTGCCTTGCCTGCGAGACCGACTTCGTAGCCCAGAATGCAGAATATACCGCTTCGGCAAACGCTATGCTCGAAGTTGCAGTTAAGGCTGACGCTGCCGATCTCGAGACGCTGCTCGCCGTGAAGAACGCCGAGGGCCACACCGTCGAGGAGATGGTGACCGAGAAATCGGGTCAGACGGGCGAGAAGATCGAGCTGGCTTACGCCCGCATCGAGGCTCCCTACTGCGCCGGCTATGTTCACTTCAACAAGAAGCTCGGCACTATTCTGGGCTTCAACATGGAGGTTCCCGCCGAAGTTGCCCACACTGTTGCCATGCAGGCTACGGCTATGGCTCCCATTTCGATCTCGGAGGCTGACTGCCCCGCAGAGGTTGTCGAGCACGAGCGCAAGATCGTCATCGAGACCATGAAGCAGGAACCCAAGAACGCCGGCAAACCCGAGGAGATGCTCGCAAAGATCGCCGAGGGCAAGATGCGCCGTTACTTCGAGGAGAACACGCTGCTGGCCCAGCCGCTGGTAGGCGAGAAGGAGACTATCGCCGACTATATCAACAAGGCTGCCAAGGGCGCTACGGTTGTTGCTTACAAGCGTATAGCTTTGGGCGACTAATCATTTAGGCCAATAATGAAAAGACCAGAACATTGTTCTGGTCTTTTTTTTTAAAGTAAATCAGGCAATAACCGGGAAACGTCATTTTTATGAACGAAAAATTGTTTGGTTATGGATATTTTTATTAATTTAGCCATTACCAAACCAACTACTATGCCCTCTCGAACAAACCAAGACCTCCTCCCGGGCCTCGTCCGTGGCGAAGCCGTAGCCTACGAGCTGCTGTTCGAGCAGTATTACGACAAGATCAGTCGTTTTGTGACTGCCATTATCGGCGATAGCCACCAGGCCGAGGACATCGCCCAGAATGTCTTTCTGAAAATATGGCTCAACCGCAAGGATGAGAGAGGTATGCTGACGGAAGTGAAATCCTTGAACAGCCTGCTCTTCACCATAGCCCGGAACGAAGCCTGCGATTACCTGCGTAAGAAGGCAAGCCATCAGAAATACGCCAGCATCCGTAAAGCGGACAGCGGCGACGAATCGTACCGCTTCGCCCTGACATACGATCTCGAGCGCATCGAAAACATCGTCGAACGATGCGTCGACAATATGCCCGCCCAGCGGAAAATCGTCTATAAGTTGAGTCGCGAGGAGATGCTCACCGGCAACGAGATAGCCGAGCGCCTGCAACTCTCCAAGCGAACCGTCGACCGCCATATATCCCTCGCCCTGGAGGATATTCGCACTGCTCTCGGAAATATTATCTCCACAATCGCACTTTTTTGCGTTTCTCATTGGGTATAAAGCCCCCGTTGCGCGTCTAATATTTAAACGTGCAATCGATGGACGACAACATACTCAAAAAAATCAAAGCATATCTGGCCGGGGAGCTCTCTGGTGCCCAGCACGATAAGGTGCGGGCACGAATCGGCGAAGATCATGACGACCCCAAAGTCGTGGAAGCGCTCCACGAATTTTGGTCGCAGCTTCCGGAAGGCGAAAATATCCCTCGCAGTCGCGCCGCTTTCGGGCGCTTCTCGCGCACCATCGGCGGATTCCCCACAGCCGAAAACCCCGGAAAGCCCCAAAAACAGCTTTTCATCCGTTACGCCAGCAGCATAGCCGCTGTGCTGGCCGTGCCGTTGCTGTTAGCCAACATCTTCCTCTGGAGCGATCGCGCGGTACACGAACTAAACTATCTCGAATTCTCCGTGCCCCAAGGTCGGAAGGACTCTATACGCCTGCCCGACAACACGGTCGTATGGCTCAATTCCGGGTCGCGAATCGTCTATCCCGAGCAGTTCGGACGCACAACCCGCAAGGTATTCCTTGCGGGTGAGGCCTATTTCAACGTAGCCAAAGACCCCCGGAAGCCCTTTGTGCTGGCTATGGGCGATGTGAACGTCCGCGTGTTGGGAACCCAGTTCAACGCCACCTCCTACGAAGATATGCAGTCCGTGACGGTGAGCCTGCTCGAAGGATCCGTCGCCATGGATGCCGAGCACAACACCGTTGTACACAGCACGATCCTTGTGCCCGGTGATGTGATCCGCTATGACAAAACAACCGGAAATTTCGAACGCACCCTGTTTTCGACGGATGCCTATTGCTCGTGGCGCAGTGGTGGATTCTATTTCCACAACCAGCCTCTTTCAGAGATCACCGCCCAATTCGAACGTGTATTCGATGTGAACATATTCATCCACGATACCGAACTTCGCAATACATGCTACTCATTGGCCTTTGTCAACAAAGAATCGCTCGAGCAAATGCTCGAGGCTATAAACCTCGACGGGAAAATGAATATCACACGAGATAAGGATATGATACTGATAACTTTAAAATAAGAAAAAGCCTATGAGGTAACCCAGCCTAAAAAAGAAGAACCGGTGAGCGTTGCAGGCCCTCCGGTTCACGTTAAGCTATTCGTCAAGAAACTAATAACCTAAACTTTACAAATGTATGAAAAAAAATCCTGTCACAAGCTATCTATACGGGATTTTCTTTAGAGGGATCGTGCTGTCCCTGCTTGCGTTATGTCTTACGGCAGGGCCGGGACACGCCCAGCAGCAGGAACCTAAAATCACCCTTTCGACAGAGAATGCAACGGTCGAGACGATCCTCGACCAATTGCGAAGCCGTTACGGCTACTCGTTCATTTACAAGGTCGGAGACCTCGATATCAGCCGCCGCATATCCATTGACGTGCGCGGAAAGAATATCAACGAAGTCCTCGATATTGTGTTGGCCGCACAACCCGTCAAGTACGACGTCCGTGCGAAGATCATCCACATCAACAAGCAGGAAGTGCAGAAGGGAGTATCGAATCTCGCGCCCGAAATGACAACCCTAAAAGGCTCTGTCACCGATCAATCGGGCGTCTCGGTCATAGGAGCCACTGTGTCGATCCAGGGAACCACGCGAGGAACATATTCCGGCATCGACGGAACGTTCACCCTCGAGACGGTGCCCGATAATGCCGTGATCCGCGTATCGGCCATCGGATACACTCCCATGGATATCCCCCTGAACAAACGGACGTTTCTCTCGATCACCCTTCAGGAAGATCTGAAGGCCATCGACGAGGTTGTCGTCGTGGGATATGGAACCCAGAAAAAAGTAAACCTTACGGGGGCTGTGGAGCAGGTGTCGTCGGAGCTTCTCGAGAACCGACCCGCTGCCAACGTCACCCAGATGCTTGTGGGTGCCGTACCCAACCTCAACATCTCGCTCGCAGACGGCAAGCCCAACCGCTCGGCGTCCTATAACGTTCGCGGTGCGACCTCGATCGGTCAGGGCGGCAGTGCGCTGGTGCTCATCGACGGCGTCGAGGGCGACCCGGCGATGCTCAACCCCAACGACATCGAATCGGTCAGCGTCCTGAAAGACGCCGCCGCGTCGGCCGTCTATGGATCGAGAGCCCCCTACGGCGTGGTGCTCATCACCACCAAGGATCCCTCGAAAGCCAAGGACAAGTTCAGCGTTACCTACTCGGGAAGCGTCGCCATTCAGCAGCCGACATTCGTGCCCCAGGTCGTAACGGACGGATACGTCTACGCCAGGCTTTTCAACGACGCCTGGTATAACTACCGTTTCAACTCTCCGACGGGTATGAACAAAACGCAGGATTTCTCGCAGTCGTGGATGGATACCTTCCGCTTGCGCAAGCTCGACGGAAACCCGATCACGACAACCGTGCAGCCCGACGGCAAGTACATCTATTATGGAAATACGGACTACTACGACGCGATTTACAAGGATAAGGTGATCTCGCAGATCCACGACATCTCGGTAAGCGGAGCCAACGGAAAGCTTTCCTACTATCTGGCGGGACGCATCTACGACTACGACGGTCTTTTCAACTACACGCCCGACACCTACAATACGAAGAATCTGCGCGCCAAGATGTCGGCACAGGCTCTGAAGTGGCTCAAGGTGTCGAACAACTTCAGCTTCACCTACGACCAGTACCGTCAACCGACGGGATCGCCGCAGGAGGGTAGCGGTGTACTCTGGAGGTCGATCAACGACGAAGGCCGCGTTTCGGCTCCCATCTTCAACCCCGACGGAACGCTCACAAAACCGGGTGCGTATGCCATCGGCGGTCTGGTGACGGGAAACAACTATCTCGACCGCATCACCAAAACATTGTCGAATACCACGACGGTGAACATGAGCTTCCTGGATAACTCGCTTCGCGTCACCGGCGACTTCTCGTTCCGCACCAAAGACTATACCGAGACCAAGAAGACGACGGCCGTGCCGTACAGCGAATACGAAGGACGCACATCCTATGTGGGAACGCCCGAAACGGACGACAAACTCAAGGAGTCGCTCCAGCTGACGACCTACCTCTCCACGAATGCCTACGTGAACTACGAGAAGACCTTCGCAGAGCGGCATGCCCTCGATGTTCTCGCCGGATACAACTATGAACAGAGCACCTACAAATCGACCTACGTCGAACGTGATGGACTGCTCTATCCCGACGCTACGGAGCTCAATCTTGCCATCGGTGAAGGAATTACCACCTCGAGCAATGCTACCAAATGGCGTTATGCCGGCGCATTTTTCCGCCTCAAGTACGCTTACGACGATCGCTATCTGCTCGAACTCAACGGCCGTTACGATGGAAGCTCGAAGTTTCCGAACAACTCCCAGTGGGGATTCTTCCCCTCGGCGTCGGCCGCCTGGAGAGTATCCGAGGAGCATTTTTGGAACGTCAGCCCCAAGGCCATCAATAATTTCAAGATCAGAGGTTCTTACGGATCGCTCGGAAATAGCAACGTCAGTCCTTATACCTACCTGGAGACCTTCGGGTTCAGCGCCTTTGGCACCGGATCGGGCTCGACGGCAAGGTATCTCGACGCGTCGTCGAAACTCCGCTACACCTCCGATCCCGGACAAATCCCCGACAACCTGAAATGGGAGACGGCACAGGTGATGAACGTCGGTCTGGACCTCGGATTCCTCAATGGGAAGATCAACTTCACGGGCGACTACTATGTTCGTAGAACCCTCGATATGTACACCGTGGGCCCGACGCTCCCCGACACCTTCGGAACGTCCGCGCCCAAGGGAAACTATGCCGATATGAGTACCTACGGATATGAGTTGTCGTTGAGCTACAACGATTCGTTCAAGTTGGCCAACAAGCCCTTCTCTTTCGGGATCCGCGTAAGCCTCGCCGACTCCTATACCATGATCGACCGCTACAATAACCCCTCGCGCGACTTGAATGACTACTACAAAGGACAGCGCTTGGGCGAGATATGGGGCTTCGTATGCCCGGGACTCTTCCAGAATCAGGAGCAGATCGACGGCTGGTGGGACGGTCAGGGCTACAACAACTCCCTCATGCAGACATCCGAGGCCTACATTACCTATCCGGGTGACATGATCATCGAAGACCTCAACGGCAATAAGAAAATCGACCGGGGCGCCGGAACCGTGGACGATCCGGGCGACCGAAAGATCATCGGTAACTCCGAAGCGCGCTACCGCTACACCATCTCGGTCAATGCCGAATGGAACAACTTCTTCTTCTCAGCCATGTTCGACGGCGTGGGCAAGCAGGATTGGTTCCCCAGCGACGAGAGCCTTTTCTGGGGTATGTACAACCGTCCCTACAACCAGGCGCCGACCTGGCATGTGGGCAACTACTGGACCGAAGATAACCCCAAGGCCTATCTGCCTCGCTATGTGGGTTACTACGGGCCGTTCAATGCCGGTACGGCCAACATCAACGACCGCTACCTGCAAAGCCTCGCCTATATCCGCCTCAAGACCCTTAACTTCGGGTATAACCTTCCCAAGGCGTGGATTAGCAAGATCCATCTCTCGAAGGCCAGCATCTACTTCTCTGGAGAAAACCTCTGGAACTGGTCGCCTCTCTACCGCCACACACGCGACTTCGACGTGACCGTAGCCAGCAAAAATTCTGACAGCGATATTTCCAATTCGCGCGGCGACGGACACAATTATCCTACGATGCGGATTTTCAGCTTCGGTCTGTCACTCACCTTTTAGCGGTTATTGAAACATGAAAAAATTATATTACATAACAGGAATCCTGATGATAGGCCTCACGGTGCTGGTTTCATCGTGCGACCTGACGGAACCCGTGCAGGCTCAAACCGATAAATACCGGATCTTTGGCTCCGAGTCGGGACTCAAAGCCTACTCTCTATCGTTCTACCGCTCACTGCCCACCCTGGCAAACGGATTCAGACAGGATGCTTCGTGCGACCTGGGTGTGGTCAGCAACAGCAGCACATTCATCAAAGACGGCGCCTACACCGCAGAGACCGCTACCAGCTGGAGTTGGGGAACGCTGCGCAACATCAACTACTTCATCGACGGCTGCAACGATCCCATGTATTGTACCGTGAACGAAAACGTAAAGAACAACTACCTCGGCATCGCACGCTGGTTCCGGGCGTGGTTCTACTACGATAAGCTCACCACCTACGGCGAGGTGCCTTGGTTTCCTCACGAAATTCAGGCCTATCAGCGCGATATCATGTACAAAGACCGCGACAGCCGCGACGTGATCATCCGCAACATCATCGCAGACCTCGACTTTGCCTACGCCAATATGCAGACGACCTCCTCGTCGGGAAGCTCCCTGGTGAGCAAATGGTCGGCGGCGGCAATGAAATCGAGAGTCTGTCTCTTCGAGGCGTCTTACCGGAGGTATCACACAGAGCTCATGGGACTTGAAATAACCCCCGAACAGCTCTACGCCGAAGCGGCCGCGGCAGCTAAACTGGTCATCAACGGCGGCGGATTCTCGCTCAACACCGCAGCCGGAACCAAGGGCTCCTACCGCGACTTGTTCTATCGCCAGGACCCGATCACCGCGGAGATCATCCTCGCTGTTTGCGCCAACGACGCCTCCGGCATACTGGGCGAGCAGAACTGGTGGTACAACTCCCGCTCCTACGGACTCTGCTGGAGCCTCTCGCGCGACTTCGTGTACACCTACCTCAAGCTCGACGGAACACCTTTCACCAACGATGCGGCATACAGCACCAAATCATTCGTTCAGGAGTTCACGAATCGCGATAAGCGCCTTGAGCAGACTGTTCGCGGACCCTCGTTCAAGTTCGACAATACGCTCACTCCCGCCGACATCAAGAACCTCTCGCTGACGGGCTATCAGCCGATCAAATACACGCTCGACGAGGCGAAATACAACGGCGGAGCCCGTAACAACAACAGCATTCCGCTTATCCGCTATGCCGAGGTGTTGCTCAACTACGCCGAGGCGCAGGCAGAGCTCGGGGTGCTCACCGATGCTGAATGGAATTCGACAGTGGGCGCTATCCGCCGCAGAGCCGGCATTACCGGGGGCACCGACGTGCGTCCTACGGTGGTCGACAGCTACCTCCAGACGACCTTCTATCCCGATGTGACCAGCGCGGTGCTGCTTGAGATCCGCCGCGAGCGGGCCATCGAACTTGTGGCTGAAGGCATGCGTTTCAACGACCTGCGTCGATGGAAATGCGGCGAACTGATGGAGAGCCTCCCCTGGACCGGTATTCATATCACGGCCCTCGATACCCCGATCGATATCAACGGCGACGGCGTGAACGACTACTATTTCACCGAAGCGGATCCCAATTCGGCCATCATCCCGGCCGCCTACAAGTCGATCGCTATTCAGGTGAATCAGAACGACCTGGGTATCTACTTTGTGGCCAATCCGACTTCGGGTCTCGATCTGGTGTACAAACCCGGAACCGCGAACCGCAAGTGGTACACGGACGACCGTCAGTATCTCTACCCGGTGCCCGCCGAAGTTATTCGCGACTATAAGGCCAACGGATATACGCTATCGCAAAACCCCAACTGGTAAAAAAACGATGAACATGAAAAATATGATCACATTGCTTTGCTCTCTCTTCATAGCTTTCGCAGGCTTCACAGGCTGCGAGAACGCGGAGCCTGAATATTGGGACTTTTACAACTCGGACGCCAACTTCACCGGAGGCGGGGATGACGACGATGATGATCCGGACGATCCGGACCCCTCGGAGAAAGCTCCGTCCGTCAAGGTTATGTCATTCAACGTCCGTTATGTGAACGCGGATGATACCGGCGACAAGAGCTGGGACGTGCGCAAAACGGCCGTCGTAGCGATGGTCGCCGAGCAGCAGCCCGACATCATGGGCGTGCAGGAGCCGCGCTACGCCCAAAAATCGTATATGGACACAAGCCTCCCGGGATACAAGAGTGTGGGCGTGGGCCGCAACGATGGAAGCGCCACCGACTCCAAAGGCGAATTTATGGCCATCTACTACCGATCGGAGACTGTCAAGATCGATGACTGGGGCACCTTCTGGCTCTCGGAAACACCGGGGACGCCCTCGAAAGGCTGGGATGCAAACGTCAACCGTTCGGCGACGTGGGCTGTCATCACACACTTGGAATCGAACAAGAAGTTCTTCTGCATCAACACCCACCTCGACCACGAAGGAACCACAGCGAGGGCACAGTCGATGGTCCTCATCGAAGCGAAGATGCGCGAGCTGAACTCCAAGGGATATCCCATGGTGCTGACCGCCGACTTCAACACGCTGATCACCGATGCGATTTTCAACGGCATCAAGGCGTTTATGCAGATTGCCCGGTCGACGGCGACGTCAACCGACTCCAGGGCATCGTTCAACAACTTCGGATCGTCGACCTCCTACGGCTTCATCGACCATATTTTCTACAGCGATTTCAAGGCCCTGAAGTTCCAGACCATCGACAAGCGCTATGCAAGCGTGCCCTACATCTCGGACCACTATCCGATCATGGTCGAATTGGAATTCAAGACAGCCGAGTAACCCCAAAAACCTAACATCAATACCAATATGAAAAAGATAATATATTATATGGTCGCCGTGATGCTCTTCGCCGCATCCTCCTGCCAGAAAGATCCAGAAATAACCGTAACCGCCTCGTTCACCACCGACAAAGAAGTTTATAGCGTAGGTGACAAAGTGATCATCAAAAATACTTCCAAGGTCAACGGCGCCCATGTGGCGATCTGCAAATGGGAGTATCAGGGCCATGTGTCCTACGACGAAACGCTCACAGGCCTCGTCTACGCCGAAGAGGGCGAATACACCATCAAGTTGACCGTAACGGCCGACCTGGGTGCCAAGAAAGGCTACTTTGAGAAGACCATCTCCGTCGTGGACGACAATATCCGCCCCGTGGCAGACTTCACCTACGCCCCGACCGAAGTTAAGGCCGGCGAAGAGGTGCAGTTCTCCGACACCTCTACCGACGAGGACGGCACGATTACCAAGTGGGAGTGGAAATTCGGAACTTCGGTATCCACGCAGCAGCACCCGAAGTACACCTTCACCGAGCATGGAGATATCGAGGTGAGCCTCACCGTGACCGACAACCAACTTGGTACTAATACCGTCAAAAAGACTGTCTCTGTTGCACGTGGCGCCAACAGCTTCGAACTGCTCTGGTCGAAGGCCTTCGACGAGACGACCGGTGCCTATGTATTTGGATCGTCGCCCGCGGTGAGCGCTGACGGACAGTTTATCTACGCCATCTCGACCGGTTACAACCTCGTGTGCTACAGCAAGGCCGGAGAGCGGAAGTGGTCGACGAACCTCAACCCCGACGGAAAGGCAATGGCGCTTGGCGGATACAGCGGAACGCCCGCCAACAAGAATAACCCCACGCCGACCCCCTCGGTCGATGCGGACGGAACGGTATTCGCCGCCGTCGGATTCAACTACGAACTTGCGACCAGCGCAGGCAGCGCGTATGTCCATGCCGTGAACGGAGGCGCTGCGGGCGGCACGATCAAGTGGACGACCATCGAAGACCCCAAGGGACACATGGGCTTCTTCACCCCGACAATTACCGACAAATATGTGATGGTTACCTACCGCAACGGTTCTGTATTCACCGGTTCGGGAGGTGGACAGACCGGCACCAACGCCCATTTGCGCGTGTTCGATAAGGTCACTGGTTCGGCCGTATTCGGCGGCCATTGCAACAGCGGTTCGCGCGGAGGTCTGATGGCCATGAAAGACGGCAAGATCATCGCCGGCGTAGGCGGCCATTGGGGATATCGCCTCTTCTTCCCCAACGGAGAGGGCACCTGGCGTTTTGGTCCCGACAACGCTACGGGAAGCAACAACCACAACCTCGGATACAACAGTGTGCCCAATAAGAATGGCAATCCCTATTCGAGCCAGCCCGCAGCGGGTTCGGGAGGAAAGGTCTACCTGTTGATGCGCAACCACAACGACAACAACTACTTCACGCCCCTTGCGGGAGGAACTATGGCCGTCGTGTACTACGAGAGCATCTCGAATTTCGTATATGGCACCGCTCCCGCGGACCCCACCTGGACCTGCCCCATACAAGGTGCGCTCACGGCACAGAACTATGGCGAAACCGGAAACGGCGTAGCGGTGGCTGCCGACGGAACGGTCTATGCTACTACAGGCAAAGAGATCACATCCATAAGCGCCGAACCCTGGGCCTTCAATTACGGAGCCGCGTACGATGCCTATCTGACAGCTATCAACCCCGACGGAACGATCAAGTGGGAGCATAAGGCTGAAGGAAATATTCAGGGTGTAGCTGCTGTCGACAGTAACGGCAACGTCTACTACAACGATTGCGAGGCGGGCAAACTCGTCAAGGTCAGCGCCGCCACCGGAGCCGTCCTGACATCGATCTCGCTGGGCACTGAACTTCGGACTTCGCCGACTATTGCCAGCGACGGTATCATCTACGTAACGGGCATGAAGGACGGTAAACCGACCCTCTTCGCCATCCAGGGCGACGCTACGGGCTGTTCGAACTCATGGTCGCAGCTGGGTGGAAACCCGAGCAAGACCGCTTGTATGTATTAGTAAGATATAGGTGCAACGCTAACCGCCCGGTTTAGAGGGCTTCTTTACAAACGCTTACGGACTTTATCCGTAAGCGTTTGTTTTTTAATAGGGTGCGATGCGCAAAAAGGTACTTTGGCATGTCGTTCCGAGAAGGGTCGAAAGCCCGACATGGAAATCTGATTACTTACAAGGCTTCGCATATCATAAGATTGCCATGTCAGTCCTGCGGATTTTCTCGCAATGGTCCTCGAAGAGTGACGCGGAGATTGCCAGGAACTCGTTCCTGGCAATCTCCGCATTGTCGATGTAAATATAAAATAATCAGGTGATTGTTTTAAAGCAAAAATGCTGCTTTTGGCGTCGTTTTATTGAAAAATCCCGAGCCTTTCTTGGTTTAGCCTTAATGGAATTTTGCTTTTTTTGTTTTCTCGAAAGAGTGTTTTCGTATGATATTATTCTTCATAGATCCTACGCAAAACCCCCAGCGGATATCTCCGAGCAGGCCGCGCCCACATCCATATCTTCGCAAAAAACATATGCGCGCGGCCGCAGTCGACAATACCGTATATTCGCTCGCGTGGGATCGTTTCCGTCCCGGCCACATTGCCGTCGCCCAGAAGCGTCACATTCTTGGCGTCGACCCTGAAAATACGGTGTATGACATAATTGCCGCCCTCCGTGCGCCCGAACGCCACATTCCCGCGCACCAGATCCGACGGCGCGGCAGGGCGCAGCGTCACCACGCTCCCGCTCCTGAAAAACGGGAGCATGCTGCGACCCCGAACCTGAAGGGTCACGTTCTGTCCCTCGGAGAGCAGTTCCTGCGCAAGTCCGAAAGCTATTTTATTGTCCGAAAGATTCATCGTCCGAATACGGTTTGAAACGATAACTCCGCCGCCGCCTTGTCGGGCAGGCACTCCAGATGATAGACCGGAACCTGCGCCACAACCTCGGAAATCAGCGCACACATGGCATCCTGCAGCCCCTCGTCCTGCAAAAACATCGGCGGACACGAGGGCAACAACGCACCTATGGCCTCGATCGGCCGCAGGCGGCGCATCTTATTGGCAGGCGCCTGCGAGAGCCGAACAATGCCGCGTATCGGAAGCTGCCTGTCGATGTAGCATGGCGTTTTTCCGCTCCAGGGCGATCCGCAGACCTCTGCCAACCCCTCCCCCGATATGCGTACCACGGGGCTGTCGTCATTGAGCAACGTCGCACCCGCGATATGCTCGCGCCAGAGCCGTGTATGGGTACTCTTGCCCGTCCCCGATTCACCCAGAAAGAGTACCGCACCACCATCGTAGACAATCGTCGAAGTGTGCACCGCCACGGCGCGACGGGGTAGCGCGGCGAGGTTATATATGACCCAGAGTCCGAAGCGGAACAGCGCCGGGTGGTGGGCTTCGGTGATATCAGTCGTCGCGTAAACACCTCCGTGCTGTTTGCGGAAACGCACCGGAGGCCCATTCCTGCGCGGCGTCATGATGAGCGTATACCCGCCTGCATCGCGTCCGAACCGGCAGTCGGCATCGGCATCTTCGAAATCGAACGCCGCTATTTCGCGCAGGTCGGGGCCTTCGCACACCAACGACTCCTCGGATGCCGGCTTCAGCAGCAGGTCGGGCTCGCGAGCATCTGTCGTGGCGAATTTCGACAGCGCGCCGTGAAAATGTGCCGTCGTGAAAATATCGGGTATGTCGATATAGATGCCTGCGATATTATATTTCATCCTCTCCCAATGTTATGATGCGTGTACAGTATTCCAGCGAGCTTTCGCGGTGGGCTATAACTACCAGCGTCAGCCCCTTATCGTTCTCGGCAAGCCGCGCGATCGAGCGGTTTATCTCCTCCTCGGTGCGGCTGTCGAGCGCCGACGTCGCCTCGTCGAAGAAAAGTACGTCGGCCTGGCGGTATAACGCCCGGGCGATGCCTATCCGCTGGCGCTGCCCGCCCGAAAGACGGCACCCGCACTCTCCGATATGCGTGTCGATTCCCTTGGGCAGTGCCGCTATGAAATCGCCTAATTGCGCCGCTTCGAGGACCTTTATAGCCCGTTCGCGGTCAACCTCTTCCTCGGGGACGCCCAATGCGACGTTGGCGGCGAAGCTTCCGTCGGTCAGAAACAGATTCTGTGATACATAGCCTATGCGATTCTGCCATGCGCGGCGGTTCACGGGTGTGAGCCGCACGCCGTCGATCGCGATCTCGCCCGCCGTGGGCTCATAGAACCCCAGCAGGAGGTTGAAAAGAGTGGTCTTTCCTGCTCCCGATGTGCCGCGGATGCCTATGCGTTCGCCCTTGGCTATCGAGAGATCCAGTCCGCTGAACAGCACCTGTCCGTTGTCGGGAAATTCAAATCCGAGGTCGCGGACCAAAATCTCGCGCTCGAACGGTAATCTATCGTTCACGAAGCTCTGCAGCTGCCGGTTTTCGATATCAGCCTCGTGCAGCGTGTCGATCGAATAACGGTTGAATTTTATCGTTGTCCAGCCCGAAAGAATATTGCGCACCGAGGGCATAAGCCGCAGCGCCGCCACGGCAAAAACCCCGAACAAGAGCTGTGAACTGGGATTCTCGGAGCCGAAGCTTACGGCGGCGAACAACCCCAGTCCCGCCGCGACGCCTATCTCGGTCATCACCTGCGGCAGCATGCCTATGCCGGCTTCCTTGCGGCGGTAGGTCACGACCTGATCCATCGCACGGTCGAAATTGCGGAGCATCATCGGGAACGCACCATTGATCTCTATGTCGGAAAACCCGCGGAAAGTCTCCGCCACAGTGCGGTTTTTCTCCCTCTGCGCCCGGTTTTCGGCTTCGCCGTAGTGGTTTATGCGTTTGCGCACCACGCCATAGTAGAGCCAGGCGGCAGGTGCCACGGCGATCACGGCGAAAAGGGCGGCGATTGGCGTGTATATCGCAATCACGGCGCAGAGCATCAGCAGAAGCATCGCCTCGGCGGCAATGGCGGCGGCAGGTTTGAGTACCCCGACCGCGAACGAAAGGCACACGACGTTGACGTTGCGCGACAGCGTCGCCGAGTTCGACGCCTTGATGAACGGCAGCCCCCGGTCGTGATAGGTGGTGTAGAGCTGCCGCGAAAGGGTGCGGTAGAGCTCATAAATGTATTTGCGTTCGCTGCGCGCGAGCCATAGGCATATAAGGCTTTTCGCCGCGATAACCGCCACTCCGGCGATGCACACGGCAAGTGCGAAACTATGCTCCGACTGCAGCCCCGACATCTCGTATACCCGCTTCAGCGGCCCGTCACCCGTGAATCCCTCGGGCGCCAGCACCAGCGCCAGCAGCGGCAGCAGCATCGCGAGCCCTATGAAGTTGAGCCCCGCGCGTAGCAACAGCGTGAAGGCCACCCAGAGCCCGCGTCCCCGCAAATCGCGCGGTATTATGTCGATTACGTTAGCCATTTGTTATTCCACTTTTTCGATGTTTCCGAGTTTCACATACCATATATATCCTTCGCAGTGGGTGTAGCCCATCTTTTGGAGCAGATCGAGGTATTCGCGAATCTGCCGGCGGTATTTTTCGGGCTCTTTCGTTCCGAACTTGTAGTCTACAACCACAGCGCGGCTGCCATTTATCATCACACGGTCGGGCCGCCTCGTCTGCCCGCCTTCGGGTACTATGATCTCATTCTCGTTGCGCACAGTCTGCCACTCCGGGCCGAACCATCCGCGCACGACGTCGTTCGACAGCGCCCGCTCTATCATCTGCCGGAGCGTCGCGGCCTCGGCCGGGGAGAGTGTTCCGTCGGAGAGCATCTGCGACACGGCGGTCTGTATGTCCTCCTCGCCCATGGCGTTCTCAAACGCCTTGTGCATCACGATTCCGAGGTTGCGCGGCGAGAGTTCCACCTGGTCGCCGTCCTCGAAATAGCGTTGCGACGGAAGCCGCAGCCGCAGATCGGCGCGGGCCGTATTGTAGTTGTCGAGGATCACATGCTTGGCTCCCGAGCTTTTGCCGCCCTCGGCCGCGGGGCCTGCGAATTCGCCGAATTCGTACTGCTCGCCCTGCTCGGTAGTGGTGTGCCGACCGTCGAACTCTTCGGCCTGCAGCCCCTGCAGCAATATTCCGCCCACGCTTCGGCCGCTCTTCTGCGGAACGAAGATGTGCAGCGATTCCGCCGCGCGCGTCAAAGCCACATAAAGCAGGTTGACATTGTCCACATGCGAAAAAACAAGCTCGCGATAATATTCCGCCGAAAATCCCGATTCGGCCATCGACTTTTTGTATTTCACCGGAAAGCGTCCTACGTTCCCGGCGTCGCCGCTGGCCTCGGCCCAGACGATATTCTGCACACCGCCGCCCGACTTCGGGTCGAGCTGCCACGAACAGTAGGGGATGATCACCACGCGCTTTTCGAGGCCCTTGGCCTTGTGTATGGTCGATATTTCGATCGTCCGGTCGCTCTGCTCGATGCTCAGCGAACGCCCCGAGCCTTGCTCGTCCCACCATTGCAGGAAAAGCTGAATGTCGGCGACCTTGTTGGCGCAAAAGTTTATTATCTGCTCGTGAATAGCCTGCAGATAGGCCGTGTATTGGGCGTTGTCCTGCAGGTTGTGGCGTATTACGATACGTTCGAACGCCTCTTCGGGCGAAAGCAGGCGAATGGAGCGAAAGAACGTGCGGGCCTCGTCATCGAGCACAAGGTCGAATGGCAATTCCCGAAAATGGTTGTAGACGGCACGGTTCAGCGAATCGTCGGGGTTCAGCGCCAGCCGCAGCGACGCGGCGACGAACGAACTCACCGGGGCGTTACCGATGATCAGCGCTTCCTGGGTCATCACGTCGAACCGGTAACGCAGGTCCGTATTACGTCCTTTGAAGTCGAGCAGCTCGGCGGCAACCTTTGCGCCGTCGGTAGCTCCGCGCACCAGTATCATGATGTCGGCCGGCCGAAATCCCTTGTCGAGAACCCGGCATATGCGCTCCACAACGGGCGGTTCCCCGGCAAATGTCGTGACCGACACATATCCCGTGCCCTTGCGGCGGGGCGTCTGTGCATGCTCCTTGTAGGCGCCTTTCAGCGTGTCGCGAAGCTCTCCGGCCGCCTCGGCGGAGATATATCCGTCTCCGGCCGCTTCGTCCAGAAGGGCGTTGAGCGCCATGTTGTCGGCCTCGACCACGCGGTCGATGATCTTATTGTTGAAGTCCACCACGGCGGGCAGACTGCGGTAGTTCTCCTTGAGGTTTTCGACCTCGGTGTCGCCACCGCCCAGCGCTTCCTGCGCTCTCGAATGGAGTATCTTCCAGTCGCCGCCGCGCCAGCGGTAGATCGACTGCTTGATATCGCCCACGATCAGTACAGAGGTCTTTTCCGATTGCGACATGGCGTTCTGCAGCAGCGGCAGGAAATTTTCCCACTCCTTGACCGAAGTATCCTGGAACTCGTCGATCATGAAGCGTTCGAAGCGGTTACCGACCTTTTCGTAGATGAACGGTGCGTCGTTGTGGCCGATGAACTCTGAAAGTATGTATTTTGTCTCCGAGAGCAGCATCATGTTCTGCTCGTCGCACATCTGCTGCACCTTGGCGTAGAGGTCCGAGAGCAGCGCGAAGCTGCGGTAGTTCTCGCGCAGCAGGTCGCAGGTGTTCCACGAGCGGACGTTGGCGTCGTAGAGATCGCACATCGTGCGCAACAGGGGCTGCAGCGCGCCGACGACCGACTGCGCGGGGGAGCCTTTCGTGCACCAGCCCTCGGTTGTGAGACTCAACTTGCCCACGGTCTGGGTATAAGGCTTGATGTCGCCCGCGGCCACGGCGGTGAAGTAATATGCGAAACTGCGGCTTTTGCCCGAAAAATCGGCGGACGTGAAGCCTGCGGCGGTCATTATCCCCACGGCTTCGGAAGCCGTCTCCTGCATCTGTTTCCGGGTCGCTGCGGCTGCGGCCGTGGCTTCGCCGACGATGCGCCCCAGCTCCTCGCGCGAGCGGGCGACCGAGAGCGCATCCTTGTTTTTTTCCTTGAAAAGCTCGCCGCCCAGCGACAGAATGCCGTCGCGAATATCCCACTTCTGGCCGTTGTCGATCCTCTCCTGCACGAACTCCGTCAGCCAGCGCTTGAGGTCCGCGTCGACGGCTATCTGCTCGATCAGCGTGTCGGCGCTCTTGGCCAGCACCGACGAGGTCTCGAGCTCGATGTTGTAATTGAGGTCTATGCCCAGCTCCTTGATAAACGCGCGCAGAATGCGCTGGAAAAAGGTGTCGATCGTCAGTACCGTGAACCGCGAATAGTCGTGCAGCATCTTCGACCGGGCCTCGGCGGCGCGCTTGCGTACCGTTGCGGCGTCCATCGACAGTTCGACGCATAGATTCGTGAGATAGGAACTCTCCGCGCCCGAAGCCAGAGTGTGTATCTCTTTGAGTATACGCGACTTCATCTCCTCGGTGGCCTTGTTGGTAAAGGTCACGGCGAGGATATGGCGGTAGAGTGCGGGCTGCTCCACCACGTCGCACACATATTTGTACGCAAGCTGGTAGGTCTTGCCCGAACCGGCGCTGGCGTTCAGTATTTTCGCTCTCACTGTCCGAAAAGTCGTTAATAACCGTAAAAGTACAAAACAAATCCCGAACAGCAAGAGGGGGTTCGCATTTATTTTGTAAATTAGCGTCGTACAAAACGACACAAAATCTATGAAGAAAGTTATTTTGGCTCTCGTGGCGCTCATCGCCGCCACAGCCGCATTTGCACAGGAATCTACGGAGCGCAACGAGTGGCTGCCGTCGTTCGAGAGCGTCGAACTCAAGACCGACGCCGTGGTGCGTATGATCTGCGTCCCCGATAGCGAAGCCCCCAAGATCGTCTACGACACCAAAGGCTCATATACCACTAAATTCACCGTCGCCGTGACCGACAAGGTGCTGCGTATTACGGAAAAAATCGACTCCCGCCGCCCCGAGCGCACGACCATAACGGTCTACTACAACACGCTCAAATCGCTCGCGGTCTCCGATGCTTCGGTTACGTTCGAAGGTGTTTTCAAAGCCGGAATGCTCGACCTCACGGTCGGCGGCCGCGCCACGCTGACTGCTGAAATGGACGTCCAGGATCTGCAGATGGAGCTTACGGGATCGAGCGCCGCCACGCTCTCGGGCAAAGTTCGCTACTTCACGCTCTATGCCACCACCAGCCGCCTCGAGGCCGCGAATATGGAGGTTATGTCGGCGGGCATCAACGCTCAAAACAAGGCCGACGTTATGGTCAATATCACCGAACGTCTCGAAGTCTCGACCTCGACCGGCGGCATGGTCCACTACAAGGGCAAGCCGGCGATCATCCGCAGCACCCGCAAGATGTTTGCGGGCGAAGTGAAGGCCTTCGAATAGCCCATGAACGGATTTCTGACCGAGGTTGCCACCGACCTTTATGGCCGCTATGGCGAGGAACTCTCCTCGCGGGCGATGCTGTTCCCGTCGCGGCGTGCGCGCCTTTTCTTTGTCGACGCGCTGACCCGCATCGCCGGGCGGCCCATGTGGCAGCCCCGATGGGTCACGATCGACGATCTGATGTCGGAAATCTCGGGTCTGCATCTGGGCGACCGTGTGAGGCTCATTACCGAACTCTACAAAGTCTATTCGGAGTTCCACAACGAACCCTTCGATAAGTTCTACTTCTGGGGCGACATGCTCCTCACGGACTTCGATACGATAGACAAGTATCTGATCGACGCCGAGATGTTGTTCCGCAATATCTCCGAGATCAAGGAGATCGAAGCCGACATATCCTACCTCACACCCGCGCAGCTGCAGATTCTGGCTTTCTGGTCGTCGTTTGGTGCCGAGGCCGATCTTTCGGAGGAGAAACGCAAATTTCTCGCCATCTGGAAGACCCTCGGACCTATCTATACCCGCTTCCGCAAGCGCCTTACTTCGCTGGGAATAGCTTATAATGGCATGGTGCAGCGCGCGGCTGTGGATCGTATTCGCGAGGGTGCATTTGCATTTCCCGACCGGCGGCAGTATGTTGTCGCGGGATTCAATGCGCTCTCGGAGTGTGAAAACCGTCTTTTCAAGTTTCTCGCCACGGCGGCAGAGACCGATTTTTACTGGGATTACGACACCTATTATAAGGACGATCCGGTGCAGGAGGCTGGTATGTTCGTACGCCGCAATGTGGCCGAATTTCCGCCGCGGGCCGCTATTTCGCAAGACAATATGTGCCGGACCAAGGAGCTGACCGCGGTGGCCGCGGTGTCGAACGCCGTGCAGTGTAAATATGTCGCCGAGATACTCCGCAAGCTGGCCGAAAAAGGACCTCTGGACAAGGAGACTGCCGTGGTGCTCACCGACGAAAACCTGCTGATGCCGCTGCTGTACGCCCTGCCGGAGGATATAGGCCGCGTGAACGTCACCATGGGTTACCCCCTGCGCCAGAGCCTTGCTTACACGTTCGTCGAACGGCTCGTCGAATTGCAGAACCACCGCCGCACCAAAGGCGAGGGCTACACCTTCTACCACTCCGATATTACCGGGATCCTTGCGCATCCCTATGTCGCCGACAGCGACCCAAAGCTGACGCGTAAAATGCATGAAGAGATCGTCAAAGACCGCCGCATCTCGGTCGACGCCGCGTGGCTCGGACAGAGCGGGTTGCTGAAACAGATTTTTTCGCCCGCCAGGGAGTGGCGTGCTCTTTCGGACTATATGCTGGAGGTCATTGCGGCCGTCGCACGGCGGCCATATGATGGTGACGATGCGCGCCAGCGGGTGGAGTTCCTGGCGGTCATCTCGGAACAGATAACCAAACTGCGTAATTCGTTAGACGAGTGTGATATAGAACTCACCACGGAAGTCTATACCTCGCTCCTGCGCCGTCACTTGCAGACGCTGCGCATTCCCTTCGAGGGAGAACCGTTGGAAGGAATTCAGATCATGGGTATTCTCGAGACCCGCAACCTCGATTTCCGCAACATCGTCATCCTCTCGATGAACGACGATAACTTCCCCGGCAACCATATCGCGCAGGGGTCTTTTGTGCCGTATAATCTCCGTGCGGCCTATGATCTGCCCACGCCCGAGCACCATGAGGGTGTCTACGCATACTATTTCTACCGCCTGATCCAGCGCGCCGAAACGGTTCATATGCTCTACTGCTCCCATGCCGACGACAAGACCACCGGCGAGCCGAGCCGCTATATCTACCAGCTGGATTATGAGAGCGGTTTTCCGCTGCGCAAGGTCGAGGTGGGCGTGGACGTCAATCTCGCCGAAACCGCCCCGATCGAGGTGGCAAAAGACGAGGGCGTGATGAAGCGCCTGGAGCGCTTCGTCGACCCCGATCCCGAAAGCCGGGCGACGCTCTCGCCGACGGCGTTTTTTAGATACGTGGCCTGCCCCCTGCGGTTCTATTTCCACTCGATAGCGCGCCTGGAGGCCGATGACGAGATATCAGAGGATGTCGACGCTCCGATGTTCGGAACCATTCTCCACGCCGCGGCGCAGAAGCTCTACGCCCGCATCGTGGGCGAACACCGTCCCGGCGAAACCTTGCGTGCGATGATACGCTCGGGTGAGGTTGCGGCGGCGGTCGAAGCGGCCATAAACGAAAACTATCTGCAGGACAAGGATGCTTCGGTAGAAGATTATTCGGGGAATCTGATGTTGGTGCAGGACATCGTGACGCGTTACCTGCGGGGCGGGGTAATGCCCTACGATGCCGCTAACGATAATTTCGCGCTGTCGGGGCTCGAGGAACCGATCCGCTATAAATTCGGGTTTCATTCCGCGGGCCGCACGATGGAGATAAAATTCGCAGGTATCGCCGACCGTATCGACAAACTTGCCGACGGCACGCTGCGCGTCGTGGACTACAAAACCGGTGCTCCGATGCTCGAATTTGCGGGCGTAGAGAGCCTTTTCAAGGGCGAAGCCAAGCAACGGCAGTCGAATATCGTGCAGACGCTCCTCTACTCCATGATGTTGCACCATACGTGCGGCTGCGACGTCGAGCCCGCACTCTACTATGTTCGCAATATCAACCGCCCCGACTATTCGCCGCAACTGGACGATAAGGAGGCCGGGGTGCGCGGCGCCCGCTACGAATCTTACCGCGAACGGTTCGAAGAACTCGTCCGGGAACAGCTTTCGGAGATGTATGATGCGTCGGTTCCGTTCCGGCAGTGCGAGGATGCCGATACGTGCAAGTACTGCGACTTTAAGATCATCTGCAAGAGATAATAGCAACAAGAGGAATAGCAAAAGGAGCGCAGAAACAATGATTTTCTTCGCTCCTTATTTATTGTGTCATTTTGAGTCCGGCGTGGGAATTCGATTGTTTGCGCCGCCTTGCAAATCGCCGGATTGCCATGTCGCCTTTGGCTCCTCGCAATGACCTTCGGGGGCTAAAGTGTAACTTTGAAATAAGCCGCTCCGCTGCGCCGTGCCGCCTCGAGCCCTATCTCTGAATCCTCGAAAATCAGCGTTTCGGCAGGCGTACAGCCCTCACGGTGCATAGCCTCGAGAAAAGCGTCGGGCGCGGGTTTACTGTTGACGACGTCCTCGCCCGAGAGTAGGCCGTCCACACCGTCGGCGATGCCGAGGTGGCGCATGGCGTTGTCGATATTTGCGCGGCTGCCGGTCGATACGACCCATACGCGGCCGCCTTGTGCGCGGAACTGCCGGCAGAAATCCCATAGTGGAAGGTTGACCCTAATTGAGTCGAAGAATGCGGGGTAAAGTTCGATCTTGCGCAGGCGCAGGCGTTCGCGCTCCGCAGGGTCGCCGATGCCGAAGTGCGCAAGGAACTCGTTGCACCGCATCCCGAAATATTTCTCCAGATAGATTTCCTCGTTGAGCGCATATCCGGCCTCCTGCAAAGTCGTGACGTAGGCTTGGGTGTGTGCCCGGTGCGTGTCGGCCAGCGTGCCGTCGAAATCGAGCAGGATGAGTTTTATCTTTGAACCGCAAGTCATTATTCGAAAAATTAAAGTACAAAGATAACTATTTTGGCCGAATGTCGGCTTGCGTAGCGAGTCGTCAGGTTTTCGGCCTTCGCAGAAGGCCGGCGGGCCGCAGCTCCGCCCTGCGGAGGCCCGCTGTCTACTTCGTACATAGCCGTTCCCCGCGAGCTGCGGCCCGAGAACGAAAAAACGATATACAACACATGTGTCATTGCGAGGAAGTCCGTAGGACTGACGTGGCAATCCGATGATTAGCACAATCCCAAAAACGTAGGAAATAGCCCTGCTCGGAATGACATATCGATGCCAAAAAAAAGAGACTGCCGGGATTTCGGCAGCCTCTTTCTGAAATTATTTGTTAGGAATTCGCATCTTGTAGAACGATCTCCAGACGAAATATAGTCCGATCAGCAGGAACGGGATGGCGATATACATCGAGTAGTCCGATTCCACACCGCCGCTCTTCATCTCTATAGCGATCTCGGTCGCAAGCAGACCGAACAGCGTCGAGAACTTGATGATCGGGTTCAGAGATACTGACGAAGTGTCCTTGAAGGGGTCACCTACGGTGTCGCCCACGACTGCAGCCTCGTGCAGCGGAGAGTTCTTCTCGCGAAGCTCCACCTCGACGATCTTTTTGGCATTATCCCAACTGCCGCCGGCGTTAGCCATGTAGATAGCCTGGAAAAGTCCGAACACGGCGATCGAGATCAGATAGGCCACGAAGAAGTTGGGATCGAGAAACGCGAAAGCCAGCGTCAGCGAGATCAGCGCGATGAATATATTCCACATACCTTTCTGTGCATACTGCGTGCAGATGCGAACCACGTTGATCGAGTCCTCCATATTGGCCTCTTTCTTATTGAGGTCGAACGTGTCCTTGATGAACTGAACCGTACGGTATGCGCCGGTAGTCACGGCCTGGATCGAAGCGCCGCTGAACCAGAAGATCACGGCGCCGCCGCAGATCAGACCCAGCAACACGGGAGCGTCGGTGAGTGAAAGGTGCAGCAGACCGACCTTTTCCAGAAGCAGAATGATCGAGAAGATCATCGTCGTTGCGCCTACCACAGCCGTACCGATAAGTACCGGTTTTGCGGTAGCTTTGAAGGTGTTACCGGCCGAGTCGTTCGACTCGAGGAAGAATTTGCCCTTTTCGAAGTCGGGTTTGAAGCCGTGCTCCTTCTCGATCTGCTCGCTTACGCCGGGGATGCACTCGATCTGCGAGAGTTCGAACACCGACTGTGCGTTGTCCGTCACGGGGCCGTAGCTGTCCACAGCGATGGTCACGGGGCCCATGCAGAGGAATCCGAAGGCCACAAGACCGAACGCGAAGATCGGGGCGTGGATACCGAGAACGCTGTCGAGACCCATCTGTGCCGTGAAGTAGGCCACGGTCATCAGAGCAACGATAAGCATACCGGTCCAGAATGCGCTGAAGTTACCTGCAACGATACCCGAGAGGATGTTGAGCGACGAGCCGCCCTCCTTCGAAGCCGAAACGATCTCCTTGACGTGAGTCGATTTCGAGCTGGTGAAGATCTTTGTGAACTCGGGGATCAGAACCGCCGCAAGCGTTCCGCAGCTGATGATAATGCCAAGTTTCCACCACAGCGTAGCGTCGGCCATGTCGCCCAGAAGCAGGTGGCTCATGAAGAACGTTGCCGAGATGCAGAGAACAGCGGCGATGATGATCAGGCGCATAAGGGGCGATTCGAAGTCGAATTCGTCCTTCTTGCCGTAAAGTATTTTCGAGATACCCTGGTTGATGAAGAACGCGCAGCCCGAGAGGAAGTCCATGAGGAAGCGCATGCCGAAGATCCAAACGATCAGTTTTGCCTGGATCGTGGGATCGTCTACGGCCAGTGTGATGAACGTGATAAGGGCCACGCCGGTTACGCCGTAGGTTTCGAATCCGTCGGCCGTGGGACCTACGCTGTCGCCAGCGTTGTCGCCCGTACAGTCGGCGATAACGCCCGGGTTACGCGGGTCATCCTCCTTGACCTTGAACACAACCTTCATAAGGTCCGAACCGATGTCGGCGATCTTCGTGAAGATACCGCCGGCAATACGCAGTGCGCTCGCACCCAGCGACTCGCCGATAGCGAAGCCCAGGAAGCAGATGCCCACGATCTCGCGCGGAACGAACAGCAGAATGACGATCATCATCACCAACTCCAGCGAAATGAGGAACAGACCGACGCTCATACCTGCTTTTAGCGGGATGTTGACCACGTCGAGCGGACGTCCGCGCAGCGACGCGAAAGCCGTACGCGCATTAGCATATGTGTTGACGCGGATGCCGTACCAAGCCACCAGGTAGGAGCCTGCCATACCGATGATCGAGAAGAACAGCACCTGCGACACGACCCACAGGCTCTGGTGCATCAGACCGAAGAAGTAGATGCAGAGCACCACGGCGATAAGGCCGAAGAGCATGAGCAGAAAACGGCCCTGCTGGAGCAGGTAGGTGCGGCAGGTGGTGTAGATCGTCGCGGCGACCTTCGCCATCGACTCATGCACGGGGAGTTTCTTTACCTGGCTGAAAAGCAGCAGGCTGAAGCCCAGCGTTCCGGCGATCACAAGTGCGCCGTAGAAGAGGAAGTCCCAGGAGGAAACCGAGCTTCCGAAGATGTGGAACGTTCCCTCGTGGAGGTCGGGGATCGCGAGATCGGCCTCGCTGGCGTGTGCGAAATTCGCACCCAGCAGCATGCAGATCAGAACAGCAATAGATTTTAGCTTTTTCACTGTTGTTGAAGTTTTTAGGCACGGCCGCCGTCCGTAATAACGAGCGGACCGAAGTCGTAATTAAGGTTTATTTTTAAAGTTTTGCTATATGGTCTTCGTTGTTGGCCGGACTCCTTGTTCCACAAAAACAAAATTGTGCGAATTTACAAAACAAATAAGATATTAACAAGTGATTTGCCGGAATTCTCGCGATGATTTCCAGAGGAACCTTTCGGTGGGCCGGGCAGGTGGTTTTCAGAACGGCTGGGCGGAACCCGTATATGAAAAATGAGCGGCCGCTGCCACTCACTTTTGTAGGGGTCTTTTCGATCTGCTCTTTCGTTTTCAGTCCGCAGCCAGCGGTGGGGTGGAATTATGCCGCAGGCGGAATTTCAGCCCACCGCGCCGGCTGGCTGTTCCCTGCCGGCTTGCTGTGTAAGCCGAAAAACAAATCTGTATTATTAGTCGAACGACTGCATTCCCGACTGCGCAATGCGCATCATGCGCTGATATTCGGTCGGCGAGAGCTCCATAAAGAAATAATGTATGGGGTCGACGCGCATTCCGTCGTGCCATATCTCGTAGTGGAGGTGGGGGGCGAGTGAGAGTCCGGTGTCGCCCGAGAGGGCTATGATGTCGCCGCGGCGAACCTTCTGGTCGCGCTTGACGCTCACCTTGCTCAAGTGACTGTACGAAGTGCGGTAGCCGTTTTCATGGTCGATTATGACCGTGACGCCCGAGGTGGAGTTGCGGGTCGCTACCTCGCGCACCACTCCGTCGGCCGTGGCGAAGACGCTCGAACCCTCGGGTATGGTGTAGTCTACGCCCTGATGCGATTGGAGCGTTTTGTAGAACGGATGTATGCGCATGCCGTAGGAAGCGGTGAGCAGCGTGAGCTGCTTGTTTATGACAGGTTGTATGGCCGGAATGTTGTCGCATCCGCGACCCTGGATGTCGATGCAAGTCTGCAGCTCGCCGCAGGCCGAACGTAACTCTCCAAGTTTCTGTTCCATGATATTCATCCGGTCGTGGAGGTCGCGCTTCAGACGCCTCGACGAACGGTTGAAGATATTTTCGTAGGTCACGGCCTGCTTGCGCGCATATTCTGCGTCGAAATCGTAGGGATCCGACTCGAAGAGGATGCGGAAGACGTTGCGGTCGCGCTCGGCGAGGTTTTCGAGGACCATGTTGAGCGAATCGTAGCGCTGTGAGAGGAACGCATACTCCTTGCGCAGGCGGTCGGTGGAGTGCTGGAGATAATACTCCGTGGGGGTGTCGAAGAAGATCGAGAACCCCATGTAGTAGAGCACCGCCACGCCGGCCCACACAAAGAAGTGGATCGTCACGCGAATGACGTTCTGCTTCCTGCGTTTCTTGCGGCGCAGCCTCTCCAGATCTTTTTTGCCTGCCATGTTAGAATTTCTCGAAGTTCGTGTCGCGCATCTCGTCCATAAGCTTGTCGTACTCTTCGGAGGACATATTGCGGTTGAAATAATTGATCGGGTTCACGGGCGTACCCTTGTGTATGACCTCGTAATGAAGGTGGGGGCCGCTCGAAATTCCGGTGTTGCCTGTCTCGGCTATCAGCTGACCGCGGAATACCGCCTCGCCCGGGCGCACGAATATCTTGCTCAAGTGCGCATAGCGGGTTTTGTAGCCGAATTCGTGGTCTAACAGCACCTGGTGGCCATATCCGCCGCCGCTGCCGTTGTCGATCATCTCGACCGTGGCGTCGCCCGTGGCGTAGACCGGGGTTCCGCGGTCGCAGCCCAGGTCGATGCCCATATGTGGCCGTACGATCCCCAGAACCGGGTGCAGACGGCGCATGTTGAATGCTCCGATATGGTCGCCGCGAAGCGCCGAGCGTTCGATGGGCCATACGGCCGGGATCGCCGTCGAGAGTTTTTCCTTGTCCCTCGACATGGCCTGCAGTTCGTCGAACGACACCGACTCGAGGTAGAGAACGCGTGCCAGGGCGTCCAACTGCTTCCAGGTGCCCACCATCAGCGGACCGAAATTATCCTCGCCCATCGAGGCGTATTTCTCGTCGGGATAAGCCTGCCACACGCCGCCGATCGACACGCTGTCGGTCGAGAATAACGAGCGATAGACGTAGTTGTCGCGCATGCGGATCTCCTCCACGCGCTTCCGGGCAGTATGTATCCGGTCCTGCATGATGCGGTAGCGGATCATCAGGTCGCGGTTATCGCGGTTGATGCGGTACATCTTGGGGGTGTAGAAGAATTGCGAGAAGACCACGTTGGCGATCGAGACCAGAATAAAACCGATCAGTATCTTGCGCAAAAGACGGTACGTGCGCAACCGGAACGGCGCTCTGACGACCTCGCGCGTCACGGTTTTGGCCTCGCGGGTCAGGATTTGTGCCTCGTGGGTCAGTGTGTGCGGGTCGAATATGTGTCCTTTTTGCGCCAATGCGGAAAAAACTATCTTTAATAGGTGCAAAATTAGGTTAAATTGTGTAATTTTGCAACCCGAAAAGAATAACGCGAAAAGTAAATTTTTATATATCCATGGAGTCAAATAAAATTCGTCAGGCATTCCTCGACTTTTTCGAGAGCAAGCAACATGCGATCGTGCCCTCGGCGCCGATGGTCATCAAGGGTGACCCCACGCTGATGTTCACCAATGCGGGTATGAACCAGTTCAAGGATATTTTCCTTGGCAACGCCCCCCGCAAATATCCGCGCGTGGCCGACACCCAGAAATGTTTGCGCGTGTCGGGCAAGCATAACGACCTCGAGGAGGTGGGCCACGACACCTACCACCACACCATGTTCGAGATGCTCGGCAACTGGTCGTTCGGCGACTATTTCAAGAAAGAGGCGATCGAATGGGCATGGGAACTGCTGAACGGAGTTTACGGACTCCCCGCCGACCGCATGTACGCCACCGTTTTCGAGGGCTCGGAGGAGGATGGCGTTCCCTTCGACCAGGAGGCCTACGATTTTTGGAAGAAATTTCTTCCCGAGGACCATATCATCCATGGCAATAAGAAAGACAACTTCTGGGAAATGGGCGAAACGGGTCCCTGCGGTCCCTGCTCGGAGATCCACTTCGACCTGCGCGACGAGGCTGAAATAGCCCAGAAGTCGGGCCGCGAGATGGTCAACGCCAGCCACCCCCAGGTGATCGAGATATGGAACCTCGTGTTCATGCAGTTCAACCGCAAGGCCAACGGTTCTCTGGAGCCGCTGCCCGCGCAGAGCGTCGATACCGGCATGGGCTTCGAACGTCTCTGCATGATCATGCAGGGTGTGAAGTCGAACTACGACACCGACGTCTTCCAGCCTACGATTCAGCGTCTTTCGCAGCTCTCGGGTAAGAAATACGGCGAGGACCAGAAGTGCGACGTGGCCATGCGCGTTATCGCCGACCACCTGCGCGCCATCGCCTTCTCGATAACCGACGGGCAGCTTCCGTCGAACGTCAAGGCCGGATACGTTATCCGCCGCATCCTGCGCCGTGCCGTGCGTTACGGCTATACCTACCTCGGCTTCACAGAGCCCACGCTCTGCAAGCTCGTTCCGGGCCTGGTAGCCCAGATGGGCGGCCAGTTCCCCGAGCTCAAGGCCCAGCAGGCGCTGGTCGAGAAGGTCATCGAGGAGGAGGAGGCATCGTTCCTGCACACGCTGGCAACGGGCATCAGCCTGCTGGACGGCGTTATAGAAAAGACCAAGAAAGAGGGCCGCGAGTTGATCGCCGGCAAGGAGGCCTTCGAACTCTACGATACATTCGGCTTCCCGATCGACCTCACGGAACTCATCGCCCGCGAACAGGGTATGGGCGTAGACCTCCCCGCCTTCGAGAAGGAACTGCAGGCGCAGAAGGAGCGTTCGCGCAACGCTGCGGCCGTCGATGCCGACGACTGGGTGGAGCTGGTGTCGATCAAGGAGAGTGTTTTCACGGGCTATGATACGCTCGTCGAGAAAATTCATATCGCGCGTTACCGCCGTGTGACCTCCAAGGGTAAGACCTACTATCAGCTGGTATTCGACCGCACGCCGTTCTACGGTAACTCGGGCGGGCAGATTGGCGACATGGGCTTTATCGAGAGCTCCGACGAGCGCATAGCCGTCGTTGCGACCGAAAAGGAGAACGGACTTATCATCCACATAGTGAACGAACTCCCGGAAAATCCCCAGGCAGAGTTCGCCGCCGTGGTCAACGCCGAAAAGCGTCAGGCAGCGGCCAACAACCACACCGCCACGCACCTCATGCACGAGGCGCTGCGCAAAGTGCTGGGTTCGCACGTCGAGCAGAAGGGCTCGATGGTGACGCCCGAGATCATCCGCTTCGACTTCGCACACTTCCAGAAGATGACGAATGAGGAGCTTCGCGAGGTCGAGAAAATGGTCAACCGTGCCGTTCGCGCCAACTATCCCCTTGTCGAGAACCGCGAGGCTACGCAGGAGGAGGCCAGGGAGTGCGGTGCGATGATGCTCTTCGGCGAAAAATACGGCGACAAGGTGCGCATCGTGCGTTTCGGCGACTCGGTGGAGCTGTGCGGAGGTACGCATACGAGCGCTACGGGTAATATCGGTATTTTCAAGATTCTCAACGAGAGCGCTATTTCGGCCGGCGTGCGCCGTATCGAAGCTTCGACCGGCGAGCCCGTCGAGCAGATGATCTATGCCGCCGAGGATACGATGCGCTCTCTGCGCGAGACGTTCAACAACGCCCAGATCATGCAGGCCGTGAAGAAGGTCATCGAGGAGAATCAGGCGCTTTCGAAAGAGGTTGAGTCGATGCACAAGCAGCGTATGATGCAGATGGCCGAGAAGATCATCTCGGTGGCGCCCGAACGCAACGGAGCGGTGTTCTTCGTTCAGCAGTCGGAACTTATTCCCGACGTTATCAAGGACCTGGCTTACGAGCTTCGTGCGCGTTCGCCCAAACTGGTGTTCGTAATGGGTACCAGGCAGGGCGGCAAACCCTCGCTGACCATTATGCTCGGTGACGAGATCGTAGCTCGCGGCGTCGATGCTTCGAAGGTCGTCCGCGAAGCAGCCAAACTGATGCAGGGCGGCGGAGGCGGTCAGAACTTCTTCGCTACGGCGGGAGGTAAAGATGCCGACAGTTTGCAAATGGCGATAAATAAGGCCAAGGAACTGATTGAAAATCAACTAAAATAATACGTTATAAAGATATGAGCAACAAAGTTTTACTGATGATCCTCGACGGCTGGGGCAACGGCAACAAAGGCAAAGCCGACGTTATTGCCACCGTCAATCCCGAATATATCTCGGCCATGACCGCGAAGTATCCCCATGCCGAACTGCGCACCGACGGCGAGAACGTCGGCCTGCCCGACGGCCAGATGGGTAATTCGGAGGTCGGCCACCTCAATATCGGCGCAGGCCGCGTGGTTTATCAAGACCTGGTGAAGATCAACCGCGCCTGCCGCGATAACTCTATTATGGATAACCCCGAGGTGAAGGCCGCTTTCGAGCACGCCAAGAAGACCGGGGCGAATATGCACTTCATGGGTCTGGTGTCGGACGGCGGCGTGCACTCGTCGCTCGAGCACCTCTTTAAACTGTGCGATATCTCGGCTGCCTACGGTCTCGATAACACCTATGTTCACTGCTTTATGGACGGTCGCGACACCGACCCCCGCAGCGGTAAGGGTTTTATCGAACAACTCGAGAAGCACCTCGCGGCAAGCTCCGGCAAGATTGCAACCGTTATCGGCCGTTACTATGCCATGGACCGCGATAAGCGCTGGGATCGCGTGAAGATCGCTTACGACGCGCTGGTGAATGGCATCGGCGAGGCTTCGACCGATATGGTCGCCGCTGTGCAGAAGTCCTACGACGAGGGCGTGACCGACGAATTCATCAAGCCGGTTGTTCGCACGGGTGGCGAGGGTACGATCAAACCCAACGACGTGATCATCTTCTTCAACTACCGCAACGACCGCGCGAAAGAGCTTTCGGTGGTGCTGACGCAGGAGGATATGCCCGAAGAGGGTATGCACACCATGCCGCTTTACTATTGCTGCATGACCCCCTACGACGCCAAGTTCCAGGGCCTGCACATCCTTTTCGACAAAGATAACGTGCAGAATACCATCGGCGAATATGTCTCGTCGAAGGGCCTGAACCAGCTGCGTATCGCCGAGACCGAGAAATATGCTCACGTTACGTTCTTCCTGAACGGAGGCCGTGAGGATAAGTTCGATGGCGAGGAGCGCATCCTCGTGTCGTCCCCCAAGGTTGCGACCTATGACCTGCAGCCCGAGATGTCGGCTCCCGAGGTCGCTGATAAACTGGTTGTTGCGCTCGGTGAGCAGAAGTTCGACTTTATCTGCCTGAACTTCGCCAACGGCGATATGGTGGGTCACACCGGCATCTACGAGGCTATCGAGACGGCCGTAAAGGCTGTCGATAAGTGCGTCTCGAAGGTTGTCGAGGCTGCCAGGAAGAACGGTTATGAGGTCATTATGATCGCCGACCACGGCAATGCCGATAATGCTATAAACGTCGATGGCACACCCAACACCGCCCACTCTTTGAATCCTGTGCCCATCGTTGTGGTATCGGATCGCGTGAAGTCGGTGCATAATGGTATTCTGGCCGACGTCGCTCCCACGGTGCTGAAGCTTATGGGACTCGAGCAGCCTGCCGAAATGACCGGTAAGGCTTTGGTTGAGTTGAAATAAGATAAATAGTTGAAAATGAAAAGCCCCGACAATTGCGTCGGGGCTTTTTTATGTGTGCTGTTGCGGATGGTTTTTGGCCTGCAAAGCGGGCCGGCAGGCCGCAGCTCCGCCCTGCGGAGGCCTGCTATTCGCATCGCTCATAACAGCCTGCCGCGAGCTGCATCCTGAAAGCGAGGAATACCGATTTTTAAAATAATGACTGCTGTTTGGGCAGATTAGTCTCGTAAAACCGCATCCGCGTTGTCATGCCCAACTTTTCGCACAGGTTGCGAAATGTGTCGTTCAGCCGCTTATACGCCGGACTGAAACATTCGTAGCGATCTCCGAAAGTCGTTTCGTACTTCGCTTTTATGCCGGGGAATTCGCGGTCTAAAGCCGCATAGAACGGATCGCGCGACCCCTTGCGGAGCGTCACGCCGAACATCGGCAAAATGTACGACGCCCCGGCGTCGGCGGCCTGCCGGACGATGGATTCCACATTTTCGGACGTGTCATTGATAAACGGCAGCAAGGGCATAAGTGTCACGCCGGTATATATGCCATTTGCGGCAAGCGCTTTCATGGCGCGGAAGCGATCCGAGGTCCGTGGGGCGCCGGGCTCGATGCGCGCAGCCAGCGAATCCTCGGCGCAGGTGACGGTGAAACTCACGGCGGCATAGGTCTGCGCAATATCCTGCAGAACGTCCGTATCGCGCTCCACCAGATCGCTCTTTGTGATGATGTGAACCGGAAACCGCTCGGCCGCCATAAGCCCGAGCCCTCTGCGCGTGAGCTGCAACTCCTTCTCGATGGGCATGTAAGGATCGTTCATCGAGCCTGTGCCGATGGCCCCTTTTTTGTGGCGCCTCGAGCGCAGTTCTCTTGCCAGCAACTCCAGCGCATTGCTTTTGGCTGCCACTTGCGCTATGTCGCCGATACCGTAGCAGTCGCTGCGGGTGTCGCAGTAGATGCATCCGTGCTGGCATCCGCGGTAAAGATTGATCGTATACGAGAGCCCGAACCACGGATCGGGTTCGTGGTATTGGGAGAGAATGGTTTTTGCCTCGATATAACGCATGTCGCGGTCAGTATAGCTCGATAAATTCGGATGTGTTACCGACTGCCGCGAGGTATTTCATAAACTCTTCGCGCTCTATTACCACTGTCGCCCGATTGTCGTTGGGGTGGAACGAGAAGGCGGGGCAGTCGCGAAGGTTTGCGTCGAGGAAGAGATGAACGTGGTTTTCGGAGTCGTTGATAAGCCCGAACGCCGATACCGAACCGGGCCGCAGTCCGAGCCACCGCTCCATACGCTGCTCCGATGCGAACGACAACTTGCCCTGACGCAGACGGTGTTCGAGGTCGTGAATCGCCAGCGACTGGTCGCCGTCGAAGCAGACCAGGTAGTGGCGGTCGCCCTTGTGGTTGCGGAAAAAGAGATTCTTACAGTGCTTCGACCCGTCGTCGCGCCAATGCCCGCGCGCAATCTCGATGGTCGGAGCCTCGGGATGCTCGTACCAGGTGTATTTGATTTCGTGGCTGTCGAGCCAGTCGAAAACCTTCTGTCGGCGGATCATGTGTTCTATTCCGTTGCCAATGGCGTGAAAAGTTCGATCAGATTCTCTTCGGGATCCCTAAAATGAACGACGCGCATTCCCCAGTCGGGCATATCAACCGGCTGATTGATAAAACTAACGCCTTTTTCCTGCAACCTTTGGTAGGCTTCGTCGACACTATCGACTTCGAATACTATCATTGATTTTTCACGATACCCCGAAGGCTGCGCTTTGTCGGCATTGCCTGCCGCCGGAGCCATAAAGTCGGAACTGAAAATGGCAAGCCCCTCTATTCCGTCGGCCACTTTGAACGATGCGTAGCAGCCGTTTTCGTCGCCCCAGACGGGCTCCAATCCAAGCTGTTCGGCGTAGAATTTGAAGCATTTCCGAAAATCCATGACCAGTAGTCTTACATTGTTGAATTTCATAACAGTCTGATTTATAGTTTATTCCATTTCTTCAATCAAATCCCGAATCACCACCGAAGCGCAGCCTATCCCGAACAGCGCCGGAATATAAGATATCGTCCCCACGTTCGACTTTTTGTTCTGTTCCTCGCAGAGAATCATTGCGCCTTCACGCATAGGCTCGGGCGAAAATACTGCGCGAAAACCTGTGCGGATGCCGATTTTGTGCAGCCTCTTGCGTAGCATATGGGCCAGAGGGCAGTGGTGGGTCTTGCCGATATCGGCGATTTCGAGCTTTGTGGGATCGGTCTTGGCCCCGGCGCCCATAGAGCTCACCAAAGGAATCTTGCGCTCCAGAGCCCCCGCAATAAGGGCAAGTTTGGGCGAAAGGGTGTCGATAGCGTCTACGACATAATCATAGCGCGCCGCGTCGAGTAGTATATAAGTCTCCTCGTCCTTGATGTAGCGGTTGACGATCGTGAGCTCTATTTCGGGATTTATGTCGCGCAGACGATCGGCCAGCACCTCCGATTTGGGTTTTCCGACGGTCGAATGAAGCGCTACGAGCTGGCGGTTGATGTTCGACAGGCCCACCACGTCGGCGTCGGCTATGGTCATGCGGCCCACACCCGCGCGGGCTATCATTTCGGCCGCATATGCCCCCACGCCGCCCAGGCCGACGACCAGCACATGCGCCTGCCGCAGTATGCCGAGTTTCTCGCTTCCAAGTAGCAACTCTGTGCGCTCCAGCCAATTATCCATTATGTTGAGAAAATATTCGTTCGTAATTTGCAAATGCCGCGCGCCTCAAAATCTCTACCTCGATACCCATAACTTCCGCCGCGCGGACATAGATCTCCCCGATGGGCGCGGGACTGTCGTCGGTCTCGAAAAACAGCTGCAAAAGAGGTGTCGAACGCAATGCTCCGACGGTCTTGGGCGAAGCGAACGTCCGCTCGCCGAACGACAAATAATAACCCTTTGCCAGCGCCCTCTGCGCTTGCTCCGCCGAACCGATAAACCCGTGGAATATTACGGCGCGCGGTTCGCACGCGGCAAGTTCGGCCATGACCTCCTCGAAAGCCCGGACACAGTGCAGCACAACGGGCTTGCAGAGTTCGCGGGCAATATGCAGCTGCTCGCGGAACACCTCCACCTGCCTGTTGCGGTCGACGTCGGTAGCGAAATCGAGACCGATCTCGCCTATGGCCTGCACCTCGCCGAAGCGCGCCATAAGGGTCCCGACGCTCTCGGTCGCGGCACTCCACGGATGCACTCCGGCTGTGCTTATCCCGATGCCGAAGCCTCTGGAACGATGTGTGTGTATGTTTACATAAGGCGTTGTCATTACGGCAAAAGTATAAATTAATAACCGACATTCACGGTAATGTCGAAAAAAAATCGTATTTTCGCAAGCTATTTATATAGCTGTCAGTATGCTGACGCCACTCTTTGTGGAACCGAAAAAATATCGAAAACAGATAAACATCATTGAAAAACCTTTAATCATGTCGAAAGTCATAACACTACGCAAAGGGCTCGACATCAATCTGCAGGGAAAAGCCTTCGAGATGCTGACCGATGCGCCGAGGGCTTCGGAATATGCTGTCGCGCCGCTCGATTTCGAGGGTGTGACGCCCAAGTTGCTGGTTGCCGAAGGCGAACGTGTAAAAGCCGGTACGCCGCTGTTTTTCTCGAAGGCCGACCAGCGCGTACTCTTCACGTCGCCCGTAAGCGGCACGGTGTCGGCCGTTAACCGCGGCGACAAGCGCAAGGTGCTCTCCGTGACCATTGCGCCCGATGCGGCCCAAAGCTACGAGGAGTTCCCGAAGATAAACGTCCACAAAGCTCCGCGCGAGCAGCTCGTCGAAATATTGCTTCGGTCGGGCCTCTGGCCTATGATCCAGCAGCGCCCCTACGGAATCATCGCCAATCCCGACGATACGCCCAAATCGGTCTTCGTTTCGACGTTCGATTCGGCCCCTCTGGCCGTGGACTACAACTATGCGCTGCGCGGTGAGGAGAAGAATCTCCAGACGGGCGTCGACGTTCTGCGCCGCCTCACTCCGGGCAGCGTGCACCTCTCGGTCCGCGCCAACGCCGGGGGCAAAATGCAGGCCCTCGAGGGGGTAAAGCACCACACCTTTGCGGGTAAACATCCCGCGGGAAACGTGGGCGTGCAGATTCACCATGTCGACCCGGTGAACAAGGGCGAAGTAGTATGGACGGTCAATATCCAGGACCTGGCCATCATCGGCCGCCTGTTCAACGAGGGCCGCGTGGATATGACCCGCGTTATCGCGGTCGCAGGTTCGGAGGTCGCCGCGCCGCAATACCGCCGTGTCATTGCGGGTGCGAAGATCGACTCCGTACTGGAGGGCAACCTCAAGTCGCAAAAAAAAGGCGACCGCGTCCGCATCATCTCGGGCAATGTGCTCACGGGCACGAAGACCCCGGTCGACGGATTCCTCGGTTTCTATGCCAACCAGCTCACGGTGATCCCCGAGGGCGACAAATACGAACTGCTGGGCTGGGCGATGCCGCGCCTGGGTAAATTTTCGGTTTCGAAATCCTACTTTTCGTGGCTCTGCCCGAAGAAGGAGTATCGGCTCGATACCAATCTCAACGGCGGCGAGCGTCCGTTCGTGGTCACGGGCCTCTACGAGCAGTACCTTCCGATGGATATCTACCCGATGCACCTGCTGAAAGCGTGCCTGGCCCAGGATATCGACAAAATGGAAAACCTCGGCATCTATGAGGTCGTCGAGGAGGATTTCGCACTCTGCGAGTTTGTCGACCCTTCGAAGATCGAGATTCAGCAGATCATCCGCGATGGTATTAACTTAATGATCAGGGAGGCATAACATATGAAGCTATTACGCAATCTGGTAGACAAGGTTAAGCCTGTGTTCTCCGAAGGTGGCCGGTTCGGTTTCCTCTCCTCGACGTTCGACGCGTTCGAAACGTTCCTTTTCGTGCCCGACACCACAACGACCAAGGGCGCCCATATCCGCGACTGCAACGATATGAAACGTACGATGATCGTAGTGGTCGTGGCGCTGTTGCCCGCACTGCTGTTCGGCTTCTACAACGCCGGATACCAGCACTTCTTCTCGCAGGGCCTGCGGCCCGAATTCTGGCCCTCGCTGTGGTTCGGATTTCTGAAAGTCCTGCCTATAATCGTTGTTTCGTACGTCACGGGTCTGGCCATTGAGTTTGCATTCGCGCAGCTGCGCGGCCATGAGGTCAACGAAGGATTCCTCGTCACGGGTCTTCTGATCCCGATGATCATGCCGGTCGATATTCCGCTGTGGATGGTGGCTGTGGGTACGGCTTTCGCCGTGGTTTTCGGCAAGGAGGTGTTCGGAGGCACGGGTATGAACGTTTTCAACCCCGCGCTTATGGCGCGCGCATTTATATTCTTCGCCTACACACCCTCGATCTCGGGCGAGACGGTCTGGATCTCGGGACTCACCTCGGGCGAGGGCGTCGTCGATGGCTTCTCGGGCGCCACGGCTCTCGAACAGTTAGGCTCGACCGGCACGATGAGTTACACACCGCTCGATGCATTTCTTGGCTTCATGCCCGGCTGCGTGGGCGAAACATCGACGCTGGCCATATTAATAGGCGCTGCCGTGCTGCTCTTTACGGGCGTTGCTTCGTGGCGCACGATGCTGTCGGTGGTCGTGGGCGGTCTTGCCATGGGTTATCTGTTCCAGTGGACCGGCCTTACGGACTATCCGGCATGGTGGCACCTTATCGTCGGCGGCTTCGCCTTCGGCGCGGTCTTCATGGCCACCGACCCGGTGACATCGTCGCAGACCAATACCGGAAAATATATCGTGGGCCTTATGACCGGCGCGCTGGCCGTTATGATCCGCGTGGTCAACCCGGCTTACCCCGAGGGTATGATGCTTGCAATCCTCTTTATGAACGCGCTTGCGCCGCTGGTCGACTACTATGTGGTCGAGGCTAACGTCGCACGCCGCAGGAAACGTGTTAAAATCGCCAAATAGGGTAGAAGTATGGCAAAGAAAAAATTCAGATGCAATGTCTGCGGCTATATCCACGAGGGTAGCGCCGCACCCGAAAAATGCCCCGTTTGCGGTGTCCCCGCCTCGGACTTCGCCGATGTGACGGAGCCTAAAAAGGGTCTTTTCAGCGATAAAAACGGCAATGCCTATATTCTTATGTATGCGACTGTTATGGTCGTCGTGGTGGCGGCGCTGCTGGCCGTTGCAGCCATGGCTCTCAAAGAGCGGCAGGACGCTAACGTCATGAACGAGAAGAAGCAGGCAATCCTCGAGTCGCTCGGCGCCGAGGATCAGAATTACGATGATTTTGTAACCGCCTATGCGGTCGATGCCGAGGGCGCCAAAGTCGATTCTATCACGGGCGACGAGGCGCTGCAGATGCTCTTCGACCTGAAGGGTACGTTCGAAAAGGGCCTTTATCCCGTCTTTCAGGCCCACGACGGCCGCGTGGTGCTTCCGGTCTACGGTTCGGGACTCTGGGGCCCGATCTGGGGCTATGTGGCGCTCGATAAGGATATGGATACTATTTCCGGCGTGGTTTTCAGCCATGCGGGCGAGACTCCGGGCCTGGGTTCGGAGATCGCGACACCCAAGCATTGGGCGAAATATGTCGGCAAGACGATCTTCCAGGACGGTCAGTTTGTCTCGGTGAAGCTTCGCAAGGGCGGCGCCAAAGACCCCGCGCACGAGGTCGACGCCATTTCGGGCGGCACCAAGACCTCCGACGGCGTTACGAACATGCTCTCGACGAGCATCGGCCACTACCTGCCGTTCCTCGAATTCAAAAAGCGGATGCACGCCCTGCAAATGCACCCGGGACCCGCGGTCCCGGAGGAGTCCGGCGAGGGAACGGAAGAAAATGTAGAATCCGAAAATGTGGAAAACAATGAGTAAGAAAGAAAAAGAGCCTTTGTTTTCGGCTAAAAACAGAGGTTTCCTGCTGGGCCCGTTCTCGGCGAACAACCCGGTAATCGTACAGATACTGGGCATCTGCTCGGCGCTGGCCGTCACGGTGCAGCTCAAGCCCGCGATCGTCATGGCGCTGTCCGTTACGGTGGTCACGGGTTTTGCGAACCTCGTGATGTCGCTGCTGCGCAACGGCGTACCCTCGCGTATCCGCATCATCGTACAGCTGGTGGTTATCGCCGCGCTGGTTATTCTGGTCGATCAGGTGCTTAAGGCCTACGTCTACGACGTCTCGAAACAGCTGTCGGTCTATGTCGGCCTTATCATCACAAACTGTATCGTCATGGGCCGCGTCGAGGCGTTCGCACTTGCAAACAAGCCCTGGCCGTCGTTCCTCGACGGCATCGGCAATGGCCTCGGCTACGGACTGATCCTGGTTATCGTGGCGTTCTTCCGCGAGCTGCTGGGCTCGGGAACTTTATATGGCTTCCGTGTTATCCCCGAGAGCTGGTACGCCGCAGAGGGAGGCTGGTACTACGATAGCGGCATTATGCTCTTCCCGCCCATGGCGCTTATCATCGTGGGATGCATCATCTGGGTACACCGTTCGCGCAACAAAGATTTACAGGAAAAATAGGAGGTAGCGTATGGATTCGTTAAATATCTTTATCCGGTCGATCTTTATCGACAACATGGTATTCGCGTTCTTCTTCGGCATGTGTTCCTATATCGCCGTGTCGAAGAGCGTAAAAACAGCTCTCGGCCTGGGCCTCGCCGTCACGTTCGTAATGGTTATGACCGTGCCGCTGAACTACCTTCTGTATGAATATGTTCTGAAGGCCGACGCGCTTATCGCGGGCGTCGATTTGAGCTTCCTGACGTTCATCATCTTCATCGCCACCATCGCGGCGTTCACGCAGCTCGTGGAAATGGCGGTCGAGAAGTTTTCGCCTACGCTCTACAGCCAGCTGGGTATCTTCCTGCCGCTTATCGCCGTAAACTGCGCCATTATGGGCGGCTCGCTCTTTATGCAGCAGAAGGTCGACGCGCTGGAGATCACCTCTCTCTGGCAGTCGGTCGTCTACGGACTGGGGTCGGGACTGGGCTGGTGGCTGGCGATCGTGATGATGGCGGCCATTCGCGAGAAGACCACCTATTCGCAGATCCCCGCGGCGCTCAAGGGCCCCGGAATAGCGTTCATCATTACCGGTCTTATGGGTATTGCCTTCATGATGTTCTCGGGTATTCAACTCTAAAAAGAGATTCGAAAAATGGAATTGACAATATTTGTTGCAATAGCGGCCTTTCTGGTCATAACGCTTTCGCTGGTGGCGCTGCTTCTCTATGCCAAGGCCAAACTGACCTCGTCGGGCGAAGTGACGATCAACATCAACGACGGCGAGCGCGTCATCACCACCGAGAGCGGCTCTACGCTGCTCACCACGCTGGCCAATAACAAGGTATTCCTTGCCTCGGCTTGCGGCGGAGGCGGTTCGTGCGGTATGTGCAAGTGCCAGGTGCTCGAAGGCGGTGGCGATCTGCTGCCTACCGAGACCGGCTTTATCTCGCGTAAGCTGGCCAAAGACCACTGGCGCCTCGGTTGCCAGGTCAAGGTCAAGGAGAATATGAAGATCCACGTCGAGGAGGCTGTGCTGGGCGTTAAAAAGTGGGAGTGCGAGGTCGTCTCGAACCGCAGCATCTCGACCTTCCTCAAGGAGTTTGTGGTGAAACTGCCCGAGGGCGAGAGCCTCAAGTTCCGCAGCGGCGGTTATATCCAGGTCGATATTCCCAAGTACGACGGTATCAAGTTCTCGGACTTCGATATCGAACCGCAGTTCCGTGAGGACTGGGATAAGTTCAAGATGTGGGATCTGGTCGCAACCAACCCCGAACCCACGTTCCGCGCATACTCCATGGCCAATCATCCGGCCGAGGGCAATATCGTCATGCTCAACATCCGCATCGCTACGCCTCCGTTCGACAAGGCCACCGGCGGCTTCATGAAGGTCAATCCGGGCATCTGCTCGTCGTATGTCTTCTCGATGAAGCCGGGCGACAAGGTGACCATCTCGGGCCCCTACGGCGAGTTCTTCCTGCCCGACAACCTGCCCGACAGCCAAGAGCTGATATTCATAGGCGGCGGCGCGGGTATGGCCCCCATGCGCAGTCACCTGATGCACCTCTTCAAGACCGAAAAGAGCAGGCGGCAGGTGTCGTTCTGGTACGGCGCCCGCGCCATGAAGGAGGCGCCTTATATGGATGAGTTCCATGCCCTCGAGAAGGAGTTTTCTAATTTTAAGTTTAATCTCGCTCTCGACCGTCCGGATCCCGAGGCCGATGCCGCAGGCGTGAAATATACTCCGGGCTTTGTCCATAACGTGCTCTACGAAAACTACCTGAAGAACCAACAGGCTCCCGAGGACTGCCTCTATCTGATGTGCGGACCTCCGATGATGATCGCGTCGGTCGTTAAGATGCTCGACAATCTGGGCGTCCCTCCCGAGAATATCCTTTATGACAATTTCGGTTCGTAGAGGGCTGTAAGCAGATAATTAAGCGGGCGATTGCGTAATGCGGTCACCCGCTTTTTTGATGCGCCCGGATTTTGTGGTAAGGTGGTTGTGGTGACGGGTTTTGCGGGCCGCAGCTCGCGGTGGTGTGCTCGTTGCAAAGCATAAGAGCAGGCCTCCGCGTGGCGGAGCTGCGGCCTGCCGGCTTATAAAGCAAGCCCCCCCCCAATCTTTCTTCGGTTGCTTCTCAAATTGAAAAATACTATCTTTGCACCTATGAAAAATATTGTCTTCGACCTGGGCGGTGTGCTTTTCGCCCGCGATATGAATAAATGTACGCAGGAGTTCGCCGACTTCTTCAGTTACGTGCGCGCCGAGCAGATGCCCGAATTCTGGGAGAACTATGACCGCGGCGTGCTGTCGCTGGCCGAGGTTACGGATATCCTCTGCGAGCTGAAAGGCTGCACGCACGAGAAATGCACCGACTACCTCTGGCAGTCGATAAATATGCAGGAGACCGTTAAACCCACTGAAAAGCTTATCGAAGAGCTCAAAGCCGCGGGATATAAACTCTACGTACTGTCGAATATGGCCTGTGAGTTTATCACGTTCCTGCGCCGGTTTCCGGTGTACGAACTCTTCGATGGTGAGGTCGTGTCGTGCGAGGAGCGGACGGTGAAGCCCGAGCCGCGCATCTACGAGATCTTGCTCGAGCGCTACGGACTCAACCCTTCGGAGACGCTTTTCATCGACGACCGCGAGGCCAATATCGCCGCCGCCGCCCGCGCCGGCATCGACGGCTATCTGTTCGATCACCGCAATCCCGCCGCCTCGGTCGAGGAGTTGCGCCGGAAACTTCTGTAATCGCCACAACAGGGAAAAGGGTGGTGTATACCAGCCAATAAAAAAGGAGGCCGCTCTAAACAGAGCGGCCTCCTTTCGGTATTAGGTAATGATGCCAAAAATGGTGCGTTTTGAATTTTAAAGTAGAGGATAAATCGATATCGATTTATCCTCTACTTTTTCGGTATTTTATCGACGTTCGACTTGAAAAACAAGTACCACTTCACAAAGTCCCTGAAATGGTCT
>JAVBTS010000012.1:0-156570 GCA_031556075.1 Alistipes sp.
CTGCGAGTGGGTACGCAGGGCCAGCGACTTGCTGTTCTTGGGGTTGAACTTCTGGACGATCTTGGCCCACAGCATACGTGCCGCGCGCATCTTGGCGATCTCCATGAAGTGGTTCATGCCGATGGCCCAGAAGAACGACAGACGGGGTGCGAAAGCGTCGACCGACATGCCGGCGTTGATACCTGCGCGCAGGTATTCCATGCCGTCGGCCAGCGTGTATGCCAGCTCGATATCGTTCGTGGCGCCCGCCTCCTGCATGTGGTAACCCGAGATCGAGATCGAGTTGAACTTGGGCATATTCTTCGAGGTGTACTCGAAGATGTCGGCGATGATCTGCATAGAGAACTCGGGCGGATAAATATAGGTGTTGCGCACCATGAACTCCTTCAGGATGTCATTCTGGATCGTTCCCGACAGCTGGTCGAGCGTGCAGCCCTGCTCCAGACCGGTCACGATGTAGAACGCCAAGACGGGCAGAACCGCGCCGTTCATGGTCATCGACACCGACATCTTGTCGAGCGGAATGCCGTTGAAGAGCACCTTCATGTCCTCTACCGAGCAGATCGAAACACCGGCCTTGCCCACGTCGCCCACCACGCGCGGGTGGTCGGCGTCATAGCCGCGGTGTGTGGCGAGGTCGAATGCCACCGACAGACCCTTCTGGCCTGCGGCGAGGTTGCGGCGGTAGAACGCGTTCGACTCCTCGGCGGTCGAGAAGCCGGCGTACTGGCGTACGGTCCACGGACGCATCACGTACATCGTCGAATAAGGACCGCGCAGGAACGGGGCGATACCCGCCGCGTAGTTCAGGTGCTCCATGCCCTGGAGGTCTTCGGCCGTGTAGGCTCCCTTGACGGAAATTTGCTCGGCCGTCAGCCACGGTTCTACTTTTCCGCAGCCTTTCGAGGTGCAGCAGCTCTGCTGCCCGTCTCCGTTATATTTCAGTTCTGAAAATTTAGCTCTCATGATTAGATTCCCATCTCTTTAAGGTAAAACTTGAGTGTTTCGAGCACGTTCGACTTCACGTTGATGAAGTTTTTGATGCCCTGGGCCTCCAGCTCGGGAGTGCAGGCGGGTGCTCCGGCGACCACCAGGATCGCCTTGTCTGCGAGCAATGCCTTTGCCTGCGGTGCGAGCTCGGCGTAGTCGTCGTCGCTTGCGCAGACGACCACAATTTCAGCCTTGGCTGCAAGTGCGGCCTTCACGCCCTCCTCGACCGATGCGAAGTAGGTGTTGTCGACGACCTGAATGCCTGCGCAGGCGAAGAAGTTGCATGCAAACTGCGAACGAGCGCGGGCCATGCCCAGATTACCGCACGTCAGCATGAACGCCTTGGGCTGCTTGCCCGAGCGGTCGACGCCCAAACGCATAGCCTCGAAGGCCATCGAGCCGCGGTAGGGCAGCAGGGTATTGCTCTCGGCTGCGGGGCGCGTAACGGCCTCTGCCGTAAGTTCCTTGCCTGCAACCTCGGTGAAGTTGGGGTACTGGTTGGCACCGAGCAGTATCTGACGACGTGTTGCGATCGCCTTGTCCTTGTCTGCGGCCGATGCCTTGACGCGCTCGGCGATGAAACCTGCGGCGTAAGCGGCAGCGTAGCCGCCTTTCTCCTCGATCTCGAGGAAGAGCTTCCAGGCCTCCTCGGCGATCGATTGCGTAAGGGTTTCGATGTAGTACGAACCGCCTGCGGGGTCTACCACCTGGTCGAAGTGAGCCTCATGCTTGAGCAGCAGCTCGACGTTGCGGGCGATGCGCTTCGAGAACTCCGTGGGGGCCTCGAACGACGCGTCGAACGGCATAACCTCGAGCGAATGAACGCCTGCGATGGTCGCCGACATGGCCTCGGTCGTGCCGCGGAGCATATTTACATAGGGGTCGTAGGCGGTCTGGTTCCAGCGCGAGGTTTCGGCGTGGATATACATCTTGCACGAGCAGTTCTTCTCGGGGTTGTAGCCCTTGACGATGTTCGCCCAGAGCATGCGCGCCGCGCGGAACTTGGCGATCTCGATGAAGTAGTTCGACGACACGCTCAATGCGAAACGCAGCTTGTGAGCGGCCTGGTCGATGCTTAAGCCCGCTTCGGTGAGGCGCACGAGATACTCGTGACCAGCCGAAAGCGCGAACGCCAGCTCCTCGACGATGGTCGAACCCGAGTTGCCGAAGTTCTTGCCGGTAACCGTTACCACGCGAACGTGCTTGTATTCCTTTGCCTTGTTGATGAGTTCCACGATGCGGCCGAAGCACTTCTCTCCGTTGGGCGAGCAGAAATCGCCTTTGCTCGTCAGACCCTTGATGAGCGGGTCGATGCCGAACGAGATGCGCGCCTCTTCTTTGGCCACGCCGTCTTCTGCGAGCTTTGCGAATACGAGGTCTGCAACATTGGTCGTCTTCGCACCGAAGAAGGTGATCTCCACGGCCGGAATGCTGACGCCTGCGAGCAGAGTGTCGAGGTCGGCGGCCGAGAATGCCTCCGAGGTGATGTTGAAACCCAGGGCGTCGACGCCCGAGTTGAGGAGCTTCAGCGCCTCGGCGTTAGCCTCTTTGGGGTTGTTGACCGCGACGGTCTGGAAGACGCGCCAGCGGTTGTGTGTGCGTGTGCCGCGCACGTAGGGAAATTCGCCTGCCTGCGATCCCAGAAATTTGATGCCTTCGAGGTTCTCGGCGCGATAGTAGGGGCGGACGTTGAAGCCCTCGCCTGTGCGCCACACGAGCTTACGCTCGTAGTCTGCACCTTTCAGGTCGGCTGTTATCACCTCTTCCCACTGCGCGGTCGAGACCGGCGGGAATTCGGCGAACAGCTTTACACGATTCGGATTTGCCATAACTATTTCGAGATTAGTATAAGTGTGCTTTTTAAAATTGCACGTAAAGGTAACAAATTATTACGTTTGCGCCAAGAAATTGTTAATAAAATAACAGCGATTGGTGTGTTTTGGCGCGGGCGGCCGCGGAAGCTTCTTCCGATTGTTGTTTTTTTTGAGTTTGTCCGACTGTTTCTTCGGCAGGAGATAGCATGTCATTGCTGGAGGACTTTAGTCCGACGCGGCAATCTGATGATATGCACTGCCTCGCAATTCATCAGATTACCATGCTCTCTGCGTTGGCTTTACCTTTTATTTTCTGCGTTCGGCATAACCTGGAAGTGGCTTTTGCTCTTGCTTATCGAAGAACGTTCGCGCGCAATGACACGCGTGGATGGTTGCAGTTGCTTCTGTTTTCGGACGAAAGCTCGCAGCGGATGCTCGGATCGTAGAGCAGAGCGGGCCGCCGCAGAGCGGAGTTTCGGCCTGCCGGCTCATAGCCCCCCCCCTCAAAAAAAGACCTTGATAAATATATGCATATTAGTCAAAAATTCAACTAAATATCCTTTTAAATGTCAAAAATAAAAAATTTGCTTTTTTTGCTTTTTTTTCGAAAAAACAAGATGGTTTTGGGAAAATGATACAAAAATTCAGGTTGCATGCTGAAAAAATCATCCATTTTTCGAAAAACAACATAAAAAATTACCGTTTTTCAAAAAAAACATGTTTTTGGAAAAACAACAAAACACGAAAATATCTATCTTTGCCGCAAGGTTAGTTCACTCTTTCCGCCGGTAGAATAGGCGGTCTTTTTCTCAAATTAAAACAAAAGCATATGTCATTACTACGATTCAAAATGGTAGACGCGGCGATTAACCATACCGCCGTCGAGGTCGAGCCGCCCGCGGGGCGTCCGTCGGACTACTTCGGTGAGAAGGTGTTCGGACGCGCCGCAATGCGCAAGTATCTCAATAAGAGTACGTATGAAGCTCTTATCGATACGATGCAGAAGGGCACTCCGCTCACGCGCGAACTGGCCGACGGCATCGCCGCCGGAATGCGCCAATGGGCCTTGGAGCACGGTGCCGACCACTATACACACTGGTTTCAGCCCCTCACGGGCGGTACCGCCGAGAAACACGACGCCTTTGCGTCGCCCGACGGCAATGGCAACGTCATCGAGGAATTCTCGGGAAAATTGCTCGTTCAGCAGGAGCCCGACGCTTCGTCGTTCCCCAACGGCGGCATCCGCAACACCTTCGAGGCGCGCGGATATTCGGCCTGGGATCCCGCGTCACCGGCATTTATCGTAGATACAACGCTCTGTATACCAACCGTTTTTATCGCCTATACCGGCGAGGCCCTCGACTACAAAGCCCCCCTGTTGCGCTCGCTCACGGCGGTCGATAAGGCCGCGACGGAGGTGTGCCGCTACTTCGACAAGAATGTCGAAAAGGTCTTTTCGTATCTGGGCTGGGAGCAAGAGTATTTCCTTGTCGACGAGAGCCTTTGGGCTGTGCGTCCCGACCTGATGCTCACGGGCCGTACGCTTATGGGCCACGAGTCGGCCAAAAACCAGCAGCTTGAGGATCACTATTTCGGTGCGATCCCCACACGCGTCATGGCCTTCATGAAGGACCTCGAATATGAGTGTCTGAAGCTCGGTATTCCGGTCAAAACGCGCCATAACGAGGTGGCTCCCAATCAGTTCGAACTGGCGCCCGTCTACGAGGAGGCCAATCTGGCCAACGACCACAACCAGCTGCTGATGACCATCATGGACAAGATTGCCCGCCGCCATCAGTTCCGCGTACTGCTGCATGAGAAACCGTTCAAGGGCATCAATGGCTCGGGCAAACATACCAACTGGTCGCTCGGTACCGATACCGGCGTCAACCTCTTCGCCCCTGGAAAAACGGCCTCGGAGAATCTGCAGTTCATCACATTCTTCGTCAACGCCATCTCGGCCGTGCACAAGCATAACGGCCTGCTGAAGGCTGCCATTATGAGTGCTACCAATGCTCATCGTCTGGGCGCCAACGAGGCCCCGCCGGCCATTATTTCGACCTTCCTCGGAACACAGGTGTCGGCCGTGCTCGACAAGCTGGCCGCATCGAAAGACGACGATGCAATTCGTTTCGATGCCAAGAACGTCTTCAAAATGAGCGGTATATCGCATATCCCCACGCTGCTGCTGGACAACACCGACCGCAACCGCACCTCGCCGTTCGCATTCACAGGCAACCGTTTCGAGTTCCGCGCTGTGGGTTCGTCGGACAACTGTGCCGAGGCGATGATCGTGCTCAACGCGGCCATGGCCGCCGAGCTTACCGAATTTTCGAAAAAGGTCGATGCCAAGATCGAGTCCGGCGTCAAAAAAGAGAAAGCTATCTACGAGGTTTTGAAGCAGATGATTAAAGCCAGCGAGGCCATTCATTTCGACGGCAACGGATATTCCGACGAGTGGAAAACGGAGGCTGCGAAGCGCGGCCTGGACTGCGAAACTTCCACGCCGCTGGTCTTCGACCGCTACATCGATCCCAAGACCAAGGAGATGTTCGACAAGACGGGCGTATTCAACGAGGTGGAACTCGAGGCCCGCGCCGAGGTCAAGTGGGAAACCTATACCAAGAAGATTCAGATCGAGGGCCGCGTGCTGGGCGACCTGGCGATGAACCATATTGTGCCCGTGGCGTCGAAATACGAGGCTCTGCTGCTCGATAAGGTCTTCAAAATGTCGCAGATCGCAGGCCTTAACGCCGACAATGACATCGAACTTATAAAGCGTATTCAGAATCACACGACAGCCATTCAGCAGCTCGCCTACGATATGGTCGAGGCGCGCAAGGCGGCCAACCGCATCGAGGACGGCCGCGAAAAAGCCATTGCCTACCACGACACCGTGGCCTGCTGCTTCGATCCGATCCGTCACCATATCGATAAGCTTGAGGAGATCGTCGACGACCAGATCTGGCCGCTGCCCAAATACCGTGAACTGCTGTTTATGCGCTAAGCGCTCACACTAATTAATAAAGAATAGCTAATAATGCATTTGCATTATTAGCTATTCTTTATTTTGATTTACCCGTTTGTGTTTTTAGATCTATTTATTCCAAAAAGATTTTATAAAGAACATGTTCTTGTAGCGGGTGACTGTCAGGTATTGCCGGATGGGGGAATTTTTTCTCTTTTGTCATTCCGATTTTCTGCATTACCCTTTCTGAACTTTTATTTAGAAGAGATGTAAACGACAAGATTGTTCTGAATAGATGACGCTCTTTCGCATATAAAAGGCATGCTTTTGCCGCTTCGGTCGCATAACCCTTATTCCATTCTTCATGTTTTAGCCGCCATCCGATTTCAATCCCCGGTGCAAAATCAATATCGAACGGAATATTATGAAATCCGGTGTAGCCTATAAATGTGCCGTCTTCCTTTTTCTCTATGGCATATAGCCCATATCCGCACCGAGCAAATTCATTCTGTATCCTGTTGTAAAAATCCAACGATTCTTCTGCTGTCAAGGATTTCAAAAAATATTTCATTACCTGCGGATGGCTGTTGATATCGGCAAAAGGCAGCATGTCTTCCGCTGTCCAGTCTCTCAATAACAACCGTGGAGTTTCGATATATGTCATAAAATAGTCATTAAAAAAGCGGGAGCCTCTTTTCGAAGTCCCCGCTTTGTCCGTATCGAGAGGTATTACTCCTCCTGACGGTATGTGTGCTCGACGTAGATGGCTTTAGCCATATCCTTGCGCTTCGTAACCGAAGGCTTGGTGAAGTACTGGCGGCGGCGAAGTTCCTTCAGTACGCCGGTACGCTCATATTTACGTTTGAATTTCTTCAGGGCGCGTTCGATGTTCTCGCCCTCTTTTACCTGCATGATGATCATAACAATATTCTTTTTTTGTAATTTTTAAATTTCAACCCTCTTGCGAAGGCTGTCGTCTCAAAGTTTTGCGGGATGTCTCTCTTTCCGAGATCTCTTCCCTTGTGCTGAAAAGTGTAGTTTATTCGTTGCCGGGACTACTTTTGGAGCCGAATACCATGTATGGAGCCAGCCGCGCTGCCTCCTCTTTGGTTAATATTTTGTTTTCGACTAATTCTTCAGTAGTGCTCCAACCTCCTTTCAACTGTCTCTCTTTGAGTAATTTTCGTAATGTGTGCGGCGCAATGTAAGGATGCGCGCCGAGTACATTCGGGAGTGCAAAGTTAACATCAATTTTCCGAATTTTGCAACTGTCGCAGTAAATTTGTTTCAAAATTCTCTCATAATTGCCCTCCGTGACCCCGCGAACCTCCGAAAGTTGCTCCATGCGTACGAATCCGCCGAGCCTTTCGCGGTAGCGGACGATGGCGCCTGCCGTGCGCTCGCCAATGCCGTGAACCCGCAGCAGTGCGGCCGAATCGGCGGTGTTGAGCTCCAGGGGCTCCTCGTAGGGCGACGCTTCGAACTCCGGGAAAATGATATACGGCTCGAGCGCCGCAGCTACCGAATCACCCACGATATAACACGCCCTGAACTCCTCCATGTCGTGAAAGCCGCTGCGGTCGCGCCAGCGGATGACCGATTCGGCCTGCCGCTTCGAGAACGCCCCTATGGCCTGCAGATAACGCACTGTCACGGTGTCGATACGAAACGGGGCGGGCGCCATTTTGTCGGCGATAATACGCCCTCTGCGGTATTCGTCGGGCGCTATGGCAAATCGGCGGCCGATGCGGATGTAGGGTGCGATACGCGTGTATGTCGAGTCGCCGATCTGGTAGCAGAGAGCCATGTCCTCGGGGATGCGGAACACCTTGCCCGACGCGCGGTAGCGCAACAGTCCCGCGGCCTCGTATTTCGACAGCCCCAGCGCGCGCAGCTCCTCGAAGTCGGCCGTATTGGGATCGAAATGCCGCATATGAACCGAGTCTGTCGGCCGTTCCATAGCCCTTTCTACGCGCCGCGCCGCCTCGGGATCAGCCTTCGGACGAGCGAATATGGCGACCAGGATCACGATGATCAACAACGGCACCAAGACCACTACGGCGCGGATATTATGTTCTGAAAATAACTTTTCCATACTACCATTCGGCTTTGTCGGAGAGTTTCAGGCGGCCGTACCTACGCGAGGGCGATTCGATGAACGCCCCGAGTCCGTATTCGGCCCAGCGGCGGTCGACCAGCGCTATCGTGGCGTCCGATGCCGTGACTACGTTCGGGAACCGCGCAGGGTTGCCTTCGACTCCGGGCCATTTGCTTCGGGCGTCGATCACCAGCGTGCCGTTCTGCATGCGCACGTCACGCCGCGGGTCGGTGTTTGCAGCCGCGAGCCATAGCAGCTCCTCGGGTGCGAGTTCTGAGGCCGCGGTGTCGAACAGAGCCAGATATTTCAGACCTTGCGGCGGCACGGGCGGAGTATCTCGGGGCGCTGCGAAAAACATCGCCACGCCCCATTTTTCGAGCAGGTCGGTGCGGAAACCTTCGGGCATGGCAGGCGGGGTGGGCCGCGTTACCGGCCTGCGCATAGCCGTATCAGCCTCTGCAAGTGCCGCTGCCGTTGCGTCTATCGCAATTTTCCCGCCGAACGCAGGCGTCGCCGTGGCGTGGTCGAGGACGTCGAAAATTCCTTCGCTGCGAATGATGTCGCGGGCCGGGTCAATGCACTTTATGAGGCTGGCCAGAGCGTCGGCATCGCGCACATCGACCGTCGGCGGCACGATCAGCAGGTATTTGTTGAACATCATCTGCCCCGCGCCCCACAGCGATTGCGCGACCTTCACGGCCTGACCTGCGTAACGGCTCTCGATCGACACCACGGCCACATTGTGGGCCGTGCCTGCCTCGGGCATGGTAAGATCGTGGATCTCGGGCTGCAGGGCCATGCGTATCGGCGCGAGGAATATGCGCTCCGTGGCGCGGGCTATCCAGGCATCCTCCTGGGGCGGAATGCCGACCAGCGTGGCGGGGTATATGGCGTCGCGGCGATGCGTCAGGGCCGTGACGTGGAACCGCGGGTAGAGATCCTCGAGCGAATAGAACCCGGTATGATCCCCAAAAGGTCCCTCGATGACTTTGTCTTCCGCGGGGTCGACGTAGCCCTCGATCACAAAGTCGCAGTCGGCGGGAACATATATATCATTCGTGATGCACTTAACGAGCTTCACCGGCTTGCGGCGCAGGAATCCGGCCAGCAGGTATTCGTCCATATTGTCGGGCATCGGGGCCGTCGCAGCGTAGGTGTAGGCCGGGTCGCCGCCCAGGGCTACCGATACAGGCATGCGCTTGCCCAGACGCTTGTAGGCGTCGTAGTGGCGTGCTCCGGTCTTGTGAATATGCCAGTGCATGCCGGTCGTGCGGTCGTCGAAGAGCTGCATGCGGTACATGCCCACGTTGCGGATCCCGGTCTCGGGATCGAGCGTGTTGACCATGGGGAGCGTGATAAAACATCCGCCATCCTCGGGCCAGCATTTCAGAACGGGAAGTGCCGTCAGCAAGGCATCCTCTCCATATAAAACCACCTCCTGACACGCTCCGCGGCCGGTTCTCGTGCGCGGAAACCACTGGCTCATCTGTGCCAGCATGGGCAATGCGCGCAATTTATCCGTCAGCGAATTGCGAGGTGTCGTCGCCTCTTTGAGCAGCGAATCGATGCGCTCCGTGAGCTCCTGTAGCGACGCTACGCCCAGCGCAAGCGCCACGCGGCGTTCCGAGCCGAACATATTGGTCAGCACCGGAAACCGGGTTTCGGTGTTCTCGAACAGCAGCGCCTTGCCGCCGCCCGTGGTTTTCGACATGCGGTCGGTGATCTCGGCGATCTCCTCGACAGCCGAAACAGGCGTTTCGATGCGCACCAACTCCCCCTCGCGCTCCAGCAGCGCGACATATTCCTTAAGACTCCGATACATTTTCCAAAGCTTTTTTTACCGACCCCCAACGCAGCAGCAGCTCGCGGGCTGTCGTTTCGTCCACGCCTGCGGCCTCGGAGATCATGCGGGTTCCGCGGGCCACCAGTTTGTCGTTCGTTAATTGCATGTTTACCATGCGGTTGCCCTCCACGCGACCCAGGCGTATCATTACGGCTGTCGAGAGCATATTGAGCATCAGCTTTTGCGCCGTGCCGGCCTTCATGCGGGTCGATCCGGTCACAAATTCGGGCCCTACGACCGCCTCGAGCGCATATTCGGCTGCTGCCGCCACGGGCGACGAAGGATTGCAGGTCACGGCGGCGGTCAAAAGTCCCTCACGGCGCGCCGTGCGCAGTCCGCCTATGACATAGGGTGTCGTTCCCGACGCCGCGATGCCTATCAGTACGTCGTTTTCGGTGGGGCAGTAGGGCATCATATCGCGCCACGCACCCTCGGTGTCGTCTTCGGCATACTCCACGGCGCGGCGCAGTGCTCCGTCGCCCCCGGCGATCAGGCCGATGACCATGTCGTACGGCACGCCATACGTTGGCGGGAGTTCCGACGCATCGGTCACGGCCAGGCGCCCGCTCGTGCCCGCACCTATATAAAACATCCGACCGCCGCGGGTCATGCGCTCCACGATGCGCTCCACGAGCACCTCCATCGTGGGGATGGTCTTCCTCACAGCTTCGTGCACGCGCGCATCCTCGTCGTTTATGCCCGTCAGAATGTCGTGCACCGACATATCCTGCAGGTCGTCGTAGGACGAACTCTGCTCCGTAATTCTACTCTCCATTGTGGTATTTCAGAAGCCCTTCGGCGGGCGATTCGACAATTGTTGCGACTTCCCGGCCGCAGGCGGCCATCGCTTCGCGCAGGGGCTTCTCGAAGTTGGCCGCTATACCTCCCACGAACCCGACCGGCAAATGGGCAGGGTAGGCGTGGAGGTTGCGCGCGGCGAACTCTTCGAACGATTTCAGAACCATTTGATATACTTCCGCGCGGTCGAGGTGCTCTCTTATGAACGGCGCGAACGAAGCCAGAAAACGGTTGGCATAGGGTTCTCGGTAGGCGCGGCGTATCACCTCTTCGTAGGTCAGCGAATGGGCTGCCAGAAACTCCCCGCGCAGGCGAATATGCCCTTTGAAGATACCATTCACCAGGTTGCGTCCCAGCACCGCGCCGCCGCCCTCGTCGCCGAGAATATAACCCAGCGGAGGCACGCTGTCTATTATCTCGCCGCCCCGCACATGGCACGAGTTGGCCCCCGTGCCGAGGATACAGGCCACGCCTTCGCCCTTGCCCCACAGCGCCCGCGCGGCGCCAAGGAGATCCGATTCGGCCGTCACGCCGTCGGTGCCGAAACGCTCCTTCAGGGCCGCGATCATGCGTGCCGTGGCCTCGGGGAACGTGCTTCCGCACCCTGCGCCGTAGAAATGCACCTCGCGCACATTCTCGCACGGCGGTAATTCCGCGAGGGCTTCGCGCAGCTGCGCGTCGGTGTGCTGAATAGTGTTTATGCCTCGCGTGCGCATACGTTCAGTATGCGCACCGTCGGTCATGAGCCATGTGCATTTGGTCGATCCGCTGTCGGCAATGAGTATCATGCTTCAAATTTAAGCATTCGCAGCGGAATACCCAAAAAATCTTCTCTGTCATTGCGGAGAGGATAAAGTCCGGCGTGGCAGTCTGATTGCTTGAACGGCTGTACATCTCATTCGCTCGCAACGACATATTATGGGAAGGAGTTGTTGTCAGGCAGCAGCTGGCGGTGGTCAAATCGGCACGCAGTGATGATGCAGGCCTCCGCATGGCGGAGCTGCGGCCTGCCGGCTTACTATGTAAGCCGAAAAATACACTGTAATTCTCTCTGGAACATAGTAACTAAAAAATATAGTTAAAAAACTATATAAAATAGTTGTAAAACGAAAAAATATAGTTACATTTGCATCAGATGAATAAAACTATGCACAAAATGGAAAGACTCACCCGCCGCGAAGAGGAGCTTATGCGCTGTTTCTGGGACAACGGACCGTTGTTCGTCCGCGAACTTGTCGAGATGTCGCCCGACCCCAAACCCCATTTCAATACGCTGTCGACCATGGTCCGCGCGCTTGAAACCAAGGGCTATGTCGGCCATAACTCGTTCGGCGCTACATATCAGTATTTTGCAATCGTGACCGAAGAGGAGTTCTCGCGCCGCACGCTCGGCGGCGTGATCGACAAATACTTCGAAAACTCCTACCTCGGCGCAGTGTCGGCTTTGGTCGAGGAGGAGAAGATCTCGGTCGACGAACTGCGCCAGCTGATCAGCCGCATCGAAAACGTCAAAATTCGTTAACCATGGACAACATTTTGATATACAGCCTGAAAACAGGTGCCTGTCTGGCGGTTTTCTATCTGTTTTTCAAACTTTTGTTGAGCCGCGACACCTTCCACCGACTCAACCGCATCGTGGTTCTGGGCGCCGTGGTGCTATCGTTCGCGTTGCCGGTCTGCGTCATAACTATCTATAAAGAGCTGCCCGCGATGCCCGATTTCACGGCTTTCGAAACCGTAGAGGAGGGCGCCATGCCCGCGGCACCCGCGCCCAAACCGTTTCCGTGGCGTCTGTTCGGAGGCGTCGTGTTTGCCGGCGGCGCGGTTATGATGCTGTCACACACGCTGATATCTATTTGCGGGGTTCTGAACCTCGTGCGCACCGGCCGCCGCGAAAAGCAGGAAAACGGCACCGTTCTGGTGTTGCTGCCGCAGGCTGTGACGCCGTTCAGCTGGTGGAAATATATCGTGATGTCGGAGGCCGACTACGCCGAGAACGGCAGCACGATTATCATGCACGAGCGCGCTCACCTGCGCCTGCACCATTCGCTCGATCTGATCGTTACCGATATCGCGGGCTGCATGCAGTGGTTCAATCCCGCCATGTGGCTGCTGCGCCGCGAGTTGCGGGCGATACACGAATACGAGGCCGACGAAGCGGTCCTCGACAGCGGCGTCGACGCGCGCCAATACCAGATGCTACTCATAAAAAAGGCTGCTGGCGGGAGGTGGTACTCAATCGCCAACAGCTTCAATCACAGCAAACTTAAAAACCGTATTACCATGATGTTACAAACAAAATCATCGCGGTGGGCCTATGCAAAAACGCTCATGGTCCTTCCGCTCACGATGCTTGCCCTGGGGGCTTTCGCACGCACCGCTTATGTCATTCCTGACGACAAAGGTAAGAAAGAAATGACAGAAATCACAGTTCACAGCTTCAAATCTGCCGACGGCGATAAACAGCCGCTCTATATCGTCGACGGCAAAGAAGTCGAAGACCCCAGCACCATTCCCGCCAACCGGATAAAGAGCGTCGACGTCCGCAAAGACGGCTCGCAGCTGGCACCCGAATATGCCGAGAAGGCCAGGAACGGAGCGATTCTGATCACCCTGCGCCCGGAAGGCGAGGAGCCCTCCGGTGACGGCAAGGTTACTATTCAGAGAACTGTGAAAAATGCCGATGGAAGCTCCGAGGTTAAAGTCATGCAGTTGAAGCGGGGCGAGATGGTCGAGCAGGGCGACGTGCTCATATTGGACGGAAGCCTGAAGGGCGAACCTGTCCGGATCCAGGGTGCCGCGGGTAACGTTATCCGGGTTGTCGACAATGCTGGCGACCTCGACGATGTTGTTGTCGTGGGCTACGGCGCCAATAAAAAAGCCAGCGCCATACCCGACGCGCTCTATATTGTCGACGGCAGGGAGATCTCGAAGGCGGAGTTTAACAATTTTCCGTCCAATAAGATTCAGAGCCTCTCCGTATATAAGGATGAAACGGCCGTGAAGATGTATGGCGAGAAGGCCAGGAAGGCCGGTGGCGTGATTGTTATCTCGACGAAGAAACAGACCCGGGAGGAAAAACTCAAAGGCTACCTTGCAGGTGTAGACAACCCGACTCCCGAGCAGTTGGCGCAGGCCGAGGCCGATTTGCAGCTTTTTGAGGAAAGAGCAGCCTCCCTGAAGGCCAAGAAAGCGCAGTATACTGACGAGGAGTGGAAGATTGTGGCGGGCGATATTATCGCCGCCGAGAATAAGATTCTGGCAACCGTCTCGCGTGACGGCAAAACCCAGGTTCAGACGATGACCGTGACGGCAGCAAACCCGGCACAAGAGGGCCTGATCTCCGCGGCAAAGGGTGTTGCGGCGGCAAAATCGGCCCTGGATATGACCAAAGACCATATGAGTCCCGAGGAGTATGCCCAGGCGAAGGAGCAGGTAGCCCAGGCCGAAGCCGAGCTTGCGGCGGCACGCAAGGAACTCAAGATCGAAACTCATATGATCACGATCCGCGGTAACGACGATGCGGTTCGCAACGTGAAAAAAGGCGAGGAGCCACTGCTTGTCATCGACGGCAAAGAGACTCCCTACAAAAAGCTCAAGGACCTCCAGCCGGGCGATATCAAGACGATGAACGTTCTCAAAGACAAGACCGCCACCGAAAAATACGGCAAGAAAGCCAAAAACGGCGTGATCGAGATAACCACCAGAAAGTAACCGAATATATACCGTAAGCCGAGTAAAAAAGTTCACGACCGGGGCAGCTTCCGCTGCTCCGGGTTTTTTTTGCGCCATGATAGAACTGGTTTTCGTTATAACAGAATTGCTCTCTATATGTCATGGTAGGGTTGTTTTTTTTATGCCATAGTAGAATTGTTTTCTTTGCGTTATGGCAGATTTGCTCTTCGGCAGGCTTGACAAAGCCTTCCGGCGGGCCGCAGCTCGCGGAGGCCCGCATCTTCACTCCGCGATACTCCGTTTCGATTTGTCCCCCGCGAGCTGCGGTCCGAGAACAGATGACATCCCGGAGCATATCATTGCGCGCGAGTGTATGCGCCAACGATAGTATTGCGCATTTGCCGCGGAAAACTTATCTTTGCAAAAGAAAAAAATATGAAAATGAAACGCCTCCTGATAATCCTCTCCCTGCTTGTCTTTGCCTCCTGCGACCGCACGTTCGAGCAACGCACGGCCAAATATACCGAAGTAGGCCCGGTATGCGAAAACCGCGCGGCGGTGCTCGACATGGTCGACGGCCAACCCCGCTGGGGCTACGTCGACGGCGAGGGCCGCCTGGTCGTGGCGTGCACCTACCTTGCCGCCGGGGATTTCTCCGAAGGCCGCGCCGCCGTGAAGATCCAGGGCGGTATGTGGGGCTACATCGACCCCGAAGGAAAAATGCTCATCGCGCCGCGCTATACCTCCGCCAAACCGTTCGCCGAAGGCCGCGCCTGGGTGCAGGCCGGTGGCGCCTACTGGGGCTGCATCGACCTTGCGGGGCAGAACGTCATCGATTGCCTCTACACCGACGTTGGCCAACCCGACGCCCGCGGATGGATGGCCGCGCGCCGCGACGGCAAATACGGCTTTCTGCTGGCCTCGGGCGAGGAGGTGGTGCCCTGCGTCTACGACCGTATCGACGCCCCTGACCGCTACGGACTTATCCCGGTCGAGAGCGGCGGTAAACACGGATTCCTGGGCTCCGACGGCCGCGAGGTGCTGCCGTGCTTCTTCGCCTATATCTCCGATTTCAGCGATGGCTATGCCCGCACCAACTATGGCGGAACAGTCGCAAAAGAGGGTGCCGAACCCTATGGAGGCCTCTGGGGCCTCGCCGATTCGCTGGGTCGCGAGGCCATCCCTTGCCGCTACTACTGGCTGGGCGCACCCTCCGAGGGCCTGGCTGCGTTCCGTACCGATGCCCACGGCCATTACGGCTATGTCGACGTCAAAGGCTACGTGTCGATCAAGCCGCGCTTCGCCGTGGCGCGCGCGTTCGAAGAGGGCGTGGCAGTGGTGAGCTATAACAACGAAAATTTCGGAATCGTCGACCGCAACGGCAACGAATTGAGCTCGTTCCGCTACAAACGCCTCGGAAGTTTCCGCGACGGACTGGCTCCGTTCAACCTCAATCCCGGCGGCGCTGTGTTTCAGAACATGGACCCCCGCTGCGGATATATCGACGCCGAGGGCCGCGAGGCACTGCCCGCGAAGTGGGACGGCGCGGCCGGGTTCAGCGAGATGCGCGCCGCGGTGATGCGCTATGGTCTCGATCCCGAAGACTTTTTCGACGCCCGCTGGGGATATATCACCAGGAACGGAAAACTCGTCGTGCCGCTCAAATACCACGAAGCCCATCCTTTCAGCTGCGGCCTTGCGCGTGTCTACATCCGCGGCCTGGGCTACGGATATATCGACCGCGATGGCAATGAGGTCGTACCCTGCAAGTACGACGAGGCCGAAGATTTTCACGATTTCACGGCCTGCGTCAAGCAATATGGCCGCACGCTGCGCATCGACGACAAGGGCAATCTTGTCGATGAGAAAGGCAATCTGATAAGCGAATAAGCGACTATTTGAACCCGACGATCTCGGGTTTTGTGGGCCGGTAGCGGTAGCGCTCCACGCTGGGCTGGTTCGACAGGCGTATGTACTCCGATTCGGCGAGTCCGTTCTTGCCGAACGCTATGCCCAGGCGTATCTGTATGGTGCTGAAAACCAGTCGCTCGTTCTTTATGCGCACACCCGCGCCGAATGAGGTGAAGAAATCGTTTTTAAACGTGTTGGGCGAGTAGCCTATCAATCCCGTATCCCAGAATCCGAACACCGCGACCTTGAATCCCAAGGGCTGATAGGGCGTGAAGATCACCGTCTCGGTGTTCAGAACCATGCGGTTGGTGCCCGTGCGAAATTCATTCATAGCATGCAGGCCGTCGGTGTGGGTGAAGCGTATCATCTCGTCGCTTCCCATGGTGCGGTTCCATCCCTGTGTGTAGTTGAATGCGAGGAACTGGCGTATGTGGCTGCGGCCCAGGATGAACAGATTCGAAAACCATTGCAGGTCGACGTCCACGGCACTGTAGTGCCATGCGCCGGTCACAAGATCGATGTAGCTTCCGAGTGTCGCACCACCCATGATATATCCCACGCGACGGAAGGCTCCGGTCTTGTACGAAAGTCCGAGATACATCAGATCGTCGAACTCTCCCCACGAATAGCCGCTCACCATCTCGGCCTTGTAGCCGGTTGCGAGGTACTCCCGGGTTCCGTATCCGAAGATCATGTTGGCCGAGAGGAACTTCTCGCGGTAGAGTCCCATGCCCATAAGCATGTCGTCGTGGTCGTGGAGTACGGGGTTGAGGGTCGCGCTCACCTCGGGTCGCTGGCTGAAGCGGGCGTAGTTGTAGCGCCCGGTGAGGTAGATGCTCGATTGGATGGGTTTTATAAATCGCGAACCTCCGGTCCAGACGTCCACATTGCGCTCCTTGATCAGCAGCGAAGAGTCGCGGTCTATCATGTAGCGCTTGCTCTTTATATTGCTGTATGTGGCGCCCAAACCGTAGTCGGAGGTACGTATGAACTCCTTGTGCACGCCGGCCACAAACTCCGAATTATAGAAATCGCGCCCGGCCGACAGATCGGCCGTGTAGAACGTTCCGAGCAGGTTGGGAATCGAATATTGAACCATGTTGCCGCCGTAGGAGAAGTCCCGACGGTCGAAATTGGTCATGACTTTGATTTTGTTGCCCATGCCGAAGAGGTTGTCGTCGGAGAGTCCGACCATGGTGCGGCCGCCGGAATGGAGCGCGGCGTCGACGTTTATGGTCCAGCTGTCGCGCGTGCGTATCACGAGGTCCACGCGCATGGAGTCGAGCGAGTCGGGCACGATCTCCACCTCGACGTCGGAGATATAGGAACGCGAACGCAGAAGTTGCTTGTTGCGCACTACGAGCTGGGGATCGAGTAGATCGCCGGGCTTGAAAAGCAGGTCGCGGCGCACCACGCGGTCGCGGGTGAGCATATGGGTGTTGACGGCCGTCCGCTGGAACCAGCTTCCGCCCTTGTCGAACACCTGCAGACGCTCTATTTCGATGTTGCCGATGGTCTTGCCTTCGAAAGGTTTGAGCTGCTGTGTTTCGTCCAGAACACGCCCTTCGAGGGTGTCCAGCTGGGGTTTCACGAAGATCATACCCACCAGCATCCGCGGCACGGCGCGGCGCGTGCTCTTCGATTCAATGCTGTCGTACAATCGCTTGTTACGCTCTGCGACCGCATTTTCGGTGCTATCGGCCGAGAATTCGGGATGCGTGCGCACGACCGGATTCACCGTCCGCGCGGCCGACATAACGGCGGTTGCGGACAGCGCCAGGGTAATTATGCATATCCGGCGATACATAGTCTCAAAGATAACGCAAAATTTTCGCAAAACGTATACCGGAATAATACTCAATTCTACTATGAACTTCCGGCTGATGTCATTGCGAGAAGGATTTTAGTCCGACGTGGCAATCTGATGATATGCAAAGCCGTGCAGGTAATCGGATTAATTCATCCTCGGGGCCTTTTGATCGCTCACGCTCGGCATAGGCCGCTTGCTCGCGACCCTGCCATGTCGTGCATACCCACTCCTCGCAATGACATGACAAAAAGAGAGCACCGGCTTTGCCAGTGCTCTCTTTAATGGTGCATATGCATCGCGAATTGTACATTGTCTATCTGCGTCCCTCTTTGGCCTCGATACATTCCGTGGCGTGGGGGACGCGCATAAGACGCTCCTTGGGAATGAGCGTGTTGGTCGTCTTACAGATTCCGTAGGTCTTGTTTTCGATACGCACGAGTGCCATCTCGAGGTTGCGGATGAACTTCATCTGGTGTGCCGCCAGACGTCCGCTCTCCTCTTTCGAAAGGGTTGCGGCGCCCTCTTCGAGCACTTTGAACGTGGGTGAAGTATCTTCGGTATCGTTGTCGGCAGTGTGCGTTATGGTAGCGCGTAGCAGATCGTAATCCGCCTTTGCGTTCTCTAACTTTTTAAGTATGAGCTGTTTGAACTCTTCGAGTTCGGCGTCGCTGTATCTTGTTCTCTCGTCAGCCATTGTAATCTCCTCTTTTAGGGTTTAATGTAAAATTAAATAAATTTACTTAAAGTTCCAAATTTAAAACGGGGAATAATATTTTATATACGAGTTACTGCGATCTGCAACGGTTCTTCGTCCACGTCCGAATCCGCGACCACGGCACCCGAAGGTTTTGCGGCGGCCGCAACTTCGACCGCGAGGGTCTGCGAAGCGATGTATTCGGCATATTTTGCTATCGCGTCGGCCACGACAGGCTTGTCCTCTATTTGCACGCGAATCTTGTCGGTAACTTCGAATCCCGAATCCTTGCGGATATTCTGGATGCGGTTTATCAACTCGCGTGCCACACCTTCGGCACGAAGTTCCTCTGTGACCGTGATGTCGAGCGCCACGGTGAGCTTGCCCTCCGAAGCTACCAGCCAGCCCGGCATATCCTCCGAGGTGATCTCGAAGTCGGCGGGGGTGACGGTTATCTTCTCCTCGCCCATGTCGAGCACGGTTTCGGCGGCGGCCTCGATCCCGGCGATCTGCTCCTGCGTGAATCCGGCTGTCAGTGCGGCTATTTGCTTCATGTACTTGCTATAACGCGGGCCGAGGGTCTTGAAGTTGGGCTTTATACGCTTGGTTATCAGACCTGTGGTCTTTTCGATAAGCTCTACCTCCTTGACGTTCACCTCGCCCATGATCAGGTTCTGCACGGCGAAAATATGCTCCTTCATCGCCGGGTCGAGCACCGGAATGAGGATCTTTGTCAGAGGCTGACGCACCTTGATCGACACCTTGCGGCGCAGCGCCAGAACCATCGACGACACATCCTGCGCCATCGACATCATCTCTTCCAGGCGCGTGTCGATCAGGCTCTCGTCGGCCTTGGGGAAGGTCGAGAGGTGGATCGATTTTTCGCCGTGACGGCCGCTCAAAGCGTTGAGGTCGCGGAAGATGCGGTCTGATATGAACGGTGCGAACGGTGCCGAGAGCATCGCCACGGTCTCCAGACAGGTGTAGAGCGTCTGGTAGGCCGCGAGCTTGTCCTCGCTCATGCCGCCGCCCCAGAAACGTTTGCGGTTGAGGCGCACATACCAGTTTGAGAGGTTCTCGCCTACAAACTCCTGAATGGCGCGGGCTGCGGGCGTGGGGTCGTAATCCTCCAGCGAGCGTGTCACATCTTTGACCAACGTATTGAGCAGCGAGATGATCCAGCGGTCGATCTCGGGGCGCTTCGCCACCGGAACCTCCGGCTCGCGACCCGTGAACGAATCGACGTTGGCGTAGAGTGCGAAGAACGAATAGGTGTTATAGAGCGTTCCGAAGAACTTGCGGCGCACCTCGTCCACGCCGTCCTTGTCGAATTTGAGGTTGTCCCAGGGCTGTGAGTTTGAGATCATATACCAACGCGTTGCGTCGGCACCGTAGGTCGACAGCACCTCGAACGGATCGACGGCGTTGCCCAGGCGTTTCGACATCTTGTTGCCGTTTTTATCGAGTACAAGGCCGTTGGAGATGATATTTTTGAACGCCACCGAGTCGAACAGCATCGTGGCTATGGCATGGAGCGTAAAGAACCATCCGCGTGTCTGATCTACTCCCTCGGCGATGAAATCGGCGGGGAAAACCTCCGTGAAATCGGCGCCGCCGTTTTCGAACGGATAGTGGATCTGCGCGTAGGGCATGGCTCCCGAATCGAACCATACGTCGATCAGGTCGCTCTCGCGCTTCATCGGCTCGCCCTTGGCCGAAACCAGCACGATGCCGTCCACATAGGGGCGGTGCAGGTCGATATTCCTGGTAGAATAGTTCTCGGCCGACATATCGCCCGCTTTAAAGTTCTTGTAGGGGTTTTCGGCCATGAAACCGGCCGCGACCGACTTTTCGATCTCGCTCATAAGCTCCTCGACCGAGCCGATGCACTTCACCTCGGCATAGTCCTCCGTGGCCCACACCGGCAGCGGCGTGCCCCAGAAACGCGAGCGCGAAAGGTTCCAGTCCACCAGACCCTCCAGCCACTTGCCGAAACGTCCCGTGCCGGTCGATTCGGGCTTCCAGTGGATGGTCTGGTTTAATTCGATCATGCGGTCGCGCAGGGCCGTGGTCTTTATGAACCACGAGTCGAGAGGGTAGTACAACACCGGTTTGTCCGTACGCCAGCAGTGGGGGTAGGAGTGGGTGTGCTTCTCGATCTTGAACGCTTTATTGGCTGCTTTGAGCATCACGGCGATATCTACGTCCAACGTGGCATCTTCCTCGCCGAGCGTCGCGTCGTAGGCGTTCTTCACGAAACGACCTGCGTAATCCTTGTATGTCGCAACCTCGACGTTGTTCTTGACAAATTCCGCATCGAGGTCCTCGATCACGAAGAAGCGGCCCTGACGGTCGACCATAGGCTGATTTTTACCTGCCTTGTCGACCATAAACAGCGGCGCAATACCTGCGGCGCGAGCCACCCGGTCGTCGTCGGCGCCGAACGTCGGAGCGATGTGCACGATGCCCGTACCGTCGGAGGTGGTCACATAGTCGCCCACGATCACGCGGAACGCATCGCCCATGGGCTTCACCCACGGAATAAGCTGTTCGAAACGAATATCCGCCAGCTCCGAACCTTTCCAACTACCTGGAAGAACCTCATACGTACCCTCCATTTTCTTGGTGAAGTAGGCCGAAACGAGATCCGCGGCCAGGATAACGGTCTGCGGTTGATCGGTATAGGGGTTGCGGCACTTTACGCGGACGTATTCGATGCCGGGGCCTACGGCCAGCGCAGTGTTCGAAGGCAGTGTCCACGGAGTGGTCGTCCAGGCGAGGAAATAAAGTTCGCCCTCTGTGCCCACATATAATTTTTCGCTTTTGGCGTCACGCACGATGCCGAATTGCGCCGTGCAGGTCGTGTCCTTCACGTCGCGGTAGCAGCCCGGCTGGTTCAGCTCGTGGGTCGAGAGTCCGGTGCCTGCGGCCGGCGAATAGGGCTGGATGGTGTAGCCTTTATAGAGCAGCCCCTTGTCGAAAAGCTGCTTCAGCAGCCACCACAGGGTCTCGATATACTTGTTGTCGTAGGTAATATAAGGGTCGTCCATATTGACCCAGTAGCCCATTTTGCGCGTGAGATCCTCCCACAAGCCGGTGAACTCCATCACCGCCTCGCGGCAGGCGCGGTTGTACTCTTCGATGGTGATCGTCTTGCCGATATCCTCCTTGGTGATGCCGAGGTTCTTCTCGACGCCCAGCTCTACGGGCAGTCCGTGGGTATCCCAGCCCGCCTTGCGGTGGACTTTGAACCCCTGCTGGGTCTTGTAGCGGCAGAATACGTCCTTGATGGTGCGCGCCATGACGTGGTGAATACCAGGCGTGCCGTTTGCCGAGGGGGGGCCCTCGTAAAAAACGAACGACGGACATCCCTCGCGCAATGCGATGCTTTGGTGAAAAGTGTCGTCGGCGTCCCACTGCTTGAGAACGTCATCTGCAAGGCCGGCCAGATCGAGGCCCTTATACTCTTTGAACTTCATATTGCGTGTATGCTTGTTGCGTGCTTAAATTCCTAAACACGCAAAGATATGAAATTAGAATGAGAAATGAGAAGCGGGAAATGAGAAATTCTCTATTTTTCGACATTTGTTGTCCGGATTACCCGCGCGGGATTCCCCGCGGCGACCGAGTCGGCCGGAATGTCGCGCGTTACCACGGCCCCGGCGCCTATTACCGCGCGGTCGCCGATCGCGACGCCCGGGCAGACGATCACCCCGCCGCCCAGCCAGCAGTCGTCGCCGATCGTTATAGCCTTGCCCGACTCCAGCCCCGTGGTGCGTTCGGCGGCGTTCATGGGGTGGATAGCGGTTAATAATTGCACTTTGGGACCTATGAGGGTGTTGCGCCCGATGCGTATGGGCACCAGATCGAGCATTACGCAGTCGAAGTTGACGAACGAACCCTCGCCGATATGGATATTATAACCGTAATCGCAGTAGAAAGGCGCGCGGATAAATCCCGCGCTATTGGGGCATAGATCGCGCAGCGTCGCACGGTAGGCGTCATCCTGGGCGCCGCATTGGGCGTTGAACCGGTGCATGAGGCGCGTGGTGCGGTTGCGGTCGGCCGAGAGCTCCGCATCGTGCGGGTCGAACCATTCGCCCGCGACCATTTTCTCCTTTTCAGTCATGACGGTTATTCAAACGACTGCATCTCTATGAGCTTCGCATAGATGCCGTTGAGGGCCATAAGCTCGGCATGGGTGCCCTGCTCGGCGATGCGTCCGTGGTCGACGACGATGATCTTGTCGGCGTTGTGGATGGTCGAAAGACGGTGTGCGATGACTACCGACGTGCGGCCCTTCAACAGGTTGTTGAGCGCCTCCTGCACAAGCTTCTCGCTCTCGGTATCGAGCGCCGAGGTCGCCTCGTCGAGGATCAGTATTTCGGGGTTTTTGAGTACGGCGCGGGCGATCGAGAGCCTCTGGCGCTGTCCGCCCGAGAGCTTGGCGCCGCGGTCGCCGATATTGGTCTGGTAACCCTCGGGACATTCGTCGATGAATTCACCGGCGTTGGCTATGCGCGCCGCCTCGACGATCTCCTCGTGTGTGGCCGAAGGCTTACCCATGGCGATATTGCCCTCGATCGAGTCGTTGAATAGCACCACGTCCTGGGCTACGACGCTCATATGCGCGCGCAGGCTGTCCTGCGTGTAGTCGCGTATCGACACGCCGTCGATCAGTATGTCGCCTGCCGTGACGTCGTAGAAGCGTGGCAGAAGTTCGCTCAACGTCGATTTTCCGCCGCCCGAAGGACCTACCAGAGCCACGTTCTCGCCGCGGCGTATGTCGAATGATATGCCGTCGATCACCTCACGGCTGCCGTCGTAGGAGAAGTGCACGTCGCGGAACTCTATCTTGTCGTTCAGACCGGGGAATTCGGTTGCGCTGGGCGTGTCCTGGATATCGCTGCGGGCGTCGATAATGGTGAATATGCGCTCGCCGGCGGCGATACCCTGGTTGATGTTGGCAAACTGGTCGACGAATGTACGCACGGGGCGTGTGATCTGTGAGAAGATGGCGATGAAAGCCACGAATCCGCCGGGATTGAGCGAGCCGTTGAACACGAGCGCGCCGCCGAAAACCAGCACCACACCGATGGCCACGATACCCAGGAATTCGCTCATCGGCGAAGCCAGTTGCTGCTTGCGTGCCATGGAGAGCGTCAGACGCGCGATATCGGCGCTTATCTCATAGAATTTCTGCTTTACGTAGCCGCTTGCGTTGTAGCTCTTTATGACCTTTATGCCCGACAGCGATTCGTCGAGCGTCGAGACCATTTCGCCCAGACGCTTCTGGTTTGTGCGCGCCGGGTGGCGCAGGCGTTTGACGATGCTTCCGATGATCAGCGCCACGACGGGCAGGAACAGTATGGCAAATGCCGTCAGTTCCCACGAAATGGCGATCATCGCCACGAGGTAACCGATGATCAGGAACGGCTCGCGGAAGGCCACCTGCAACGTGTTGGTGATGCAGAACTGCACCAGCCCCACGTCCTGGGTGATCTTCGAGATGATGTCACCCTTACGCTGGTCGCTGAAGTAGCCTACGTTCATATCCACCACGCGCGAAAACATCTCGTTACGGATGCGCTGCAGGGTCCTGGCGCGCATTTTCTCGACGATCCAAGCGCTCATGTAGCGGAAAAAGTTCGTCAGGAAGCTGATGCATATCGCCACGCAGGCCAGCAGAAGCAGTACGTTGGTAGGGCTGTATTCGTCGAAAAAGAAGGTGTAGCCATAGTTGAACAGCTCCCGCACATAGTCCATGCTCATGCTGAACGACGGAAACGAGGTGACCGGTTCGGGCGTGAACGCCGTGCCTTCGGTGTCGAACATGGTGCTGATGATGGGTGTGATCAACGGATAGAGCATCGTGTTGAACAGCGCGTACAGCAGCGAGCAGAAAAAATAAGGAACGGCGTATTTTTGGATGGGCCTGGCGAAAGCCAGCAGCCGCATGTATGTTTTGAACATCAGGGTCTGTTTTGTCGGATTACGTTATAATCGACACAAAGGTAGGAAAATAATCCGAACTGCACAACCGATGCTCCCTAATGCACAAATCAGCAGACATTCTGACGAAAAATAGTGTTTTTTACCTGCGGGCGAGGTGGTTGCCTGCCCGGTATTTTACGGGAACAGAACCTCGATGAGGGTGATGATGCCGTTGACCAGTGCGTGCGTGGCGAAAACTCTCCAGATACGTTGCCCCCGGGGGCTTATGAGGTACGCGTACATGAACCATATTCCTCCGATAAACGTGTAGATCATATACTGCACCGAATAGACGTGCTCGACGGAGAATAACACCGCGGATATCAAGATGATAAGCCATTTGTGACGCCTGAAGAAGCCCATGCCCGAGAGTATGCCGAACGGCAGGGCCTGGAAGAGCAGCGTCTCGACCATCGGGACGATAAGGACGCCGAACAGGATCATCTTCGCAATGCCGTACTCCTCAATACTCGGCGCACTGCCGAGCAGCTCGATGTCGGGTATCCCGAACAGCTCCACGGTGCAGTTGAACAGTGTCATCCATAGCAGGAAAACGGCTGTGAAAACCGCCGTGAAAGCGGCAGGATGCAGGACTTTTAGTTTCGATGTGACGGTGTGGCAGTTCATGGTTTTATGTTGCTATTCGGCGCCCTGGTATCCGGTATCTTCGAGTAAATTAGCTTTGTTGCCGGCTGCCGTTACGGCAAGTTCGTCGCAACGATTGTTCTCGACTGTCTCGGCGTGGCCTTTTACCCACACGAACCGCACGTTATGCCGGCGGTATATGCGCAGGAAACGCATCCAGAGGTCGGGGTTTTTCTTATCCTTGAAGCGCTTCTGCTCCCAGCCGAAAACCCAGCCCTTGCTGACAGCGTCGACCACATATCGCGAGTCGGAATAGACCGTGACGTCCGAGCTCTCGAACTTGAGCGTCTCGAGCGCCACGCACACAGCCATAAGTTCCATGCGGTTGTTGGTCGTCAGGCGGAATCCCTGCGAGAGTTCCTTGCGGTGGCAGCCCGATATGAGTACGGCACCATAACCGCCCGGCCCCGGATTCCCCAGGGCCGAACCGTCGGTGTATATGGTAATTTGTGCCAAATTGCAAATTTATGGTATGTCATTGCGCGTGCAGAAAGCGTGGCAATCCGATTGCTTGCAAGCCCCTCCCTGCGGGGCCTTTTGCCGCTCCCACTCGGCAAAGCCCGCAAGCGGCCTGTGCTCTCGCTTATCCGCGACCCTCCCGCGTTAGTCCTGCTGACCTCTCTGCAAATGACACTGATTGATTATTTTAGAGCTGCCAGCTGTTCCCTGATAGCCGCGATCTTGGCCTCGGCGTCGTTCTGCTTCGCGCGCTCGGTGGCCACAACGGCCTCGGGCGCCGAGCTCACGAAACGCTCGTTCGAGAGCTTTTTCATAACGCTGGCGAGGAATCCCTCGTTGTAGGCCAGCTCCTCGGTGAGTTTCCTGATCTCGGCCTCGATGTCGATCTTGCCCTCCATCGGAATGAAATATTGCGTGGTCTTGACAATAAATGCCGTGGCCGCGGGGTCTTTTTCCGTCACGGTCTCGATCGCGGCGAGATTGGCCATTTTGCGCATCACGGGGGCGTATTCCGAGGGGTAGTTCTCGTCGGCGATTACGTGCAGCGTGAGCTGTTCTTTCTGCGGCAGGTTCTTCTGGTTGCGGACGTTGCGCACCGAGGTGATGACCTCTTTTGCAAGTTCGAAGCGCGCCAGCAGAGCGGTATTCTCTGCCACTGCAGTCGGCATCTGCGCCACGCAGATCGACTCCCCGGCCTTGCGGGGTGCGATATCCTGCCATATCTCCTCTGTCACGAACGGCATGAACGGATGCAGCAGACGCATCAGTGCGTCGAAGAACTCGCGCGTGGCGGCCATCGTCGCCGGGTCGGCGGGCTGTCCGTAGGCGGGCTTCACCATTTCGAGGTAAAGGCCGCTGAAGTCGTCCCAGAACAGGCGGTAAGCTTCTTTGAAGGCCTCCGAAATGCGGTACGATTTGAACTCTTCGTCGATCTTGCGCAGCGAGGAACCCAGCGCTTGGGAAAACCACTCGATCGCAAGGCGGCTTGCGTCGTCCTGCTTTATCGAAGCATCTACCGTCCAGCCGCTTACCAGACGATAGGCGTTCCATATCTTGTTGCTGAAATTGCGTCCCTGCTCGCAGAGCGCTTCGTCGAACATCACGTCGTTGCCGGCCGACGACGAAATAAGCATTGCCATGCGCATGCCGTCGGCGCCGAACTGCTCGATCAGGTCGAGCGGATCGGGTGAGTTGCCCAGCTGTTTTGACATCTTGCGGCCGATCTTGTCGCGTACGATACCGGTGAAATAGACGTTGCCGAACGGCTTTTCGTTGCGGTACTCATAACCCGCCATAATCATGCGCGCCACCCAGAAGAAGATGATGTCGGGGCCGGTCACCAGATCGTCGGTGGGGTAGTAATAGTTGACCTCCTTGTTGTCGGGCTTGCGGATGCCGTCGAACACCGAAATGGGCCACAACCACGACGAAAACCACGTGTCCAAGACGTCCTCGTCCTGACGCAGATCGCTCATTTGTAGGTTGTTATCGTCCGATTTTGCGCGGGCTTTCGCCAGCGCTTCTTCTTCCGTCAGAGCCACCACATAACCGCCCTTGGGCAGGTAGTAGGCCGGGATGCGCTGGCCCCACCACAGCTGACGCGAGATGCACCAGTCTTTGATGTTCTCCATCCAGTGGCGGTATGTATTTTTGTATTTTTCGGGCACGAATTTGATAACGTCCTCCATGACGGCCTTGGTCGCCGGGGCGGCAAGTTCGTCCATCGAGAGAAACCACTGCATCGAGAGCTTGGGCTCGATGGCCACGCCCGTGCGCTCGGAGTAGCCCACATTGTTGGTGTAATCCTCGGTCTTCTCGAGCAGTCCGGCAGCAGCGAGGTCCTTTTCGATCTGCTTGCGCACGGCGAAACGGTCCATGTCGACATACATGCCGACCTTATCGTTGATCGTACCGTTGTCGTTGAAAATATCGATGGTCTCGAGTCCGTATTTTTCTCCCAGCATATAGTCGTTAACGTCGTGAGCAGGAGTGACTTTCAACGCTCCGGTTCCGAATTCGATATCGACATACGTGTCGCGGATAACAGGCACCGAACGACCGACCAGAGGCACGATGACCCGCGCATCTTTCGGAAGCCACGCGTAGCGCTCGTCGTCCGGATTGACACACAGCGCAGTATCGCCCAGAATGGTCTCGGGGCGCGTCGTGGCGACGATGATCGCCTTGTCGGTGCCCTCGACGATATAACGCAGATAATATAATTTACCGTGCGACTCCTTGAATACGACCTCCTCGTCCGAAAGCGCCGTTTTGGCCGACGGATCCCAGTTGACCATGCGCACGCCGCGGTAGATCTTGCCCTTTTCATAAAGGTCGCAGAATACCTGCAGAACGCTCTCTGTACGGGGTTCGTCCATCGTGAAGCACGTGCGCTCCCAGTCGCACGAGGCGCCCAGCTTGCGCAGCTGCTGAAGGATCACGCCGCCGTATTTTTCCTTCCATTCCCATGCATATTCGAGGAATTTTTCGCGTGTCAAAGACGCCTTCTCGATCCCCTGCTCGCGCAGCATCGCAACGACCTTCGCTTCCGTGGCAATCGAGGCGTGATCCATGCCCGGAACCCAGCAGGCGTTGAGTCCCGACATACGCGCGCGGCGCACCAGCACATCCTGCAGCGTATTGTTGAGCATGTGGCCCATGTGGAGCATACCCGTCACGTTGGGCGGCGGGATGACGATCGTGTAGGGCTTTCGGGCGTCGGGCTCGGAGTGGAAAAGGCGGTTCTCGATCCAGAAGTCGTACCATTTCGACTCTATCTGTACGGGCGAATATTTGTCAGCTATCTGCATATGTGAAATTTTGACTAATTTTGAAGCTCCAAAGTTATTAACATTCTGCCAAAGATGAAATAAATAGTACAAAAAAACGTTATCTTTGCGACATTATATATATGTAACTATGAGCAAAAAAGATAAAACCGAATTATTCGACTTCGACAGCCTGGACATGATCCCCGAGCTGACGGACGGTCAGCACCGTGTGATCCCTATCGTCACGAGCGGCGACGAGCCCCAGGAGGAGGTCGAGATTCCCGAAATAATACCCATTCTCACGCTTCGCAGTTCGGTGCTTTTTCCGGGCGCGATAACGCCCATTACGGTCGGCCGCGACAAAAGTATGACCCTTGTCCGCGCCGTGAATGCTGAGAACGGCATCCTGGGTGCCGTGCTGCAGCGCGAGAGCGACGTTGAGGATCCCGATCCCGAAGATATGTACAAGGTGGGAACCGCCGCGCGCATCATCAAGATACTGGAGATGCCCAACGGCAACCTGACCGTGATTCTTAACGGTCTTGAAAAGATCGAGATCCGCGAATACATCACCTCCGAGCCCTATTTCAAGGCTCGGGTCACGCCCTTGCGCGACACCACCCCCGATCTGAAGAGCGTGGAGTTCGAAGCGCTGGTCGACTCGGTGCGCGACGTGGCGCTCAACATCATCAACGTCTCGCCCACGATGCCCAAGGAGGCGGCGTTCGCGATCAAAAATATCGACTCCAAGCGTGGCATCATCAACTTCATCTGCTCCAACATGGAGCTCTCGGACGAAGACCGCCAGTCGCTGCTCGAAGCCCCCGGCCTGCTGGCACGTTCGCGCAAATTACTCGAAATATTGGTCCGCGAACAGCAGTTGGCGGAGCTCAAGAACGAGATCCAGGAGCGCGTGAAGCAGGAGATCGACAAGCAGCAGCGGGACTACTATCTCCAGCAGCAGATGCGTACGATTCAGGACGAACTGGGCGACGGCGCCGATGCCGACATCGAGAAGATGCGCGAAAAGGCGAAGGATAAAAACTGGCCCAAGGAGGTCGGCGAAACGTTCGAGAAGGAGTTGCAGAAGGTCGAGCGGCTCAACCCAGCCGTGGCCGAATATTCGGTGCAGATGACCTACCTCAACCTGCTGCTCGAGTTGCCCTGGAACGACGTCACGAAAGATAACCTCGACCTGCAGTGCGCCCGCGAACAGCTCGACCGCGACCATTTCGGTCTGGACGAGGTGAAGGAGCGCATCCTGGAGCATCTGGCCGTGATAAAGCTCAAAGGCGACCTCAAATCGCCCATTTTGTGCCTCTACGGCCCTCCGGGAGTGGGTAAGACCTCGCTTGGCAAGTCCGTGGCCGCGGCCCTCGACCGCAAGTTCGGCCGTATCTCGCTGGGCGGTCTGCACGACGAGTCGGAGATCCGCGGACATCGCCGTACCTACATCGGTGCCATGCCCGGACGTATCATCCAGACCATCAAGCGCTGCGGTTCGTCGAACCCCGTAATCATCCTCGACGAGGTCGATAAGGTGACAGTATCGAACCACGGCGACCCCTCGAGTGCACTCTTGGAGGTGCTCGACCCCGAACAGAACACCACGTTCCACGACAACTATATCGACATGGAATACGACCTGTCGAAAGTCCTTTTCATCGCCACGGCCAACAATATCGCCAACATCGCACCTGCGCTGAGGGACCGTATGGAGATGATCAACATCGCCGGCTACCTCCTCGAAGAGAAGGTGCGCATCGCCCTCGACCACCTGCTGCCCAAACAGCGCGAGGCTCACGGCATCAAGGAGCAGGAGATGACCATGGCTCCCGAGGTCGTGGAAGCTATCATCTCGGGTTACACGCGCGAATCGGGCGTCCGCTCGCTGGACAAGAACCTTGCGAAGATCGCTCGCTCGAGAGCCAAGCAGATTGCCTTCGACGAGGCCTTTGCACCCGAAATATCGAAGCAGGACGTCGAGAAGATGCTCGGCATCCCGCGCTTCCTGCGCGAGGAGTATGAGGTGGCGAATATGCAGGGCGTCGTGACCGGACTGGCGTGGACCGAAGTCGGCGGCGACATCCTCTACATCGAGTCGTGCCTCACCCCCGGCAAGGGCAAGATGAGCCTCACGGGTAACCTGGGCGACGTGATGAAGGAGTCGGCGACCATCGCCCACGAGTGGGTCATGGCCCACCACAAGGAGCTCGGCATCGACCTTGAAATGTTCGAGAAGAACGATATCAATATCCACGTTCCCGAGGGAGCTATTCCCAAGGACGGCCCTTCGGCCGGTATCACGATGGTCACCTCGATCGTCTCGACCTACACGGGCCGCAAGGTCAGGGAGCGCATCGCCATGACGGGCGAAACAACCCTCCGCGGCCGCGTGACCCCGGTGGGCGGCATCAAGGAGAAGATCCTGGCGGCCAAGCGCGCGGGCATCACCGAGCTGATCCTCTCGGAGGATAACCGCAAGGATATCAGTGAGATCAAGGAGGAGTATATCGCGGGATTGACGTTCCACTATGTCCGCACGAATGACGAAGTTTTAGCCCTCGCACTGGAATAATATGGCTCTGAAATTCATAGCAATCATCCCCGCACGCTATGCGTCGACGCGCTTTCCGGGCAAGCCGCTGGCCATGCTCGGCGGTAAGCCCATGATCCAGCGTGTCTACGAGCAGGTGGCCGGTGTGTTGGACGATGCCGTTGTGGCGACTGACGATGAGCGCATCTACGATGCCGTCAAGGCGTTCGGCGGCAAGGTCGAAATGACCTCGCCCGACCATAAAAGCGGCACAGACCGTTGCTGGGAAGCCTATTGCAAGCAGGGCCGGGAGTACGACGTGGTAGTCAACGTTCAGGGCGACGAGCCTTTTATTCAGGCTTCGCAACTCGAGGCCGTGAAACGCTGTTTCGACGACGCTTCGACCGACATCGCGACACTCGTGAAGCCGTTCGCACCGGCCGACGGCCTCGCTGCGTTGGAAAACCCTAACTCCCCGAAGGTAGTTCTCGATGCACAGTCGAGGGCATTGTATTTTTCACGTTCGGTCGTTCCCTACCTGCGCGGCGTGGAGCGCGAGGAATGGCTCGCAAGGCATATTTTTTACAAGCATATCGGCCTTTATGCATTCCGTGCCGGCGTGCTGAAGGCCGTGACTTCGCTGCCGCAGTCGCCGCTGGAACTGGCCGAATCGCTCGAGCAGCTGCGCTGGCTCGAAAACGAATACAAGATAGGCGTGGGTATCACCGATGTCGAGACGATTGGCATCGATACACCCGAAGACTTACGGAAGGCCGAGGCCTTTCTCATTTAAAAATGAAAAATTAAAGATTGAGAGCAGGCGTCCGAATGGCTGATTCTTATTTTTTAATTCTTAATTGAAATTTTATGGCAATAAAATTCATCGCAGGCCCCTGCGTCATAGAGTCCCCCGAGTTGCTCGACACGGTCGCAGAACGCATCGTGGCGATCAATAAGGCCCTTGGCACCGAGATCATCTTCAAGGCGTCGTTCGACAAGGCCAACCGCACGTCGATCTCGTCCTACCGCGGTCCGGGCATCGACAAAGGACTGCAGATGCTCGCCGACGTACGTTCGAAGTGGGGGCTGAAGCTGCTCACCGACATCCACGAATCGTGGCAGGCCGCGCCCGTGGGCGAGGTCGTCGACGTGATCCAGATCCCGGCGTTTCTCTGCCGCCAGACCGACCTGCTGGTCGCCGCGGCCAAGACCGGAAAGACCGTGAATATCAAAAAGGCGCAGTTCCTCTCGGGCGTCGATATGCAATACCCCTACGAAAAAGCGTGCGAGGCAGGAGCGACCGAAGTGTGGCTTACCGAGCGAGGTAACTCGTTTGGCTACAATAATTTGGTTGTCGATTTTCGCAATATCCCCGACATGCTCAAAATCGCTCCTACGGTGGTCATGGACTGCACCCATTCGGTGCAACGTCCGGGCGCTGCAGGCGGCAAAACCGGCGGCAACCGCGAATTCATCCCCTCGATGGCGCAGGCCGCCAAGGCGTTCGGCGCCAACGGCTTCTTCTTCGAGGTGCACCCCGATCCCGACCGCGGATTGAGCGACGGACCCAATATGCTCCGCCTCGATGAGCTCGAATCGTTAATAAAATCCCTGCTATAGCATGACCGACAGTACAAAGGCGCAGATTCTGGAACTGGCCCGCAAGGCTATCCATACCGAGTTGGAGGCCCTCCAGTGCATGGAGGAGCGCCTGGGCGACAACTTTGCCGAGGCCGTGGAGCTGATCCTCGGCGGACAAGGCAAGTGCATCATCACGGGTATGGGCAAGTCGGGCCTCGTAGGCCGCAAGATTGCCGCGACCCTCGCGTCGACCGGCACCCCGAGCTTCTTCCTGCATCCCGGCGAAGCGTTCCATGGCGACCTGGGCATGATCTCGAAGGACGATATCGTCGTCGCGCTGTCCTACTCGGGCGAGACCGACGAGATACTGAAGATCGTTCCTTTCATCCACGCCAATGGCAATAAGCTGATCTCCATGACCGGCAATCCCGAGTCGGCCCTGGCCAAGAACTCCGATATCCACCTCGACGTCAGCGTGCGCGAGGAGGCCTGCATCCTGCATCTGGCACCCACCTCGTCGACCACGGCCCAGATCGCCATGGGCGATGCGCTGGCCGTGTCGCTGATGCATATGAGATCCTTCACGAGTGTCGATTTCGCACGCCTGCACCCGGGAGGAAGCCTGGGCCGCCGCCTGCTTATGACCGTGGGGAACGTTATGCGTTCGGCCGATTTGCCGGTTGTCGGGCCCGACTGCCCTGCCGTGGATATGATCCATGCTATCTCGAAGGGCGGACTGGGGCTTATCATCGTCTGCGAGGGCGACCGCATCACGGGTATCGTGACCGACGGCGATATCCGCCGCGCCATGGAGCGTCTTAAGGCCGAATTCTTCAATATCAAGGCCTCGGACATCGCCTCGCCCAATCCCAAGACCATTCTTCCCGAGGCGAAGCTTATCAAGGCCGAGGAGATGATGACCCGCAACAAGGTCACCTCGCTGATCGTGGCCGATGCTGGCGGGAAACTGCAGGGCGTGGTGCAGATCTACGATATTAAACTCTAACGGTATATATTGCGAAGCGCGGCGATGTCAAATAATATCGCCGCGCTTCGCAATTTTTGTTCTCGGACAGCAGTTCGCGGCGGACGACGCGGAACGTAATGTACAGTCGGCCTCTGCGGGCGGAGTTAACTACGCTACGCTTGTTTTCCTCCTCTTGGCTCGGCATAGTTCGCCAACGGTCTCTACTCTCGCTGACAGCGTCGACTGCAGCCAGCCGGCTTACTTCGCAAGCCGAAAACCGGTTGGGTCATGCCCGGTGGCAGAAATTGGCATGGACTTCGATATTTCTCCGCCGACATCGGCAGGGGCTGGCCGTCAATCCCCCTCCTCCAACTGAAAAACCTCCTCGACAGCCTTGCCGAACTGCCGCGCGATCTTCAGCGCCAGCACCGTCGAGGGCACGAAGCGTCCCGTCTCTATGGCATTCACCGTCTGGCGGCTTACACCCACGGCATCGGCCAGCTGCTGCTGCGTCATGCGCACCTCGGCGCGTTCGACGCGGATCCTATTCTTCATCTTGCGCGGAATGTTTGAAACGCCACAGGCAGACCTCGTAAATCGCGAGGAACAGCACCGGCAGGGTTGCCAGATTGTAGATCATCACCTCCAGGAACCGCAGTTCGTAGAATACGAGCGCAGCTATTATAACAAGGGCGTAGTTGACATATAGCGCCGATAGCAGGGCGTTGAGGCGTATGCGGCCGACCATTTCGTCCTCGATCCTCTCGCGAGAGCAGGTTACCAGAAAGCTGCCGGCGATTATGCCTGTCAACGCCGCGTTGTTCATAATACGGGAGGCTGTTTCCGAAAGGCTGTCGCCGAGGCTGAAATCACTGACGCATATTAGCAATCCCAGAATCGCCGCGGGAATAAAAATCACCCATCCGATCTTCTTAAACCAATTGGGCAGTAACATCTCTTTTGTCATAATAAAAAAGTTTTAGTGATTTAATCTACGACAAATGTAAAGTATGTTTTACATATTTGCAAGTAAACGCGACATTATTTTTTGCGATAAAAAAATTGGAGGACATATAATGTCCTCCAAAAAGTTGAAAATTATATCGGGATTTTATTCTCGTTAGCCAGATTATCCGCGCACGAAATGTTCCATAGGTTCCGGCGTCACGATCGAGAACTCCACGAGTCCGCAGATCTTACCCTCCACGCGCCACGGGGTTTGGTGGATGAGTTTATGTGCGCCCTTTTTCTCTATGGTGTAGGTGTTCGAGCCGCCCTCGGTCAGCAGACGGTCGATGATGCCGCGGGCTTTTTCGCCATGACATTTGATCATCGACTTGCCCACAAAATTACCGTCGGCATTGCGTGACTTGTCATTCTGATAGACGACTACGCCCTCTGTGTCGCACACCGTTATCGCGCAGTCCAGTTCGTTGGGCCAGAGATTGGTAATAGATTCTATATTCATGTTTGGTCTGTTTAAGCCTCCCTTTCGAAAAAGGGTGGGGGCTATGTGAAATAAAATACAGCGATTTTATTGCTGTATTTTCATGAGTTGTTCGCGGTAAGCATTTAGTATCCGCGACTTGGAGATAAAGCCCAGATAGCGCTTCTGCTTGTCGACCACGGGCAGCATCCACGTATGCTTGTCCTCGAATTTCTGGATTACGCTCTGGATGGCCTCGTGCTCGAGGATGATATCCGGCGGCGGTATCATGTAGTCGGAGATGGGGCGTCCGTAGAGCTCGGGTTTAAACATATCCTCACGCAGATCGTCGAGCTGTACGATGCCCAGCAGGCGTCCGAAATTGTCGATCACCGGGAAAATATTTCTGCGCGCGGTGGAGATGATGTGCACGATGTCGCCCAGCGTGATGTTCTCCTTTATGCGCATGAAATCGGTCTCCATCAACTCATCGAGCTTGAGGAAAACGAGCACCGATTTGTCTTTGTCGTGGGTCAGAAGTTCACCCCTCTGGCGCAGTTGCTTGGTGTAGATCGAGTCGGGGTCGAGGTAGTAATCCACGGCAAACGAGATGCAGGCCGTAGTCATCAGCGGAATGAAAAGCCCATAGCCGCTCGACAACTCGGCGATAAGAAAGATCGAAGTCAGCGGCGCCTTCATCACGCCCGACATCACGCCCGCCATGCCGACCAGCGTGAACGACACGATCGACACCTCCAGATCGAAGAACGTATTGCAGACCAGCGCCATGGTGGCTCCGGTGAACGCTCCGACGAACAGCGACGGCGCGAACGTTCCGCCCACGCCTCCCGCGGCGTTGGTCGAGGCCATGGCGATGACTTTGAAGAACATCGTGGCGATGACGAAGCATATGACCACCCAGTCTATACCGCGGAACTGATAGAATAGCGAGTTGTTGAACAGATCCCTGGCGTCGCCGTGCATCAAGGTCATAAGCGCCTCGTAACCCTCGCCATAGAGCGGCGGGAAGATGAAGATGAGCAGGCCGAGCACCGTGCCTCCCAAAATCCATTTTTTGTATTGCTTGTCGATGCCGCGGAAAAGGGTTCCCACACGGGTGTTCATCGACGTGAAGTACCACGCCATCAATCCGCACGTCACACCCAGCAGGATGAACAGCGGGATCTGCCATAGTTCGAACGCGTCGGCGGGCTTCAAAGTCACGGCCAGAATGGGGTCGAAGCCGCGCAGCATAAACGCCATGGTCGTGGCGGTGATCGAGGCGATAAGCAGCGGAATGACCGAGCCGGCGGTGATGTCGAGCATCAGGATCTCGAGCACGAAAACCACACCCGTGATCGGCGCCTTGAAGATCGCCGCCAGGGCCGCTCCGGCGCCGCAGCACAGTAGCAGGGTGGTATGCTTGTAGTTGAGTCGCGCAAGGCGCCCGATGTTCGAGCCTATGGCCGCACCCGTGAGCACGATCGGTGCCTCGGGACCCACCGAGCCGCCGAATCCGATGGTCGTGGCACCGCCTACGACCGAGGTCCAGGTGTTGTGGGGGGCTATGCGCGAGTCGCGGCTCGACATGGCGTACAAGACACGTGTCACGCCCTCCGAAATGTTATCGCGGACGACATATTTCACGAACAGCGTTGCCAGAATTATGCCCACGGCGGGATAGACCAAATAGAGGAAATGGGCGCTGTCGACCGGAAACCAGTTTGTCAGGCCGCTTTTGATGACGTGAAGCAGTATTTCGAACAGGTAGGTTCCCACGCCCGCGAGCACACCGACCACGACCGCCAGAAGCATCATCATCTGGCTGTCGCTCATGCGCCTGGTGAGGCGTATGAATGCGGAGTATATGCGTTCGGGGTGGAACCTCATCTTCGATAATTAAGAATTAAATATTATTCTTGACGTTATGCGGCTGTCTTCCGTTTTCGGGCCGTGGCTCGCGGCGGGCTGATAGATACGTAGTAGAGAGCAGGCCTTGGCTTCGCCGTCGTTTTCTGCGCTCGGCAAAGCGAGCAAACTCGCTCTGCTCTCGCTTATCGAAAACGTTCGCGTGGCGCAGCTACGGCCTGCAGGCTTTCTCCGAAAGCCCCAAAATACGCAACTACTCGTTCTTCGCCGCGAAATGCTCGGCCTGCTCGCTGATAAGGGCCTTGTCGTCGAAGTAGTTGATCTTCATAGCCTTCTTTACATCGTCGAGCGTTGCAGCAGCAGCTTTACAAGCCTCCGCCGATCCTGCGCGCAGGATCTCGTAGACCTCCTCGATGCGGCCCTCATAATACTTGCGGCGCTCGCGAATGGGTTCCAGAAGCTCTTCCAGAATAGCGATAAGCAGCTTCTTGACCTTCACGTCACCCAGTCCGCCACGCTGATAATGCGCCTTGAGTTCTTCCAGCGAAGCGTACTCCGGCAAAAAACGTGAAAAATGCTCGGGACGGCTGAATGCGTCGAGGTAGGTAAATACCGTGTTGCCCTCGATCTTGCCGGGATCTTCGACGCGCAGGTGATCGGGATCGGTATACATGCCCATCACCTTCTTCTTGAGCTCTTCGGGCGTGTCCGAAAGGTAGATGCAGTTGCCCAGCGACTTGCTCATCTTGGCCTTGCCGTCGGTTCCCGGAAGCCGCATCGAAGCCGCATTCTCGGGCAGCAGTATCTCGGGCACGACCAAAGCCTCGCCGTAAACCGCGTTGAATTTATGTACTATCTCGCGCGTCTGCTCGATCATCGGAACCTGATCCTCGCCCACGGGAACGGTCGTGGCTTTGAAAGCCGTGATGTCGGCCGCCTGGCTGATGGGGTAGGTGAAGAAACCAACGGGGATGCCCTGTTTCTGCCGGGTGTCGCCCTCATTGTCTTCGGTGGCGCTTTCGGAGAATCCGCGGAGCTGAATCTCGGCTTTAACGGTCGGGTTGCGCTGCAGGCGCTGCACCGTCACCAGGTTCTGATAATAGAACGCCAACTCGCACAGCTCCGACACCTGCGACTGGATGAACATGGTCGATTTTGCGGGGTCGAGACCGCACGACAGATAGTCCAAAGCTACCTCGATGATATTCTGACGCACCTTTTCCGGGTTGTCGGCATTGTCGGTAAGTGCCTGGGCGTCGGCGATCATTATGAATATTTTCTCGAACCCTCCCGAGTTCTGCAGCTCGACGCGGCGGCGCAGCGAGCCCACGAAGTGTCCCAGATGAAGTCGGCCGGTGGGGCGGTCGCCCGTAAGAATTATCTTTCCCATGAGGTGTTTGTTAATGTATTTTGCTGACAAACATACGAAAATCCGCGCGCGTGACCTAATAAAGTTGCGCAATATAGATTTTTTTTATATTTTTGGCCAATGAAATAATCCCTCACTATGACTATAATCCAACTCGAGTACTTGCTGTCGGTCGCCAATTGCGGCAGTTTTTCACAGGCCGCCGAACATTGTTTTGTGACGCAACCGTCGCTTTCGATGCAGGTTAAAGCCCTCGAGGAGGAGCTCGGCGTGGTGCTTCTCGACCGCTCGAAGAAGCCTGTTATCCCCACCGAGGCCGGCGAGGTGGTTCTCGATCGAGCCCGCGAAACACTCCGCGCCTATAATAATATCCGCGAGTCGGTCGCCGAACTCAAGGGCGAGACGGCGGGCAAGTTGCGCCTGGGCGTTATCCCCACGATCGCACCCTACCTGTTGCATAAATTCATCCCCACATTTGTACACGACTACCCGAATGTCGAGCTCGAGATCACCGAGATGGTCACCGCCGACGTCGTCGAGGCGCTCAAGCGCGACCGCATCGACGCGGCGCTGGTTGCCAGCGGAACGTGCGGCGAAGGAATCAACGAGCAGGAACTTTTCAACGACCGCTTCTTTGCCTACGTATCACCTGATAACCAGCTCTATGAGCGCCAAAATATCCGCATCGAGGACATCGACCTCAAGGAGCTCGTCATATTGAGCCCCGGCAACTGCATGCGCGACCAGATCATCGAGTTGTGCCAGGCTCGCCGCGACATTCCGTCGCACTATTCGTTCGAATCGGGCTCGCTCGATACGCTCATGCGCATCGTTGATTGCACGGCCTGCCTCACGGTCATTCCCGAAATGGCCGTGGAGTATATCCCCAGAGACCGTCGAGATCGGCTGAAAACGCTGGCCAAGGGCGCTACGTCACGCAAAATAGCCGTGGCCGTAAGACGCACGTACGTCAAAAGTTCGATCATCAAGGCGCTCAACGCCACGATTCTTGCCAGCGTTGGCAACAAGGTCGAGGCATAATCCCTGCACCACCACCACCACCACCACCACCACCACCACCACCCGGCGACGGTTGGACTTTGTGTTCGCGGACTTGCCATTCAGGTGCGGCCTGCTGGTTTTTCTATCCGCGGGTCGAAGCTCGCGGCGAGCGGTTCGGAACGTAGTGCGGAGCGGATCTCTGCAGAGCGGACCTTCGGCCCGCCGGCTCGCTTTGCAGGCCGAAGAACAGGCCGGAACTTCATCACCCCCCCCCTTATACCCGCAATACTCTCTCCGCGCCTGATCGCAAGCCGCAGCCATTCTTCTTCTTGCCGACGCAACCTCTCGCCGCTTTCATTCTCTCATCCCCGAAGCCCTTTTTCCCGAAGCCGTTGTCGCCGAAGCCGCCCTCACCCTCACCTAATCGCCGGAGTACTCCTATCCGGCAAGCCGCCCGTTCCCGATCCGCCGCCCGAACAGAAACATTTTTCGCAAACTCATGGGCAACTTCACGAAAGCGATCCGAAAAGGCCGCTTTTTTTGGTTTGGAGGTCGTATTTGTCGTGTGCGGGCTTTTAAATATCATTCTATTATCGTATCTTTGTGAGGTTATAGTGACTGTATTGAAAATTATAGAATGGATAAATTGATAGAAACGATCGTCAGTGCGATCGAAGATAAAAAAGGTAAGAATATTGTATCCCTCGACCTGTCGAAATTCGACGGCGCGATATGTTCCCATTTCGTGGTCTGCAATGCCGATTCCACGACGCAGGTGGGCGCTATCGCCGCAGGTATCGAGGAAAAGGTGCAGGAGACGCTGGGTGAAAAAGTGTGGCGTATCGAGGGCCAGCAGAGCGCGTTGTGGATCGCCATGGACTACGTGGACGTGGTGGTGCACATCTTCCAGACCGACCTGCGCAGTTTCTACAAGCTCGAGGAGTTGTGGGCCGACGCGCCGATGACCAAATACGAATACGAGGAGTAAATTTTATGGCAAAGCAAAATAAAAATAATAAGGGCAAAAACAAGATCAATGTCAACGTGCCCCGCCCCTCACTTATGTGGGTGTGGGGTATCCTTGGCGCGATCATCATCGGCTACTCCATTCTGGGAGAGTCCGCCCCCACGCCGCTTCCCGGCAACTGGTCGGTCGTGAAGCCGATGGTCGAGCGCGACGAAGTGGAGAAGATCGTGATCGTCAACCGCAACGAAGCGGAGGTTTTTCTTAAGAAAGAGGCCGTCGAGAAGTACCGCAGCGACGCTACCGACAAGCGTTTCAGCCATGTCCCCGAAGCCGGTCCGCAGGTAACGTTCACCATTGGTTCGGTGGACTCGTTCCGCGAGGACCTCAAAGCCGCCCAGGGGCATTCGGAGCAGACGGTTCCGGTTGTCTATGAAAATAAAGAAAACGGCTGGACGAACCTGCTGGTCAATCTGTTGCCCTGGGTGCTGATCATCGGCGTCTGGTTCTTCCTCATGCGCTCCATGTCGCGCGGTGGTGCCGGCGGCGGAGGTGGCGGTGGCATCATGAACGTGGGCAAAGCCCGTGCGCAAGTGTTCGATAAGGACAATGCCAAACGCGTGACTTTCAAAGATGTAGCGGGCCTCGAGGAGGCGAAGGTAGAGATCATGGAGATTGTTGATTTTCTCAAGAAGGCCGACAAATACCGCGAACTGGGTGCGAAAATTCCCAAGGGTGCCCTGCTTGTAGGTCCTCCGGGAACCGGTAAAACCCTGCTGGCCAAGGCTGTTGCAGGCGAGGCCAACGTTCCGTTCCTCTCGATCTCGGGATCGGATTTCGTCGAGATGTTCGTGGGCGTGGGCGCTTCGCGCGTTCGCGACCTCTTCGAGCAGGCCAAGCAGAAAGCCCCCTGTATCGTCTTTATCGACGAGATCGACGCCATAGGCCGCGCCCGCGGCAAGAACGCCGGGTTCTCGGGTAACGACGAACGCGAAAATACACTGAACCAGCTCCTTACGGAGATGGACGGATTCCAGACCAACGCCGGTGTCATCGTCCTCGCGGCGACCAACCGCGCCGATATTCTGGACAAGGCCCTGATGCGCGCAGGCCGCTTCGACCGGCAGATCGAAGTGGGTTTACCCGACGTCAAGGAGCGTCAGGAGATTTTCGACGTGCACCTGCGTCCGCTGAAGCTCGATCCGCAGCTCGACCGCTCGTTCCTGGCGCGTCAGACTCCGGGATTTTCGGGCGCCGATATCGCCAACGTCTGCAACGAGGCCGCACTTATCGCCGCGCGCCACAGCAAAAAACTGATCACGAAAGAGGACTTCCTCGCCGCTATCGACCGCATAATCGGCGGTCTGGAACGCAAGAATAAGATCATCACCGACGACGAAAAACGCGTCATAGCCTATCACGAGGCCGGTCATGCCACCGTGAGCTGGATACTCGAGAACGCAAGCCCGCTTATCAAAGTTACGATCATCCCCCGCGGCCGCGCACTGGGCGCCGCATGGTACCTGCCCGAGGAGCGGCAGATCACGACCCGCGAGCAGATGATGGACGAACTGGCGGCCACGCTCGGCGGCCGTGTGTCGGAAAAACTCACTTTCGGTGAGATTTCGACCGGCGCCTTGAACGATCTGGAGCGCGTTACCAAGCAGGCCTATGCCATGGTGGCCTACTACGGCATGAGCGAAAATGTGGGTACATTGAGCTACTATGACTCTACGGGTCAGAGCGATATGGCTTTCACGAAGCCCTATTCGGAACTTACGGCCCAACAGATCGATGCCGAGACCAAGAAGGTCATCGACGAGGGCTATAAAATGGCCGAAACGGTTCTGAAGGATCACGCCGACGGTCTGAAACAGCTCGCCGAGCTGCTGCTCGAGAAAGAGGTCGTCTTCACGGAAGACGTGGAGCGCATCTTCGGCAAGCGCAAGAAAGACATCCTTAAGGAGCAGAAGGAGGCCGCCGCGAAGGCAAAAGCCGAAGAGCTGGCAAGAGCCACATCCGACGTCGACGCCTACGTCAAACCTGACGCCAAGGCCGAAGTTAAGGCCGAGCCCGCGGCAGCCGAGACGAGCGCTCCCGACTTATTTGCAGCATCTGCGCCTACGGCCAAAACCAAAGCCAAGGAAAAACCCGCGGCCAAAACAAAGGCTGCAGCCAAGGAAAAAACCGCGTCTGTATCCAAGGAAAAGGCCAAATCCAAGGCTCCGGTCGATCCCGAAGCCTAACCCTACGAACACCTAACCCAACCAAAATTTATAAATGAGTGATAAAATGAAAAACCTTCTGGTTCGCACGGTAAGCGGATTTGCGCTTGCTGTTGTGATGCTGGGAGCTATTATATGGTCGCAGTGGAGCTTCGGCGCGCTTATGTTGGTGCTGACCATTGGCGGAATCCTTGAATTTTATACATTGGCAGAGAAGCGCGGTGCCGCACCACAGAAATTCTTGGGTCTGGCTATGGGCGTCCTGATTTTGCTGATAACTGTCTATTGTGCTTTTTATTGCGGGTTCGATGTCCCGGCGCACGGGGGTACGGATATTATATTTGTATGCGCCTCGGCGGCCTTGTTCCTGTTGCCTTTCGTGATGTTCATTTGCGAGCTTTACCGTAAGCGCGAAAATCCTGTAGCCAATATCGGTGTGACGATAATGGGCGTGTGCTATGTAGCTGTTCCTTTTGCACTTATGTGCCTGATCCCTATGCTTGGCGCGAAATTCTGGGACCCATGGATGCTTATATTTTACATCCTGATCATCTGGGCCAACGACGTCTTCGCCTACCTTGTCGGCATGACAATAGGTAAGCACCGCCTTTTCGAACGCCTCTCGCCCAAGAAGTCTTGGGAGGGATTCTTCGGAGGTCTCGCGGGCGCCGTCGCCATGGGCGTGGGAGCCGCATATGCGCTCGACGCGAATGTCTGGGCGTGGGCGGGTCTTGCGCTGGTTGCGGCCGTCGCGGGCGTCTTCGGCGACCTGGCCGAGTCGATGTTCAAGCGTGCCGCCGAGACCAAAGATTCCGGAGCCCTGATCCCCGGCCATGGGGGTGTGCTGGACCGTTTCGACGCCATGCTGCTGTCGGCGCCGTTTGTTTTTGTATATATGCTTTTCATTCTATAACCCATCGAAATAACCCATCGAAATTATGAAGATTAATAAAGAAGGTTACAAAATCATAGGTCTCTCCGGCGTGGTGTGCGCCCTGTTCTGGTGGCTTATCTATCACCTGCTGACGAGCGACTCCAACACAACGCTGCTGTGGGTGAGTGCCGTGCTGCTGCTGCTGTTCTGGTTTTTCATCGTGGCGTTCTTCCGCGAACCCCGCCGCGTGCAGATCCACGACGCCGACCTTGTTTTTTCGCCCTGCGACGGCCGCGTGGTCGTGACGGAGGTCGTGACCGAAAAAGAACACATGAACGAAGATATGATGCAGATCTCGATCTTTATGTCCGTCACCAACGTCCATATGAACTGGTTCCCCGTGGGCGGCGAGGTCGAGTATTTCAAATACCACCCGGGTCGTTTTCTGGTGGCCTGGCATCCCAAGTCGTCGACCGAGAACGAGCGCACGACCACGGTCGTAAAAACGGCCTCGGGCCAGCGCGTGCTTTTCCGCCAGATTGCGGGACTCATCGCGCGCCGTATCGTTTCGTATATGAAGGTCGGCAAACCCGTGGAGCAGAACAGCGTCTGCGGATTTATCAAGTTTGGCTCGCGTATCGACGTGCTGATCCCCAAGGATAGCGAACTGCTGGTTGAGATCGGCGATTCGGTCGTAGGCTCGCAGACACCCATCGCGCGTCTGCCTAAAGCAGAATAAATTATGACGGCGACTCCCCAGACGATCATCAAATTCATCGTGGGCGCGGCCATTGCCGCGGCCGTGCTGTTCCTGGTCTGGTATTTCAGCTCGATAGTCGTCTATATCCTTATCGCGGCCGTGCTGGCCGTGGTGGGTAACCCGCTGGTCAAGCGACTCTCAACGCTGCATATCAGGCAATGGCGCATTCCGCGCTGGCTTGCGGCGCTTACGACGCTCGTGGTTATCTGGGTGGTGCTCGCCACGCTGTGCTCGCTGTTCGTGCCGTTGGTCTTCAATAAGGTCTACCAGCTCTCGAACCTCGACTACGCATCTGTTGTAAGCAATATCGAGGAACCCATCGCCCGTGTGCAGCACTACCTGCAGGGTTTCTTCGCGCTGCCCGAAAGCACTTTCTCGTTGCCTGACGCCCTGGCTTCGGCTGCCCGACAGGTTGTCGACGTGGAGTCGCTGAACAAGGTCTTCTCGTCTATCGTCAATGTGGTGATCTCGTCCGTGGTGGCGATATTCTCGATTACGTTCATCACGTTCTTCTTCCTCAAGGACGAAGGGCTTTTCTCGGCCATGGTGACGTCGATGTTCCCCGAAAAATACCACGACAACGCGACCCGCGCCCTGGAGTCAGTAACCACGCTTCTGGTGCGCTATTTCACCGGCATTTTGTCCGAGAGCTTTATACTTATGATCGCCATATCGCTGGTTATGATGGCCTTCGGAATGGCGGCTGCCGACGCGTTCTTCATCGGACTGGTCATGGCCGTTATGAATGTCGTACCCTATGCTGGTCCGCTTATCGGCGGCATTATTTCGGTCTTCGTGGGCGTGGTTTCGCCTATCGATGGCATGACTGCGGGGCATACGGCGTTCGTTATCGCCGGCACGTTGCTCATCATCAAAGGCTTCGACGACTTCGTGCTGCAGCCCACGCTCTATTCTTCGCGCGTGAAGGCCCATCCGCTCGAGATCTTCCTCGTGATACTCATCGCGGGCTCGCTGGCCGGAATCCTCGGAATGCTGCTTGCCATCCCATCGTATACCGTCATCCGCGTCTTCGCCAAGGAGTTCTTCTCACAATTTACGCTGGTGCGTAAGCTGACCGAAAAAATCTGATGAAACCGATCGTTCTGGAGGGCGTAGTCGTGCACGGACGCCGGCTCGGACGTGAGCTGGGCTTCCCGACCGCGAATGTGGCCGTCCCCTGCGATCTCGAAGTCGCCGACGGCGTCTACCGCTCGCGCGTCGAAGTCGATGGACAGAGCTACGACGCCATGTCGAACCTCGGCACCAACCCTTCGGTGGGCGCCACGGCGCGGCATCTCGAAACGCATATCCTGGGGTTTTCGGGAGAGCTGTACGGTCGCACGCTGCGGGTCGAACTGCTCGAAAAAATCCGCGACGAGCTCCGGTTCGCATCGGTCGAAGAGCTTCGCGCACAGATCGAAAAGGACAAAGAATATATCTTGAAAAATAAATAATATGTATTTAGATTTGACAATGCCCTACAAGGTGGCCGACATGTCGCTGGCCGAGTGGGGACGCAAAGAGATCGAGGTTTCGGAGCACGAGATGCCCGGATTGATGGCTCTGCGCCGCAAATATGGCGTGCAGAAGCCCCTCAAAGGCGCACGCATCATGGGCTCGCTCCACATGACCATCCAGACGGCGGTGCTGATCGAAACCCTCGTGGAACTTGGCGCCGACGTGCGCTGGTGCTCGTGTAATATCTTCTCGACGCAGGACCACGCCGCCGCCGCGATCGCCGCCGCAGGCGTTCCGGTCTTCGCCTGGAAGGGCGAGACGCTGCCCGAATACTGGTGGTGCACAGCCATGGCGCTGTCGTTCCCGGGCGGCAAAGGTCCCCAGTTGATCGTCGACGACGGAGGTGACGCCACGTTGCTGATCCACAAGGGTTACAAGGCCGAGAACGACGCCTCGACCCTCGACTACGCCCCCTCGTCCTACGAGGAAGAGGTGATTCTCGACACCCTGCGCACGATTCTGGCCGAAGATCACGGCAAGTGGCACCGCACGGTCGCCGAGTGGAAGGGCGTTAGCGAGGAGACCACCACAGGCGTACACCGCCTCTACCAGATGCAGGAGGCGGGCGAGCTTTTGATCCCCGCGATCAACGTCAACGACTCCTGCACCAAGTCGAAGTTCGACAACCTCTACGGCTGTCGCGAATCGCTGGCCGACGGCATCAAACGCGCCACCGACATTATGATCGCCGGTAAGGTGGTCGTAGTGTGCGGCTACGGCGACGTAGGCAAGGGCTGCGCGGCGTCGATGCGTTCGTACGGCGCACGCGTTATCGTCACCGAGATCGACCCCATTTGCGCTTTGCAGGCCGCTATGGAGGGCTTCGAGGTCAAGACCGTCGAGAGCGCGCTTCCCGAGGGCAACATCTTCGTAACCTGCACCGGCAACTGCGATATCATCACCCTCGAGCATATGCAGAAGATGCGCGACCAGGCGATCGTCTGCAACATCGGCCATTTCGACAACGAGATACAGATGGCACGCCTCGAGAAATCGGACGCCGTACTGACGAACATCAAACCCCAGGTCGACAAATACACTTTCGCCGACGGACACTCGATCTTCATCCTCGCCGAAGGCCGCCTTGTGAACCTCGGATGCGCCACGGGCCACCCCTCGTTCGTGATGTCGAACTCCTTCACCAACCAGTGCCTCGCGCAGATGGAACTATGGCAGAAGGAGCTCGCGGTGGACGTCTACCGCCTGCCCAAGCACCTCGACGAGGAGGTCGCGCGCCTGCACCTCGAGAATATCGGCGTAGAGCTCACGCGCCTTACGAAGCATCAGGCCGACTATATAGGAGTGGATGAAAATGGCCCCTACAAAGCGGAACATTATAGGTATTAACCTATAATGCGAATTATGGTTGGAAAAATAAGGCCGTTTTTAAGTGTTTCCGGCTCTCGCAGAGAGTCGGCAGACCGAAGCTCCGCCCCGCGGAGGTCTGCAATCCACTGCGTGTATTTCAGCCCGCCGCAAGCTTCGGTCTGAAAACCGAGAAAATCCTCCAAACCTTAATTCGCATCTATTATATTATATGAAAAAGCCTCGGTTCAGTTAAACCGAGACTTTTTTTAATATGTCATTGCGAGGAGGACTTGTCCGACAGGGTAATCCGATGATTTGCAAGGCGGTACAAGTAGTCGGACAGCCACGCACGTAAAGCGTGCGCGCAATGACATTCCGGACGGTCTTCGGTCGATGGAGGAAGCCGGCGGACTGCAGTTCCGCCACGCGGAGGTCCGCTAACTACTGCGTATACAGCAGCCTTCCGCGAGCTCCGGTCCGCAAGCGAAACGGCAAAGGAAACCCTGCCTGAAGCCGAAAATCCTCATAAATTACGTCTGCAATGGCACAAAAAAGACCGGCTGCTCCCGATGAGCAGCCGGTCTTCATATCTATAAAAGAGATTAGTATCCGAAGATCTCCTCCTGCGAAACACTCTGGATAGGGCCGAGCGTCTTCAGGTACGTCATGTCGAGATCCTTCGCGTCGCCCAGGATTCCGTAGACATACTTGCGGTCCTTGACCCACTTCTCCTGCGTGGCCTTCACGTCGGCGAAGGTCATATCCTGCACCTTCTCGAAGATCTGTTTCCCACGGATCTGGTCCAGACCCATGTCGCGCAGACTGATATACGTCCAAAGCACGTCGTCCTTCACGGTGCGCTGCGTACGCAGCTGCGTGATCAGCGCCTCCTTTGCGAGGTTGAACGCTGCCTCCGATTCGGGCATGTTGTTGATGATGTCGTCGAATGCCTCTATGGCCTGCTTCATCTTGTCGTTCTGCGTGGCGATGAATGCCAGATAGGTGTAGTCGCCGCCGGCAAACGAGGGATTCGCAAGCTGCGCCCATGCCGAATAGGCCAGACCGCGCGCCTCGCGCATCTCCTGGAATACGATGGCGTTCATGCCGCCGCCGAAATATTCGTTGTAGAGCCAGATCTCGGGATCGTTGGCCACGTCGAACTTCTCACCGCGGTTCGAATACTGCAGGTAGTAGATCTGTTTGGCGTCGTATTCGGCCATTACGACTTTGCTCTGGGGAGTGAGCTGACGGTCGGTGAATTTCTTCTCCAGCGGCTCGAGCTCTTTGGCGGTCTTGTGGTATTTGTCGAGTGCCGCGCGGAGCTGCTTGTCGTTCATCGGGCCGTAGTAGAGGATTTCGTGCTGCTTGCCCGTGAGTTCGCCCATCTTGGCCAGCAGCTGCTCCGATGTGAGCGCCTCGATCGCGGGGTTCTTGAGCGTCGTGCGCGCGATGAATTCGCTTCCGAACATCATGTAGTTCTGCAGCGCGCCGAAGCAACGGCCCTGGTTGAGCTTGTTGTCGGTGCGGGCTTTGATCATATCGCCCTTGAGGTTCTCAAGGATCGCTTCGTCGGGCTGTGCGTTGGCGATCAGGTTCTCGACGATTTCCATCGCCTTACCCATGTTCTCGCTCAAACCCGAGATGGTGATCGAGCTCTGGTTGGCTCTCGACCACATCGAGAACGAGCAGGCGATGTCGTACATCTGGGATGCGATCTCCTCGGCCGACATATCCTCGGTGCCCAGATACGACAGGTAGTCGAAGGCAAGATTCAGCGAGGGGTCGTTCTCCGTTCCGGTGTTGAACACGTAGATGAGCGTGAAGATATCGTTGGTCTCATTTTTCTTGTAAAGCACGTCCACGCCCTGGCGCGCGTCGAACTGCATCATATCCTTCTTGAAATCGACGAATACCGGCTCGATAGGCTTCACTTTGGCGTTCTGGATCTCTACGAGGAATTCGCTCTGGGTGTCGCGGTTGGTGGCGATAGGGGTGATCTTGGGAGCTGCGATCTTCTGCTCGTTGGGGTCCTTGCCCATGCGCTTGTAGACGATGGCATAGCTCTCGGCGCCGAGGTATTGGTTCGCCCAGTCGATCACGTCCTGCTTGGTGATCTTCGACATGCGGTCGAGGGTCTTCACTTCGTCGGCCCAGTCGGCACCGTTGATGAACGCCTCGACGTACATCATCGCGCGACTGCGGTTGCTTTCATACGACTGCATCATCTCCTTTTTGAAGTTGTTGACCGTGGCCGTGATGAGCTTCTCGTCGAAATCGCCCGTGCGGAGCTTGGCAACCTCGCCCAGGAGCAGGTCGCGAACCTCGTCGAGGGTCTGTCCTGCCTTCGGGCGGCCTGCGAGCATCAACGCTCCGTAGTCCGACTGCAGCGACGCGAAACCATATGCCGAGAGGGTCTTCTGCTGCTGGTTGAGGTCGAGGTCGATCAGACCCGCCTGGCCGTTGTAGAGTACCGAACCCACGATCTGCGCCACGTCGTTCGCCTTGTCGACCGCCTCGGGCAGACGCCATCCCATAAGGATATTTTCGGCCTCGAGACCGAATACCTCCTTCACCACGGGGGCTGCGATCGGCGCCTCGGGAGCGAACTCCAGCCTGGGCAGATCGGCGTTGGGCTGCATGTCGCCGAAGTACTTCTCGATAACGGTTATCATCTCGTCGGGGTTGAAGTCACCAGAGAGGCAGATAGCCATGTTGTTGGGCACGTAGTAGGTCTTGTAATAGTTCTTGATGTTGGTGATCGAAGGATTCTTGAGGTGCTCCTGCGTACCCAGCACGGTCTGTGTTCCGTAGGGGTGTCCGGGGAACAGGGCGGCGTCCAGTGCCTCCCAAACCTTCCAGCTGTCGCGCGTGAGCGACATGTTCTTCTCCTCGTACACGGTCTCGAGCTCGGTGTGGAAGCCGCGGATCACGTTGTGCTTGAAACGGTCGGCCTCGATCTTGGCCCAATTCTCGATCTGGTTCGAGGGGATGTCTTCCACGTAGACCGTCATATCCTGCGAGGTGAAAGCGTTCGTGCCCTGGGCGCCGATCGCCGACATCAGCTTGTCGTACTCGTTGGGGATCGCAATCTTCGACGCCTCGTAGCTTATCGAGTCGATCTGATGGTAAATCGCAGCACGCTCGGCATCGCCAGCGGTGGTGCGGTATACCTCGAACAGCGACTCGATCTGGTCGAGCAACGGTTTTTCGGTGGCGTAATCAGCCGTTCCGAACTGTTCCGAACCCTTGAACATCAGGTGCTCGAAATAGTGCGCCAGACCGGTGGTCTCCGCGGGGTCGTTTTTGCCGCCGACCTTCACGGCGATGAAGGTCTGGATGCGCGGCGTCTCCCGGTTGACGCTCATGTAGACCTTCATACCGTTGTCCAGCGTATACATCTGGGTTTTCAGCGGGTCGCCCGCCACTGTTTCGTACTTGTACTTGCTACAAGCCGCGGAGAGCACCGATACGATGACTACCGCCACAATTAGTAACCTCTTCATACTTTTATCATTAAATTAGAAAATAGTTGCAAACCAGCCTTTCAGCGGCGTCCATGTGTCGGCCACCACATGCACGAACATACCTATCGATGCCGCGAGCTTTATTCCCGTCCCGGCCACGAACGCGAAGAACGAGCCGACGCCCACCAACACGGCCTTCGAGGGGTCGCGCCGGTCGTTGATCATCTCACCGATGACCGCCCCGATAAACGGTCCGAGAACAATGCCCACGGGCGGAAAGATAAAAAATCCCGCGAAGACTCCCACCGTGGCGCCTATCGCCCCGGCCCTCGAACCTCCGAAGCGGCGCGTCATCCACGCAGGCAGGAAGTAGTCCGCGATGCTCACCGCCACCGCCACTGCCAGCCAGACCCACAGCGCCGTGGCCGAGATCGTGGAGTAGGAGGTGAAATATGCACACAAAAGTCCCGCGTAGCTCAATACGCTGCCCGGCAGCCCCGGAACGATACAACCGGCGATGCCTATAATAGATAACACGAATGCCGCTATCGAAAGCGTTATATCCATATTATTGGCGGGGAAAAGAGAGGGTATACGTACAAATATAGTGAAAATCGAGGACCGTATTGCATATTTACATGCAAATATTGCCGAAACGCATCCTATATTTTGTAAATATAGATATTTAAAACATAAAATCTCCCTTTTGAGGGAGATTTTATTCGGTTTGGCCTATCTAAAGAGCTATTTTATCAACTTATTGGTCGCCGTGTCGGGGAAAATGACCCAAGGTTTGAACTGCTTGGCGTCTTCGAAATCCATCAGCGCGTAGGAGGCGATGATGATCACGTCGCCCACCTGGACCTTGCGGGCCGCGGCGCCGTTGAGGCATATCGAACCGCTGTTGCGCTCGCCTTTTATTACATAGGTCTCGAAACGCTCGCCGTTGTTTATGTCCATGATCTGCACCTTCTCGCCCTCGATGACGTTCGCGGCGTCCATCAGCGCCTCGTCGATAGTGATGCTGCCCACGTAGTTGAGGTCGGCCTGGGTGACCGTTACGCGGTGGATCTTCGATTTTATGACTTCAATCTGAAATTTCATTATCGTATGCGGATGTTGTCTATTAAACGTATGTTGCCGGCCTGTATTGCGATGCAGCCCTGAATTCGTTCCGAGTCGCTCCACGCGTCGACCTCCTGCAGCGTCAGCGCGTCGACCGACTGGTAGTATATTACTTTGAGCAGCGGCTCGCGCTCGATCTCCGCCGTAACCCAAGCTTTGAGCTCCGGCGGCGTCATCTCGTGCGACTTCTCGACAGCGCGGCGCAGCGTGGCGTAGATATGCGGCGCGGCGGCGCGGTGCGCGGGCGTCAGTAACGTGTTGCGCGAAGACAGTGCCAGACCGTCCGTGTCGCGGACGATATCGCACTCCACGATCCCGACCTCCGTACCCAACTGGTTCACCATGGCCTTTATGACTGCTATCTGCTGAAAATCTTTCTCTCCGAAATAGGCGCGTGCGGGGCGTACGATGTCGAACAGCCGGCTCACGACCTGGGCCACGCCGTTGAAATGTCCGGGGCGCGTAGCTCCCTCCATCACCTTGTCGACCGTTCCGAAATCGAACAGACGGGTGTCGGGCTCGGGGTAGATCTCTTCGACCGAGGGCATCAGTACGTAGTCGGCCCCGGCCTCCTCCAGCATGCGGTTGTCGGCCTCGGGAGTGCGCGGATAGCACCTCAAGTCGTTGGGGTCGTTGAACTGCGTGGGGTTGACGAAGACGCTCACCACGACCGTCCGGTTCTCCCTGCGCGCGCGCTCCACCAGCGAACGGTGTCCGGCATGCAGCGCACCCATCGTGGGTACGAAGCCTATGCCCGACCGGTCCCGGGTGTCGAGCTCGGCGCGGAGTTCTCTGACGCTTGTGAATACTTTCATCGCTGTTGTCTGACGAGGTTAGCGCCGCAAAGGTAGGAAACCCGAACGACATAACGAAGAAAAAACAAAAAAAAACACTTCCGCTACGCTCCGCCTGACTGCGGTCGACGTACTGTCGGGTTTCTGTTATTGAAAATCCGTTGTATGTTCGATAAAACCGCCTGTCTGTTTTAATCCCCTTTTTTGCTGTTTGAAATGTGGGAGGATCATGCTAATTTCGCAGAACGGAACACTCCGCTACTCACTGTTAACAGCGTGTTCTTTTGCGGCAGGTTCGTGTTTCTTCACTCTCCGACCAGAGCGCCCCGCGGAACCCGGGGCATAACTTAAAAACCTTTAATGTTATGAAGAAAGTACTACTTTGTTTCGTTGCTGTGGCCTTGACCGCCGGCGCTTTTGCGCAGCATAAGTCGCAGTTCGGCGTGCGCGCCGGTGTTAATCTCACCAATCTTGGCACTTGGAGCGACGGAAATACCGAGACCCTCGATGCTAAAATCAACTTTCATGTGGGAGGCGTTTATGAGCTGCCGATTATCCGAAACTTCTACTTCGGAACCGGCCTCTATTTCATGGGATTTGGTGCGAAGAGCGATGCGATCGACGTCAATACCTATTATCTGCAGGTTCCCGCGTCGATAGGGTGGCACATCGGCAAACGGAAATTTTCGTTTCAGCCAGCCATCGGAGGTTACTATGGCTTCGGGGTCGGCGGTAAGGTGAAGCAGGGCGGCGTGTCTGTCAACGCATTTGAAAAGAATGAGGGTGTCAGACCGATGAAACGCTCGGATGCCGGCGTCCGTCTGGTTTTGGGCGCGACCTACAACAAGCACTATTACTTCGGCCTGGGGTTCGAGGTGGGCCTTATGAATATCGGCGACAACCTGTCGGTAAATGGCCCTAACTATAGAAATATCAATTCATTTATTACACTGGGTTACAATTTCTGATAGCGTTATACAAATTTTTCCGACGTGCCCTGCGGAGCGGGGTACGTCTTTTTTTGCGGTCGGCCGAAAGGCCGTTTGTGCTATTTCCGAGTTGAAATATTTGGTTTTTTTGGTTTTGTTGCTAATTTTGTAAAATGAAACAATCCGCTAATCATGTTTAACGGAGTGTTTTAGCGGCCGGTTCGTGTTTCCCGACTAATATCCCTCACCGCCTCGCGGAACCCGGGGCACTAAAAAATTAGTCCTATGAAGAAGCTATTACTGTGTTTCGCTGCTGTGGCTCTGTCTGTGAGCGTCTTTGCCCAGAACAAGTCCTACTTCGGTGTTCGCGCCGGTATTAACATCTCTGACATCGCTGTTTCTGTTGACGACGAAAGCTATTCTGTCGACTCCAAGGTTAACTTCCAGTTGGGTGGCGCCTACAACATCGCGTTGATGAAATCTGCGCCCCTCTACCTTGAAACAGGCCTCTATTTCGCCGGTCGCAGCGGGGAAATAGAGGACATTAAGGTGAATGCGTACCAGCTGCAGATCCCCGTTCTGGCAAGTTACCACTTCAATGTCGGCAAGTTCACCATCGAGCCCGCCGCGGGTGTTTACTATGCTTTCGGGGTTGCCGGAAAGGTGAAAATTCCGGGTGAAGATGATTTAAAAATCTTCAAGAAACACGACGACATGCAATTTGCGAAACGTTCGGACGCAGGCCTGCGTTTCGCTGTGGCGACAACCTATAACGAGCGTTACTACCTCGGTATCGGTTACGACCTGGGATTGATGAATGCTGCCAGCAGCGATTTTAACGATTATATCGATGCGAAGAACGGCGCGTTCTTCATCTCGCTCGGCTACAATTTCTGACACTGCCTGCAACGAATATGGCGTGCCCCGGTGTGGGGCACGTCTTTTTTGTGGCCGACATCGACACAGAACCGCCGATTTTTCATACCTTTGAAGTCCCGACGCCGCCTGGCGCGAAATGTGAAGCGACAAAACAATACAAATATGAAAAACTTACAGATTATTGCAATGATTGCATCGGTATCGGCCGCGCTGGCCTCGTGCGGCGGCGAGAAAAAGGAGGAATCCTGGATCGTCGACAGGTTCGACGACATAAAGATCATCCGCTACGAAGTCCCCGGTTTCGAAGAACTTACGCTGGAGGAGAAGGAGCTTGTCTACTACCTCGCCGAGGCTGCCAAATGCGGCCGCGACATACTCTTCGACCAGAATTTCAAGTATAACCTCGCCGTGCGCCGCACGCTGGAGACCGTCGTCAAAAACTACACGGGTGACCGCAAAGATCCGCAGTGGCTGGCGCTGGAGAAGTACCTCAAAAAGGTGTGGTTCGCCAACGGCGTCCACCACCACTATTCGAACGACAAATTCACGCCCGAATTCACCGAGGAGTACTTTCTGTCCGTTATCGAGAGCATCCCGCAGGAGAAGTTCGGTGAGCTGACCGCTTGCCGCGATACAGTCTGCCGGGTTATTTTCGACGCCACGTGTTGCCCGATACGCCTCAATCAGACCGCCGGCGAGGACGTGATCGTCACCTCGTCGATGAACTACTACGAGGGCGTAACGCAGGATGAGGTCGAGGATTTCTATGATAAAATGGCCGCGGCCGACGAGGGCAACCCCGAACCTGTATCCTACGGCCTGAATTCCAAGCTTATGAAGGTCGACGGCAAGATCGTGGAGCGAGTGTGGAAAGTCGGCGGCATGTACTCCCAGGCCATCGAGCGCATAACTTACTGGCTCGAGATGGCCGAATCGGTGGCTAAAGAGCCCCAGAAGTCGAACATTGCGGCGCTTGTCAGCTACTACCGCACGGGCGACCTGAAGGAGTTCGACCGCTACAATATCGGCTGGGTGCGCGATACAGTCTCAAACGTCGACTTCGTGAACGGATTCATTGAGGACTACGGCGATCCGCTGGGCCGCAAGGCTTCGTGGGAGGCCAACGCCAACTTCATGGATAAGGAGGCCTGCCACCGCACGGAGGTCATCTCGGAGAATGCGCAGTGGTTCGAGGACAATTCACCTGCAGCTCCCGAATATAAGAAAAAAGAGGTCAAAGGCGTCTCGGCCAAGGTTATCACCGTCGCGATGCTGGGCGGCGACTGCTATCCCGCCACGCCCATCGGTATCAACCTGCCCAACGCCGACTGGATCCGCAAGGAGTACGGTTCGAAGTCGGTGACCATAGACAATATCACCTACGCCTACGACAAGGCGGCCCAGGGCAACGGCTTTGCCGAGGAGTTCGTTTTCCGCGCTTCCGACCGCGAGCTGATGAAGCAGTACGGCAAACTGGCCGATGATCTGCATACCGACCTGCACGAGTGCCTGGGCCACGGCTCGGGACAGCTGGCGCCGGGCGTCAAGGGCGGTGAGCTCAAGAGCTATACCTCGACCCTCGAGGAGACGCGCGCCGACCTCTTCGGCTTGTATTACCTGGGCGACCCCAAGATGGTCGAACTGGGCCTGATCCCCACCCTGGACCTTGCAAAGGCAGGATACGCCAAATTCATCCTCAACGGCATGATGACGCAGCTTGCGCGCATCGAGCCGGGTAAGAACGTCGAGGAGTCGCACATGCGCAACCGCAAACTTATCAGCGAGTGGTGTTACGAGCGCGGCAAGGCCGACAATGTCATCGAATTCGTGAAGAAGAAAGACAAAACCTATGTCGTTGTCAACGACTATGAGAAACTTCGCGAGCTGTTCGGCGAATTGCTCCGCGAGGTTCAGCGCATCAAGTCCGAGGGCGATTACGAGGCCGGCAAGGCGCTGGTCGAGAAATATGCCGTCGTCGTCGATCCTGCGATCCACGCAGAGGTGCTGGCCCGCTATGCGGCGCTCGGCATCGAGCCCTATGGCGGCTTCATCAACCCGGAGTTCGAGCTTGTGGAGCGCGACGGCAAAATTGTCGACGTGAAGATATCCTATCCGACAAACTATGTCGAGCAGATGATGGGGTATTCGAAGAAGTATTCGTTCCTGCCGACCCTGAACTAACATTCGGTCTGTCCGTATAGCATTGCCGCATAACATTGCCGCCGCCTTTACAGGCGGCGGTTTTTGTGTGTGGGCCGGTCGTGTTATTGGCATGAGCTCTTCGGCAGGCTTTCGGAAGCTTGCTGGCGGGCCGCAGCTCCGCCCTGCGGAGGCCTGCTCTCTGCTTCATGACGAGCGCTCCCCCGCGAGCCGCGGCCCGAGAACGAAAAAAGCAGAACAGCATAAAATAAGGCGCACTCCACAGAGAGTGCGCCTTATTAATTATTTGCCGGTCTGCCGGAAAAAATTACTCTTCCGGCTCGAAATCGCTCTTCCCCACGCCGCAGAGCGGGCAGGCCCAGTCGTCGGGTATCTCTTCGAACGGCGTTCCGGGGGCAATGCCTCCGTCGGGATCGCCAACTGCGGGATCGTAGATCCATTCGCATACGGTGCAACGGTACTTTTTCATCTTTTTATGGTTTTTTTAAGGTGAATGTTTATAGATCGGGATCGTCCTCTTCGGCCAGATGGTTTCCGCCAAAGGGAGTCAGTTCCGCAACGAGACGGTCGGCCTCGGCGCACGAAACAAAGATCCGCTCCTCGTATATATCTATTATTTCGACGAAATTCTTCCACTCCGAAGCGTATATCCGTACACGTTCGAAGTGCCTGAGGTCGAGGAAATGGCCGTAGTATCCGAAGAATCCATAGCCTCCGAATATCGGAAAGAACCACTTCATCTGCCGGGCGTCGACCCTCCGTACGGCGGCTATCTCGCTGCGCTGGATCGAGGTTATGTCGAGCAGACAGCGGATCACGACCCTGTCGTCCGTCACGACTATGCGTCGGGGTATCGACAGCGCCATGAGCGCCACCAGCGCCACCACAAACGACGTGAACCACGCCGAGAGGTAACCCCCGTCATAGAGATAGTAGAGCAGCACGCCCAGCAACAGGAACACCGCGAAGTAGGCCAGTGACCAGTAAATGGTGGGGCGGTCGAAACGGTATTTGTAGTTATTCTCCATCGTTTTCGCTGTTTTCGCGCGCGGCCAGTATCGCACCGGCAATCACAAGGTCCTCGGGCGTGGTGATCTTTATGTTGGAACGCTCGCCCTCCGAGAGATATACCGCCTGCCCCGCAAGCTCCGCGACCGATGCGTCGTCGGTAAATTCCGCGCGGTATTCGGTCTCATACGCGCGGCGAAGTACCTCGGCGCGAAATATCTGGGGCGTCTGAACGATTCTCAAAGCGCTGCGGTCCACGATACGCGAACCCTCGCCCTCCACGGCGCGCAGAGAGTCTACCGGCTCCACGACCGGGATCGCCGCGCCATGCTGCGCCGCCGCTGCCGCCGTGCGGCGTATCATCCCGGCAGTTGCCAGCGGACGCACTCCGTCGTGCACGGCAATCAGTTCGGCTTCGCGCTTCAGCGCCGCAATTCCGTTGCGCACCGAGTGGAAGCGCTGATCGCCGCCCTCGGCCACGGCATGCGCCGCAACCTCGAACCGTGCCGCAAGGTTTTTCCAGAAATCCATATGCTGCGCGGGCAGCACCACGACTATTTCGGCCCCCGGCAGCGCCGCGGCGAACGTGTTGATGGTGCGCGCCAGAACCGGCAGCCCCTCGAGGAACATGAATTGCTTGGGAAGCGTGCCTCCCATGCGGCTGCCGCTGCCGCCTGCCACGATGATTATTCCGGTTTGTTCCATATGAGTTTTTTTCCGAATCCGAGGGTGTTGTCTGTCAGTTTCATGTAGTCGGGACGTATCGTCCATAGCGTCAGTTCGGCCAGCGCGGCATAGGGAAAACGCTTTATGTAAGCCTTCCGCGCCTGATCGTCGGCCCGTTCGGCCTCTCCGCAGAGTTGCAGCCCCTGCACGCGTCCCACGATGCGGGTTTCCAGAACCACCGACGCAGCAATACGCGGATTGAGCTCCATTTCCCGCCCGTGGCGGGTCGTGAGATCCGAGGTGAAGACGAACATGTTGCGCGCCGCGTCATAACAGTAAAACGCATTGGAGCAGTAAGGCATGCCTCTCTGGTCCGCCGTCGCCAGCGTCAGCACATGGTGCTTGCGCAGAAAACGCACGATGCGTTCGTCCGGCGCCGATGTGTCCACTTCGCTCGCCATATCTATTTTGCCGCCGCAGTTTCCGCTGCAGCCCCCGCAGCCGCCTCTGCAGGCGCCGGTCTGGGTATTACTACCGAATCGAGTTGCGTGATGCGGTCTTCGTCCCTTACCTCGCCGTTAAGTTCGGCCATTACGCGGTCGCGTACGAATTCGAACTCCTCGCGATTAGCCTTGGCTATGGGTTCCGCAGGTTCCTGCGGTATCTTGAGCGGATTTATCGGCGATCCGTTCTTCCAGATGCGGAAGTCGAGGTGGGGCCCCGTCGAGGCGCCCGTGCTGCCCACATATCCTATAAGCTGTCCCTGCGCTACGCGCGAACCCTGCGAAATACCTTTGGCATAGCCGCTCAAATGGAGATATCCGGTCATGAGATTGCCCGCATGTTTGATCTTGAGGGTGTTGCCGCCTCCGCCGCTCCAGCCTTTGAACGTCACCACGCCGTCGGCCACGGCATGCACCGGCGTGCCCTTGGGCGCGGCGTAGTCGACTCCGTGGTGGGGTCGGTAGATTTTATATACCGGATGCAGACGCGAATTCGAGAACCGCGAACTGATGCGCGAATACTTGAGCGGCGCCTTCAGCAGCTGCTTGCGCAAGCTTGCGCCGTCGGCCTCCCAGTAACGGACTTTGCCGTCCTGGCGGTAGGGTATGGCGTACACCTCCTTGCCGCCCTGGTTGAACTTCGCGCCCCACACGCGGCCGATGCCCACCGACACCGTGTCGTCGATGAAGCGCTCATCGTAGATCACCGTGAAGCTGTCGCCCTTCTGAATGCCGAAGAAATCGACCGTCCACTGATAAATATCCTCCATCTCGGCCGCCAGCGCGTAGGGTAGCTCCTTCTCCATGATCGCGCCCCAGAGCGACGAATTGATGGTGGCGCTTTTCTTGGTGCGGCGCATGGTGTAAGGTTTGCAGTCCTTGCGGATCGACACCGAGTCGCCGTGGAACCCGAAGACCACATAGTCGGTCACCGAACTTTCGTAGGCCAGGTAGTCGAGATGCGTCGCGTTGAGCGAATCCTCGTGAATAAAGACGGTGTACTTGTGCCCTGCGCGGATGTTGCGCAGCGGGAAGGCATCCTTCGACGCACGGTCGAGCCGGTCGATCATCTGCGCCGAGACCCCGTGCTGGTTGAGTATCTTGCCCAGTGTTTCGCCGTTGCCTATCTCGCTGGTCTCGGTGCGGTAATTGTCGGCGTCGATGCCGTAAACGATGTTGCGGGGCGCTTCTGCCGCGCTGTCTGCCGCGCTGCCCGAGGGGCCGCCGCAAGCCCCTGCCGCCACAAGCGCCAGGGTGCATATTGTTGTTTGAAGAAGTCTCATACTTGTACACAAAGATATGAAAAAAAACGTTTTCGCCGTCAAAATTATTACCCTTTCGCGTGCGTTTGGACGAATTTGCTTTTATTTTGTTTTGTTTTGGTTTTATTTATTCCTAACTTTGAAGGGCTTGTATTTCAGGCGCCGATTAGCAGCATGTTTAAAGGACTTCTCGCAATAGCTTCATATTTCTATAGAGCGGGGGTGACGGTTCGTCACCGGCTGTTCGATTGGGGTATACTTAAGAGCGAAAAGTTCGACATTCCGATCATCTGCATCGGCAACATCACGGTCGGCGGCACGGGTAAAACCCCTATGGCCGAGATGGTTATCGACTTCATGTCGCAGAGTCACGACGTCGCGCTTCTGTCGCGCGGCTACGGCCGCCGCACCAAAGGCTACCGCGAGGTGCAGCCCGATTCCCACTACCGCGACGTGGGTGACGAACCCCTGCAGATAAAGCGCAAATTCCCCGACACGGTGGTCGTGGTGTGCGAGAAACGCACCGACGGCATCCGCCGCATCAGGGCCGAGCACCCCGAGGTGGACCTCATCATCATGGATGACGGCTTCCAGCACCGCTACGTCGACGCCAAGATCAACGTCATCATGGTCGACGCCACGCGCCCCATACAGCACGACTACATGCTTCCGCGGGGTACGCTTCGCGACCTTCCCGAGCAACTCTACCGCGCCCACTATTTCGTGGTCACGAAGTGTCCCGAGAAGATGGCGCCCATCGACCGCCGGATCATGCGCAAGGTGCTCATCCAGGTCGCCTACCAGAAGGTCTACTTCACGCGCTTCGAGAGTTTCATGCCCAAGCCGCTCTATCCGTCGGAAGTCCGGCACGAGCCGCTGACGCAGGCCCTGCAGGTCGTGGCTCTCTCGGGCATTGGTAACCCCGAACCGTTCCTCACGACGCTGCGCGAACGCTATACGGTGGTTGAAGAGGTGACCCTCGACGATCACCACGTATATAAAATGAGCGACATGCGCCGCCTTGGGGAGCTCCTCAAAAAGTATCCGGGCTCGGTTATTGTCACCACCGAGAAGGACGCCGTGAAGATGGGCAACAGCAGCAAGATACCGGCCGACGTCCGCGCCGCGCTCTATTACCTGCCTATAAATATTTCATTCATAGAGGATTCGGCGACGGATTTTCTACAAAGATTAGAAGAAGATGTTAGAGGAAATTAAGAAAACCGCAGCATTCATCAAAAACGCCACCGGCGATTTCAAGCCCGAAGTGGGCATCATACTGGGCACGGGCCTCGGAGGCTTCGCCGACGCGATAGATAAGCAGTACACGCTTCCCTACGCCGATATCCCGGGATTTCCGGTGTCGACGGTCGAGGGCCATGCCGGATGCATGATCTTCGGCACGGTCGAGGGCCGCAAGGTCGTGGCCATGCAGGGCCGCTTCCACTACTACGAGGGCTACACGATGCAGCAGGTGACCTTTCCGGTGAGGGTCATGCAGCAGCTGGGTATCGGCCGCCTGTTCGTGTCGAACGCCTCGGGCGGCATCAACACCTCGTTCCGCGTGGGCGATCTGATGGTCATCACCGACCATATCAATCTCATGCCCAACCCGCTTATCGGCCGCAACATCGCCGAACTGGGCCCCCGCTTCCCGGATATGCATAACTGCTACGATAAAGACCTTATCGCCCAGGCCACGAAGATCGCCGAGCAGGAGAACATCAAGCTCCAGTACGGCGTCTATGTCGGCGGCACGGGCCCGACGTTCGAGACGCAGGCCGAATACCGCTACTTCAAGAATATCGGCGGCGACGCGGCAGGCATGTCCACGGTTCCCGAGGTTATCGTCGCGCGCCACATGTCGATCCCGGTATTCGGTATGTCGGTGATCACCAACTGCGGCCTGTCGGACGAGATCGGCGACCATGAGGATGTGCAGCTCCAGGGCAAGAAAGCCGGCGTGAAGATGCAGCTCCTTTTCAGCAAAATGATTAAAAACTTGAAATAATGGTAAACAAAGTAATCCTTATAGGTAACGTGGGCATGGATCCCGAGGTCCGCACCACCGAGAGCGGCGTGAAGGTCGCGCGCGTACGTCTGGCCACCACCGAGCGCATGTTCGACCGCGCGAACAACGAGACGAAAGAGCATACCGAATGGCATACGATCACGCTGTGGCGCGGTCTTGCCGACGTCGTGGATAAATATGTCCACAAAGGGTCGCAGATCTACGTCGAGGGACGCCTGCGTACCCGTGAATGGATGGACAAGGACAACAACAAGCGCTACACGACCGAGATTCTGGCCGACGTGATGAATCTTCTGGGCCGCCGCGCCGACAGTCCTGCTGCAGAGGGCGCCCCCGCGCCGTCCTACCAGCAGCAGCCCGCACAGAGCGGCGCGACTCCCCAGCCCGCAGCTCCGGCAATGCCTGCCGACGACCCGGACGACCTGCCGTTCTAATACCGCTTTACGGTAAAAAACAACTATTCGCCACAGAGTACCCGGTTATCCGGAAACCTTGTGGCGATTTTTTATACTTCATAATAAATGCAGCCTTTTATCCTTAACCGCACCGACGAGCGGAAGACCAAGAGCGTTGGACAGATCGTGGCGTATGCCGTTCTGTTTTTCGTCATAACACGAATCGCCGTGGCATTGCTGGTCGGCGTTGCGTCGGCGTTCTATATGGCCGGCGGCGTGAATCCGCAGGAGGCCCTTCAATTCATGGGCAATCCTACTGTCGTGGCCGAACACTACGGTTGGTGGGCTTTGCCTTATATCCTGCTCTTTGCGCCGCTGTTCGAAGAGTGTGCGTTCCGTCTCGGGCTGTCGTTTCGCAAATGGCACGTTACGCTGGGGCTGGCAGCCGTGACGGTGTTCTTTGTCTCTCGCGTGGCTCTGCTGTGCGGCGCTGCGCATCCCTATTTCTGGGGTGTGCCGACAGGTGTGGCAGTCGCTGCGGCGCTGTGGCTGATGACCACCGAGGGCTTCTGGCAGTCGAAACGCGAAAAATGGATGCGTCCCATGATGTGGACTTCGGCCGGTCTATTCGGCCTTGTGCATCTGTTCGCCATGGCAGGCCTTACGCTCTATCTCCTGCCTTTTGCGCTGCTTATATGCCTGATGCTGGCCTTCGCGGGCGCTGTGTTTGTCTACCTGCGTGTGAACCTCGGGTTCTGGTGGGCCGTCGGGGCACACATCATAAATAATCTTATAGCGGTATATCTTATCGTATCGATTCTTCTGAAATAGACAAAGGACTGGAAAACCAATCATGGCCGGAATAATTTATTCCGGCCATGATTGCTCAAAAGCCCCTTTCTTCATTTAACGTGAATTCGATGACTTTCGAGCTCTCGTTATTTTATCGTCAGCCTCTCCCAGAGGCATTGCGGAATCATCCGCCAGAAGAATACCAGTACGGCATATCGGCGGTCGATCACGATACGCCGGCGGCGCTTTTTCAGCGCGCGGACGATCGTCGCGGCGACCCGGTCCGCCCGCATCAGCATCGGGTATTTGCCCTCTTTGAGAAGCGGCGTGTCGACGAATCCGGGGCGTATGTCGGTGATCCGGATGTCGAGCCTGTTCATGCGGGTCAACTGTGCCAGGGCGTCGAGATAGGTGTTCTGCATGCGTTTGGTTGCAGAATAGGCGGGTGCTGCCCCCATGCCCTTGGTTCCGGCTATCGAGCTTATGGCGGCCAGCTGTCCGCCTCCGTGGGCGCGGAAGTAGTTGAACGCCGCGGTTGTCATCCTCACGAAACCCTCGCCGTTGGTGCGCAGGGTGTCGAGTTCGAGGCCGGTCTGCAACTCGGGATTGTTGTGGCCGATGCCGGCGCAATGGAGATAGATGTCCATGCCTCCCAGACGTTCGATGAGCCGGGCGAGATGCTCGGGGGCGTTGGCATCCGTGACGTCGATCGGTTGCGCTACCACCTGCGAGGGCGCCGTCGACCGCACCGCTTCGAGTGCCTCGGCCCGCCGACCTGCGATTCCTACCGCCCAACCCTCGGCGACGCATCGTTTTGCAATTTCGAGTCCTATGCCCGACGTCGCTCCTACAATTACGATCCTTTTCATGGTTTTGTCTATTTTTTGTAATTGCAATTTAGCGAAAAATTGCCAATCGGCATACCAAAAAAGAGCCTCGAAAGGCTCTTTTTTGGTTTAATTCAGCTCACGGCGAGGCTGTTGGCGTCGGAGTGTTTTTTAATTCTGTTCGCAATGCGGCCGTTGGCACCGGGCGTTCTAATTTTGTTTGCAGCGCACTGCCGTCATCCCGGGTTGCATTCATTGGCAGCATAGGTGCCTCAAATAGCTTCCCAAATGCTTTAAATCGCGTCCGGATCGCACTTCACGCACTCTATACCCACCCTTTGCAGCAGCGAAAGTCCCTCTTCCGACCGGTAATCCTCCGAATACACGACCCGCCTGATGCCCGCCTGAATAATGAGCTTCGAGCATTCGATGCACGGTGCGGCCGTTATATATAAGGTAGAGCCATCGCAGTTGTGGGGGCTTTTGGCCACCTTGGTTATGGCGTTTGCCTCGGCGTGGAGCACATAGGGCTTTGTCTGCCCGCTCTCATCCTCACAGATATTCTCGAAGCCCGAGGGCGTGCCGTTGTAGCCGTCCGAGATAATCATCTTATCCTTGACGATCAGCGCCCCGACCTTGCGGCGCACGCAATATGAGTTTTCGGCCCATATGCGCGCCATGCGCAGGTATCGTGCGTCTAATTGGCGTTGTTTTTCCTCGTTGTAACCCATGGCTTCTATTTATACATTTCAGGGGTGACGGTGTACTCGTAGAAAATATCACCATTTTCATCGTTAAATGAATAGATGAAGGTTATTTTGCTGTTGCGAGCCGCTTTCAATTGAGGATTGTTTTTTGTGTTCTCCAACAATCCGGGTTGAATGTATTTTCTTATCGTATCAAGATTTGCCTCCTCTTTCACCATACCCAACGCAGTAGCGTGCTGCATGAAAGTTTTGCTTGCGGGCATTGAAAAACTATCGATTCTGACGAAGTCTTCAATGAAAACAGGACAGCCTTTGTTTCCGGCCTCAATCTCTTTAAGCAGCCCTTTGTCCGATAAATAATTGTTTTTCATCGCTAATCCGGAAAAAAGCATCGCTACACACAAACCGATTACGCCGCCAATCGCTTTTTTCCTTTTATTAGTCTCTTCTTCAGGCGTTAGTTCCTTTTTCATATCAAGCAGGTAATGAAGTTGTTCCTATTTACCGTGGCACTGTTTATACTTCTTGCCGCTTCCGCAGGGGCAGGGGTCGTTGCGTCCGACCTTCTTCTCGGCCTGAATGGGCATCGGCCGCTGACGCTCCTCGCTGCCGGCCTGGGCCGCGGCCTGCTGACGCGAAGCCTGCAGCTTGTTGACGTCGACCTTGGGGCGGTGCTGCTGCTGACGTTGCACACTCTCGGCATTCTGGTCGCGAACCGGAATATATGCCTTGTCGAGAATAGCCATCACGTCGCGGTTGACCTTGATGAGCATCTTTGAGAACAGCCCGAACGACTCGAATTTGTAGATCAGCAGCGGGTCCTTCTGCTCGTAGGTGGCGTTCTGCACGCTCTGGCGCAGGTCGTCCATCTCGCGCAGATGCTCGCGCCATGCGTCGTCGATGGTGGTGAACATCACCACCTTGGAGAATACCTTGAATATTTCGCCGCCGTTGCTCTCCATGCATTTGCGCAGGTTCACCGGCACGTTATAGCCCATGTGCCCGTCGGTTATCGGGAAGTAGATCTGGCCGTCGAGCTGGTCTTTCTTGTCTTCGTATATGCGCTCCATTACGGGGGCGACCGTATCTGCCACGGCCTTGGCGCGGCGCTGATAGGTATCGTTGAGGTCCTTGACGATCAGCTCCACGAGCTCGTGGCCTTTGGCGCTGCCATATGTGGCCTCGTCGAACGAGGGCTCGACAGCCACGTCGCGGATCAGCTCGAAGCGGAAATCCTCGAATTCGATGCCGCGGTTCTCCTCCACGAAGTTCTCGGCATAGTCGTACATGATGTTGTTGAGGTCGATCTCGATACGCTCGCCGTACAATGCGTTGCGGCGGCGGGTGTAGATCACCTCGCGCTGCGAGTTCATCACGTCGTCGTACTCCAGAAGGCGCTTACGGATGCCAAAGTTGTTCTCTTCGACCTTCTTCTGGGCGCGTTCTATGGCGCGCGTCATCATGCCGGCCTGGATAACCTCGCCCTCCTTCAGACCCATGCGGTCCATCATCGAGGCGATACGGCCCGAACCGAACAGACGCATCAGATCGTCCTCCAGCGATACGAAGAATTGCGATGAACCCGGGTCACCCTGACGTCCGGCACGTCCGCGCAACTGGCGGTCGACGCGACGGCTTTCGTGGCGCTCGGTACCGATGATCGCCAAACCTCCCGCAGTCTTGACTTCGGGCGTGAGCTTGATGTCGGTACCGCGGCCGGCCATGTTGGTGGCGATGGTCACCTGGCCCGAACGGCCTGCCTCGGCTACGACCTGCGCCTCCTGCTGGTGGTACTTGGCGTTCAGTACGTTATGCTTCAGTCCGCGCAGTTTGAGCATGCGGCTCAAAAGCTCCGAGATCTCGACCGATGTCGTACCTACCAGGACCGGGCGTCCGGCGTCGACGAGCTTCACGATCTCGTCTATCACGGCGTTGTATTTCTCGCGCTTGGTCTTATAGATCAGGTCCTCGCGGTCGTCGCGGATAATGGGACGGTTGGTCGGGATGACGATAACGTCCAACTTATAGATACTCCAGAACTCCGATGCCTCGGTCTCGGCCGTACCGGTCATGCCGGCCAGCTTGTGATACATGCGGAAGTAGTTCTGCAGGGTGATCGTGGCAAATGTCTGCGTCGCAGCCTCGACCTTCACGCTCTCCTTGGCTTCGATCGCCTGGTGCAGCCCGTCCGAGTAGCGGCGTCCGTCGAGAATACGGCCCGTCTGCTCGTCGACGATCTTCACCTTGTTCTCCATGACCACATATTCCACATCCTTTTCGAACATGGCGTAAGCCTTCAAAAGTTGATTTACGGTGTGTACGCGTTCCGATTTGATCGAGTAGTCGTTGATCACCTCGTCCCTCTTGCGTGCACGCTCCTCGGCGGGCATGCCGCTCTTTTCGAGCTCCGCAACCTCCGAACCGATGTCGGGCAGCACGAAGAATCCGTCCTCATTGAAATATTTCGACAGCACGTCGTGGCCCTTGTCGGTGAGTTCCACCGAGTTGAGCTTCTCGTCGATGACGAAGAAAAGGTCGTCGGTGATCTCGGGCATGCGGCGGTTGTTGTCCTGCATGAACGTATTCTCGGTTTTCTGCATCAGCGCTTTGACGCCCTGTTCCGAGAGGAACTTAATGAGCGGCTTGTACTTGGGAAGGCCCTTGTGCGCACGGTAGAGTTTGATGCCTCCCTCCTCGTTCTTGCCCGCCGAAATCAGCGAACGCGCCTCGGCCAGAAGGCCCGTTACGAGGTTTTTCTGCAGATTGTGCAGGTGGTCGATCGAGGGTTTATATTGTTCGAAGAGCTGGTCCTCGCCCTTGGGTACGGGCCCCGAGATGATAAGCGGCGTACGCGCGTCGTCGATCAAAACAGAGTCGGCCTCATCGACGATGGCGTAGTGGTGCTTGCGCTGCACCAGATCGGCGGGCGACGAAGCCATGTTGTCGCGCAGGTAGTCGAAACCGTATTCGTTGTTCGTACCGAATGTGATATCGGCGAGATATGCCTTGCGGCGTCCGTCGGAGTTGGGCTGCGTCTCGTCGATGCAGGCCACCGAAAGTCCGTGGAACTGGTAGATCGGGCCCATCCACTCGGAGTCACGCTTGGCGAGGTAGCTATTGACCGTTACCATGTGCACACCCTTGCCTGTCAATGCGTTGAGGAATACAGGCAGCGTAGCCACAAGGGTCTTTCCTTCACCCGTGGCCATCTCGGCGATGTTGCCTTCGCGCTCCCTCTCGCCGACCTTGGTGGCTGTGCATTTCACGCTGCGCGTCAGCACGACGCCGCCGAACAGCTGGCTGTCGTAATGGATCATATCCCATTTGGTATCGTTTCCGCCGGCGATCCAGTGGTTGGCGTAGACGGCCTTGTCGCCCTCGATGTGCACGAAATCCTTCGCGGCGGCCAGGTCGCGGTCGAACTGGTTGGCCGTAACCACAACCTCGTCGTTCTGGGTGAAGCGGCGCGCCGTGTCCTTCATAATGGCGAAGGCCTCGGGCAGGATCCGGTCGAGGATCTCTTCGATGCGGTCGTCGATGCGCTTGGTGGTGACCTCTATATCTTTCGAAATCTTCTCTTTCTCCGAAAGGGTGGTTTCGGGATTCTCGAGCTGGGCTTTGAGCTCTACGATGCGGGCCTCATCGTCGGCGATGAATTCGACGATCTGCTGGCGCAGCGCGGAGCTGCGGGCGCGGAGCTCGTCGTTGGAGAGGGCCTCGATCGAAGGATAAACAGCCTTGATTTTGGCTACATAGGGCTCGATGACCTTGCGGTCTTTGTCGGCTTTCGAGCCGAAGACAAGCTTGATGATACTTGAAACTATATCCATATTGTTTTGTTTTTATTTTCGTTGTGGTTGCAAATCTTACAAAGATAGGTATTTTTAACGATTTTTCGTCGCTCTTTCCCGAGATTTCTTATTCGCCGGCCATCGTTTTCAGTATGCGCCGCCCCGTCGGACAGTCGGCGCATTTTCTGGCGTCGCAGTACTCCGTTGCGAGCTGCAGCAGCGCCTGCGTTTCGAAGGCATTGCGCTGCGGGGCTCCCGTGCCGTGCCAGAAGTTTACGTAGCGGTTTTCTTCGGCCGGAAGATGCTCGAGCAGGCTTATGGCGCTCGTGCGCAGCGACTCGCTGCCGGTGTATCCGCCATAGGCAAATTGAAGCACCGCCACGAGGTTGATGCCTATGATGTTGGCCTTGAACGCGCCGAGCCGCTTTGCGCTCTCGTCGCTCTTGGTGCCCGGTATGTGATGCGTACGCCAGTATTCCGACGCTTCGACGCAGAAAATCCTGCGTATGTCGCCCTCCCTGCGGCAGGCCATCACTTTATCTACCAGAAATTCGTCCTGTCCGAGAAACTCCGCGGCCTGGGCGATGCGCAGCACAGGGTGGTTTGCCGGACGTACGTTGGCAAGCTCCCACTCCGAAGCATCCATCGGCACGATCTTGTATTTCTGTGCGAAGTATTCGAAGTCGCGCGCCATATCGAGCGTGTAGGTGTCGTGTTTGTAGAGCGCGAGCAACCCCGAAGCGCCCAACAGCATGGTCTCTATCGCCATTTTCGCACCGCGTTCGCGCAGAACGATTTTGTAGGGAACCCTCCGCGCGAGTTCCAGAAAAGCCTCCTGGTTTTTCTTGTCGCCCAGCGTGCGGAAGTATAACAGATAGAAGGTCTGGTTCCAGTTCTCCTCGGCCTCCTCATACAGCGCGTCGACCATGTGCATCTTGCGCTCCAGCCGGTCGAACGCCAGAGAGGTGTAGATCTCCTGCCGGTTGATCTCCGAAAGCGAGCCCAAATATCCGCCGCAGGCGCATGTAAACGTGCCTGCGGTCGACATAAGGTGCTTCAGCGCCTGCTGCTCCCGCTCCGCGCTCATATCAGAACATGTTGAGTTCCAGCAGCGCCTCCTCCGACATCATCGTCTTGTCCCAGGGGGGCTCGAAGGTGAGGATCACGTTCACCGACTTCACGCCGTTGACCTTGGCCACCTCGCGGTTGACGTCCTCGACCAGCATGTCGGCCATGGGGCAGTTGGGCGCCGTGAGGGTCATGCGGATGTTGGCTTCGCCGTCGGGCGTGTAGTCTATCTCGTAGATAAGCCCCAGGTCGTAGATGTTGACCGGAATCTCGGGATCGTATATGTTTTTGAGGGTTGCGACGATATCCTTTTCAACCCGTAAAATCTCTTCAGGCGTCATTCCGAAATTAAAAAATTAAGAATGAAAAATTAAAAATTACTTTTTGCTCGCAAAGGCGAGTGCGTATAATTTCATCTGTTTGACCATTGCCGCCAGGCCGTTCGACCGCGTGGGCGAGAGGTTGGCGCTCAATCCTATGGCGTCGATAAAATAGAGGTCGGTGTCCAAAACCTCCTGCGGCGTGCGGCCGTTTAATACGCGTATCAACAACGCGATGATCCCGCGTGTTATTATGGCGTCGCTGTCGGCGGAATAATATATTTTTCCATCCTCCATGCGCGCGTCGACCCACACTCTCGACTGGCAACCCGATATGAGGTATTGGTCGGTGCGGCGCTCGGGAGCTATGACGGGCAGCGAGTCGCTCAAACTTATCAGATAATCATATTTGTCGAGCCAATCGTCAAACATCGAAAACTCCTCGATTATTTCGTCCTGTATTTTGTCCATTTTTTATTCAATTACTTCGCCCAGAGGCTCTCCCTCCGAAGCGGCAGGTTCGGTTATACCCATCATTCGTGCGAGGGTCGGGGCCACGGCGGTCATGTCCACGCGGCGCATGATGCGCTGTGAAGCAATTTTGTTGCCGTAAAACACCAGCGGAACCTCGGTGTCGTATCCGTACATCGAGCCCGACTGCGACCAGCAGCGGTCCGCTTCCTCGATCCACCCGGGCATAAGGTTCAGTATCACGTCGCCCGAACGGCGGGGATAGAAGCTGTTCTGCATCTTGCGGGCATATCCGCTGCCGAAGTAGCTTGTACGCATGGCCGTCGCCGAGAGCGCGTGCGATACGCCGCGGAACTGCATGGCGAATATCGCCACCTCGTTCTGCACGTCGGCAAGATTCAGGCCGCGCTCGTAGATAAGGTTATGGTTGAGGTACACGCACTTGTCCTCGTACTCGAGCACCCAGTTGCCGGCACCGTAGCGGGCGTTCAGGAAACCGTTGACTATCACCTCGAACTGCCGTGCGTTGAAACGGTCCCCGGCGCCGCGTCCCACGTCGTATGACGGGCTCGTACCGTGGTCGGAGGTCAGCACCACTACCACCTCGCCGTTCTTTACCTGCGCGAATACGAAGGTCAGAAAGTCGGCCAGATCGCGGTCGAGACGGTAGTACATATCCTCTGCCTCGATCGACTCGGGGCCATAGGCCTCGGTGATATGGCGTGACGAGTCAAGGTAGATGTTCAGCAGGTCGGGAATGGCGTCGGCGCCGAGTTTATATTGCGCTATGGCCTGCTTGGCGAAGCCCAGCACGGCGGTATTTCCGCCCGGGGTGTAGAGCAGTTTTTCGTAGTCGCTTTTGAGCGTCAGGCGTCCGGGGCCGGGCTTATCCTCCTTTTTGGTCTTGCCCGCGAGCACGATGTCGTTGTTGCGGGTGTTGATATATTTGGCGGGCTCGTAGATCGTGCGCCATTCGGTGGGTATGTACGAAAGGTTGTACTTTTCGCGGTTGCTCTTCGCCACCCAGTCGGGTACGCTCGGAGCGTAGTAGGCCGAAGTCTCCCAGCCGCATTTTTCGTTCTCGAGCCAGAAAACGTTGCCATAGCGGCCGCCCATCACGATCGCCGCCGTCGATTCGGCGGCCACGGTCACTGCCGAACTCCCCGGGGCGTTCTGCAGCAGCGATTCCGCGAGGGTGGGGGCTATGAGGTTATACGCTCCCGCGCCCTGACGTCCGGCGGTGAGTTCCACAGCCTTGTTGTCGGTGTAGTCGCGCCAGCGCGAACCGATCACTCCGTGGGTCGAGGGCATGGCGCCTGTTGTGAGCGTGGCCAGCGCCACGGGGGTTGTGGTCTGCTGAAAATCGTAGTGGCTGTCGCCGAATGTCGCCCCTCCGTCCGCAAGGCGGCGAAAACCTCCGTCGCAGAAGTTGGCCGAGTAGCGGTCGAGGTCATCGGCCCTCATCGAGCCCACGACAATATTTACCACCAGCCGCGGGCTTGCGGCCATTGCGTCTGCTGCCGCCAGAGCGGCTATTGCGAATATAAATAAGCGGTTCTTCATCGGGGTAAATTAATTAGCCGCGAATTTACGAATTAATTTTGAGAGAATCGCGGAAATATTCCGTTTCGGCCGTAAAATCTACACCCGGCAGAGCCTCGATTTCCGCAAGCCTGCGGCGGCAGAACTCCATGTAGACCTCGCTCTGCGGATTGCGGGGACGGTGAGCCATGGCGGCGGTTATGCGCTCCACGGCCGGAATCAGCTTCAGAGCTTGGTCGGAGAGCATCGCGGTGCTGAATTTCTCCCACACATACTCCACGGCCCGGGGTGCAGGATGCACCATGTCGTCGGCGTAGAAACGGTAGTCGCGCAGGTCGTCGCAGAGGATCTCGTAGGCCGGAAAATAGTGAACGCTGCCGAACCGTGCCGACAGCTCCTCGGCGGCCAGACGCAAAGTAGCCTTACTCACGGCGTTGCCCTCCAGTGAGTCGCCCAGATGCCTCACCGGACTCACGGTGAGGATTATCTCCTTGCCGGCCAAAGGACCTGCGACAAGTTTGGCGAAAGTATCGACTATCTCTGCGACCGACAGCCTCCGCCGTGAAAACTCATTGGGCGCCTGCTTATGGCAATTTGCCACCACCTCGCCGCGGCGCTCGAACACCCACGCCGTGCCGAATGTGAGCAGCACGCGATCGGCCTCGCGCAGCGCCCCGGCCCCGGCCATGCGGGCTGCGTTCATCCCCTCGAGGGCTTTGGCGGCATCGGGTGCCGAGAACGATCCGTGGAATCCATAGTGAAACCATAATTCTCCGTCAAATCCCAGTTCCGAGTGCAGCGCAGGCGTCTCGCCGGCATAGGCGCGAATGGCCGCCGCTATCGACAGCGGGTTGAACAATATGCCGATGGGGTTGGCCGCAATGCGGAATTTTGCCTGCGCGAGCCGGGCGGCGATATGCTCCGCGAAGCACGACCCCAGGGCCAGCATGCGGTTTTCGTATCCGATTTTCACGCCCTGGGGCGCGATCTCAATTTCTGTGCGGAATTTCATACTGCAAATTTAATATAATCTTATATCTTTGTCGTATGATTCTGCGCGCAAACTGCAAAATAAATCTGGGCCTCGACGTCCTCCGGCGCCGCGACGATGGCTACCACGAACTCGAAACCGTCATGTTCCCCGTCGCGGGGCTCTACGACGAGGTCGAGGTCGTGCGCACAGCCGAGCCGGGCGTGCGGTTCCGCGCCGAAGGCCTTGCTGTCGACTGCGCCGCCGAGGATAATATCTGCGTGAAGGCTTTTTCCCTGATGCATGAGCGTTATGGGGTGGATGGCGTTGATATCCGCCTCGATAAGCGCGTGCCTTTCGGCGCCGGATTGGGTGGGGGTTCCGCCGACGGTACGGTCGTGTTGCTGGCTCTCGATAAGCTCTTCGACCTGCACTTGCCCGAAGAAGAACTCATCGCCCGAGCGGCCGAACTGGGCAGCGATACCGCGTTTTTCGTCCGCAACACACCGCAACTCTGTACGGGGCGCGGCGAAATTATGTTCCCTTTTGCCATCGACCTTTCGGGTCAGACGCTCGTGATAATCAAACCTGACGAGGGCGTCTCGACCCGCGAAGCCTACGCCGGAGTCTGCCCCCGGGTACCCGGAATTCCTTTGTGGGAACGCCTGCGGCTCCCGATAGAAAAATGGCAGGGCCTCGTGACCAACGACTTCGAACCCCATATTCTGGCCGCCCATCCCGCGATCCGAGAGGCAAAACAAAGCCTCCTCGACGCCGGCGCTCTCTACGCCTCGATGTCGGGCAGCGGCTCGGCGGTCTTCGGCCTTTTCGCCGGGCACGAAAAAAGCGAAAAGCTCCATAGCCTTTCGCCTTTCGTATTCGAATTATAAAACCGCTGTTATTCCGCCGCTTCGCCCGTTGTCGCAGGCGTCCGCTCGATGCTTGCAGGCATTTCCTCGTCATCCTCGGTGAACGCATCTACGGCGCCCTCTATCGCATCGAACAGCCAGCCGTTCTTCTCGGATCTGATACCCTCCTTAAGCTCCGTTTTATCCTGTTCGGTCATAAAGAACCCGATATATATGGCTACGGCCCCGACAGTCAGTGTATTGACTATGGCGAAAAGGTAGACATAATAGAGCGCGTCTGTCCACAGCGTGCGCCAAAAAGCGGTCCGCTTCTTCTTGAGTCCGAACAGCTTGTAGAATACAAAAGCCGTGTAGACGAACATCGGTGCCGTTATGGCCCAGAAACTTCTGAACCACGGAACGAGCAGCTCGAGGCCCAGAAAAGCGAGCATCAGCGTGATCTCGAATATCGACAGAAAGACTCCTATATAAAGATATTCCACATACCTGAAATCCGATCTCTTGCGGAACACGGTCTTCATGGCCATTGCCAGGAAAGGCAGCGTCACGAGCATGTTTATCGCCGGGTGCAGCGAGGCGTAGTCGTAGTAGGAGCATGCTGCCCACAGCAGGATGTTCTGCCCCTCCTTCGCCAGCGGTGTGTACTCCTTGCCCACGAGGTAAAACACGATCGCGTATATCGTCGAGAGCATCAGCAGAATGCCCACGGGGTTGTAATATTTGCGGCGGCTTCCCTCGATGAACTCCGCGATCGAGGTGTAAGGGTGGCGCAGAATAGTGCACCAGGTCATCAGAAAACCCAGACGCATATTGATGCCGCGCAGTCCGTATGCCTCGTCGCCGATGATGGGCGAGGTTACGCTGTCGAACATCGAACCCCAGTCCAGCCGCTCGGTGTTGGTGCGCTGGCCGCATGCGGGGCAGTAGTTTTGATAGACTTCGTGGCCGCAGTTGCGACATAGCTGATGCTTTGACATAGGCCGGACGTTAAGCGGTGGTTGACAATACGTATAAGATTCCGAGTGTGAAAAATATGATCGTCACGATCACAGTCAGTATCACCGCTGTTATAAGCATCACCAATAGCAGGTTGCAAGTTGTGCGCAGCATGCTGTGCCCGAATATGCGGCGGAATATGGCCACCTCGACGCAGAAAACCGGAAGGGAGTTTACCGCCATTTTGGCGTATTCATTCAGATCGGTCGTGAACGGGCCGGTTATCGTAAGGGTGAGCAGGGATATGATCGACGTGAAGATCCCGATAAAGAAAAATTCGATATAACGAAGTTTTCGGGGTCTGAAGATCCACTTGTAGACCAGTGCCGACAATGGGAGTTCAAGCAAGACATACATGGCCGGATGGGCGTTGATATAGTCGAATCCGGTTGTTATGTAGGCTCCCAACTGCATGACTGCCGGGTCGTCGGACGACGGAAGGGCGGGAAAATAGCTTACGCCGAACAGTGAGTTTACGATGGCGCAGAGCGCCGATACCAGAAACAGCAGTGTGATGGGGTTGAAATAGCGGCGGCGCTGTCCCGCGAGATAGGCCGTTACAGTCCGCACCGGATGGCGAAGCATCTGCCACAGCGTTCCCAAAAGTCCGAAACGTTGCGTCGCGCCACTTTCACCGTCGAATCCGTCGCCTAAAATCGTCGACATCAAGCCGTCCCATAACTCACGGAACGATAGTCGGGCATCGCCGCTTCGCTGACCGCATTGCGGACAGTAGGAGCTGTCGGTCAGACAGCCGCAGTTGTGACATGTTGGTTCTTTCATTCCGGGAGGGGCGGGTATTTCGGGATTTTTCGGGAGAGTGAGCGCCTATTTGCAACTCACGGGCATCTTTTCGAGGCGGGCGATGTGGCGTCCGCCCTCGAATCCGGCGCCCAGAAAGGCGTCGAGAATGGCCACGGCCTGGTCGTTGTCGATGAAGCGTGCCGGAAGGACGATAACGTTGGCGTTGTTGTGGCGGCGTGCGAGCTCGCCGATCTCGGGCTCCCAGGCCAATGCTGCGCGAATGCCCTGGTGCTTATTGAGCGTCATGGCCATGCCTTCGCCCGAGCCGCAGAGGCCCACGCCCAGTTCGGCCTCGCCGCTCTCGACGGCCTCGGCCAGCGGATGCGCGAAGTCGGCGTAGTCGACGCTTTCGGGCGAATCGGTGCCGAAATCGAGTACGTCATAACCTTTAGCTCCGAGATATCCCACCAGGAACTCTTTCATTTCGTAGCCTGCGTGGTCGCTGGCGATGCCTATCTTTTTCATCTCTTTAGGGTGTATTTATATACTATTTTACAAAGATATACAATTTTTGCGTCGGGTGTTATGCCCTTGCCGCCAAAATAAGTTAATTCTACATAATATTAGGATGCGCTTCGGCGTAGGACAAATAAGATTTGGCTTTGCGCCCGGCTTTAAGCTCCTTTTCGTTATCTTTGGTTTTCTCCTTCTTGCGGGGCCGAGTGCACAAGCGCCCTCCGCGCCCGCTGCATTCGTCGGTTGCTCACGCTCGGCAAAATTGTTTTCATATTCTGCCCGCGCTTAATCGCAACTTTCGTTATATTTGCCGGGTGAAAACTTTTCTGATCATCCTCGGCGCCGTGTCGCTGGTGCTGGGCATCGTCGGTATTTTCGTGCCGCTGCTGCCCACCACGCCGTTCCTGCTTTTGACGGCGGCACTCTGGGTGCGCTCCTCGCCGCGGCTCTATGAGTGGCTGCTCTCGCACCGCTACTTCGGCGAGTACCTGCGCAACTACCGCGAAAACCGCGCCATACCGCTTCGCGCCAAAGTGATATCGCTCACGCTGATGTGGGCCGCGATGCTCTACTGCATCCTGGCCGTTGTCAACCAGTGGTGGTGGGCGCAGGCATTGTTGCTCGCGGTAGCCATTGGCGTTACCTGGCATATACTTTCGTTCGCAACCCTTCGCAGGACTGAATAGTCCCGGCTGGCGCAGCGAGCCGGCGGGCCCCAGTTCTGCCCCGCGGAGGCCTGCATCTTCACTCCGCGAAGCTTCGTTCCGATTTGCCCGCCGCGAGCTGCAGCCTGAAAACGATAAAAACGAAGAGCGGAGTCCTTATTAGGACTCCGCTCTTATTTATTAAGGAGATAAGCTCTACGCCAAAAACCTTTCAGCCACGCTGATCAGAAATCCCAGCAGCACGGCGTTGAGCAGCACGACCGGCACGGCCTTCCGCTCCTTACCGGTGAATGTTATCACCACTGGCAGCGACAGCATCAGCGCCACGGCCATTCCCTGGCCCCACCAGGGCAGATAGGGCAGGGTGCTGTGAAAGACGATCACCGCCGCGAACAGATAGGCGCAGAACGCCGAGAGGCACGAGCGCAGCGGCAACCGCTGTGCGATCATCGGTATCACATCCAGTGCGCCTGCCACGGCGCCTACGGTGAGCGAAAGGGTGAAATGGTCCATAGCTGTCTCGAAAATTTATGCTTTCCCGGCGCGCTTGCGGTCGTGCTCGTTGAGCATAACCTTGCGCAGACGCATCGAGTGGGGTGTAACCTCTACATATTCGTCCTCCTGGATATATTCCAGGGCCTCCTCGAGCGAGAAGATCTTCGGCGGCGCGATAGACGACTTGTCGTCTGTACCCGAAGCGCGCATATTGGTCAGTTGCTTGGCCTTGGTTACGTTGACGGTGAGGTCGTTTTGGCGCGAGTGCTCGCCGATCACCTGCCCCTCATAAACGTGCTCCATCGAGGTGATGAAGAAACGTCCGCGGTCCTGCAGTTTGTCGATCGAGTAGGCGAACGCCGTACCGGTCTCGCCCGAGATGATCGAACCGTTGATGCGCATCTCGATCTCGCCGACCCAGGGCTCGAAGCCCTTCAGGCGGTGGGTCATGATGGCCTCGCCGGCCGTTGCGGTGAGCATATTCGAACGCAGTCCGATAATTCCGCGCGAGGGTATCGTAAACTCCAGACGGACGCGCTCGCCATCCGAAATCATGTTCGTCATCGTGCCCTTGCGGCGCGTTGTGAGGTCGATCACCGTACCCGAATACTCCTCGGGGCAGTCGACCGTCAGCTCCTCGATAGGCTCGCACTTCTTGCCGTCGATCTCTTTGACGATAACCTGGGGCTGTCCGACCTGCAGCTCGTATCCTTCGCGGCGCATGGTCTCGATCAAAACCGAAAGGTGGAGTACTCCGCGGCCGAAAACATTGAAACTGTCCGACGAGGCGCCGGGTGTCACGCGCAGGGCGAGGTTCTTCTCCAGCTCGCGGTCGAGACGGTCCTTGATGTGGCGCGAGGTCACAAACTTACCGTCCTTGCCGAAGAACGGCGAATTGTTTATGGTGAAGAGCATCGACATGGTCGGTTCGTCGATATCGATGGGGGGCAGCGCCTCGGGATTCTCGTAGTCGCAGATGGTGTCGCCGATCTCGAATCCGTCGATACCCGTCAGCGCGCATATCTCGCCGCAGCCTACCACGTCGGCCTTGGCTTTGCCGAGACCTTCGAATACCATGAGCTCTTTGATCCTGGTCTTCTGCATCGTCACGCCGTCGCGCTTGGCCAAGGTTACGCTTTGGCCGGCTTTGAGTTGTCCGCGCGTGATCTTACCCACGGCGATACGGCCCGTGTAGGACGAAAACTCGAGCGACGTGATAAGCATCTGGGGCGTTCCCTCGACCGTCGCGGGCTCGGGGATCTCGTCGATAATGGCCTCGAGCAGCGGCACGAGTGAATCGGTCTTCTCGTTCCACTTGTGCGACATCCAGCCCTGCTTGGCCGAGCCGTAGATGGTTTTGTAGTCTAACTGCTCTTCGGTTGCGTCGAGCGAGAACATCAGGTCGAAAACCTGCTCGTTCACCACTTCGGGGCGGCAGTTGGGTTTGTCTACTTTGTTGACGACGACGATGGGCTTCTTACCCAGCGCGAGAGCCTTCTGGAGCACGAAACGCGTCTGGGGCATCGTGCCCTCGAACGCGTCGACCAGCAGCAGTACGCCGTCGCACATGTTCAGCACGCGCTCCACCTCGCCTCCGAAGTCGGCGTGACCCGGAGTGTCGATGATGTTGATCTTATAGTCTTTGTAAATTACCGAAACGTTCTTCGAAAGGATCGTTATGCCTCGTTCACGCTCGAGGTCGTTGTTGTCGAGGATCAGGTCCCCGCCCTGTTTTGCATTGTCGCGCAGGATGTTGCCTGCGAGAATGAGCTTGTCTACGAGTGTTGTTTTTCCGTGGTCTACGTGGGCAATAATTGCAATATTGCGTAGTTTTTGCATGTGATGTCGATTTGTGCGGCAAAGGTACGTAAAAACTCACGAAAATATACTAAATTTGTTTAATAAATATATGTATTACGATGAAACCGTGTTCGACCATACAGGAAGAGAGTGAAATATACGTGGGCGGCATAGCCGAAATACTCACGGGCGCATTGCCCGACGACGGTCGTGTGGTGGTGGTGACCAATGAGGCGGTCGATAAGCTCTATGGCAGCATGTTCCCCCGCTACGACAAGGTCCTGATCGGCGAGGGCGAGGAGTCGAAGATCATGAAAACCGTCGAGGAGGTCTGCCGCCGGTTCATCGAACTGGGCGTCGACCGCTCGACCTTCGTGTTGGGCGTCGGGGGCGGCATCGTGACCGACGTCGCGGGCTTCGCGGCCTCGACCTATATGCGCGGCCTGGACTTCGGATTCATCGCCACGACGCTGCTGGCCCAGGTCGACGCCGCCATCGGCGGTAAGAACGGCGTCAATGTCGACGGATATAAAAATATGGCCGGAACCTTCCGCCAGCCGCGCTTCGTGATCTGCGATCCGGCGCTTTTACAGACGCTCTCCGACCGCGAATTCCGCGCCGGACTGGCCGAACTGGTCAAAGCGTCGATCATCGCCGACGCCGAACTCTTCGGCCGCATCGAGAAGATGCCTTTCGACAAACTCCGCACCGATAAAGACCTCCTTTCCGACGCTATTTCTGCCGCCGTGCGCGTCAAGGCCGATATCGTGGAGCGCGACCCGCGCGAAGCGGGCGACCGCCGCAAGCTCAACCTCGGCCACACCATGGCCCACGCCATCGAAAAATGCTCCTCGGCGATGACCCACGGCGAAGCCGTCGCGGTCGGTATAGCGCTGATATCCGCCGCCGCGGTGAAATTGGGAAAACTCTCGTCCGACGACCATAAACGCATCGTCAAGCTTCTGAAAAGGCTCGGCTTCGACCTCGTGCCGCCCGTGCCCGTCGCCCGGCTGCTGGAGGTAGTCGATAAAGACAAGAAGAACGCCGATGGCGTTCTTCGCATAGTCCTGCCCGTGGGCATCGGCGACTGCGTGGTGCAGCCTATAAAAATCGAAGAGTTTAAGGCTCTGTTTTAGGCTGAACCGCCTCGCGGCCCTCGTACATCTCCCTCAACCCGTTTTCGTAAGCCCGCCAGTCCTTTATCGGACATTGCGCCACGCCCGACGCTATCGCCGCGCGTGCCACGGCCGTCGATACGGCGCACAAAAGCCGTGAATCGAAAGGCTTGGGAATGAAGTAATCGCGCCCGAATTCGAGCTTCTCGAGTCCATAGGTGCGCAATACCGCCGCAGGTACCGGCTGTTGTGCGAGTTCGGCTATGGCGCGGGCTGCCGCGAGTTTCATCTGGTCGTTGATCTGTGTGGCGCGGACGTCCAGCGCACCTCTGAATATATATGGAAATCCGAGGACATTGTTCACCTGATTGGGGTAGTCCGAACGCCCCGTGGCTAATATCACGTCGGGCCGCGTGGTTATGGCCAGTTCGTATTCGATCTCGGGGTCGGGATTGGCCAGTGCCAGAACGATCGGGCTGGGAGCCATCGAGAGCAGCATCTCGGGCTTCAGCGTATCGGCCTTCGAAGCCCCGAGGAACACGTCCGCATCCCTGACCGCATCGGCAAGCGACGATATGCGGCGCGAAGTCGCGAACTCCCGCTTCATGGGGTTGAGGTCTGTACGGTAGGTAGTTACGGCACCGAGGCTGTCGCACATGACGATATTTTCGAGCCGTACGCCGAGTTTTATGAACAGCCGCGTGCAGGCTATTGCCGCCGCTCCGGCTCCATTCACTGCCACGCGTATGTCTTTGATCTTTTTGCCCGCTATTTTCAGTCCGTTGAGCAACGCCGCCGACGCTATTACGGCCGTGCCGTGCTGGTCGTCGTGCATGACGGGGATGTCGAGTTCGCTGCGCAGGCGGGTTTCGATCTCGAAGCATTCGGGGGCTTTTATATCCTCGAGATTTATACCTCCGAACGTCGGCGCTAGGGCCTTGACGGTACGGATGAATGCTTCGGGATTAGTCTCGTCGACCTCGATATCGAAAGCGTCTACGCCTCCGAATATCTTGAAAAGCATAGCTTTACCCTCCATCACGGGCTTCGATGCCTGCGCGCCGATGTCGCCCAGACCCAGCACCGCCGTGCCGTTGGATATGATGGCTACGAGGTTGCCTTTGTTGGTGTAGCGGTATGCGTCGGCGGGATTATCGGCAATGGCCAGACATGGCGCCGCGACGCCGGGCGAATAGGCCAGCGCGAGGTCGTGCTGCGTGCGGTAGGGTTTCGTCGGCAAGACCTCGGTCTTGCCGGGCCGGCCTTCGCTATGGTAGCGCAGGGCCTCCTGATCGAGAGTGTAATGTTCTTTCATGTTGTTTAAAGGTTGCGCTTTACATAAAAAATAACGTACAGATTACTGCAATTATTGCGCCCGAAAACAACAGATACGTCAGAAGTAGAAACGCAGGCCCCCGCTGATGCTCATATGGTTGATCCGGACCATGCTGTTTTTGTAATCGCCGCTCAACTCTTTGGAGTCGAACATGGCGCTGTAGAACGCCAGGGCCGCGCCTATGCCGACCACCTTGCTCACCCGGTAGTCGACGCTGCCGGTTATGCTGATGCCGAAGCCGCCCGTTCCGAACGAGATGTTCTTTTTGCTCTCGGTGTAGCGGGCGTATCCCATGCCGAAGGCCGAGCATAAATACCATTTGCCGTTGTCCGACCCCGCGCGCCCGACGAATTCGGGACCCACATAATGCAGGCCGATGTTGATCCGCTGGTCGTCATAGTAGTCAGTCAGGTGGGTGAAATAGCCCGCGTAGCGCAGGCCTGCGCCGAATCCGCTGCGCGAAACCCACTGATAACCGGTCGAGAGGGCAAATCCCTGCTTGCTGTTGCCGGCGGTGCCGTATGCGTTTTCGACTTTGCTGACGATGAATCCGTAGCCTGCGTTTATATATATGGTATTTGCATCGGTGCGCCGGGGCTTGGACACCTCGGCGGCGGCAGGCAGCCTGTAGTATTGCTTTATGCCGGCGCTGTTGGTAAGCGAATCGGGCATGTAGATCATCATGCCCGCGATCTGGTGGCATGAGCTGCCCCAGAAGCTGGGCTTCTGATGCTCGGTGATCATCAGGCCGTTGCCGCCGACTTTGTTGACCTCTTTCTTGGCTATGGCCACCACCTGCTCGTATTTGCAGTTGGTCGCCGTGCCTCCGTCGTAAACCCGCACTTCGCCCAGCGTCTCGGCCTCGACGGTCGGAATCTGGTCGAGGTCGAATACGATGACGTTGGCATCGGCGGCGCGCGCCGGATAGGATTTCTGGATGTTGGTGTAGACCTGCGGAGAGCAGCCCGACAGCATCATAACTACGATTACGGTCGAAAAAAGAGAAAAATTCGATTTCATATATTGAAGTTTGGGTTTGGGGCAGATCAGAACAACGAACCGCCGCCGGCGCCCGGATGCGTGAATCCGAGGTGCTTGTATGCCAACTCGGTGGCTTCGCGGCCGCGGGGCGTGCGCTTCAGGAAGCCCTCCTTGATCAGGAACGGCTCATAAACCTCCTCGATCGTTCCGGCGTCTTCGCCCACCGCCGTGGCGATGGTGTTCAGACCCACGGGGCCGCCTTTGAACTTTTCGATTATTGTGCCGAGGATCTTGTTGTCCATCTGGTCCAGACCGCGCGAGTCGATGTTGAGGGCTTTGAGTGCTATCTTGGTGATTTCGAGGTCGATATGTCCTTCGCCTTTGACCATCGCGAAGTCGCGCACGCGGCGCAGCAGGGCATTGGCGATACGGGGTGTTCCGCGCGAACGCAGCGCAACCTCGCGGGCCGCGTCGTCATCGATCGAGACGTCTAAAATGCGCGCCGAGCGCTTTACGATGCCCGCCAGAACCGGGGCGTCGTAATACTCCAGATGACACTGTATGCCGAAGCGCGCCCGAAGCGGCGAGGTCAGCAGACCGCTGCGCGTGGTCGCGCCGATCAGCGTGAACGGTGCCAGTTCGATCTGTATGGAGCGGGCCGAGGGGCCTTTGTCGAGCACGATATCTATTTTGTAGTCCTCCATTGCCGAGTAGAGATACTCCTCGACGATGGGGCTCAAGCGGTGTATCTCGTCGATGAAGAGCACGTCGCCGGGATTGAGCCCGGTGAGCAGTCCGGCCAGATCGCCGGGCTTGTCGAGCACCGGACCCGAGGTCACACGAAGTTCGGCGCCCATCTCGTTTGAAATGATGTTTGCAAGGGTGGTCTTACCCAGTCCCGGAGGTCCGTGCAGCAGCACATGGTCCAGCGAGTCGCCGCGCATGAGCGCCGCTTTGATGAAGATATGGAGGTTGTCGACGATCTTCTCCTGCCCGGCAAAAGTCTCTAACTCCTGCGGGCGGATCTTGCTTTCGAATTCGAGATCGCTCTCTGTATTGCGTACGATAGACATACCGCAAAGTTAAGCGAAAATTCGGGAATAGGAAATTAAAACGGCGTTATCATGCGCTGTTCCGTGCGGTTTTTCGGGGAGGGGTGCCAGATGGCCGCCGTATCCCTGCCGTATGCCTGCCGTATGCCTGCCGTATCCCCGCCGTGTATCCCGCCTTATCGAGGTGTCAAAACCCGCATCCGCCCCGGAGCGACATGACGGCTCGGAGCAGAATGCGGGTTCGGTGCGTGCGGCGATCCTTATTCGGTCTTGGGTATTTCCGCCTTGTGGTATTCGATATTGCCGTTCAGATTCTTGAAGCGGATATACAATCCCTTGCTGCCGCTTACCGCGGGATCGAGATCGCCCAGACGGAATGAAACGTAGCCTTCCTGCGTATATCCTTCGACCGCGTCGGTGGCCTTCTCGCGGAACTCCACGGTGGTGTACCCTTCGAGACTCTGGGGGGTGTCGACCTGGTTGACGATCAGGTTCAGCACATGCTTCGAGCCCGCATTGAGTGCGAAATAGATGTCGAGGTAGCCGCCGCCGATCTGCGTCTCGAGGATCGAGATACGGTCGTCGCCGATCTCGTCGAGCTGCTCCTGGGTGGTCACCGTGACCGGATCTTTGGTGAGGATGTCGCGGATGCTGTAGAGCGCGATGTTGTAATCATATCCCTCGGCGGGTTCGGGCAGCAGGTTGAAAGCGATGATCGCGCGCTGTCCCTCGGTCGCTTCGTAGCCGCCGACCCGGCTTTTATCGCCCGGATAGAGGGTTTCGCCGCTGTTGTGTTCGAAATAATAATCGGCGTTATCGAGCGTGTGGACGGTAGTCCAAACCGGACGGTAGCGGGGGTAATCTCCGTTTGAGTCGAAGCAGGCTGTCATGATGACTGCCGCCAGTGCCATGCATAGGAATTTTCCAGTCCTTTTCATAATTTATGATGTTTTTTACTATCTTCACCAAATAAATGCAGGCGGGAAGCGAATACTGCATTCTTGCAGAAAAAAATCCGCGGTCATGCAGTCTTTTTACCGTTGTGTCGTTTATCAGATGAGCGATAATATGGGAATGGAGGAACAGATACTGGCCGACGGGTGCCGAAAGGGAGACAATATTGCCCGCCGGGAACTTTATGACCGTTATGCGGGCCGTTTGTTATCTGTGTGCATGCGCTACGCCGGCGACCGCGCCGCAGCCGAAGATCTGCTCCATGACACATTTCTGAAAATTTACGGCTCTTTCGACCGCTTCGCTTACCGCGGACCAGGGTCGCTCCGGGCATGGATGGAGCGCATAGCCGTCAATACGTCGCTCGAATGGCTTCGCGTGAACCGCAAACTGGGTATGGTGCCGTTCGACGAGGGGCGCTCGGCGGCAGAGGTGGCCGAACCGCGGCCGGAAGATGTGAGCCGGCTTCCGCGCGACGTGCTTATGCGGTTCGTGGGCGAGCTACCGGCCGGCTACCGGACGGTCTTCAACCTCTATTGTATCGAGGAGTATTCGCATCGGGAGATCGCCCGAATGCTGGGAATAAACGAAAAAAGCTCCTCCTCACAACTATTCCGCGCGCGGACGCTGCTCTCCCGCAGGATCAAAGATTACCTCAAGACGCATTGAATCATGAAACAAGATAAAGATTGGATAGAAACCATGCGGAAAATGCTCCGCGACGCGGAGGAGACCCCTCCTCCCGCCGGGTGGGAACGGCTCGGGCGCGAGCTCGGCGAACCCGCGCCCCGCAGGATGTTTCTGCATAGATATTGGCCGCAGGCTGCCGCCGTCGCCGCTGTATTGTTGATCGTTGCCGGAACGTGGGAATTCTTCCCGCGCCGGGTTGTAAATGATGATTTGAAAGAGGGTTTTGTTATCACAGCAGCAGGTGACGGCGGCTCTGCCGCCGATAGCACAGCGCGTTCCGACGGTTTTGCAGCTTTGGCCGAAACGATGCCTGCCGGAATAGCCGGCAAGGGCGCGCCTGCGGCGAGGCCGGCTGCCCGGCAGCCGTCTGAAGCGCAACAGCAACGGAATGCGACCGTAGCTGCGTCCGGGGAACAGCTCCTGCTGTCTGCTGCCGGTGCAGAACTGCAACCCGATGCCGGGCGCCAGCCGGATCCCGCGGAACAGCCGCGCCAGCCGGACAGCCGTCCGGCGGAAGCGGCCCCTGAACGCGCTTTCGGATCTGCGGTCTATCCCGACGAAAAATTCGTTGCATATGTGCCGGCCCGTAAAAAAGCTTCGTTCGGCTTATTCGGAAGCGGTTCCCTGGCCGGCAGTCCGTCCGGCGGCGGCGCGCCCCGGGTGTTGATGGCCGATATGGTGCTGACGGGGGCCAACGGCGAAGTCTTCGTCAAACAGCAGGCCGATTATGAGCAGAGTTCGTTCCGCCATTATCAGCCGTTGAGCTTCGGACTCTCGGCGCGCAAAGAGTTTGCCCGCGGTCTTTCGCTCGAAAGCGGTGTGGTATACACATTCCTGCGGTCGGACGTGCGGCTGCCTTTCAGTTCGGAGGACGTCAGCCAGAAATTACACTTTATAGGCGTTCCGCTGCGCCTGAACTGGCGGTTCTATCAGTCCGGGCCCTTCCAATTATATATAGGAGCCGGCGGCATGGCGGAAAAATGCATTTATGCCAAATTCGGCTCGGAGTCCCGCGACGAACCCGGCCTGCAGTGGTCGGCGCTGGGAGTCGCCGGCGCGCAGTATGATCTGGGCGGCACCGTGGGGCTCTACTTCGAGCCCGAGGTTTCCTATTATTTCAACGATACGCGCCTGCGCACCGACCGCACCGACAATCCCCTGACGTTTACGTTCCGACTGGGAGTGCGTCTGTCCTTCTGATTCAGTTCCAATTCGTTCCGGTTGCCGAAGCGTTCCGTAAAGTTATTCTTCAAGCCCGTGCTCTCGAACACGGGCTGTTTCAATGTGTCCAATTTTGCTATATTTTACCTCAAAAATTGTATTTTCTATTGCGAAATAAAATATTGTAACTATTTTTGTTAAATAAAACATTGCGTCCGAAAAAGGCAAAAAAAAGACACAGACTCCGCAAAACGAAGTCTGTGTAAAAAGTGATCCCGAAAGGATTCGAACCTTTATCGTAAGAACCGGAATCTTATATTCTATCCATTGAACTACGGGACCGGGAGTGCAAAGATGCGACTTTTTTTTAACTTTTTGTATAAAAGATGCAGGAAAAGCAAAATAATTGGCAACGGGTCGAGGCGGTGATCAAGTGGGCGAACATGTCGACCAACTATTTTGCCCGTCATATCGGCCTCGCCCGCGGCGAAAACCTCTACCAGATAAAACGCGGCAACAACGGCGTTTCGCTCGACGTCGCCGACCGTATCGTGGCCAAATTTCCGCAAATCGATAAGCTGTGGCTTCTCACGGGCGAAGGCCAGATGTTTGCCGACGAGCAGCTGCGCGGCGCCCAGATCCCGATATATACCACCGACGTGGAGTTGCGTATCGCCAGCGTCGACCAGCTCGAGACCAGTGGCTATCTTATCATTCCCCAATTTTCCGATTGCGACCTGGCGATGTTCTACACGGGCCGCGCCATGGGCGAGGTTGTTCCTGCCGGCGCGATGGTGATTCTGAAAGCCGTCGACCGCGATGCAATTATTCCTGGCGGCGAGTATGTGATTATCAGCCGAAAAATTGTAACTTTGCGCATAGTCCGCGCCACAGACGAGGAGGGTAAGATCCGCCTGGTGGCCGGCGACAGAGAAAATTTCGACGATATCGTTATGAATATAAGCGATATAGTGTCGGTATACAAAGTCAAAGGCAAGGTTATAATTAATAATTAAGAGATATGTTTTCAGGTATAGTCGAAGGTATGGCCGAAGTCGTTTCGGTGCGTGCGGACCGTCAGAATAAAGATTTTACGCTTCGCGCGGCGTTCGCCGGAGAGCTCAAGATCGATCAGAGCATAGCTCATAACGGCGTATGTCTGACAGTTGTGGACATCGCGGGCGACCGCTACACCGTCACGGCGATGAAGGAGACGCTCGACAAGAGCAACCTCGGCCTGTGGAAAGAGGGCGACCTGGTCAACGTCGAGCGCTCGATGCGCCCCGACGCCCTGCTGGACGGTCATATCGTCCAGGGTCACGTCGACCAGACGGCCGTATGCACGGCGAAGGAGGATGCCGGCGGCAGTTTCTATTTCACCTTCGAATACGAACCCCAGGGCGGAGGCCTCTGCACTGTGGAGAAGGGGTCGGTGACGGTCAACGGCGTGAGCCTCACGGTCTGCGATTCGGCCGAGAGTTCGTTTCGTGTAGCGATCATCCCCTATACGTTCGAGAATACCAACTTCTGCCGCATAGAAAAGGGTTCTGTCGTGAACCTCGAGTTCGATATCGTGGGTAAATACATCGCCCGCATCATGCAAAATTATACCAAGTAGCTTATGGCAATCAAGACAAAAGAGGGCGCTTCACTGCTGATAGCTCTGCTGTCGGCCGTGATCGCCGCCTCGGTCGCCACGGCGTTCCACCTTGTGTGGTGGGTGTCGTTGAGCGTCGCCGCCGGCACGTTCATCATAATGGTCCTGGCCTCGCTGTTCATCATCCGCCAGTATGTGGCCTACAAGCTCAAGCCCATCTATTCGATCGTCCTTGCGCGCGACGTGCACACCAACGAGATACTCTCGGAGATGAAGGACAAACGGGTGGAAAATATCGGCGAGGAACTTACAGCCTGGGCCGACACCAACGATCGCGAGATCGCGCGCCTGCAGGAGACCGAGCGCTTCCGCAAGCAGTACCTGGGCAACGTGGCCCACGAGCTTAAAACCCCGATCTTTAACGTCCAGGGCTATATTTCGACGCTTCTCGACGGCGGTCTGGAAGACGAACTCATCAACCGCAAATACCTCGAGCGCGCCGAAAAAAGCATCGACCGCCTGATAAATATCGTCAACGACCTCGATACGATCGCCAAGCTGGAGAGCAACATGACCAGCCTCCATATGGAGACCTTCGACATCGTGGCCCTTGCCAAGGATATCGCCGAACAGGCCGAGATCGAGGCCGACAAGAAAGAGATCAGGGTCGCGGTCAAGGGTGCCGAGAACCTTCCCTCGCCGTTCTGGGTACAGGCCGACATGCACTATATCGGGCAGGTTCTGGTGAACCTTATCATCAATTCGATCCGCTACGGCAAGGAGGGCGGCTACACGCGTGTCCACTTCCGCGACCTGTTGGACAAGATCCTTGTCGAAGTCGAAGACAACGGCTCGGGCATCGGCAAGGAGGACCTTCCGCGCGTTTTCGAACGCTTCTATCGCACCGACAAGGGGCGTTCGCGCGAGCAGGGCGGTACGGGTCTGGGCCTTGCCATCGTGAAACATATCATCGAAGCGCACGGCGAGCGTATCTCGGTGCGCAGCGAGGTGGGCGTGGGCAGCACGTTCTCGTTCTCGCTTAAAAAAGTAAACCTGCAAGACATAAAATAAATTAGCCGCATGTCATTCCGAGGAGGGCTGTAAGTCCGACGTGGGAATCCGATGAGCCGCAAGGCCGTGCAAGTAATCAGATTATCCCCTACGGGGTTTTTAGTTGCTCTCGCCCGGCATAATCTGCAAGTAGATTTTGCGCTCACTTAATCGCAACCTTGCCACACGCTCTGCGTTCGCCCGCAATGACATCTAAAATTCAAATTAAATGATACATACGTTAAGCATAGTCTGGGATTTCGATCCGGTGTTCTTTACGATCGGCTCGCTCGATATTCGTTATTACGGCCTTATGTGGGCCCTGGCGATCGCCGTGGGCGCAGTCTTTTTCGACAACTTCTGCAAGCGCGAAGGCCTGCCGCAGAGCGTTTCGGAGTCGATCTTCATCTACGGAACCCTCGCCACGATCATCGGCGCACGACTGGGGCACTGCCTCTTCTACGATCCCATGGAATACCTCAAAGAGCCCTGGACGATCATCACCGGCTTTCGCGACGGAGGACTGGCGAGCCATGGCGCAGCCATAGGTCTGCTGCTGGGTCTGTGGATGTTTGCGCGCAAAAATAAACTGCCTTATATCTGGGCTTTGGATCGCATCATGATTCCCGTAGGCATCGGCGGCGCGATCGTGCGCTTCGGTAACCTCTTCAACTCCGAGATTTTCGGCACGGCGACAACCCTGCCTTGGGGTTTCGAGTTCATACGGTCTGCGAAATGGGTGCATGAATTCGCCCCCGCGGCCGTGCACCCGACCCAGATCTACGAAGCTATCTGCTACATAATAACTTTCGCCGTGCTGGCGTGGTTCTACTACCGCTACGACATGGCACGACGCCGCCCCGGCGTGTTGTTTGGAATCGGTCTGGAGGGTATCTTCCTGACGCGCTTCCTGATCGAGTACCTCAAGACCGAGCAGGAGGCTTTCGAAAAGGGCTGGGCGTTGGATATGGGCCAGTGGTTGAGCATTCCGTTCATCATTCTCGGCGTCTACGTAATCTGGCGGGCTATGTCGAAACCTGCCCTCGAACCGGCTGTCGTGGGCCCCAAAGCTCCCAAAGCGAAGGCTCCGCAGCCTAAAAAGAAGAAAAGATGAATAACTATCCGATGGTAACCGAAGTCAACCGCCTCGTCGCGAATCTTCTCGCCGGGGGCGGCGAAGTGTTCCTCCCCGGTGTAGGGGCGTTGTATGTCGAGTGGCGCGGGGTTAAACAGCTGTCCAAGAATGTTATAGCACCTCCGGCGCGTGTGGTGTCGTTCACCTCCGACCAGCGCGGAGAGTCGCTCGTCGCCGAGATCGCCCGCACGGGCTCCTGCGACGCCGATGCCGCGCAGGACATCTACGACCGCTGGCTGTCGCGCGTATATGTCGACGGAGTTCTCACGGTCGAGGGCGTTGGAACTCTCCAGTCCGGGCAATTCACCACCGAACCCGATTTCGACGCCATTCTCAATCCGCAGGGACATGCCCCCGTGCGCATAAAACGTGCGCACAGGTTCGACTGGGCTATCTGGATCGGTATTGCGGCGATTTTCATCGCTGCGGCTTTCTGTGCTTATACTTTCCTGCTTCCCGCTTTGTCCGATAACGGCATTACGCACCCCGATATTCTGGCTGTGGATAAACCTTTCGAGACCGAAGAGGCGGCTCCCGAGGCTGTCGTGGTTCCCGACTCTCTTTTCGCGCAGCCGCAGTTGCAGCCCGAGACGGCGTCGCAGCCCGGGCAGGAGTCGGTGTCGACGACTGTATCGCAGCCCGGGCAGGCTTCGACATCGCAACCCGCACCGCAGTGCGTCGACCCGAACGTTCCCGTCGAAATGGTCTCGGGAATGCGGTATGTCGCCCTGGGTGTCTTCAGCACACCCGAGAATGCCGCGCGCGCTGTCCGTGAGGTCCTCGCGAAAGAGTCCTCGCTGCATTGCAGAATATACCTGTTCGGAGATAAATATATGGTCTCGCCGTTTTCGTCCGCCGAAGCCTCGGCCTGCGAAAAGTTCATCCGCGACCATGCCGATAAATTCCCGGGTATGTGGTCCTATACCGCCCGCTGATGCGATTTTCGGAACTTATAACCGCGGCGGTCGACCTGTTCTATATCGGGCCGGTCGCCCGGATTGTGCCGCGGCAGACGTTCCGCTACGCCGCCTGCGGCGGCACCAACGTGGTGTTGGGGTGGGTGGCCTACTTCCTGGTCTATAATTTTGTGCTTCGTAAGCAGTTCCTCGACCTGGGTGTGGTCGCTATCTCGCCGCATATCGCCACGATGCTCATCATCTTTCCGTTGACCTTCTTTGGCGGCTTCTGGCTCAACCGCAATGTGGCCTTCCGCCATTCGCCGATTCCGGCTGGAACACAGCTTTTTCGCTATGCGCTCACGGTCGTGGGTTCGGTGGGACTTAACTATGTGTGTCTGAAGGTTTTCGTCGACGCCTGGGGCTTCTGGGCCACGCCGTCGCAGATGCTTACGACGTTCATCGTGCTCATATACAGCTATCTGGCAGCCAAATATTTCACCTTCCGCAACGCCGAGAGCTAATGTCACTGCGAGGAGTGCTGTAAGTACGACATAGCAACCCGATGATACGCAAAGCCTTGCAAGTAATCGGATTGTCACGTCGGACTTTTCAAGTCCTTCTCGAAATAGCGTAATCGCTATTTTATTCTCCTCCGAATTATCTCCCAGCTGTGTGTGGCGAGAAAACTCTCGTCCATAAGCGACACCATGCTCTCGAATTTGGCATAGGGAATGGCCATGGTTATCAGGTCGCTTTTTATACATTTGCGGGCCGAGGGGTCGAACATGCCGATAATGGCACGGTTCGAACCCTGCAGCTGCTCGCGGTAGGCATGATAGATGATCGAGGTGCAGCCGGCCCCGAACGGTGCTATGACGGCGTCGGTGCGTCGGGTGTCGTAGTAAACGAGCGTGAAAAGACCAGCAAGCACATCGGGCGTGGCGAAAAAGATCACTCCGTCGGGATTGTCGCACTCTTCGAGCTTGTCCCAGCGTTTGAAGATAATGTGGCGTCCCCGCACGGGCAGCACGGGCAGTTCCGCGATGAAGTTCCGGACGTCTTCGGCCGTACGGCGGTAGCGCTCACCGCCGCCCTCAGCATTGTGCGCTATGAACTCCTCGAATCCGGGGAACATCCCCTCCTGAAAACTCAAATAGCGGCCTCCGCCGCGGCACGCGACCGATTCGGGTGCGAAGCAAAGCGTGCGTCCGTTGCGTGGCACGATCATCTGACTCACCATGCAGCGATGCCCCGCGAACGGAGGTTCGGGCGTTGCGCCGCGCGTGTCGTCGGTGTATTCGAACGTTATGGGCAACTCGGCGTCGTTGAAATAGCGGCGCCACGAGGCGGTGAACTGGTCGCGGAATTTGGTCTTCATGGGCAATGAAAATTATTAACTCTCAATTTTTCATTTTTAATTGCGATAGCAAAGCTATTTGTTCTCTTTCAGTTTCTGCAACTCATACATCCGGTCGCGGAAGCGCGCCGCGGCGAGGAAGTCCAGTGATTTTGCCGCACGCTCCATATCCTCTTTCGCGCGCTCGATCAGCGCGTCGATATTCTCGCTCGCCGCATAGGCCTTCTGCACGTCGGCGGCCATTGCATAGTGGTCTTCGGCAATAGGGTAGACGGTCATATCCACACCCGAGTAGTCACGACCGGCAAGCAGCGTGCTCTGCCCCGCGCCGCTCTTCTGCGCGCGCCTCGGCAGAACCTCGTGGTCGATGTTGTAGCGCACCTGTTTCTCGCGGCGGCGGTTGCTCTCTTCGATAGCGTAACGCATCGAGTCGGTGCAGTTGTCGGCATAAAGGATCACGTTGCCCTGCGAATGCCGCGCGGCGCGTCCGGCGATCTGCGTTATCGAGCGCACGTTGCGCAAAAATCCCTCCTTGTCGGCATCCAGAATCGCCACCAAAGCCACCTCCGGCAGATCGAGCCCCTCGCGCAGCAGGTTCACGCCGATCAGCACGTCGAAAAGACCGCCCCGCAGGTCCTCCAGGATCTGTATGCGCTCCATGGTCTCCACGTCCGAGTGAATGTAGCGGTTGCGCACGCCCACGCGGTCGAAATACTTCGATAACTCCTCGGCCATACGCTTCGTTATGGTTGTTACAAGTATCTTGTCGTCGTTCCTGACGCGCTTGTCGATCTCTTCGATCAGGTCGTCGATCTGATTCATGGTCACACGTACCTCCAGCGGCGGATCGACCAGCCCGGTGGGGCGTATTAACTGCTCGGCTATGACCCCCTCGCTCTTGGTGAGCTCGTAATCGGCGGGCGTGGCGCTGACGTATATCGCGGTACCCTGCAGATGCTCGAATTCGGTGAACGTCACCGGGCGGTTGTCCTTCGCCGCGGGCAGACGGAAGCCGTATTCCACAAGATTCTCTTTTCGGGCCCGGTCGCCGCCGAACATGGCGTGCACCTGCGGAAGGGTCACGTGGCTCTCGTCCACGACCATCAGATAATCCTTCGGGAAATAGTCCAACAGACAGAACGGCCGCGTCCCCGGCTCGCGTCCGTCGAAATAACGTGAATAATTCTCGATGCCGGGGCAGTAGCCCAGCTCCTTGATCATCTCCACGTCGTACTCCACGCGCTGTTTGATGCGCTGCGCCTCCATGGGCCGCCCGGCGCGTTCGAAAAACTCCACCTGCTTACCCATGTCGAGGTAGATCTGTGTCACGGCGCTGTTTATGCGCTCCTTGGTCGTGACGAAAAGACTTGCGGGATAGAGCGTTAAGTTGTCCAATGAATGTATCCGCTGGCCGGTGACGGGGTCGATGCTCTGAATGGCCTCGATCTCGTTGTCATAGAACATCACGCGGAAACACTGGCTTCCGAACTCGCCGAAAGCGGCCATGATGTCCACCGTGTCGCCGTTCACGCGAAATGTTGCGGGCTCCAGGTCGCGCTCGGTGCGCGTATATAGCGCCTCGACCAGCTTATATAGAAAATGCTTGTAGCTGACAACCTGCCCGACCTTGAGGTTTATGGCCGTGGCGTGGAAATCCGCGGGGTTGCCGCAGCCGTAGAGACACGACACACTCGACACCACGATCACGTCGCGGCGGCCCGAAAGCAGGGTGGCGGTGGTGCTCAAACGCAACTTTTCGATCTCGGCGTTTATCGAGAGATCCTTTTCGATGTATGTGTCGCTTGAGGGCAGATAGGCCTCGGGCTGGTAGTAGTCGTAATACGACACGAAATACTCCACGGCATTTTCCGGAAAGAAGTTCTTGAACTCTCCGTACAGCTGCGCCGCGAGGGTTTTGTTGTGGCTTAAAACGAGCGTCGGGCGATTCAGTTCCGCCACGACGTTGGCCACCGTGAAGGTCTTGCCCGAGCCCGTGACTCCCAGCAGCGTATTGTGCTTCGAGCCCTGGTCTATCGAGCTCAACAACTGCGCAATAGCTTCCGGCTGGTCTCCCGTGGGTGCGTATTCCGATGTGAGCTTAAAATCCATGAATGCAAAGATATATATTTTTGGCATAATTTAAACGGAAATATACCCGCAGTCCATATGCCGGGTTTTAATTTTTAATTTTTAATTTTTCATTCTTAATTTTCTCTTTTGTACCTTTGTGCCTATGATCGACAGAGAAACAGTAGACCGCATTTACGCCGCCGCCAATATCATAGATATTGTCGGCGAGTTCGTCACGTTGCGCCGCAAGGGCGTCAACTACCAGGCCTGCTGTCCGTTCCATAACGAGAAGACCCCGTCGTTCGTGGTCTCGCCCTCGAAAGGGGTCTACAAATGCTTCGGCTGCGGCAAGGGCGGCAACGCCGTGACGTTCCTGATGGAGCACGAGAATATCACCTATCCCGATGCGCTGAAGATCGTCGCAAAACGCTATGGCATAGAGGTTAATGAGACCGAGATGACCGAAGAGGAGGCCCGCCGCAACGACGACCGCGAGTCGATGTTCGCGCTCAACGGCTGGGCCGCCGACTACTTCGCCAACTACCTGCTGCACGAGAACGAGGGTATGAGCGTCGGAATGACGTATTTCCGCCAGGCGCGCGGCATGACCGATGCCACGATCAAAAAATTCGGACTCGGATTCTGCCCCTCGCGCGGCGACCGGATGTCGAAAGATGCGCTGGAGGCGGGGTATAAGCCGGAATTTTTGCTTTCGACCGGTCTTTCGCTTGCGCGCGAGAGCGACGGTTCGCTCTACGACCGCTTCCGCGACCGCGTGATCTTCCCGGTGCACAATATCTCGGGCCGCGTGGTGGCTTTCGGAGGCCGCACGCTGCGCACCGACAAGAACGTCGCCAAATACCAGAACTCGCCCGAAAGCGAGATCTACAGCAAGAAACGTGAGCTCTACGGACTCTATTTCGCGAAAAAAGCCATTCAGCAGCAGGATTTCGCGATCATGGTCGAGGGCTACACCGACGTCATCTCGATGCACCAGGCAGGTGTGGAGAATGTGGTTTCGTCGTCGGGAACGTCGCTCACCACCGAACAGATACGCCTGCTGAACCGCTTCACGAAGAACATCACGGTCATCTACGACGGCGACCCGGCCGGCATTCACGCTTCGCTGCGCGGCATCGACATGATCCTCAAGGAGGGCATGAACGTGCGCGTGGTGCTGTTGCCCGAACCCGAAGACCCCGACTCCTTCGCCCGCAAACATACGGCCCAGGAGCTCCAGGACTACATACGCGCCAACGAGCAGGATTTTCTGGCTTTCAAGGCCAAATTACTGCTGAAGGACGCCCAGGGCGACCCCATTAAAAAAGCGGCCCTGATCGGAGATATGGTGCAGTCGATCACCCAGATACCCGATCCGATCCAGCGCTCGGTCTACATCAAGGAATGCGCGAAGATCATGGATATCGACGAGAATATCCTCATCTCGGAGGTTGCGCGCAAGCGTATGGCCACCACGGGCGACCGCGACGCCGATGAGTTCGTGCGCCGTCAGACCGCGCAGCGCCGTGTCGAGATGCAGCCCGAGGTGGAGTTCGTCAAACAGATCGAGGCCGGCAGCAGCACTGAAGCGCTGGAGCGCGAACTGGTGAAGTTTCTGCTCAAATCCGGCCACTGCTCGTTCGACTTCAAAGAGGGGCGCAATATGGTGTCGTGCAACGTCGCCGATGTGATCTTCGCCGAGTTGGACGATGGAAATATCGAGTTTCGAAATCCGCTCTACAATCAGATTTTGGGCACATACCGCGGGCAGTGGGGCGAACTTGGTATGGGCAAGGAGGTTCCTGCGCACCTGTTTCTTAACCACGCCGACCCAAAGGTTTGCAACATGGCGGTCGATATCCTCACGGCCGACGATATGTATGTGGCAAGCGAGTTGTGGAAGCGCAAGGATGTGCACATCGAGAGCGACGAGGAGATACTTGCCGTGGGTGTTCCTAAAGCTGTTACACTCTATAAATCAAAGGTTGTGGAGGGCGTAATCCGCGAGCAGCAGGCCAAACTTACCGACTCGAGTCTTTCGGAGGATGAACGGCGCGAAGTAGTGCAGCGGCTGGCCAATCTCAACAGCGTGAAGGTGTCGATAGCCAAAAAGCTGCACAGGTTGATATTATAGGGCGTATGGTTTTCGGCAGTCCTGCAAAGCCTGCCGGTGGGCCGCAGCTTTGTCCCGCGGAGGCCTGCATCATCACTACGTGCTGATTTGTCCCCCGCGAGCTGTAGCCCGAGGACAAAAAAAATCCCAACCCGAAGGGGCTGGGTATGTGATAAAAGATTAAAAAACAAAGATAAAAAAGAAGGGGCGGGATCTCGGTTCGTACACGCATCACTGCGCATACCGTGTGCAAACAGAAAATAAACAGAAAGATGTGTAAAACATATCAAAGATAAAAGAATTAGTTACCTTTACCGATACCCACCCCTGCTATTAAAAGGGCAATTCCTGTGCCGTTTTTGACTATATGAGCGAACAAAAAAATATAAACGTACGTAACAAACGCGCCACTTTCGATTATGAGATTCTCGAAGAGTGGATTGCAGGCGTCGTGCTTGTCGGTACGGAGATCAAATCCGTGCGCGCCGGCAAGGTCTCGATGGTCGATTCGTACTGTTATTTCGATAGGGGCGAACTCTGGATTCGCGGCGTGAATATCGCCGAGTATGCCTGGGGTACGTGCAATAACCACGTTCCGCGCCGCGACCGCAAACTGCTGCTCACGAGCCGCGAGCTCGACAAACTCCAGCGCGCCTCGCAGGACAGCGGACTCACGATCGTGGGCCTGCGCATGTTCCTGAACGAGCGCGGACTCGTGAAGGTCGTGATAGGCCTTGCGCGCGGCCGTAAATCCTACGATAAGCGCGAATATCTCAAGGAGAACGACGCCAAGCGCGAGATGGATAAGGCGATGAAGGATCACCGGCGATAAATTACCGGCCCGGACTTAAAAACACTCTTTGACAGCAATTAGTTCCGCGTGTGCCCCCTCCCTCCTTCCGATGGAGGGGATTTAGGGAGGGTCAGACTCGCAAACGACGCCGAAGGCGGCGAATGCGCCATTGGACGATAGGAGCGCGCAAAAAATTGTATAATACAAATTGAACAAGATATGTCTCTGATACTCTGCATAGAAACCGGCACGGACATCTGTTCCGTGGGCATCGCGCGTTCTGGAAAGCTGCTGTCGCTGCGCGAAAGCGCCGAAGGCCGCGATCACGCCCGCAAAGTGGGCGTCTTCGTCGACGAACTGCTGCGTGAAACCGGCATTGCGCCCGATGAACTCGACGCCGTAGCCGTTGGCAAAGGCCCCGGGTCGTATACCGGACTCCGCATCGGCGTCTCGTTCGCCAAAGGTCTGTGCTACGGCCTGAAAAAGCCGCTTGTCGCCGTGGGCTCGCTCGATGCGCTCACGGAGGTCGCCCGCGAGGACTACGAGGCCGGCATCATCGACGTCGGGGATTGGAGCAACGCACTGCTGTGCCCCATGGTCGACGCCCGTCGTATGGAGGTCTATGCGCAGGTTTTCGATGCCGAAGGCCGTGCGCAAAACGATGTCGCCGCCGTCGTCGTTGTCGAGAATAGCTTCGCGGAGTTTCGTAGCCAGGGCCGTCCGTTCGTAGTCTTCGGCAACGGGGCCGCCAAATGCGCCGAGCTGCTGCCCGATGCCGTGCAGATCGCGGTTGCCCCGTCGGCCCGCGGACTGGCGCGCTTGGCGCAGCAGGCTTTGGACGAGGGACGCACGGAGGATATTGCCTATTTCGAACCCTTCTATCTGAAAGATTTCGTCGTCACGACCTCGCAGAAAAAACTCTTCTAACATTCTACGCTGTGACCGAGGATGAACTCATAGCGTTACTGTCGGAGCGCTTCTACGAAAATTTCGCCGACAACGCCGCCCGCCGCGTGCTCGATGCCGAGGCGTTCGATCGGCTCTACGAACTTGTCGTGTCGGAGCTTCCGAATCTTCCGCGTTACACAAGGCATGTAATCCATTTTCGCGGCGCCTACGTCCTCGAACGCATCTATTTCTCCAATCCCGAACTCTTCGCGCCCTATGCCGCGCGCTTCTGCCGCACGGACTTCCCCGCGTGCAAAGACCCCAGCGCCCGCCGTCATTTCACCAAGATAATGTCCGATCTGCTGCGCACGTACAACCCCGGCGCGGAGAGCTGGACCGCTATTGCCGATGCCGCAGCCGAGTGGGTAGTCGATCCCGCGATGAAAGTTGCCGTCCGCATCTGGGCGGTCGACGTCCTGCGCCTTTGCAAAGGCAAAGTGGCCTGGGTGGCCGAATCATGGGACGATATCCTCGAGACAATGACTCACGACGCCACGCCGGGTATTATGTGCCGGCTTCGCAAGGGTTGGCGATGACATAAAAAGAGGGCCCAGCAATCTGCTGGGCCCTCTCTGAATTTTCCAGACTAATTATTTCAACCCTCCGATCTGTGCCTTGAGCCGCTGCTTGAATCCGTCGCCGATGATCTCCATCGAGTCGGTTTTGCCAAACAGCGCAGCCTTGTCGCGCTCGTAGGCGGCAAGGAATTCGGCGATGCGTGCAGGCTCTTCGAGAATGAAGTTCGGGCACTGCGACACGTTGAGGTACTCCACCGGAAGCATCAGATAGGTCTCCTTGTGGTTGCATTGCTCGAGTTTGAACTCCGGCGTGAGCTCTATGCAACGCTTGAATACGCCGCTCTTGCCGTATAGGTCGGCCTGGTGCGCCACGGCATAGTCGTCCAACTCCAGCTCCACGACGAGCGGCTGGTTGCAGGCCTCGGGCAGGGTGTAGACTACCGGTGCGAGCGTATAGGCGTCATACGTCCACTCCCCGGCCTTCGGGAAGCGCGAATACTGTATCTCGCGGCCATTTATCTTTACCGCCTTGGGCGGGAATGTCGCCGGGAAGCGCAGTTCGTAGCTGCGGCTGTCGGGAGCTCCTGCATAAGCGCCTTGGCGGGCCGCGATGCTCACGCCGATCTTATTGCCCGTCTGGAATTTAGCTATGGCCGTCGTGGCGTAAGCCCCGGTGTATTCCTGGCTGATGCCGTCGTCCTCGTAGTGGCGCAACTTACCGTCGGCTCCGGGTATAAAGGTCAGCACCAGCGTGTCGCACGGCTGCTGGAGGTTCTTTACGTTCGCGGGATTCATCGGAATGATGGCTCCGGCCCTCGCATACCACGGATTCTCGACCAGCGTGTATCCGAGCGTTTCGGTGCAGCTGCCCTCGTACATCGTTCCGGTCGCGCAATCGAACCAGCGTCCTTCGGGGAACCACATCGTGTGTCTGGCCAGACCGGTTACGTTGTCGGCGGGCTGTGCGATGGAGGTTGCAAGGATATCGTTGCCGAACATAAACTGCTGGGGGGATGTGTAGGCCTCTTCGCGCTCGGGGCTGTCGTAATACATCGGGCGGCATATGCCGATGCCGGTGTCGTAATTCTCCCGCGCGGCGTTATATATATAAGGCGCGAGGGTGTAGCGCAGACGGAGCGCGTCGCGCATCACGAACATATGCTCCGGGAATAGCCAGAATGCGCGTTCGATGCGCTGGTCTTTGGTCGAATGGGTCTTGTAGATCGGGGTGAAGACACCGTACTGCAGCCAGCGGGTGTACATTTCGGGGTCGGTGGCTTTCTGTTCTTTGTAGAACATATGGCCGCCTATGTCGTGCCCCCAATAACCGTAATTTACGTTCGAAGCCGTTGCTGTGAAATAGGGCAGGAATGCCAGCGTGGCCCACGTGGCATAGGTGTCGCCCGAGAATGCCAGCGGATAGCGGTGGCTGCCCATACCGCCCCAGCGGTGATAGGTGAAGGGGCGCATGCCGGGATTTGCCGTCTCGGCATGGTGAAAGAACGTATAGTTTAGCCAGAATGTGTTCGACAGCCCGGGCGTGTATTTCGATTCGTGCCACTGCTGCCAGTCGAGCCACCAGAAATCGACGCCCGCGCGCTCCATAGGCTCCAATACGGTCTTGAAATAGGTGTCGGCCCACTTCTGCTCGTCGATATGGAACGGCACGCTCTTGTCTTTCTCGGTCCAGCCGTATTCTTTGGTGAATGCCTCGTAAACATCCTCATAGGGCTGAATTCCCGATGCCGGATGCAGGTTCAGACCCGTGCGCAGCTGCTCGGTCTTAACCCATTTCAGGAAGTTCGAGGGCGAGGGAAACAGCTGCTTCTGCCATGTATAGCCCGTCCAACCTATGCGCTGGCCGTATTCGTCTTTGGGTGGATTGTTTTTGCTCATGCCCCAGGTCTCGTGCCAGTCCATGTCGACGATCAAAACGTCGATCGGTACGTCGATGCTCTTGAGTTTGCGCACGAGATCTACGAATTCGTTGTCGGAGTACTGCCAGTAGCGACTCCACCAATATCCGAACGTGTATTTGGGCGGCATCGGCGCACGGCCCGCTACGAGTGCATAATCGGCCAGAGCCTGCTTGTAGTTGTGTCCGTGTGCGAAAATATAGAGGTCCTGACGCTCGCCCTCGGGACGCGCGGCAACCCACTCGCCCCATTTCGAATTCTCCGGCTCGAGCACATGGCGCTGGCTGTCGTCGACCACCGCCCATCCCGAGCGCGAAACGAGTCCCTGCTCCATCGGCTCGCGGCGCAGCGTGTAACCGTCGGCGCCGTCCAGCGTGCGCGTCGTGCCCATCAGGTTCTGCGTATCCTCTTTGCCGGGGGTCCATACGACCTCCTTGCCATTCAACTTAAAGCAGACCTTCAGGTTCTTATCGGTAAACGCGCCCGTTTTGTCGTAGGTCAGCGTCAACGATTTGGTCGTGATCGTGAGTCTGGTTTTGCTGTCACGGACTTTGAACTCCGGAACCGGCGTTTCACGGTTCACGAACGTGAGCGTCGCGCGGTCTTCGAATCGCCCGTCGGCGCTCCATTCCATGCGGACAAGCTGCGGCGTCAGTATCGTGAAACGTGTGTTTCCGGCTGTTACCGTTGCCTTTTCATTGGCTTTGGGGTTTTCGGCAAACGCCGTTAGGAAGCAGCATATTGCCGCTGTGGCAAGAAGAAGTCGTTTCATTCGATCTTGGTTTGGTTTGTACAAAAATAACCAAACTATCCCGGGAAACCAAATTTATTCTTTCGAAACGAATATTTTATGTTTCGATTAATAAGCCGTGGCTGTTACTCGCCGGTTGGAGAGGGTAGGGCTGCGCCCTCTTCGCTGTCGCCAAAACCGGTATCGGAACCCGCGTCGGCCATCTCGAGCGTGCGTGTCGAGAACTGCTTCTTGCTCTGCAGACTGGCAGTCTTTTTCAGACGCTCGCCCACGCGGACGATGTTGTCATTGCCCGAACAAAGACGCTTGTGTGCGTCGTCATAGGCGTCGCGCGCCTTTTCCAAAGCCGAGCCCACGCCCTCCAGCGACGAGGTGAAAGCCACCAGCTGTTCGTATAACTTGAGTCCGCAGGCGGCGATTTCGCGCGTGTTGCGGTCCTGGTCGCTGTATTTCCAGAGGTCGGCCACGAGCTTCAGTAATGCGAAAAGATTGGTCGGCGACGAGACGATGACCTTCTTGTCGTAGGCGTCCGACCAGATGGCTGTGTCGTTCTGCAGCGCCGCGAGGAATGCGGGCTCGTTGGGTACGAACATAATGACAAAATCGGGCGAATTCAGCTGCCGCTGATACTCCTTACGCCCCAACTCCGCGACATGCTGACGTACCGAAGCCAGGTGGGCGGCCATGTAGCGCTGGCGCTCGGCTTCGTTCTCCGCCGAGGTGTAGCCCACGAATGCCGTGAGCGATACTTTCGAATCGATCACTATGTCCTTCTTCTCGGGCAGATGCAGCACCACGTCAGGGCGCAGGTTGCGCCCCTCCTCGTCTTTGATGTTGTACTGTGTGTCGTAGTGAATGCCCTTGCGCAGCGCCGAGCTGTCGAGGATCGTCTCTAACAGCATCTCGCCCCAGTCGCCCTGCACCTTCGAATTGCCTTTCAGCGCATTGGTGAGGTTGGTGGTCTCGGTGGTGATGCGCTTGTTGAGCTCCATCAGATTTTTAAGCTCGGCTTTGAATTCGCCGCTCTGGGCGGTCTGTGTGGTGTAGATCGACTCCACGCGTTCGCGGAATGCCGTGATATTCTCCTTGAAAGGCTTGAGCAAAATATCCAACGACTCTTTGTTGGTCTCCTTGAACCGGGCCGACTGCTCGGCCAGCACCTCCGTCGCGAGGTTCTTAAACTGGTGGCGGAATGTCTCCTCCAACTTCTCGCGCGAAGATTTCTCGGCCTCGCGGTCGTCGATGTTGCGCTGGCGCAGCGAATCCATCTCGGCCTCGGCGCGTATAAGTTTTTCGCTCTGGGCACGGTTTTCGGCATCCGTGGCGGCCTTTTCGCCGCGCAGGCGTGCGGTTTCCCGCCTCAAAGGAACTATGTAGGCCGCAAGGGCCGCCGACAGCGCACCCAGCGCGATGATTGCAATGATGATTAAGGTATTCATATAAGCAAAGGTAACATTAATTTTTGTACCTTTGCACAAAACTATGCAACTATGAAACGTATCGTAGCGCCATCGATGCTCTCGGCCGATTTCGGACACCTCGAGCGCGACACACGCATGATCGACCAGAGTGCCGCCGAATGGGTGCACATCGACGTCATGGACGGTGTTTTCGTGCCCAATATCTCGTTCGGTTTCCCGGTGCTGAAGGCTATCCGCAAGTATACGCCCAAGTGCCTCGACGTACACCTTATGATCGTCAATCCGGAGCGGTACGTGGCCCGCTTCGCCGAGGCCGGAGCCGATATCGTGACGTTCCACCTCGAGGCGGTCGAAGACCCCCGCGAGTGCATAAAACTCATCCGCAGCGCCGGTGCCAAGGTTGGAATCTCGATCAAGCCCGCCACCCCGGTCAGCGTGCTGCACGGCATCCTGCCCGAGATCGACCTTGTGCTCATCATGAGCGTCGAACCCGGCTTCGGAGGTCAGGCTTTCATGCCCCAGTCGCTTGCTAAAATTGCCGAGCTGCGCCGAATGGTCGGCGAAATGGGCCTGCAGACCATCATCGAGGTCGATGGCGGCTTGTCGCACAACAACGCCCGCGAGGTATTCGACGCCGGAGCCGAAGTGCTCGTCGCCGGCAACGCGGTCTTTGGAGCCGAGGACCCGCAGACCGAAATAGTAAAAATTCTCAATGTATAAATGATCTCTTTAGATAACCTCACTGTAAGTTACGGGGGCTGGACCCTTTTCGACAATATCTCTTTTCTGATCAACCCCAAGGACCGCATCGGTCTGGTGGGCAAGAACGGCGCCGGCAAGACGACTTTGCTGCGCATCATCATCGGCGAACAGCACCCCACCGAGGGCGTTGTGTCGACCAACGGCGAATGCACGATCGGCTACCTTCCGCAGACCATGCGCGTTGCCGATACTACCACACTGCTGGCCGAAACGGCCACGGCCTTTGAGGAGGTGCTGCGTCTGGAGGCCGAGATCGAGTCACTGACGCGCCAGATCGCCGAACGTACCGACTACGAGAGCGAATTCTACGAAAAGCTGCTTCACCGCCTCACCGACGCACAGGACCACTACCAGATCCTCGGCGGCGAGACCCGCGACGCTGATATCGAAAAGACGCTTTTGGGCCTGGGCTTCAAACGCGAGGATTTCGACCGCTCGACGAGCGAGTTCTCGGGCGGCTGGCGCATGCGCATCGAGCTTGCGAAACTGCTGCTGCGCCGTCCGTCGATATTTTTGCTCGACGAGCCCACCAACCACCTTGACATCGAGTCGATCCAGTGGCTGGAGGACTATCTCAAAAACTACAACGGCGCCGTGCTTTTGATCTCGCACGACCGCGCGTTCCTCGATGCCGTCACAAACCGCACCGTCGAGCTGTCGCTGGGTAAAATCACCGACTATAAGGTCTCCTATTCGAAATACGTCGTCCTGCGCGCCGAGCGCCGCACACAGCAGGTCGCAGCCTACGAGAACCAGCAGCGCCTGATCGAAAAGACCGAGGAGTTCATCGAGAAATTCCGCTATAAACCCACCAAATCCAACCAGGTGCAGTCGCGTATCAAGCAACTCGATAAACTCGACAGGCTGGAGATCGAGGAGGAGGATCTTTCGACGCTGAACATCAAATTCCCGCCCGCGCCGCGCTCGGGTCAGATCGTTGCCGAGGTGAACGAGGTCGGCATGTCGTTCGGCAAGAAACACGTATTCAGCGGTGCGAACTTCGTGATCGGCAAGGGCGATAAGATCGCTCTGGTGGGGCGCAATGGCGAGGGTAAAACCACGCTTGCGCGCATGCTCATAGGCCAACTCACGCCCACCGAGGGCTCGGTGCGTATCGGCGCCAACGTCAATATCGGTTACTACGCCCAGAACCAGGACGACCTGATGGACGGCGAGTTCACGGTCTACGATACATTGGACCGCGTGGCCGTGGGCGATATCCGTACCCGCCTGCGCGATATTCTGGGCGCCTTCCTGTTCCGCGGCGAGGATGTCGACAAGAAGGTCAAAGTGCTCTCGGGCGGTGAGCGCGCGCGCCTTGCCATGGCCCGCATGATGCTCGAACCCCGCAATCTGCTCATCCTCGACGAGCCTACGAACCATATGGATATGCGTTCGAAAGATATTCTCAAGGACGCGATCATGAAGTACGATGGCACGGTAGTCGTTGTGTCGCATGACCGTGAGTTTCTCGACGGCATGGTGCAGAAAGTCTACGAGTTCCGTGACGGCGGCGTCCGCGAATACCTGGGTGGCATTTACTACTTCCTCGAGAAGCGCAAGCTCGAATCGCTGCGCGAAATAGAGCGGAAAGATGCCCCGGCGAAGCCTGCCCCCGCCCCCAAAGTCGCATCGGCCCCAAAAACAGCATCGGCTCAAAAGGCAGCTCCGGCTCAAAAAGCAGAGGCTCCCGCCCCCGAACTCTCCGGCAAAATCTCCTACGAGCAGCGCAAGGAGCAGGAGAAACAGGTGCGCAAGCTCCGCAAGGCAGTTGAAACGATCGAAGCCGAACTTGCCGAAATAGAGAAAAAGATCGCCGCATTCGACGAAAAATTCGCCGCCGCGGCCGAATACAACGAGGCCGACTACAAAGCCTATAACGAACTCAAGGCCCGCTACGACCACCAGATGCACGAGTGGGAGAAGGCCTCCTATGAATTGGAAATTACAGAAGAAGAATAAAATACCATGGAAAAGAACGAAAGACCCGAGAGGACCGAAAGAACCGAGAGGACAGAGAAAGCCGAAAAAAACCTTGTTTTTGGCATCCGCCCTGTCGCCGAGGCTATCGAAGCCCGTCGCAATATCGAGAAAATCTACATGCGGAAGGGTGCCGAGGGCCAGCTTATGAATGAACTGCGCGACCTCTGCTACCGCCACCGCCTCCACATCCAGGAGGTCCCGGCCGAGAAGCTCGACCACCTCACCCGCGGCAACCACCAGGGCGTCGTGGCGCAGATCTCGCCCATCACCTATGTCGAACTCACGGATATTCTGGAGCGCGTTCCCGAAGATGAAACGCCGCTTATCGTGCTGTTCGACGGCGTGACAGACGTCCGCAATTTCGGTGCTATCGCCCGCTCGGCCGAGTGCGCCGGCGCCCATGGACTGATCGCTCCGCTGAAGAACTCCGCGCCGGTCAATTCCGATGCCATACGCGCATCGGCAGGTGCTCTGATGACGATTCCCGTCTGCCGCGTAGGTTCGGTCCGCAATACGCTCAAGCAGCTCCAGATGGAGGGCTATCAGATCGTGGGTGCGACCGAAAAGAGCAGCAAAGTGCTCTACGACGCCGATTTCCGCAAACCCACGGTTATTGTCATGGGCGCCGAGGATGTGGGCATCTCGAAGGAGGTCCTCAAGCTCTGCGACGAGCAATTGGCCATTCCCTTGATCGGCCATATCGAGTCGCTCAACGTGTCGGCCGCCGCCGCCGTGATGCTGTTCGAGGTCGTCCGCCAGCGAATCCAAAACTAAAACCAAATAATCCCTATGAGAGCAAAATTCGAATTTTACCTGCGTCTGCTTCGTGAAGGAGCCGTGCGGGTCGTGACGGCGTATCCGGTCGAGAGCCTGCTGGCACTGTATGCCTGCGTGTTGGGCATCTGGTCGTTCGAAACCGACTGCGACACCTATCCCGTTAAACTGTCGCTTGCGCCGATCTTCTTCGCGCTGGCGCTTGTCGTCAATGTCCTTGCCGGCCGCTCGGCCTGGCGTAAACTCTACTGGGTGAGCTGGACGCCTATCGTGCCGCTGTCTCTCTGGGGCGGCCTCGAGGCCTGGATCACGAGCGAACCGGCCCTGATAACTTTCGGAATTCTCACCCCGCTGGCCCTCGTGCTGTGCCGCCGCGCCGCGAAAAACGAACGCTTCGTCGCAGACTTTGTGGTCTGGCTGCGCTCTGGCGTGCTGGCTTTTCTGTTCGGCAATATTGCGCTCGGATTGTTCGGCGCAATCCTCTTCTCCACGAAATACATCTTCGGTCTGGAGGGCGAGTGGATTCTGCATACATGGGTCTGGGTGCTGATCATGGCCGAGGCCCTTGCCGTCCCCATTCTGTTCCTTATGATGTACGACCGCTGGGCAGGCGCCGAGTGCCGCGGCAACCGCATCGCCGAGATGCTGCTGAATTATATCGTCACCCCGGCGCTGCTGATCTACACGGTCATTCTCTACCTCTATATGGGCAAGATACTCGTTACGTGGGAGTTGCCCGCCGGAGGAGTCGCCTACCTGGTCTTCGGATTCACGATCTTCGCACTGATCGTCAAAGCCGCGCAGTCGATCCTCGACAGACGCATCTACGACTGGTTCTTCGACCGCTTCAGCCTCGTTTCCATACCGACGCAGGTTCTGTTCTGGATCGGCGTCATGCGCCGTGTGGGCGAATACGGACTCACGGCACCGCGCCTCTATCTGCTTGTCTGCGGAGGCGTTATGACCCTTTGCGTGCTGCTGTTCCTGTCGAAGCGCGCGGGTCGCTACCTCTATGTCTGCGTTGCAGGCTTCGTAGCTTTCGCCGCTCTCGCCTACATTCCGGCTCTCCGTCCCGAGCGGATCGCCTCACGCTCGCAGACTGCGCGTGTCGAACGTGTTGCCCGCGCATTGGACCGTTTGGATAGCGAGCACCGCCTTATCCTTACTCCGGTAGAACTCTCCGATACCGTCCGTCTCGACCAGTACCGTGACCTCTACGATGCCTTGGAGTACATCCGTTACCGCGACACCACGGCGCTCCGCAGCTTCGGAATCGAAAAACTCAACGATTTCACAAGGATCTTCCCCGAGCGGATGCGATATGCCGTCGAATACGGTACCAACTCTTTCTATCGAGATGAACTCAACAACCACATTATCGACCTCGAGTTGCCCTATGAGGCCTGCGTGACGGTAGACGCCTCCTATCCGAAACTCTACACCAACCTGCGCCGCTGGGGGACTCCGAGCTGGGATATGTCGAACGATACGCTGAAACTCTCTCTCTCGGGAAAGAAAACGCATGAGATCCCGTGCGCCGAACTGCTGCGTGTGCAGCTCGAAAAGAGCGGCTTCCGCCCCGACGAAAACGTCAACCCCACGCCCGAGCAGTTGATGCAGATGCTCGACTACCGCGACGATAAGTGCCGTGTGATCTTTGGCAATATGAAGCTCGAGCGTACCGATTCGATCCTCGTGGTCCACGGCGTCGTGGTCAATGCCGTTATGACCCGATGATATCTACCGTCACACATCCCCGGCTGGGCGAAATAACCCTCTCCCAGAGCCACCGCGCACGCCGTATTTCGATCAGCGTGCGCGGTGCGGGGCATGTGCGGCTGTCATTTCCATGCGGAATTTCGGCGCGCCGCGCGCTGGAATTTCTCGAACAAAAAGCGGATTGGATCGAGCAGGCGCGCGTTCGCGTCGCAGCCCGCAAGCCCGCCGAACCACAACTCCCGCCTGCCCAGGCCAAAGCCCGCGTCGAGGAGCTGCGCCGGGCGGCCAAATCCGACCTCCCCGGGCGCCTCGAGCGCATATCCCGGCAAACCGGCCTTCGATACGGCAAACTCACCGTGCGCGCCACGCGCACCAAGTGGGGTAGTTGCTCGGGCACGAACAACATCTCGTTGAGTCTTTTTCTGATGAACCTGCCCGAGCATCTGCGCGACTACGTCATCGTCCACGAACTCTGCCACACGGTTCATCACAACCACTCCCCGCGTTTCCACGCTCTTGTCGACAGTCTTGTCGGCGGCAACGAAAAAGCCCTTAACCGGGAGTTAAGGGCTTTTGTAATAAGAGGGTAGAAGGGTCGCCGCCGCGGTAGCAGAGCGGCTCTGCGAACGATCGTAGCTCTTATTTTTTCATTTTTCAGGTGCCGCTCGCGACGGATTTGATCGTCATGGAATGGAGACCAGACCATAGCATGGAAAGCATATCCTGGTATAGCTCCTCTCCGTTTTCTGCGCTCGGCAAAGCGGGTAAACAGACTTTGCTCTCGCTTGTCGAAAACGTTCGCACTTATCGGGAACGTTCATACGAAGGGGCCTGCCGACTCGCTTCGCAAGCCGAAACAGCAAACCTCTTATTTCCCTACTGTAGCAAGTTTCTCGCGCCGCCAAGTCGTGGCACAGAATATCATCGCCAGAATGCTGGCCGCTATAAACATCCAGAATGTCGCGTTCCAACCAAGCGAAGCGTTGTCGGCCACGGCGCCCATCACGATTTTCGCCAGCACGGCGTCACCCAGCAGGTATCCGAACAATCCCACGAAACCGGCAGCCGTTCCGGCGGCGTTCTTCGGTACGAGGTTCAGCGCCTGAATTCCGATCAGCGCCACGGGGCCATAAATGCAGAACCCGATCTCGCTTAAAGCGATGTAGACAACCACGCGGCAAATAGCCGCCGGGTCGCCGCCGAACGTAGCGGCAATGCCCTGCGCGACGGTCTCGGCCTTCCAGTAGAGTAATATGCCGATGATCACGAGCAACATATATAATACGTTAGCCGGAGCGCAACGCCCCTTGAAGAACCGGGCCGAAATCCAGCCGCAGATGATCGTTCCCGGCACACCCGCGTAGTTGTGCAGTGAAAATGCGAGGTTGCTCTGCTCGGCGTCCATGATATTCATCTCCTGCAGATAGACCGGCGCCCAGTCGCTGATGCCATAGCGCACCAGATAGACGAATGCGTTAGCCAATGCTATGATCCACAGTATTTTATTCTTAAATACGTAGTCTACGAAAAGACGCTTGAAAGGGATTTTGTTCTCTTCGCCCGCGGCAGCCTTCTTGCTCGAAAAATCGTTGCGATAGACGTCGATCGGCGGCAGACCGCACGATTCGGGTGTGTCGCGCAGCGCCCACCAGCAGAACACAGCGAACAGCATCGCCACGCAGGCGGGGAATATAAACGCCGCGCGCCATGTTTCGCCCACGCCGAGCCACGCGAAAACAGCCACTCCGGCCGTTACCAGAAGTCCCAGCGAACCACTGCCTATGGTGTGCGAGGTATTCCAGACAGACATCTTGAAGCTCCGCTCGTTCTGCGAGAACCAGTGCGCCATAATCCTTCCGCACGGAGGCCACCCCATGCCGGAGAGCCAGCCCACGAGTAGCATCATCGTGAAGATAATACTCACGTTCCAGCCCTGCGCCGCGGGGTCGTAGGGGATAAGTCCCGTCGTGATCATCAGCAGCGACGAAAGTATCAGTCCCACGACCAGAAATTTCCGCGCATCCGAACGGTCGGAAATACTTCCCATGATGAACTTGCTGAACGCGTAGGCTATGGATATCGCCGAGCCGGCAATACCCACGCTGGCCTTGTCCAGCAGTCCGTCGGCGATCATTCCGGGGGCCGCCAGCGAGAGATTTTTGCGCACGAGGTAGTAGGCCGCATAGCCGAAAAATGCGCCAAGGAAGACCTTGAGGCGCATTTTTTTGTATTCGGAATCCACGCGCCCGGGCTCAACCTGCTGTCGCGCCTTCGGAGGGTCGAAGAAGTTTTTAATCATCCTTTGTCGGTTTATTTTGACTCAAAGATATAATTTTTTGCCATATCGGTGAACGCTTTCACCTCGGCGTCGATCCATGCGGCATCGCGGCCGAGCTCCCCGGCCATGATCTGCGCCACCTTCGGAGCCGCGGCAATGGCCTCGCGGGCGTCGATGAAGAGCAGGCGTACACGGCGTGCCAGCACGTCCTCGATCGTCTGTGCCATCTCCTTCTGCACGGCCCATACGACTTCGGCGTAGGTGTAGCCGTACTTCGGCGAGAGCTTTTCGCCCAACTCGGGTTGCTTGGCGATCATATCGAGTATCTGCTGCTCGTCGGTGCCGTATACATACATGTGGTTGGCAAGATCGGGGTTTTCGCGGTAGCCGTGCAGACGCAGCTTCTTGGTTGCGCATTTGCGCTTGGGCAGTCCGCAGATCTCGATCGCCTTGTTCACAGTATCTTCGGCCATAAGGCGGTACGAGGTCCACTTGCCGCCGGTGATCGTCACCAGACCGTTGTCGGAAACGATGATTTTGTGTCCGCGCGAAAGTTCTTTGGTGCTCTTGCCCTCCTTTTTGGCTGCCGCCAGCGGGCGCTGTCCGGCAAATACCGAGAGAATATCGTCGTACGTGGGCGCGGGATTCATGTAGAGGCCCGCCGTGCCGAGGATGAAGTCGATCTCCTCCTGCAGCGGTTTGGGCTCCTCCTCCGATGTCGGGCGTACGATGTCGGTCGTACCTACGACCACCTTGTCGTGCCAGGGCACAGCGAACAGCACGCGGCCGTCGGAGGTCTTGGGAACCATGATGGCGTAGTCGCTCTGCAGGAACTTCATGTCGAGTACCAGGTGCACGCCCTGACTCGGCGTCACCATCTTGCGGTGCTCGGGCGAGTCCATGTGCATGATGTCGTCTACAAAGCAGCCTGCGGCGTTCACAACGCTGCGGGCCTTGATGTCATACTCTTCTCCGGTGAGGTTGTCTTTCACCTTCACGCCTGCCACCATGCCGTCCTCATTGTGCTCGATGCCGGTTACAGTTGCGTGGTTCACGACCGTACCTCCCTTTTCGACGCAGGTCTGCGCGAGGTTGATGGCCATGCGCGAGTCGTCGAACTGACCGTCGTGATACACGACGCCGCCCTTCAGCCCCTTCTCGACCGAGGTGGGAATATACTGCATAACTTTCTTGGACGAGATAAATTTGGATCGCCCGTATCCGAATCCGAACGACAGCATGTCGTAGAACGTCAGACCGCAGAAATAGAGGAAATTATCGAAATATGTGTAGTTCGAAATCACAAACGCCTGGTCTTTTACGAGGTGCGGTGCGTTGGCTTTCATGCGGCCGCGCTCGCGCAGCGCCTCCAAAACCAGCATCACGTCGCCTTTCTGCAGGTAGCGCACGCCGCCGTGTACGAGCTTCGTCGAGCGGCTCGAAGTGCACTTCGCGAAGTCGGTTTTCTCTACCAGAGCCACGCTCATGCCGCGTGCCGCGGCATCTACGGCCACTCCCAGGCCGGTTGCTCCGCCGCCGACTACGACCATGTCCCAGACCTTATCCTTTTCGGTAAGTTGTTGTAATTGTATGTTTCGTTTCATAATATTTGATATTTCGAAACAAAATTATTATTTGTTTTTTATATTTCAAAATATTTCGGGTTTTATTTCGAAATATAATCCTAATATTTGTCTATTAATTATTTTTGCCGCGGCGGGGGAAGGTGCTGATTATTTTAGTATCTTGCGGAGTGAAATCAAAAATCATAACGAAATGAGCAAACCTGGCGAAGAGTTGATGTTGAGCCTTCCCGAGCGTCACAGCCGCATACTTGCGCTGTTGCAGCAGGACGGATCGATCTCCGTTTCGCAACTTGCGGAGCAGTTCCGCGTGTCGGAGGTAACGATACGCAAGGACCTCTCCGTCCTCGAACAGCAGAAAAAACTCTACCGCACCCACGGCAGCGCAATACTTATCAGCCCCTACATCGGCGACCGTCATGTGAGCGAAAAGGAGAAGAAAAACGTCGCCGAGAAGCAGGCCGTCGCCACGGCTGCTGCGGCGCTTATCGAGCCGGGCGATTCGGTGATCATAGCCTCGGGAACCACCATGGCGTTCCTGGCCCAGGAGATAAAGCCCGCCGGACGGCTCACGGTCATCACCGCCGCCGTGCCCGTCACGCAGATACTCTCGCAGGAGCCCAACGTCGACGTGATCCAACTGGGCGGTATCACGCGCAACAGCTCGGTGTCGGTCGTGGGGCCTTTCGCCGAGCAGATGCTCCGCAGTTTCAATTGCAGTAAGCTGTTCCTGGGTGTCGACGGCATAGATTTCGAATTAGGCCTTACGACCACCAATATGCTCGAGGCGGCACTCAACCGGGCGATGATCGATGCGGCGCAAAAGGTGATCGTACTTGCCGACAGCACCAAGTTCGGACGCCGCGGATTCAGCAAAATATGCGATCTGGATGCTGTCGACCGGGTGATCACCGATAGCGGTATGCCGGGCGTCTATCTCGAAAAATTCCGCGAACGCGGTATTGAGGTCACGGTTGTCGATGTGAAATAACCGTCGAGCCGAAAAGTAAGGTAATGGTGCAAAAAGTGTCGCTTTTTGCACCATTACCAAAAAATAAAAGGTCCCGCCTGAATATTCAGGCGGGACCTTTTTTATATATGTGCGCTCTATTTTTTGAGCAGCGACTGCAGCAATTCGGGGTAGTCGGTGGTTATGTAATCCACACCCAGGTCGATGAAATACTGCATATCCTCCTCGGTGTCGACCGTCCAGACATTGACCTCGAGTCCGAGTTTGTGTGCCTGCTCGACCCATTCGGGATGCTTGCGCAGCACGCTGATTGCGTAGTCGATGCCCGAAAGCCCGAGTTTTTTGATCTTCTTGGGCGCCAGATCTCCGTCGAGATAGAAGATGCGGCCGTCGGGCAGATTCTTCTTGAACGCCAGACATGCGTTGATCGAAAACGCGATGATATCGGTGCGGTCCAGCAGGTTGTATTTGCGCAGTTCCTTCACGATTTTTTCTGCCGCCATGTCCTCGCGGCGCAGGTCGGAGAGCGATTTCATCTCGAGTACAAGCCGTGTGTTGGGCTTCGAGGCCACCAGAGAGAGGTATGCCTCGAGGGTGGGAATGTGCTCGCCGTTGGCCAGGCGTATCGAGGTTATTTCCTTCATCGTGGACTTCTCCATGTCGACGCTGGTGCCCTTGTATATGCGGTCGTGATTGACGATGAGTTTGTTGTCGGCAGTCATCCATACGTCCATTTCCGAGGCGAAGCAACCTACCGAATCGGCTTTCGAGAATGATGCCAGCGAGTTTTGGGCCGAGTTGGGGGCGGTCCAGTAGCCGCGGTGGGCAATTACTTTGGGTTGGGCGGCGGCACCGCCGGCAAGCAGTAGGGCGGCGGTAGCCAGAATGATCTTTTTTGTCATATAGTTAGTAGTTGGATGTATCGGCTTATGAAACGAAACATATACAAAGGTAAAAAACATTTTTAAAATAGCAATTCTGCCGGACATTGTCATATTTTGGTCGCGGGGGTGGAGCTTTTTACGAAATTTTTGTATCTTTGTGTACTTCCACAGTGAGAATTGCCGCGCTGCAGACTACTACTAAATAACAATAATCTACCAAATGAAAACAAAAGTAAGCAAGAAATTCGAAGAGCTCTACGGTGCGGACGCGGTGCTGTTCGCATCGCCCGGCCGCATCAACCTTATCGGCGAGCATACCGACTACAACGGCGGTTTTGTATTCCCCGGCGCTGTCGACAAAGGCATCGTTGCGGCGATCCGCCTGAACGGAACGGACAAGGTTCGCGCATATGCCCTCGATCTGGGTGAGAGCGCCGAATTTGGCCTTAAGGAAGAGGATAAACCTTCGCAGAGCTGGGCCTGCTATATCTTCGGCGTGTGCCGCGAGATCCAGAAGCGTGGCGACAAGGTCGGCGGCTTCGATACGGTATTTGCTGGCGATGTGCCTCTGGGTGCCGGAATGTCGTCGTCGGCCGCGCTGGAGTCGACCTATGCGTTTGCTCTCAACGACCTCTACAACCTCGGCATCGACAAGTTCGAGCTGGCGAAGATCGGCCAGTCGACCGAGCATAACTACTGCGGCGTAAAGTGCGGCATCATGGACCAGTTTGCATCGGTCTTCGGCAAAAAAGGTCATCTTATCCGCCTCGACTGCCGCTCGCTCGAATACGAATATTTCCCCTTCAACCCCCAGGGCTACAAATTGGTACTTCTCGATTCGGTCGTGAAGCACGAATTGGTAGGCTCGCCCTACAACAAGCGTCGCGAATCGTGCGAAAGGGTGGCTAAAGTGCTGGGCCAGGAGTTCCTGCGTGGAGCTACGATGGAGCAGCTCGAGGCAGTCAAGGGGCAGATATCGGAGGAGGATTACAAGCGCGCACGCTACGTCATCGGCGAGGAAAAGCGTGTGCTGGATGTGTGCGACGCACTCAAGGCCGGTGATTACGAGACCGTCGGCGCACGCATGTACGAGACACACTGGGGTATGTCGAAGGACTACGAGGTGAGCTGCGAGGAGCTCGATTTCCTGGCCACGGTTGCCAAGGAGTGCGGCGTTGCCGGCTCGCGCATCATGGGCGGCGGTTTCGGCGGCTGCACGATCAACCTCGTGAAGGACGAGTTATACGACAAGTTCATCGCCACAGCGAAGGAGAAGTTCAATGCCAAGTATGGCCACGAACCCCGCGTTATCGAGGTGGTTATCTCCGATGGTTCGCGCAAATTATAAAAAAACAGGCGACCAACTTCAAAAGAGCCCCCAAAGCATTGCTTTGGGGGCTCTTTATTTATCCTAATAATAGTACAAAAGAGATTGCCTCGTTTTTTTTCGTTTTCAGACCGAAGCTCGCGATGGGCAAATCAGTACACCAGTGATGATGCAGGCCTCCGCAGGGCGGAACTTCGGCCTGCAGGCTTGCAAAGCAAACCGAAACCCACACCAAGAATTTTAAACCCATAAGCTATAAGTCACACCCGGTAGCCGAAAATTCTTATAGTATCCTCTGCATCAGCACTTCATCGACGAACCCGTCGGCGGCAGCCTGCCAGTCGCGCTTCACCCCGACCCGTTCGAACCCCGCATTGCGGAACAGCGCCAGGCTCGGGCCGTTATCGACTCCGATACTACACCATAGCTGATGGAGCCGCAGAATATCCCGCCCATACCAGCACACCACCTCCACAGCATCTGCGGCATAACCTTTTCCGCGCTCCTCGTCGCATACCATTATCCCGAGTCCTGCGCGCAGATGCTGCGGGTCGAACTCAAATAAGTCGATCATCCCCACTACCTTGCCTTCAAGGTTCTCTATGATAAGTCGCTGCTGCCGCGTCTGAAATATGTCGAACTGCTGTTCGTCGATGAACCGCTGGAGCATATGGCGCGAAAAAGGCGCCAGCGTTCCGCTGACGCCCCAAATTTTCGGGTCGTTCTCCCAAGCGTACATCGTCTCGAGATCCTCCGGCTCCAGTGCTCGGAGCCGCGTTATGCGGCCTTCGAGATTCATCAGAGACCTATGACGTTGTTGCGTATAAGCATTGCCACGCCCCATGCATTGGCGTTCTCGGTCATCTTCGACAATCGGAACTTGGTGTCTTTGTATACCAGATTCAACGAAAACTTATTGGTCGCCGATTTCAGCGGCAGCATGATGTAGTCGCCCGCCGCGGCCATGTTTCCTCCGACGATCACCGTCTCGGGGTTGAACGTGTTGATAAGAAAAGCCACGGCCTTGCCGACCTTTTCGCCCGCCTCCTCGATCAGCTCGATGGAGAGGTTGTCGTCGTTCTTTGCCGCGGCGATTATATCGTCGATATGTACCGATTTCTGCTTGTCGTACTTCTCTTTGAGAATGGTGTTCACGCCTTTCTGGATCATGTCGCTCATCTTATCCTCGATGGCGATACCCGAAACCTCGGTCTCCAGACACCCCTTCTTTCCGCACGAGCAGATGATCTCGTTGTCGAAGAACGGAATATGCCCAAACTCGCCTGCGAAGCCGCTTTTTCCGTAATATAGCTGCCCGTCGACCACAATGCCGATGGCCACGCCGCGGCCCATGTGAAGATACAGCACGTTGCTCTCGTCTTTCGACTTTCCGCATGTGTACTCCGCATAGCAGCGGGCGCGTGTGTCGTTCTCGAGCAGCACGCGGATACCCACGCGGTCTTCAAGCAATTCGCGCAGCGACTGCTCGCTCGAGGTGAAGTATTTATAGCTGCGGCCCGTGTCGGGATTCACGCGGCCGGTCATGCAGACACCCAGTCCGAGGATCTTCCCGCGGTCGATGCCGCAGTTCTCGATGAAGTTTTCGATGCTCGAGCAGATGCGCTCCATGCACTGCGGACGGTCCTGCAGTTCGAAAGTGTAATCGGACTCCTCTTTTATGATGTTATTCTGCAGGTCGGTGATCAGGAAGTTCATGTAGTCGCGGCCTACGTTTACGCCTGCGAAATAGATTGCCGAGTTGGCAAGCCCGAAGATATTAGGGCGTCGTCCCCCGGGAGTTTCGACCTTCCCGAGGTCTGTTACGATGTTCTCGTCGACCAATTCCTGGACGAGTTTTGTGATCGTGGGCACGCTGATGTGAAGCTCTTTTGTCAGCTCCGAGAGCGTACATTCGCCATTTACAGCCATATAAGCGATTATGTTCCGTTTAATGATGCTGTTTTTGTGGGATATGCCTTTCAGGGCGTCGTCTTCATGCTTGTTGAAGAATTCTGTCAGTGATGCCATCTTTTTCGTCGCGATTTGTCTTTATATCTGCAAATATAATAACGTTATTTAAAAAATGCAATATGTTATTAATAAAATTTAATAAATTTTGCATTATAATAATCTGTAATCACAAAAAAGCCCTGAATTTCAGGGCTTTTTGTCAAATATATATTTCGCAGACTACAAAGTCGATTTCGATTCGACGGCAACCTCGGCGTCGACCTTTCTGATCAGACCCTGAAGTACGGCTCCGGGGCCGAGCTCGGTGAACTCCGTGACACCGTCGGCCAACATATTTTTCACGATGTAGGTCCAACGCACCGGAGCCGTGAGCTGCGCGATGAGGTTGGCTTTGATCTGTGCGGGATCGGTATAGGGCTTGGCATCCACGTTCTGGTAAATGGGACAGGCGGGCGTCTGGAACGGAGCCTCGTTGATCGCCTTCTCCAGCTCCTTCTTCGCAGGCTCCATGAGCGGTGAATGGAACGCTCCGCCTACGGGCAGGCGCATAGCGCGGCGTGCACCGGCCTCCTTGGCCTTCTCGCAGGCGGCATCCACCGCCTCCACGGCACCCGAGATGACGAGCTGTCCGGGGCAGTTGTAGTTGGCGGCAACGACTACACCGTTGACCGACGCGCAGATATCTTCGACCGCTTTATCCTCGAGCGAAAGCACCGCAGCCATCGTTCCGGGCTGCGCCTCGCAGGCGGCCTGCATGGCCATTGCGCGCTTCGACACCAGCTTCAGACCGTCCTCGAACGACAGAGCGCCCGCAACGACCAATGCCGAGAACTCGCCCAGCGAGTGACCCGCTACGGCATCGGGCTTCACGCCCAGCGCCTTGGCCAGAATTACCGAGTGAAGGAAAACGGCGGGCTGAGTTACGCGGGTCTGCTTGAGTTCCTCGTCGGTGCCTGCGAACATGATATCTGTGATGCGGAAACCCAAGATTTCGTTGGCTTTTTCGAACATGGCCTTTGCCTCGGGAACGTTGTCGTAGAGGTCTTTTCCCATGCCGACAGCCTGTGCGCCCTGGCCCGGGAATACATATGCGTGTTTCATAATAATCTTAAATTATTTTGGTTTGCGGGGGCAAATATACGAATAAATTTCTTATCTTTGCTCTGCAATGGTTCGCAAAAGGGTAGGGCATACCCCGCGCGATTAAATGGGAATGCCGTGTAAATCGGCAACAGTTCCCGCTGCTGTAAGTTTCGTAAGTTGTCGCAACACTCTGTCAGCCACTGGCTTCGTGCCGGGAAGGCGTTGCGTCGGAAACAAGTCAGAAGACCTGCCTCTTGCATCTCCCCCGGTGGGAGGATCCTTAATTTCAGGCTGTATCTGCGGAGAACGGAGAGGTCGGACGGCGGCGCAAGGGTTTTTGGGGTGTCGGATGTTTGTTTGGAGGGCATATGTTATATAGGTGTGTCCGAAGAGGTGAAAAAAGGGTTCGATTGCGGGGAGTTCCGTGATCGATTTTTTTGCTAATTATAAAACAAACAACGATGAAAAAACTCTTTTTTCCGGCCTTTGCCGCCTTTGCTTTTGCTTCTGCCATCATTGCTTTTTCCGCCTGCTCGGACGACAACGACAGCGAGCCCGCCAACACGACGACCATTACTTTCGAGAACAATGTCCTCGGGGCCAGCGGGTATCTCTGGGGCAAGCCCCAGGCTACCGAGCAGGATGATACCGACTATCTTGGCAACCCGGTTAAGTCCGATATTTTCTATGGTCCTGTCTATACCGAGCAGGACGCGCAGGTTTACACCTATTTTTCCGATTGTGGCCACACCTTCGATTCTTGGAACGGTTTCGTGATCTCGAATCATGGCGACATGACCACCGAGGGCTACGCCAATGACAAGAGCGTCTATGCCAGCCGGGGCGCGGGCGGTTCGCGTCAGTATGCCGTGGGTTATTATGGCGCCTGGACGCCGAACGACGGCGGAGTTCCTCTGATCGAATTCAGCGAGGCTGTCAGGCCGGTAAGCATTGCCGTGGCCAATACCACCTTCTTCTATTTCTACTTCAAAGGATCGAACGCTGCGCCGATAGTTGACGTTAAGCTTGTGATCAAGGGCTACAACAATGCCAACCAAACCGGCAGTGTGGAGTATAAACTTGCCAACGGCACGGCGGGCACCGTGCGATCGGGCTGGGCAAAGGTGAATATTTCGGCTCTGGGGACGGTTACGTCGATGAAATTCTCGGTCGAGACTGCCGACGATTCGTGTCCTTTGTATTTTGCCGTCGACGATCTTGTCTACATCAAATAATTTAAGAGAGCCGCTATTTCGAGATTAGTATACTCTTAAATGAGATTCCCCGCACGGACTGCTTTCCGGCGGGGAATCATTGTTTATACTCTGGGATCTCGGGATCTCGGTGGCTTTGGCGGCCATGCGATTTGGCTACTCTGCAGCCCTAACGGCTCCGGTGGATTTGCCAGTCCATGCGGCCCAGGGCCCTTGTGTGCTATTTCGAGATGAGGTTGCTGCGCTCGATATCCTTGAAGTAGCGGTAAGTCGCCACGCGCAACTCCTCGGCCGCCGCATCGTCGCAGACCAAAATTCCGTTCTGGTGTGTCTGTAGACCCGAAATCGTCCACTGGTGGTTGTACGAACCCTCCACTCCGTGACGCACGGCGCGCGCCTTCTTGTGTCCTGTTGCGAGGATCACTACCTTCTTCGCAGCGAGTATCGTGCCTACGCCCACGGTGAGCGCGGTCTTCGGCACCAGCGACGTGTCGCCGCCGAAGAAACGGGCGTTCACCGCTATGGTGTCGAGCGTCAGCGTCTTTACGCGCGTCCGCGACTGTAGCGACGAGAAAGGCTCGTTGAAAGCGATGTGTCCGTCTTCGCCCACGCCGCCCAGGAAGAGGTCGATACCCCCGGCCTCGTCGATCGCCGCTTCGTAGTCGGCGCACTCCTTGACCAAATCCTTGGCGTTGCCGTTGAGGATATGCACGTTCTCGGGCCTGATGTCCACATGGCGGAAGAAGTTGTCCCACATGAACGAATGGTAGCTTTCGGGATGCTCTTCGGGAAGGCCCACATACTCATCCATATTGAACGTGATGACGTTCTTGAACGATACCTCGCCGGTCTTGTGGCGGCGAATCAGCTCCTTGTAGGTCTCCAGCGGTGTCGAACCCGTGGGTAGTCCCAGGATGAACGGCGACGAGGAGTGCTGTGCCTTGTTGCGGATCTGCTCGATGATGTAGTTGGCAGTCCATTGCGCCACGTAGAGGGGCGAATTTTCGATGATTACTCGCATATACTGTACTATTTAGTGTTTAAAACATTTTCACGAAGACCTCTATGGCCTGATACTCCGCCATTCCGAGCTTGTCGTAGAGGTGGGCCGTGTTCTGCGTGCGCTCCTCGGCCCGCTGCCAGAATTCGCGGTGGTCGCTGCCCGGGAAGGGGACGATATCCTTCTGTGAAAGGTGGCGGTAGATGGCGTGGCGCTTCATGATCAGCTCGTCGGGCGACAAAGGCACTGCCATGTCGACCATGCCCAACTCCCACTCCATCCACGCTCCGCGGTATAACCACAGGTGGCAATCCTTGAGCCATTCGTCGTCGCGAACCACGTCCAGCGCGTAAAGTATCGCCTCCATGCAGACACGGTGCGTTCCGTGCGGGTCGGCAAGGTCGCCCGCGGCGTAGATCTGGTGAGGCTTTATTTCGCGCAGCAGGTCGACGATTATCTGGATATCTTTCTCCGAAAGTTCGCCTTTCTTGATGCCGCCCGTCTCGTAGAACGGCAGGTTGAGGAAGTGGGCGTTGGTGTCGGGATTCAGACCGAACGAACGCACCGCGGCGCGGGCCTCGGCGCGGCGTATCGCACCCTTGAGTTTGAGCAGTTCGCGCGGCTCGGGTTCGCCCTTCTTTTTCTTGGTGATCACGGCCTGCACCTCTGCGAAGTGGTCTCCGAATCCCACCTCGTGCGCCGTGTCGATATTCTGCAGCACGACGTCGTCCTGCACGGCCACATTGCCCGAGGTCTGGTAAGCCACATGCACGTCGTTGCCCTGCTGCACGAGGCGGATGAACGTTCCGCCCATCGAGATCACGTCGTCGTCGGGGTGGGGCGAAAAGAGTACCACACGCTTGGGACACGGCTCCGAGGGTACGGGCCGCGTCGCGTCGTCGGCGCCCGGCTTGCCGCCCGGCCAGCCGGTTATGGTGTGCTGCAGGTCGTTGAACACGTCGATGTTTATCTGGTCGTAGGTGCGGCCCTGCTCGAGCAGTTCGCCCAGCGAATTTTCGATATAATCCTGATAAGTGAGCTTCAGAATAGGCTTCTGAACCACGCCGCAGAGCCAAACCACGGCCTTGCGCGTGAATCGCGGAGTCCACCTGCAGGGACCCACGAGCCACGGTGTCTGCTGACGCGTGAGTATCTGCGCGGCGTTCTCGTCGATCACCACCTCGATATCGGGGTGCTCCTGGAGGTACGAAGCGGGCACGAGGGGTGTGATCTCACCCTCGACGACTTTCTGTATGATCTTCGATTTCTCCTCGCCCCAGGCCATGATCACGATCTTGTCGGAGCGCATGATGGTGCCGATGCCCATCGTGATAGCCATTTTAGGCGTGTTGGCCAGTCCGTAGAACGCCCCCGACTGTATCTTGCGGGTGTTGTGTGTGAGTTGCACCAGGCGTGTGCGCGACTTGGCGTAGGAGCCCGGCTCGTTGAAGCCGATCTGGCCGTCCTCGCCCACGCCGATGATCATCAGGTTGATCGTGCGTGCCGAGAGATCGTACGAAGCGCAATAGTCCGAGATCTTCTTCTCGGGAACCGTGCCGTCGGGAATATGCACGTTCTCGGGCTGTATGTCGATATGGTTGATGAACTCCTCGTGGATGCGGTAGTTGCGGCTCTGCTGCTCGGTGGCTTTGATGGGGTAAAACTCATCGAGACTGTATACGGCCACGTTGCGGAAGCTTATCAGACCGTTGTTGTGGCGCTTCACCAGCTCGCGGTAGAGACCCAGCGGCGTGCGTCCCGTGGTGAGTCCCAGCACGAAGGGCATCTGCTCCTCGTACATCTCGTTCGAAGAGTGTATGTCGTTGTAGTTGCGTATGGCCTTCACGATCATGTCGGCCACATACTGCACGCCCAGGTACTCGTTCTCGTATACCTCGGTGTGGATTTTCTCGTAGCGGTGGATAATATCGCGCGGGGTCGATTCCTCGACCAGACCGCCGTCTTTGGGAAATGAATATTTGTTTTTCATATAGGTAGGTTTTTTATTCTTATCGGGTTGCGGTTGAAAAGTAATACTTTTCACTCCAAAGGTACAGAAAAACAGTCGATTTTGCAAGACTCCGGCTCTAAAATAAATCCCGGCCGTGTGAAAAAACACAGCCGGCGTCAGGATGTAAACGACGGATATAAAAAAAACGGCAGCCCGGTGAAGGCTGCCGTCGGGTGTGCTATCGGATGAAGCTCGTGAGCAGTTTGATACCGCCGTCGGGCTCTATGGCGAGCGATTTCGCGGAGGCGGGGATCAATACCGTCTCGCCTTCATGTACCGGCATGGCGTTGCCGCTGTCGTCGGTGAGCGTGCCGCGGCCGCCGATGCATATCGCCACTACGAACGAATCCAGCCCGGCCAGATCGAGCGTCTTTGGCGCGGTCAGATCATAGAGTTCGGTGGTGAAATAGGGGCACGACGCAAGTTCGACACCGCAGTCTTGAGCCTTGTCGTAACGGGTGCGATAGTCCTGCTCCACGGCGTAGTCTATGGCTCCTTTGGCCTGCTCGGTGTGGAGTTCGCGGGTGTTGCCCCCGTCGTCGCGACGGTTGAAGTCGTAGATGCGGTAGGTTATGTCGGAGGTCTGCTGTATCTCGGCGATGAATGCCCCGGCGCCGATGCTGTGCACACGCCCGGCGGGCAGGAAGAAAACATCGCCGGCATGTATCTCGTACTCCGCCAGCAGGTCGGTTATGGTGTCGTTTTCGACGCTCGCCTCATACTCTGAGGGCGTCACCCGCTTCGCGAATCCCGAGCGCAGCCGGGCCCCCTTGTCGGCGTCTACCACATACCACATCTCGGTTTTGCCCTTCGAGCCGTGGCGCTCGGCGGCCAGCGCGTCGTCGGGATGCACCTGGATCGACAGGTCCTGACGCGCGTCGATGAACTTGATAAGCAGCGGAAACTCTTCGCCGAAGCGCTCGAAATTGGCCTTGCCGAGCAGCGCCGCGCCGTGCCGCGCGATCAGCCCCGGCAGGGTAGTACCCGCCTCGGGACCCTCGGCGACGACCGATTCGTCGCCCCTGACGCCCGATAGTTCCCAACTCTCGCCGATCTGCTGTCGGTCGGAGTTCATGTGTTTGAACCTGACGATCTTGTCACCGCCCCAGAGCGTGGATTTTAAAATAGGCTGAAACTTGTACATAATTATTATTCGTAATGTTTTTTGTCGTTCGAGTGCTTGAGCCGCACGATCGAGAAAATGAAGACCGCGGCGCCGAGCACGATAAAGTAGAAGAAGTTGAATTCGAATGGGTTGATGAACATCTCGCGTATCTGCATAAGGGCGATCACGGCCAGAATACTATTGAGTATGGCGTCCGAAAAGTTCGATTTGCTGGCGCGCTTCTGGTCGATGAGCTCCTTGAGCACAATCATGCGCTCGGAGATGCTTTCGCGCGTTCGGGTAAGGCTGCGCTGCTGGTCTGCGCGGGCCATTATCTCCTGCTCGCTCGGGTACTGAAACACGTCGGTCAGATAGCCCGAATTATGCATCGTGCGTATGTCTGCCAGGTTGCGTTCCAGACCGGCGACGTTGTGGCGCCCGCGGATCGAACTCTCGAGCACGGCCGAGGCATTGTTGAGCACATACTCGTTGTAAGCCAGCAACATGCTGGGTACAAGCATGTACGGCGAAACGATTATATTCGCTGGTATCTCCCCGAAGAAATCCTCGTTTGCGGTCTTAACGATATTTCCGCGGCTGGTCACGGCGAACGAATCGGCGTGTTTTAGCATCGGTATTATGGTGTCGTCGATCTCCTCCTCGTTCATGCGTTCGAAGTCGAAGATTCCCAGCGTTATCCCGCACAGAACCTTTGAAAACCAGGTCGTCCCGGTATCGAGCGGCCGAACCTTCGCCTCGTTGAGAAATGCCTTGTAGAATGCTTCGAAATCGATCCCTTCCTCGCCTTTGCAGACGCACGCGCTGGTGTCGAGCTGCACGATTCCGGTATGCAGGCTTTTGTATGTCGCCTCGGCGTTGCCGTAGCGCGCGAGCAGCGATTCGAACGTGAATGCGCCTTGCCCTTCGACCTCCACAGATGCCTCTTGCGACCACGAAACAGCTTCCTGTGTGCTTCCGAACAGTGTTGCGAGTTTTATAAGATCCAGCTCCGAGAAAAATTCTCCGCCGGCCGGCTGCAGCGTGAGATTAGCGATCCGTACTCCGGTCGAACATATCGCCGAGACACTTATCGAAATATTGACTTTCAGATTGTTGCGGTCTGTGATTTCGACATGCGAAGCCCCTTCCGAGGTGTAGCGATAGCTTGCCGGAAACACCAGCGTTGCCTCGCGGAGATAGGTTCGGAACCTGGTGAAAAACGGCGGACGTTTCTGATTTTTGTAGTTCAGGAGATCGGTCTCGAACGACGAAAAATAGTTGCATCGCGAGACATGTGCCACGGGGTTTCGGGGCACACCGTCCTCTATGTAATGCATCGTCACCGAGGCTCTCGAAAATTCGCACACATGCCCCTCCGAGAGCGGATCGGTGGCGATATTGCCGTCTGCATCCTCTTTCTCCTCCAGCGCGCGACTCATCTTTGCGAATGCCGGATGTCGCTCTCCGAAGCCAAGCCCCTCATAAAATTCGAGCAGAAATTCGCGAATTTCTGCGGCGGGTATTTTTTCACCCCCGGCGTTGAATTGCGGGAGCGTCAGCAGCAGCAGGTTGTCGACCTCCTGCTTGCCCTCCGTCAGCGGAGGTTGCACGTAGGGAATATTCACGACCCTCGCGCCCAGCCGCGCGAATATTTTCAGCCGCAGGCTCTTGTCGAAATTGTCTTTCGAGGCTATCAGCGGGTTGTTGGATTCGAAAAATACGTTCCTTATCTCGCAGCCGTGGCTCTCTTTTATGTATTTTATGATTTCGGGAAGCCCCTCATCTATGAGTTTGCGCCCCGTACCGAGCTTCCGTACCGCGGGATCGACGGCCAGGTAGATGATGTGCAACGCCCCGCTTTTGGCGTACCAGTCCGCCACCAACCCGCCCGCGACGGCTCCGCCGGCTGCATTGCTCGGCGTCAGAACTATAACCGTATGCGGCTCATGTGGCTGCCCCAGGCCCGAAGCGCGGTCGAGAATGTCGCTGAAAACTTCGCGTTCGTCGGCATCGGGGAACGCCTCGTTGTAGATCGTTTCAAAAGACGCTATGATACCGGCGTTCTGCTCTCGGGATCGCTTGTCGGCTATCAACTTCATAATTTTCGGGGTTGAGGTTGTTCCTGCAAAGGTAATGATTTTTGTCGTTCCGCAGGCTTCGTATACCAAACAAAAAAAAGCCGCTTTCTAAAAAGCGGCTTTCTCTCTGTACCCTTCGATGTTCTATTCTCGAACCAATTTCTCGAAGACTTGGAGAAGATTTGGGAACTGCGATATTGGTTTCCTATTCCACCGACACAAGCTTCCCAAAAGAATTGAGGGAAAATTGAATGTAGGTTTGCTAAATTTCTTATCTTTGAAATACATATGGATATACCAATTAAAATGACCCAGGATAATCTTTTTTTAGATGATGCAGTTTTTTGATAAAGTAGCAAGTAGAATAGGTTGCTGCACCTTATACCGTTACAGGCCAATTAACCCGAATGAAATAGAGGCATTAGAAAAGGGCTATCTATGGCATTCGCCTGCGAGTAATTTGAATGATCCCTTTGAAGGCTCTATTAAACTGAAAGAGGTAGAGCAAGATACAACAATGAAATTATCACTGCAAACCACTGTAAGTGTCAATGGTGGCTATCCAAAGGTTGATGAGAGGATTTTTGAGATGGAGAATTCTATAAAGCAATTTAATGATTGGTATAAAAGGCATTTTCAATGGATGCTACCAAGAACTAAAGTTTGTTGCTTTTCCAAATCGAAAACTAATGAATTAATGTGGTCGCATTATGCCAACGATCATAGAGGAATGGTTTTGGAGTATGACATTTCTTTTGATCTAAACTTGTTCCAATATGCTATACCTGTAATATATCACGAAAAATTGCAGGAAATAAATTTTATGGATCAGAAAGATAAATCCATAGTGAGTGTATTGAAAAATAAATCCGATAGGTGGAGTTATGAACAAGAGGTAAGGATTATAAATGACAATCCCGCAGGTGCACCAAATAGAGTGTCCATAAACCCCGAATCATTGAGAAGTGTAATATTCGGGTATAGAACGAGCAAAGCGGATAAAGAGAGAATAAAAACGGCCCTTAAAAAGTTTCCTCATATAAAATACAAGCAATGTCGTTTATCGGAGGATGATTATGAATTAATTATTGAATCTGCAAACTGATTGGCTCGATGTTTTTCGAAAAAAATTGTATTTGATGGAGAAAATTATCGAACCACGAAGTTTAATTCGGTGCTATCAATTATATATCAGCAGACCAATGATTTAAGAGGGATAAAAAAAAGAAGACTTCTCAGATTTTTCCGAAAAGTCTTCTCTCTGTACCCCCTCACGGGCTCGAACCGTGGACCCCAACATTAAGAGTGTCGTGCTCTACCAACTGAGCTAAAGAGGCATCAATCTTTGCGATTGCGAGTGCAAAAGTAACTATAATTTTTATTCCTGCAAAAAAAACGCCTTGTTTTTTAATTTATTTTGCAATCTCCGCATTTTACCGTAACTCCAGCTTATCGCTGTTCCACTCACCTGCGGCGTCGATATAGATCACCGGTCGCGAATCGCCCAAACGCTTCATATTGAGATAACTCTCATAGAGATTTATGCCGTTCGACGACTTCACGGCGATCGAAAATGCAATGACCGAAGGGTGGCGTTTCGAGGTGTGGTAACTGTCCTCCGTACGCTCGATATATGCGCCCAGACGCGCCGGGTCGTTCGACGGAGTGCCGCCCTTCTGCCGCGAATCGCTGCTGTAGTGGGTGTCGATCGGTGCCTGGGCGATGATGAACATGCCGATGCTGTCGCAGGTGCGGTATAGCGCCGGATCGACCGTCCCGGGGTGCAGACGCAGCGCGTTGAAGCCCACGTTCCGCCAGTGCACGATCTCCACGGGCGTAATCTGGGGATATGCCTCCTTTACGCGCAGTTCGACCTCCCGTCCGTTTACGAGCATTTTTGCACCATGCATCTCTACCGTGCGGAATCCGAGCCGGAACTCCGTGAACTCCACGAAACGCCCCTCGTGCTGCGTCTTCACGCGCAGCGTATAATGTACGGGCGTACCCGCATTCCAAAGTTTGTCGGCCGGCACGCGCGCCAGAAAACGCAGCGTATCCTCACCCCTCATCGAGAGCGTCATGTCTTTGTAGCCGGTCGCCGCCAGCGTCGTGTCGGGGGCGATAAGCTCATAATATACGCGCGACGTACGCGCGTTGAGCGAACTGGTCTTCACCACGATGCCCATCTCGGCCGTGAAAATACCCTCGTCGGTGCGCGAGGTGCGGACGAGAATGTCACGCACGCGCAGCGTCGGTTGACTCATGATCCACGAAGCTCCGAGCGTCGGTTCGGCGGGGTGCACCCAGCTCTCCAGATCGGCGTCGGGCGCAGCGGAGTCTATGGCGATTTCTATTGTGTTGCGGCCCTCTGTGACATAGGGTGTGATGTTGAAATCGGCGGGCAGGCAGCTGTCTGCGTTATAGGCCGCTTCGTGTCCATTCACAACGACTTTATATGCCGATGATGCCGCATTTATGTGCAACAGCGTCTGGCGGTTCGCCCATGCGAACGGCACGGTGAACTGCGCGGCGAAGACATTGCCGAAACGGTTCCATTCCGTCAGCCGCGTAGTGTATTTGTTGTCGCCCGCGGCAGCGGCCGAGGCCTCCAGCGCTGTGGGATAGACCATGACCTCGCCGCGCGGGAGTTCGCGCCCGAAGGTGGCTTTTGTCTGCTGTGCCGTAGCCGCGCAGAGAGAAAAAAGCGCTATGAGAGATAGGATAGTCCGCATAAGTTTCCTAATATTTAAACGTGGGTTTGATGAATTTCTAACTCACTTCCAATTTTTAAGCCTCCCTTCTTAAAGGGAGATAGAGGGATTATTAATATGTTTTTTATGCATCTGAAAGACGCTGTAACGCGATTTTGACGGATAATTGAACAAGCTAACTTATCATTTGCAAGACATTTCGAATTCGTCGAACTCACGTTATTTAAATAATCGCAGGATGCGCCTCGGCAGAACTCAAATAAATTTGGCTCTGCGCTCTGCTTTCACTACATTTGTCTGTGTAAAAGTAATCATTTTTTGAATAACAGCGATGTCCGCACTCCCTAAACTCAATTTTCCTGCCATCCGTCCCCGTGCGCGCCGCCGTGGCGAAACGGTCGAGGTGTGGGACGAACTTCGCGGAATGTTCCTCGTTCTCACACCCGAAGAGTGGGTGCGCCAGCACTTGCTGGCCTACCTCGTTTCGGGCTGCGGGGCCCAGCCGATGCGCATCGTTCAGGAGTACGCCGTGGCGCTCAACGGACAGCCGCAACGCGCCGACGTCGTGGTGGTCGACGACAACGCCCGTCCGCTTCTTCTGGCCGAGTGCAAGGCTCCGGAGATCAACATAAACGACAAAACCCTTGCGCAGACGGTACGCTACAATTCGGTGCTCGGAGCGCGCTACGTCATTCTGACCAATGGCCTCCGCCACTACTGCTACGAATACCTCGACGGCAAATACATCCAACTTGCCGGTTTTCCCGACCTCGGAACGCTATAAATTCTTGAAATTAGCGTCAATATAGTGCTGAAAGGCCTCTTTGTAGTTCTCGCCTATGGGTACATATTCGGAGTCGCTCAAAAAGATACGTCCGCGCACGTAACCCTTTATGTATCTTAAGTTTACGATATACGAACGATGCACCCTCATAAACATCTCCGAGGGCAGCGAAGCCTCCATGTTCTTGAGCCGGAAAAGTGTTGTTATGGCCGACCCGTCGGCCAGATGCATGCGCACATATTCGCCCTCGCTTTCGAGGTAGACGATGTCGCTGATCTTCACCAACGAGACCTTGTAGTCGGCTTTCACCGAGATATATTCGCGGTCCTTGGGCACCGCCTCGGGGATGACCTCCTCTTCGTGTGCGCGCTGGTTGTGGCGCAGCTCGTAGAGCGAATTGGCTTTGGCGGCCGAGCGGCTGAAGTCGGCGAAGCTGAACGGCTTCAGCAGATAATCCACGGCGTCGAGCTTGAACCCCTCGACGGCATATTCCGAATAGGCCGTGGTGAAGATGACCATGGGTTTGTCGATGAGCGACCGCACGAAATCCACGCCGTTCAGATCGGGCATATTTATATCCACAAAGATAAGGTCCGCGCGGTGTGCCGAGAGGAACTGCTGCGCCTCGATAGCGTTGTTGCACGTCGCGGCCAGCTCCAGATAGGGAATCTTCGATATGTAGCCTTTCAGCTGACGCAGAGCCAGCGGCTCGTCGTCGATAGCGATACATTTAAGCATTGAGCACAGGGATTACTAATTTTACGGTGTAGACCGCAGGCTGTTCGTCTATTTCGAGGGTGTATTTCTTGGGTCCGTAGATCAGCGCGAGGCGTTTGCGGACGTTCTCAAGGCCGATGCCGGCGCTGCTCCGCTTGTCATGGGTGGCCTTGTGTCGGCTGTTGGAGATCGTGCTTGTTACGCGGCCGTCGGCATATTCGACCGTGAGGTGTATGAACGAACGGCCGTTGTAGCTTATGCCATGCTTGAAGGCGTTCTCCACGAAGACGATCAGCAGCAACGGCGGGATCGACACCTGCCTGGGCATATTGCGGGGGTAGTCGACCCTGATCTCAACGTCGTCGGTATAGCGTATGCGCATGAGTTCGATGTAGTTCTCCAGAAACTGCATATCCTTGCTCAACGAAATCTGCTCGCGCCCCGAATCATACAACACGTAGCGCATCATCTTCGAGAGCTCGATCACGGCGTTCTTGGCCGACTCCGTGTCGATATCTATCAGCGCGTGAATGTTGTTGAGTGTGTTCATGAAGAAATGAGGGTTGATCTGATACTTCAGATAGTCCATTTCGGCCTGGAGGCTCTCTTGCTTGAGCTGTTCCATCTTCTGCTCGTCGCGAATCGACTGATACATTAGCTTTATGGCCGAATTCACCCCGGTCATAAACAACCCGAGGATGATGTTCCAGTAGACCTCGAGGTCGGTGAACGACGCTTTCTGGTGCAGCTTGAGCTGCTCGACGTCGATGTTGGCGAGCGAAGTCTCCACACCGGCATATTGCTCGTATATATCCACCGCCCAGAACACGATCACTATGAGCACCAGGTCGCTGGCCATGTACTTCCAGTACTTGTGCGTGACCATGTAGCGCGGGGCTATGAATCCGTTGTGGACGATGAAAATGATGAGGTAGGGGAGAATCTTGCGCCACGCGATGACCACGTTCTCCCACGATACGTGCAGCTCCGACATCATCAGCGAGTTGAGCACCGGGACCAGAATAATGGCCGCCCACACCATGAAGTAGAGCAGGTTTTCGCCTATGGTTTGTTTGCGCGTGATTTTCATAGATGCAAAGATATGAAAAAATCGCAAGAGTCTCCCAACCCGCAGCCGCCGTCTCCGGAAAATGGCCGGATCCGGTCCGCACAAAAAAAAGCGCCGGACGAAGTGAATCCGTCCGGCGCCAGCTTATTCTGTATATTTCAGGCTATTGTATTACCAAATAACCCTTTTCCGAGTCATACGTGTAGGCCGATGCAGTATCTGCATCCTTGTCAACCATCGTCTGGTTCATCACTGCCATTGCAGCCTCGTAACCTGCCCGGTCGAGCGATGCGAACGCCTCGACGCCGGTCGATGCTCCGCCGCGGCCGATCATGCCTTCGACCGTGCTGGCCCAGTAGCAGGAGGTAACTGTGTTCAGGTCTTTGGGTATCGTCGTTCTGTTCGGAACATTGCCTCCGAAAGCGCCTTTGATCACCGTGGCTGTCGCCTCCGTCTCTAATGCACTGTTGAAAACAGAGTAGCAGCTGTATATCGGAGTGCCAGCCGCTGCGCCGCCTTTCACGGCACCCATAACGCCGCCTGCATAAACCCAGTAATTGGCTCCTGCAGCTGCGGGATGTGTTTTGATCGTTCCTCCCATATGCGAATAGTTCGCATAATATTTTTTAGTAGCGGCGCCGCCAAAGAAAAATCCTACACAGCCGCCGATGTTAAGCGCTTTGCCCGAGGCCTCTATCACGGCTCCGCTGTTCATAATGAAGCAGTTGTTGTAAGACGACTTTGATAGCTGGCCCGATATGCCGCTGCAATATGTACCCGAACCGGTTGTAGGTGCGGTGGGACCGAATGTCGAATCATTGATAACAGTGATTTTACCGTCGAGAACAGTCTTACACTTAACCACCATGTTGTTGATGTCGTCGGCCGAGCCGCCCAGAATGCCGGTGATGCCGCCGATGCCTATCGCTGTAGTCGATGCTGCATTTTTCTGCGCCAGCTTTATCTCGCCGGTGCTGGTGATATGCGTCGAGCATACCTGGAATTGGTTTGAACCGCCGAGGTTGCCCAGCAGTTTGCCGGTAATACCGCCGACTCCCACCGACCCGTAGCCTTCAGCATACACCAGACCCGAAATCTCTGCCGTGCAAAGAGCGGTTAGGTCTACGTTGGACGCTCCGGCGAAACCTCCGGCACAGGCGTCGCTGCCGGTGCTGCCGATAGCTTTGATGCTACCCGATACCGTGACCGCGCAACTGGCGGCGCCGGGAGCTCCGTAGCTGTCCTGCAGACGGCCTGACGAACCGAGAACACCGCCTGCAAAGGGGCCTTCGCCGCTGCGGTCGGTAGTCGTGTCGAGGAACTCGGCAATGATATCGCCGGCGATCGTCGCGTTATTGAACGACGTGCGGCCTGCGAACTGGAATCCCGAGATGCCACCTGCCATCGACGAGGCACCTGCAATGGCATGAATGGCTTTACCGCTTTCGACAGTCACTTCGCAATAGTCGACGTTACCCGATTCGACATAACCGCAAATGCCGCCGGCTGCAGCACGGCCTTTTGTATCCATATTAGAGTCTGCCGTTACGCTACCCTTGAAGGTGCAGTGAACGATACCGCCGGAAGGAGTCAGAACATTCAACTGGTCCAACGGATCGTATGCAATAGCCGATAAACCGACAACACCGCCTACCAACAGATTTCCTCCGTCTGTGTGGTTGCTTCGTCCGACAACCGTGCCCTCAACGTTGAGATATTTGATAACACCGTTGCTCAAGCCGAACAGACCTGCGTGGATTTCGTCGCCATTGCCCGAAACGGATACGTTCAGGTTCTTGATCGTGTGGTAAGCTCCGCTGAAGTTGCCGTGGAAAGCCTTTACGATAATGTCGGGGTTTACGTTGATGGTCCGCGAACCGGTGGCTGCCCCGATAGGCTCCCAATTTTCGTAGTCTTTCAGGTCGATGTCATTGCCCAGCTCGTAGAAAACGCCCCATTCGCAGAGGCCCTCGACTTCTTCGTTGACAACTTGGGCCAGATAAGCCAACTGTGCGGGAGTCTTAATAATATAGGGATCGGCCTCCGTTCCGCTGCCCGATGCGAACCTGCGCGCAACTTCGCCTTCGGAAGTCGTGTAGGTCGCCCATTCGGACCACGCAGACTCGAGACTGGTTTTCGAGCCCTCGGCAGGAACGGCCTTCAGGCGGAATGTATAATCGCTCTCGAAATTGAGATTTTCCTTCAGCCATTCGGGCGTCGTGACGCTTCCCGAAATAAGTGCTAAATCGGCGTCGCGGAACTCGTAACTATAGCTCGCCGCGCCCGTGATCGCCGGCCAGGTGAATGAGAGTGAAGCCTTTGTGGATGTGCACGTTACGCCGGTCGGGGTAGGCAGGGCAACGGGGGTGGACGTCGTGTCGTCCTTCGAGCATGACGGCAGCAAAAAAACGCTTGCTGCAAGACATGCGGATGCAAGAATTACGGTTAATTTTCTCATGACCCAAACAGATTAAAATTTGACAATAAGTGAAGTTGATTTTTACGCTTTTTCGGACTTTTTTTGCTATCTTTTCGAGGTGGCAAAATCGAGCTCGACGGGAGCAAGGTAAATAAAAAAATTTCAAAACAAGTCATTCTTAACCATAAAAAAATCAGCATGATAAGAGTACTCAAAATAAGATTTTAAATCTTATTTTGAGTAATTTTTACCTCTTTCGCACGCGCATATGCGGGTCTTGCGCGCACTCCTGAAGGGGCTTTCCGAACAGAACTTCCGATGCGTCCGAATGAAATAAATTTCTGTAAAAAAATCAATAATTTTTTTGGAGAAGAATAAATTATGTTTACATTTGTCGCCAGAGTAGCACTTTTAGTTGCGATTCGTAATGAAAAAAGCCTGGAAATGTCGGCTGAATGACGTCACCCTCTGTTGGTTTGCAATTCTGTCTGCCAATAAATTGTTCTGCTTGTAAGCATTCGCCCTCCCGTCCTGGTTTTAAATTGTACTTCCAAACGTACTTAAAACCAAACTATCATTTTATGAGAAAACTTTTTCTCCTGTTTTTCCTTGGATTCGGCACTGTGGCATTTGCGCAAACCCGCATTACAGGAAAAGTTGTCGATGCTAAAGACAACACTCCGATCATCGGAGTATCAGTTTTTGTGCAGGGAACGACGACCGGAGCGTCGACCGACGTGAACGGAACCTTCACGATCACCCCTCCTCAGTCCAAAAAGGACAATGTTAGCCTAAAGTTCTCATATATAGGCTACGACGACGCAGTCGTCCAGGTCGGAAGCAAGACGGAAATCAACGTCGCGCTCCGCGAATCTGCCCTCGGGATCGACGAGATCGTCGTTACCGGTTTCAAAGACGCAAAGAAAGAGACATTCACCGGTGCCTCGGTCAAGGTTAAAGCCGACGACCTCGGTACTGCCGGTGTGACCGACGTCAGCCGCATGCTCGAGGGCAAAGTGGCCGGCGTCTTCGTGCAGAATGTCTCGAATACGTTCGGCGCGGCGCCCAAGATCCGTATCCGCGGCGTTACCTCGCTCTCGGGCGAGAACAAGCCGCTGTGGGTTGTCGACGGTGTTGTGCTGGAAGATGTAGTGAGCATTTCCAACGACCAGCTCTCGAGCGGTGACCCCACTACGCTGCTGGGCTCGTCGGTTGCGGGCATCAATGCCTCGGATATCGAGAGCTTCGACATCCTTAAGGATGCCGCCGCCACGGCCCTCTACGGTGCACGCGCTATGAACGGCGTCGTCGTCATCACGACCAAAAAAGGCCGTCAGGGCGCTCCCGTGATCAACTATTCAGGTAACTTCACCATCCGCACCAAGCCCCTCTATTCGAATTACGACATCATGAACTCCGCCGACCAGATGTCTGTTACTTCGGAGTTGGAACGCAAGGGCCTTCTCAACCAGGATATTCTCAATGCCTCCAATTCGGGTGTCTACGGCCTGATGTGGAAGGCCATCACCAGCTACGATCCCGAAACGGGATTCGGATTGGCGAATACCCGCGAAGCCAAAAAGGCATTTCTTATGAAATACGCCCAGGCTAACACCGACTGGTTTGATCTCCTCTTCACGCATAACCTGCTGCAGGAGCATTCGTTGAGCATCTCTTCGGGTTCGGAGAAGTCGCGTACCTATGCTTCGGTCGGTTTCCTTCGCGACGGCGGCTGGACGATAGCCGATGAGGTGAGCCGCTACACGCTCAACTTCCGCAACGACTTCGACGTGAGCCGGAAGATAAGCCTCGGTTTCCAGGCCGTCGCTTCGCTCCGCCAGCAAACCGCGCCGGGTTCATACGCCCGCTCGGTAGACCCCGTCAGCGGCGAGTGGTCGCGCGACTTCGACATCAACCCCTTCAGCTATGCGCTCAACACCAGCCGCGCGCTGCGTGCCTACGACGACAACGGCGACAGGGAGTATGTCACCATGAACTACGCGCCGTTCAATATCCTTACCGAGCTCGAGAACAACAAGATAGAGCTCAACGTGATGGACGCCAAACTGCAGGGTGAGTTCAACTACAAGATTGTTTCGGGTCTCAAATTCAACTTCACGGGCGCTCTGCGCTATGTGAAGAGCGATCAGGTGCACAAGATCACCGAGAATTCGAACGTCGCCGGTGCTTATCGTGCCGACTACAACTCGACTATCCGCCAGAGAAACCCCTATTTGTGGACCAACCCCGAAGACCTCAACGCGGAGCCTATATCGGTGATGAAGGTTGGCGGTTTCTACAATACCACCAACTATACGATGCTCAACTACGATATGCGCGCCTCGATGGCCTATGCCAAGACCTGGAACGGCGCCCGTCTGCATGAGCTCAACCTGCTGGGCGGTATGCAGGTCAAGTATGCGGACCGCACCAATATGACCGCTACACAGGCGGGATATCAGTACGGAATGGGCGGTGTCGTCGATGTCGACCCCAACTATTTCCGTATGATGGCCGACCGTCAGCTCGATCTCTACACGGCTTACGACTACCGTGACCGCTTCGTGGCGTTCTATGCCAATGCCGACTACGCTTTCGACCGCAAATATTCGCTCTCGGCGACGGTCCGTTACGACGGTTCGAACTCGCTGGGTACCGGCTCGAATTCGCGCTGGCTTCCTACATGGAACTTTGGTGCCAAATGGAATATCTCCAATGAACCTTTCATGGATGACGTTTCGTGGATAGACATGTTGAGTCTGCGCGCCAGCTACGGTCTTACCGCCTCGATGCCTCCCGCGTCCAACGCCTCGGCCGTGTTCTATAACACCCAGGCATTCCGTCCCGGATATACCGAGAATCAGATAGCCATCGGTAACCTGGCCAACACCGAACTCACATGGGAGAAGAGTTACCAGTTCAACGCCGGTCTCGACATGACGCTGCTCGGCGGCCGCATGAACCTTGCCGTCGACTATTTCCAGCGCAACAGCTTCGACCTGATAGCTCCGATCAAGGTTTCGGGTATCGGCGGCGAGATGTGGAAGTTCGCCAACTATGCCGACCTCGACGCGTCGGGTGTGGACATCACCCTGGGCGGCACGATGATCAAGACCAAGGACTGGAGCTGGGACGCCAATTTCACGTTCGGCTATTCGACCAACGAGATTAAAAATGCCAAGAACGCACCCGCCGTCTACGGACTGGTGCGCAGCGAGGGCGGAAACATCAATGGCTACCCGGTCAACAGCCTCTTCTCGATACCTTTCGTGGGCTTCGACCGCCAGGGTATTCCGCTGTTCAGGCGTGCCGACGGCACCATCGGACAGGACGTCTACATGCAGGGCACCGACACGGGCTTCCTGAAATATGAAGGTTCGGTCGACCCGAAGTATACCGGCGGTCTGACCTCTACGCTGCGCTGGAAGACTCTGTCGCTCAATGTCTTTTTTACTTATCAGGCCGGCAATATGATCCGCCTTGCACCGACGTTCAGGAGCTCTTACGACGATATCAAAGCGATTACGACCGAAGTGGCCGGACGTTTTGTGATGCCGGGCGACGACGATTCACCCTCGATCGTCGACAAAATCGCGCTTTCGTCTTTATCGGGCTATCCGTTCGTCAACTACAACTACTCTACGGCCCGCGTGGCGAAAGGAGACTTTATCCGACTCAAGACGCTCTCGGTCAATTACGATCTGCCGTCGACATGGGTGAGCAAGAGCCAATTCTTCAGGACGGCGTCGCTGCGCTTCACGGCCAAGGACCTGTGGCTGATCTATTCGGACAAGCGCCTCAACGGACAAGACCCCGAATTCTATAACAACGGTGGTGTCGCAACGCCTACGTCGACGCAGTTCGTGATCTCGCTCAACCTCGGTTTCTAACCCTTAACAGACGCTAACATGAAAAAGATAATTTACATACTCTTTGCTGCAACGGCGGCAATGTCCGCGGGTTGCACCGACTTTCTCGACACCGTGCCCGATAACCGGACGAAGATAGACAATATCGACAAGGTCAAAGCCCTGCTCGTTTCGGCATATCCTGTGCTTACTTATCCGATGATCACCGATGCCCGATGCGACGGATACGCCGATTTCGGCATGACGCTCGAGGGAGGTCAGCCCAGTGCAATGATGGATGGCATCTATTCCGCATTCCGTTGGGAGGAGTACACCCGTTCGGAATCCGGTAACGATACCCACGAAAAATACTGGATGGGCTGCTACGAGGCGATAGCCGCGGCTAACCATGCACTCGCAGCGATCGAAGAGCTGGGCGATAAAAAAGAATACGCCCCCTATAAGGCCGAAGCAAAACTCTGTCGCGCCTATGCTCATTTTATGCTGCTTTCGCTCTATTCGAATGCGTTCGAAATGGGCAAAGAGGCGCTCAATCCCGGTATTCCCTACGTTACGGAGCCCGAAACGACCGTCATCAAGGCGTATAGCCGCGGAACGGTTGCCTCGACGCTCGAGAAAATCAAGAAAGATATCGAAGAGGGTCTTGCCGGTGCCGGCGGAACCGGGAGTTTCTCGCAGCCCAAATTCCACTTCACGCGCAGCGCAGCCCTTGCTCTGGCAGTTCGTTTCTCGCTCTACACCGGCGATTACCAGGCTGTTATCAACTATGCTAACCAGCTGCTGCCCAACGTCGCGGACCACGTCACGCTTTCCGGCGCCAATTCCGACGGTTCGGCCATCGAGGTTCCGAGTGCGTCGGATGCTGCGGCGCTCTATGCCCGCGCCAACCTTTTCGACTGGCTGTCGGCGACCAACGCCTATTCCTCGCCCTTTGCTGCGGGACAGGCGTTTACCTCGCCCAAAAACAACAACGTGCTTCTTTCGAGCGAGGTTGTAACGATGATCAGCCATGCGCAGATGGGTACCTACTACTCTCGCTTTGCCCTGGGCTCGGCGTTCAGTTCTTCGATGATAAAGAGCAACGCTACAGGACTTATCTGGGGAATGATTACGTTCACCGCTTCGGGCGATAAAACGAGTTTCATTCCCAAGTACTATGGCGACCCGCGCATCTTCAATGTATCTACCGGCGCGGGTGTCATGTACGCCAAGCTCGGCCTGTTCCGTCTGGAGGAGGTGCTGCTGGCCCGCGCCGAGGCTTACGCCATGACGGGCGAGTATGCCAAGGCGCTCGACGATCTGAATATCTTCACGCAGAAGCGCCTCTTGAATTACACTATCGAGACTGCCGCTCTCTATCGCGACAAGATCGTGGCCTACTATTCGTCGGAGATAACCAACAGCCAGTCGTTCCTCAACAGCCTCTACAATGCAGGCCGCTTCACAGCGGCAGCTTCTACGGCCGAGGGCAAGTTCCAGCGGGCGCTCGTTATGACCTGCCTCGATTTCCGCCGTGTAGAATTCATCTACGAGGGTCTGCGCTGGTTCGATATTCTGCGCTGGAATATTCCGGTAACCCACACGATGTATGACGGTGCGACCAGCACGCTGACTCCCAACGACGACCGCCGCGTGCTGCAGATACCGCAGACTGCCTCACTCTCGGGCGTGCAGGACAACCGCATGAGCAACATACCTTATCCCTGGCAGTAATCTCAAACAATACGTAAACAATGAAAAATACGAAAATACTCTTATTGCTCATCACCGGCATCATGCTCTTCTCGACAAGTTGCCGGGAGAAGCAGGAAATCGACCCCAATATCGACATCCCGGGCCTGGGCGGCACGGAAGAGGTCGCCAACGAACTCGACGACTGGCTCTTCGATAATTTTGTCGAGCCTTACAATATCGAGGTCGTATACCGCTGGGACGCCGCGCAGATGTACTCTTCGTTGAGCGGCGCGAAACTCGTTCCGGTGAAGTACGACGCCGTGAAACCCATGATGGCCGCCTTGCGGGACGTTTGGTTCCAGCCCTATATCGAAGCCAGCGGCTCGGCCGACTTCCTCAAACTGATGGCTCCCAAGAAGATCGTTCTGGTCGGCAGTCCCGAATACATGAGTGGCGCCATGAAACTCGGACAGGCCGAGGGCGGACGTAAGATTCTTCTGCTCAACACCAACGGTTTCGACGCTTCGAATCTCGACGAGCTCAAAACCGCGCTCAATACCATCGAGCATGAGTTCGCACACATCCTGCACCAGACCAAACTCTTCGATAAGGAGTTTCAGGAAATCAGCGCAGGACTCTACAATTCGTCCGGCTGGCAGAATATCAAGGAAGAGGAGGCCTATGCGTTGGGATTCGTGAGTCCCTACGCCATGAAGGCCAAAGACGAGGATTTTGTGGAGACGCTCTCGCGCATCCTGGTCTATGGATACGACTGGTTCGAGGACACCGTGCTGGCTGCCGCTGCGGCATCGACCACGAACCCCAAGGCTTACGACGCCCTGCAGCAGAAGGTCTCCATGGTGCAGGAGTATATGCTCAATTCGTGGGAAATCCGCGTTTTGGACGATACTGTGACCGGTGAGAAAGGCCTGCATACGTATGTGCAGGAGGCTATCGCAGAAGTCTCCGCAACCCCGCCCACAGAGTAACCGGAGTTTTAAAACACGAAAAAAAGGAAGAACATGAAAAAATACTTCAAATTCCTGCTTGCGCTTCCGGTCTTCATGGCCGTCATGGCGTGTACGGAGACTGTAACCCTCGATAATGGTGTCGACCAGCGGGTTACCAAGGCCATCAACGGCTATATCGACGAGCTCTCTTCGGCCGAGAACGGCTGGATTGCCAATGTGATGACCGACGAGGGAATCTATCGCTTCTGGATGGATTTCACCAATAACAACGTGGTCACGATGTATACCGACAACCTGCACCACCCTGGTTACCAGACCGCGCCGCAAACCTCGACCTATAACATCCGTTCGCTGATGCTGCCCACGCTGTCGTTCGATACTTACAGCTACATCCACATCATCAACGATCCCGATAACAGAGTCAGTTTCGGCAGTGACAACCAGGGTCTGAACACCGATTTCGAATTCGAAATCGATCGTTATGAGGACGGCGTATTTTCGCTCACGGGGCGCATCAATAAAATTCCCGCTACGCTTACCCGTGCGACCTATGACGATAAAGTCGCGGCTCAAAACGGAAAACTGATGTCGGTTCTCACAGAAACCGCCTCCTACAAGAAAGGACAGTTCTGCTATGTGACCGTCGGCGACACGAAGGTTTCCGTGCAGTTCAAGGCGCGCAAGATCATACTTGCCTACCTCGACGCAGACGGCAAAGCTTATCAGTTGTCGGAACTTACCTACACCGAACTCGACCGCAATGTGATATTTAACGAACCGGTGGTAATCGCAGGTGTAACCATCACGGAGTTCATCTGGAACGAGGCCGACCAAACCTATACGGCCATCACCTCGGCGGGCGACAAGCTTGTCGGAGTGCAGGACGACCCTGTTGTGTCTCTCTATAAAATGTTCGGCGGCGGCAAGATTTATACGACGATGTTCTCCGACTACTACATGTATGCCGAGGACGGTATGACCGATGAAGAACTGGCTGAAATTGCCGACAAGAACATAGCGTTCGCTTACTACAACCAGGTCGACTACTACCTCTATAACTATTTCAACGCCTATTTGTCCTATGTGGCTTTCGATTTTTATCTCACGTCGACCAACCGTCCGCGAATGACGCTTACGTTTGCTGCTTACTTCATGGAGCAGGGTGGTTATGCCTATCTTTCCTACGACTACCCGCTGACGTTCAACGACGCCAAGGAGCAGGTAACCTTCGGCAGCCCCACGGCTGTGGATGAAGATTCAGCTTACCTGTATGACTATGTTACCGGCGGTTATGTCGGCTATCTGCGAAACCGGGTATTCAAAATCGAGTGGTCGCAGGTCGAATTCGGTTCGGAAACGATGGGCCAGCTGCGCCTCATCCCTGCCGGCACCGACAAGCCCGCAACGTTCTACGGAGCCCTCTATTAATCGATTAATACGAAAAAACATGAAAAAACTACTCGCATTATTCGCATTTGCACTCGTTGCAACCAACTGCGGCGGTGGATCGGACGACAACGGGGGCCCGACGCCCGACGATAAGAAGGTGACCTTCAACCTCGGGCAGAAGCAGCTTTCGGCCGCTTCGGAGTTGGACGCACAGCTCACCTGGAAGGCCAACGACGTGATGGGCATCTACTGCTCGCGCATCTCGGCCACGGCAAACTATAAGGCTACGCTCAACAATGCCTCGACGTTCGCCTCGACGTTCGCCTTCAACGGCACGACGGAACACACGTTCTACGCCTACGCACCCTACAACACCTCGGGATCGCTGTCGAATAAGACGCCGAAGATCACCGTTGCGTTGCCCGCCGTGCAGGATATCCAGAAGGCGGTCTCCGATAATGCCTTCGTGTATAGCAAGACTGCCGCAATGCCCGAAAACGGAACGACGGTGAATCTCACCTTCAGCCATCTGTTCGCCTATGCCGGATTCAATGTCTCCTCCGACCTCGGCGCCTATAAACTCAAATCGGTGAAACTTGCGGCTCCCACAGGTGCGATCCTTGCCGGCAGCTGCACGGTAGACCTGCAGGCTTCGCAGCCCGCGACTTTCGCTTCGGCGGGCAGCAGCAACAGCGTGTCGGCCGCTACGGCCTCCCCGTCGCTCACGATGGCGGCTGCGCGCAGCGTCTATATGGTTCTCAATCCGCAGACCGCGTCGAAGGATTATACGGTCACGGTCGATCTGGAAAATCCCGCCGATGGCTCGGTTGCGCGTTTCCGCAGCACCCTTGTGGGCAAAACCTATCCTGCCGGCACACTGACGAAAGCCGATCTGGCCACGACGTCGATGACCGCGGTTGAGGATGTGGTTATTGACTTCGGTCAGGCGTCGGTGATGATGTGGGGCGGCCCCGTGTCTGTCGACCATGCGAACCTTTCCGTCCTGCTCAACGACGTTCGTACGCCGGCCGACTCATATGGCGTCCGCTACCGCAAGTCCAATTCGGGCGATTCGTGGACCCCCGTTACCGCTACCGACGGTCGTTCCGACCTGGGGACGCTGGAGAACGAAGTGGCCTACGATTACGAGGTCTGGGCCATATTCAAGGGTCAGACTTATTACAGCGGTGTCGTTAAGCACTTCATCGCAGGCGTCGATACCCGCGACTTCTACAAACGCAGCCTGGCCATGAAGTTTACCGGCATGTGGTGCCACAATTGCCCCAATATGAGCGTTATTATTCAAACGGCTTCCGAAAGTTGGCCCAACCGCCTCATATCCATGGAGCTTCATAAAGACCAGGGAGGCGTCGACCCCTATGAACTTGCTACTATGAGCCAGCTGACCACCCGCTTCAACATCTCGGCATATCCGATGACGATAGTGGATGTCCGCGCTCTCGTCGAAAACGGACAGGTTGCGGTCAAAGCGCCCCTGCTGGTAAACGTGGGCAAGGAGAGCCTTGCCAACTATAAACCCGCCTGCGGTATCACTTTCAACAGCTCGCTTTCGGGCCGCACGCTCACCGTCGATACCAAGATCTACGTCAAGGAGAGCGACGACTACCTGTTGAGCGTCGTGCTGGCCGAAGACCGCACCACGACGTCGCAGTCAGGATATACCGGCACTTGGGAGATGCACAACATTGCCCGCGTATTCATGACCAATATCCTGGGCGACGCCATGCCGGGTGTTGCAGGCGCGATCTACGAGAAGCAGTTTACCTGCACGCTGCCATCCGATGGCGTGGTCGCTAACTCGAAGGTACTCGTTTACATCCAGCGTAAGTTCAGCGCCGCGTATCCCGAGAAGAAGGGCGTTACCGGCGTAACGTACGGTTCCTATGGCGGATACTATGTCGACAATTGCAGCATAGCTCCGCTCGAAACACAAACTTTGTTGGAATATGAAGAGTAGCAAACCGATTCTCAAAGCACTCCTGCTCCTGGCAGCGGGAGTGCTCATTTCGGCTTCGGCCGTGGCGCAAAAGCAGTTGCCCAACGTCAGGGTTCAGACCATCAAGGGCGCCGAATACCCCGTGCAGGACTGCCTTAAGAAGGGTGTCCCCGTGGTGTTGAGCTTCTGGGGCTCGACCTGCAAACCCTGCCTCCAGGAGTTAGACGCCATTTCGGACGTCTACGACGAGTGGCAGGAAGAGGCTAAATTCGAAGTCGTGGCCGTGTCGCTCGACGACGCGCGCTCCAGCGCCAAAGCCGCCGCCATGGCCCGCGGGCGCAACTGGCCCTTCACGGTGCTGCTGGATCCCAACAACGATCTTAAGCGCGCCATGAACGTCACGACAATGCCCACTATGTTCATTCTTGACAAGACGGGCCGCGTGGTCTACACCCACATCGGTTACACCCCCGGCAGCGAGGAGAAGATTCTCGAAATCGTTAAAAAACTGAAATAATTATGCGCCGCACATTTCTTTGTCTGCTGTTCATGACGGCAACGGCGGCTTCGGCCGCAGCGCAGGAGCAAGCCGAAGAGCGCCGCGAGCGCGACCAGGTGACCTTCTCCGCGGGCTTCGAGTCCAATTCGCTCTATTACTGGAATGATAAGACCTCGGGCGCCATGGCTCCCGACGACCGCTTTGCGTCGAACAACTACCTCAAGGCAGACCTCTTCTACGGCAAGTTCTCGGCCGGAGTGCAGGCCGAAGGCTATATGCCCGTTCTGCAGGGTTATCCTGCCGAATTGAAGGATATGAGCCTGCCTTTCAAATATGTGTCGTTCAGCGATCGGCGGTTCAACGTCACCGTGGGCGATTTCTATGCACAGTACGGCAACGGCCTGCTGATGCGCGCCTGGGAAGACCGTGCGCTGGGCATCAATACCTCTATCGAGGGCGTCACGGCGGGCTATAGCTACAACGATATCGTGCGTGTGTCGGTGCTCTACGGCCGTTCACGTCTCTATCTCTCGCATGCCGATTCGTGGATGCGGGGCGTCGACGCATCGTTTTCGCTCTCTTCGCTGTGCAACTGGCAGAAGGTCAACCTCGCCATCGAGGGTAGCTACCTCGGCAAGTACGAGACGCTGCTCAATCCCGATGCAGACCGTGATCTGGGCATGAATTCGACGATAAACGGCTATTCGGCACGTCTGAATCTCGATGCCGGCGGCTTTGTGTTCAAGGGTGAGTTTGTCGACCGCGATCCCGATACGTCGATTGCTAACGACCTCTGCGAGACCCGCAGCCGTGCCTACCTCGTCGAAGCTGGCTACTATGGCAGCGGAATCGGCGTGCAGTTGTCGCTTCGTAAACTCGAGAATATGGCTATGCAGTGCGAACGCGAACAGAGTACGCTCTACTCGCAGATCAACTACCTCCCGGCGCTGACGCAGCAGTACACCTATTCGCTCGCGAGCCTCAATCCCTACCAGACGCAGGCGATGGACGAAACGGGCGGCCAGTTCGATGTCTTCTACAACATCAAGCGCGGCAGCAGTCTGGGCGGCAAATATGGCACCAAACTCCACTTCAACACCTCGGCATACTATGGTCCTGAAGACCCCTACATGACCGCAGGTCCGACGCAGGGCGACAACGAACTTTACTTTTGCGACGTAGCGTTCGACATCGAAAAACAGTGGAATAAGGCGTTCAAAATGAAACTGCTCTACACCATGCAGCAGTACAATCCCATCGTACAGGGCTATGTGGGCGAGGATCTTTGGGTCTCGCATACCGTTGTCGCCGATATGACCTACAAGTTCAATAAGCGTCATTCTCTGCGCGCCGAACTTCAACACCTCTCGACCAGGGAGGACCAGAAAAACTGGGTCGCTGCAATGCTCGAATACAGCATCGCCCCCAAGTGGAGCTTCTTTGTGTCGGATATGTGGAACTACGGCTCGACGGACATCCACTACTACAATGGCGGCGTGAGCTTCGCGCACTCCAAGACGCGTCTGGGCTTCAATGTCGGCCGTTTTCGCCAGGGCTACCTCTGCGCGGGAGGTGTGTGCCGCGTGATACCCGCATATACGGGTGCGAATCTCACGATGACCATGGCCTTTTAGTTTATACCTATTTATAATATATAAAAAGTTCAGGCGACGTGTCCGCAAAAAGAGGACTTGCATACGCAAGTCCTCTTCTTTTATATGCTCGCCGGAGTGCGGCGTCTGTTATTCGATGGGCGACTGCGCTTCCGGCCGGTGTTTGTGTCTGCGAAACGAAACCACCCCTTTTTGAGACTTGCCCTTTCGATTTCGGCCCGGAGCCCAGCGGTGGGGTGAAGTTATGCCACAGGCGGGATTACAGCCCTCCGTGCCGGATGGCTGTCAGTTTGTTGCGCAGCCGGCGAAGAAGCAAGGTACGGAAACTCGCTCGCGCTGCCGAGCAAGGAGGATAACAAGCCAAACCGAAGAGCAAACAGGCCTTAATGGGATAATCCCGAAAAAGCAACGGGTCTTGCATATGCAAGACCCGTTGCTTTTTCCGAGTGCCGGAGCGCACGTTCGCAATCTGCGATCTGCTGCTCTCTTATTTATTCAGCAGCGAGGGATTGTAGAGATAACGCTTGATGCTTCGCTTGGGCGTCTTCTCGAACTCGGTGGGATAGATCGTGATCTCCGAGATGCGCTCGTAAGCCGCCAGCGATTTGTTGAGCTCCGCGAGGTTGCTCTTCATGATCTCGGGCATCTCATTCTTATCCACGCCGGTCTGCTCGGCCTGCTCGTAGTCGGGCACCACAAGCGCCTTGAGCTTGCCGTTGCCATCCTCTAAAACCAGCGATTCAAGAACCATGTAGAGGTTATTGAGTTTATCCTCGATCTGCTCGGGGTAGATGTTCTGTCCGCTGCCCGAGAGGATCATGGTCTTCGAGCGGCCGCGGATGTAGAGCGTGCCATCTGCGTCCATGGTTCCCATGTCGCCGGTGTGCAGCCAGCCCTCCTTGTCGAGAACCTTCTCGGTATCCTTCTCGTTCTTGTAGTAGCCGAGCATGACGTGCTCGCCGCGAACCAGGATCTCACCCGCCGTATGCTGCGGATCGTCGGAGTCGATGCGCACCTCGAGCAATCCCTCCAGATAACGACCGCACGAACCGGGCTTGAACTCGTTGTCGGGCGTGAAGCTGATCAGAGGAGCGCACTCGGTCATGCCGTATCCTACGGTTATGGGGAAGTGTATCTTCATGAGGAAGGCCTCGGTTTCCTGGTTTATGGGAGCACCGCCGACGATGAAAATATTGACATTGCCGCCGAACGAATCCATAAGTTTCTTGCGTATCACGCTGTAAATAGCGGAGTTGACGAAAGGAATTTTCATCGCGATGCTCATCGGGCCTGTTTCGAGCATGGGCTGCAGCTGTTTACGGTAGATCTTCTCGAGGATCAGCGGCACGCAGCACACGATCGTAGGCTTGACGATAGCCATGGCCTCGAGGAGGATCTTCGCAGCCGGGATCTTACCCAGCAGTGTTGTGTGTCCTCCGACGGCCAGCGGCGAGAGGAAGTCGAAAGCACAACCGTAGGCGTGGGCCAGCGGAAGGAACGACAGCGTGCGCCCGCCGCGGTAGAAATAGTGTGCGCCGGTTGCGGTATTTATCATGTCGCGGGCAAATATCACGTTGCCCGTGAGATTGTTGACGGTGAGCATCACGCCCTTCGAATAGCCCGTCGTCCCCGAGGTGTAGTTGAGCAGGATCACCTGATCGTTGGGGATGTTGGGGTATTTTATGTCGGTAACACCGAATCCGCGGGGGTATTCGGCGCGGAAGTTCTTTACGATATCCTGCTGGAATTTGGTGATGGTCTTGCCTTCGCGTTCGAAGATGACGCTGAAGTCGGTGAGCGAAAATACGGCTTCGATCTGGCGGATCTGGTCGGGCTCGATGTTATCCCAGAAGTTGTCGCCCAGAAAGAGCATGCGGCTCTCGGAGTGGTTGATGATGTGGATCACATCGTTGGGCGCGAAGTCCTGGAGGATGGGCACGATCACCGCACCGTAGGTAAGGGTTGCAATGTAGGTTATGCACCAGCGGGGGTTGTTGCGGCCTATGAGCGCGATTTTGTCGCCCTGTTTGATATCGGCCTTCTTAAAAAGAAGATGTATCTTGGCAACCTCCTTCGCCAGGTCGTAATACGAAAAATTTTCGTCTTTGAAGTAGTCGGTCAGTGCCGGAAGTTCGCGGTTGTCACGAAAACTCTGTTCGTAAATGTTGATAAGATTCTCTTGTAACATAAAAACGTTTTGGTGTTTTAAGCGCTGCAAAGATAGGTCAAAAAACGATATTACCACACAAAATGCGCGGATTTTATCCTTATTGTCTTACTTTTTGGGTTGAAAGTGCCTCCGATGCGCTTGTGGCGGGGAGGCGTTACTCCTCTTTTTTGATGTGCTCCGGCCTTATCCTCACAGGCCGCGGCCGCCAGATATATATCTTCGACTCTGTACCGGCACGGAGTCTGCCGATATTTTTGCGATGGGTGTAGATGAGCAGTATGGCGATGATGAACGAAAATGCGATGAACGGCCACAAGTGGTTGACCTTGGGCGATATAAGCGTGAATACGGGGAACATGCATCCGGCGATCATCGAGGCCAGCGACACGTAGTGGGTGATCATCAGCACCAGGAACCATACGCCGAAGCAGAGCAGAATAAGCGGTGCATTGACACCCGTAATGGCGCCTACGAGCGTGGCTACGCCCTTCCCGCCGCGGAAGTTGGCGAAGATGGGGAATATATGGCCCAGCACGGCGGCGAACACGGCCGTGAAGCGCAGGATGTAGAACCAGTTCTCGTTGTTTCCGTTTGCGAAGACCTCGTCGTATTTCATGAGGTCGATAAGCGTTACGGCCACGAAGCCTTTGAGAAAGTCGAGCCCGAAGACGGGCAGCGCGGCGCGGCGGCCCAATACGCGAAGCATGTTTGTCGTCCCGGCGTTCTTGCTTCCGTATTCGCGGATGTCGATGCCGTAATACTTCTTACCGATCCACACGGCGCTGGGTATCGACCCCAGTACGTAGGCTATGATGATCATCGTCGTTGCCGTGTAGTAGGTCAGGATCATGGAACCCTGGGATATCTCCCCGGCGCCCGACGGCGCGGCTGCGGACAACGCGGATAAGGAATCGACGGTTGTTTGTAACGCTGTATATATATATGTAAGGAGCATAATGAGGGCGTTTTTTAAGTTTATTAAGTACAAATATAGACAAAAAAACGGTATTCGGAAATTTAACCGCTAAAACATAGAACGGCTGAGCGGTGCAGAAATTGTTATTTTTCATTGTATCCGCTTGTCATTGCGGTCGGCTTGCATTATCTTTGTACCTAAAATAAAAGAACTCCTCTATGAAAACCAAAGCATTGCTGGAACCTATGGGCTCTTGGGCGTGGTGGCGCTCGTGGGTTTTGATCTTCTTCGGTTGTTCGGTCATGGGCGCGGGCTTCGTGCTATTCGTCAACCCCTATAATTTCGTTCCCGGAGGTGTCTATGGCATGGGTATCGTGCTCCACAACATCTTTCCCTCGATACAGGTCGGTACGTTCGGCTATATGTTCGACGTACCGCTTATGCTCACGGCCCTGATGGTCTTCGGCGGGCAGTTCGGCACGCGTACGGTGCTGGCGGCGCTCTACACGCCCGGCTTTATGAATATCCTCACGCGTTTGGTCTATCCCGACGCCGCAGCTGTCCAGTCGCTCGATCCCTCGTTGCTGCTCTCGGGCCGCCTCGACCTTTCCAACGACCTGCTGCTCACATGCGTCATCGGTGCCGTTGTCATCGGCGCGGGCCAGGGTATCGTCGTGCGCCAGCAGGCCACCACGGGAGGCACGGATATCGTCGCCATGCTGCTGCAGAAGTTCGGCGGTGTAAAATTCTCGTCGGGTATCTTCTTTGCCGACGGCTTTGTGGTCCTCTCGGGTCTTGCGGTCATCGGCTTCGGACTGGGTACCGGTGCGGCGCTCGACGGCGGCTGGATGTTGACGCTCTATTCGCTCATCACGATCTATATATCGTCGCGCGTCGTGGCCTATATCCTCGACGGAGCCTCGTACGACAAACTGCTCTTCATCATCAGCGACAACGACCACCACGGCCTGCTGAAGCGCTTCATCATCGAGGACCTCGACCGCAGCGCCACTTACATCAAATCGCGCGGCATGTACACCGACAAGGAGCGCGATATGATATTCCTGGTCATCAGCCGCCGCGAGGTTCGCGCCGTGCAGCACAAAATAAAAGAGATCGACCCCAAGGCATTTGTGGTCGAGACCGACGCCTACGACACCTACGGCGAGGGCTTCAAACCCTTCCCCGACAAAGACGCTATACAGGCGGAGTAGACTCCGCAATTAAGAATGAAAAATTAAGAGTTAAAAATTGGATTTTACCGATGTAAATACACTCCGCCCGCTGCCGGGCAAAGGCCGCAAGCTATTCATCGAGACCTATGGGTGCCAGATGAACGTCAGCGACACCGAGGTCGTGGTATCGGTCATGCAGGCCGAAGGCTATGTCCACACCAATAAGATCGGCGAGGCCGACGTTATATTCATCAACACCTGTTCGATCCGCGAAAATGCCGAACAGCGCATCTGGGGCCGTATCGGCGAGATGCGCCGCTTCCGCTACCGCAAACCCTCGCTGGTGGTGGGCGTCATAGGCTGCATGGCCGAGCGCCTCAAAGAGAAACTGATCGAGGGCCGCAACGGCATCGACGTCGACATCGTCGCCGGTCCCGACGCCTACCGCGACCTGCCGCGTCTTGTGCGCCAGGCCGAAACAGGCACCAAGGGCGTCAACGTACTGCTCTCGACCGAGGAGACCTATGCCGAAATAGCCCCGGTACGACTCGACCGCAACGGCGTGAGCGCATTCATCGCGATCATGCGCGGATGCAACAATTTTTGCTCCTATTGTGTGGTGCCCTATACGCGTGGCCGCGAACGCAGCCGCGATGCCGAGACCATCGTCGCCGAAGCGCGCTCGGTCTTCGAGAACGGCTACCGCGAGGTGACGCTGCTGGGCCAGAACGTCAATTCATACTGCGCCGGCGAGGTTGATTTTCCCGAACTGATGCGCCGCGTGGCGGCTATCTCGCCCGAGTTGCGCGTACGCTTCGCCACTTCGCACCCCAAGGATATCAGCGACCGCCTGCTCGAAGTCATGGCCGCAACGCCTAACATCGCCCGCGCCATACACCTTCCCGCACAATCGGGCTCGACCCCGATGCTCGGGCGCATGAACCGCAAATACACGCGCGAATGGTATCTCGAGCGCGTGGCCGCCATACGCCGCCATATGCCCGACTGCGGTATCTCGACCGACATAATCGCCGGCTTCTCGGGCGAAACCGAGGAGGAGCATGCCGCGACGCTGTCGCTGATGCGCGAGGTTGGCTACGATTTTGCCTATATGTTCAAATATTCGGAACGCCCGGGCACTTTTGCCAGCAAGAATTTGCCCGACGACGTTCCCGAAAAGGTCAAGTCGAAGCGCCTGACCGAGATCATCGCCCTGCAGAGCGAACTGGGTCACCAGAGTAACCTGCGCGACATAGGCCGCGAGGTGGTGGTCCTGGTTGAGGGAGAGTCGAAAAAGCAGCCCGGCCACCTTACGGGCCGCTCGTCGGAGTATAAAGTCGTGGTGTTCGAAAAGGGTGACCACAAAGTCGGCGATTATGTCCGCGTGAGGGTCACGGGATGTACGCCGGCAACGTTGTTTGGAGAAGAGATTGTTGGTTGACAGGTCGGCCTTCACAGAAGGTCGGCAGGCCGTAGCTCCGCCACGCGGAGGCCTGCTATGCAGTCTCCCGCGAGCTATGGCCTGAAAATGGAAGACTAAATTATATATTGTTTAATTGTGCACCGGGAATTGTGCATTGTGAATTTTAAGCTATGAGATTTGACGAACTCGACCTCGAGGATGAGATCCTCGACGGACTCGAAGATATGAATTTTCAGGAGATGACCCCCGTGCAGGAGCACACCATTCCGGTCATCCTCGAGGGCCGCGACATCATAGGCTGCGCCCAGACCGGCACCGGAAAGACCGCGGCCTACACGCTTCCGCTGTTGAACCACCTGGTGGTAAACGGCAACGACGGTAACGTGATAAAATCGGTCATCATCGTGCCCACGCGCGAGCTTGCACAGCAGATCGATCAACAGATCCAGGGCTTTTCCTACTACCTGCCCGTTTCGACCACGGTCGTCTACGGAGGCGGTGACGGCAAGGGTTGGGATGTGCAGAAGAACGGCATGCTCGCCGGGGCCGACGTGGTGATCGCCACCCCGGGCCGTATGATCTCACACATCCAGAACAGCGGCATCGACCTCTCGCATGTCGAGCACCTTATTCTCGACGAGGCCGACCGCATGCTCGACATGGGCTTCAGCGAGGATATCATGAAGATCGTCTCCTACATGCCCAAGAGCCGCCAGACGCTTATGTTCTCAGCGACGCTGCCCCCGAAGATCCGCGAACTGGCCAAGACCATCCTTCGTGATCCGGCCGAGGTGAGCATCGCCATTTCGAAACCTAACGAGGCGATCGACCAGGCTGCCTATATCTGCTACGAAAACCAAAAACTGGGCATCATCCGCGAAATGTTCGCCGAGCCGACAGACTATAAGACGATTATTTTCTCGTCGTCGAAACTCAAAGTCAAGGAGTTGGCCCATACGCTCAAACGCATGAAACTCAACGTCGCGGCCATGCATTCCGACCTGGAACAGGCGCAGCGCGAGGAGGTGATGCTCGATTTCCGCAACAATAAGATCTCGATTCTGGTCGCCACGGATGTCGTTGCACGCGGTATCGACGTTCAGGATATCGGCATGGTCATCAACTACGACGTTCCCCACGACCCCGAGGACTATATCCACCGCATCGGCCGCACGGCCCGCGCGGCGGCTACGGGCAGCGCCGTGACGTTCGTCAGCGAGGAGGATCAGGGCAAGTTCCACGCCATCGAGAAATTCATCGAACGCGATATCCGGAAGGCCGATCTTCCGGCCGCAGTGGGTGCAGGTCCGGTCTATAATCCCGAGGTCAACCGCGGTCGTTTCGGTCGCGGAGGGCGTGGCGGCGGTCGTCCGGGCGGCGGACGCAGCGGCGGCGGACGCGGCGATTCGGGCCACGGAGGCGGCGGAAGGCGTGACCGCGGAGGCCGCAGCGACCGCGACCGTCATAGCGACAAGCCCCGCACAACATCACCAGCCCCCGAAGGACAGTCCGCACAGTCGGCCGCACCCCAGGAGCGCGTGCACAGCGGCGAGGGCGGACAAAACCGCAAACCCCGCCACCGCGGCGGCCGCAACCGTCACCGGGGCGATAAACCCCAGGGCGGAGGCGGCACCCAAGGCACTCCGCAGGAATAATAGCTATCACGACAAAACGCCCCGGCTTATCAACGCCGGGGCATTTTGCTATCTGCATATGTCATTGCAAGCGAATGGAATGAGCGTGGCAATCAGATGAGCTGCCAAGCGATGCAGGCAATCGGATTACCACGTCGTGCCTGCGCCACTCCTTGCAATGACACGAAAGCCTACATCTTCCGCTTGTCCCAAGAAGGATGTGCGGGGTCCTCGGCTTTCATCGCCTCGTCGAAGTCCATCGCGAGCGACATGGCCATGCACTTGCCGTATTCCGGGTCGGCCATGTAGCAGTTGCGAATATGGCGCTGCTTGATGAACGGCAGGGCGTCGCCCATGGCCCGTGCGGTGTTCTCGCAGGTGGTCTTTTGATCCTCTGCGGTCATCAGGCGCCACAACTTGCCCGGCTGGGTGTAGTAATCCTCGTCGTATTCGCGCTCGTCGTAGTTATAAACCGCGCCGTTGATCTCCAGCGGCGGCTCTTTCGCGGCGGGCGAATCCTGCCACTCCCCGAAGCTGTTGGGCTCGTAAGGCGTCGTGCGGCCGTAGTTATCGTCGGTGCGCATCTGACCGTCGCGGTGGTAGGCATGCATCGGACAGCGCGGGGCGTTGACCGGAATATTGTTGTGGTTGACGCCCAGACGGTAGCGCTGCGCGTCGCCGTACGAGAACAAACGGCCCTGCAGCATCTTGTCGGGCGAGAAACCGATGCCCTCGACGATGTTCATGGGGTTGAACGCCGCCTGCTCGACCTCGGCGTAGAAGTTTTCCGGATTGCGGTTCAGCTCCAGAATACCTACGTCCATCAGCGGGCAGTCGCCGTGATACCACACCTTCGTCAGGTCGAACGGATTGTGCTTGTAGGTCCGCGCATGCTCCTCGGTCATGAGCTGAATCTGCATCAGCCAGCGCGGGTATTCGCCTCGTTCGATCGCCTCGAACAGATCCCGCTGGTGCGATTCGCGGTCTTTGGCGATATCTGCCGCGGCCTCGGCGTCGGTCAGGTTCTTGATTCCCTGCAGGGTGCGGAAGTGGAATTTCACCCAAATACGCTTGTTGTCCTTGTCGAGGAAACTGTAGGTGTGGCTTCCGAATCCGTGCATGTGGCGGAATGAGTAAGGGATCCCGCGCGGCGACATTGTCATCGTCACCTGATGCAGCGCCTCGGGCAGCAGCGTCCAGAAGTCCCAGTTGTTGGTGGCGCTGCGCATGCCGGTGCGCGGGTCGCGCTTGATGGCATGGTTCAGGTCGGGGAATTTCAGCGGGTCGCGCAGGAAGAAGACCGGGGTATTGTTGCCCACGAGGTCCCAGTTGCCCGCGTCGGTGTAGAATTTCATGGCGAAGCCGCGGATGTCGCGCTCGGCGTCGGCGGCGCCACGTTCGCCGGCTACGGTCGAGAAACGCACGAAGCACTCGGTCTTCTTGCCCACTTCGGCGAAGATCGAAGCGCGCGTGTATTGCGAAATATCGTGCGTTACGGTGAATGTGCCGAACGCACCGGCGCCTTTGGCGTGCATGCGGCGTTCGGGGATAACCTCGCGGTCGAAATGCGCTAACTTCTCGATGAACCACGGGTCTTGCAGCGTCACGGGACCCCGTACGCCTGCGGTCTGGATGTTCTGGTTGTCGGCGATCGGCCGACCGGAAGCAGATGTCAGTTTCTTTTTGTCCATGGCCTTATGATTTTTGGTGTGTTTTACAAATATAAACAGAGTGATTCAATAAAACAAATTGATAATATTTATAACTATATAAATATAATTGATGTTGATTCGGAGAATACTGAACAATAAAACGATATAGTCCGGACTTAAGAGCAAAGTCCAGGCCATTTATTTTGAAGATGTTATTATTCAGTGATAGACTCAGTCTTGCAAAGCAAGGCTGTCGCCTGAACCTTCGATTTATTCTTTGCCGTCTGTGTAATGAAAAACACCATAAAAGTGCCTCTTTGCATTATAAAAAATATTTTTTATATTTAGCGAGCTGTTAAAAACACCCTGATACTATAAAACCAATCCAATGAAAAAAAATCTGACTCTTGCACTAATAAGTGCTCTAATCCTATTAGCCGGCTGCAGCAAAGACCATGCACCCAAATCCGTCATTACCGAGACTGCCCTTACCGTAGGCGCCTACGGTGATTTTACGATTGAATCGGTATTTAGCGTTAATACCGACTGGACTACCGCTGTGACCTACGAAGACGCCGTTACCGACTGGCTCATGCTAAACCCCGAAGGGGGTCCGGCCGGACAAGACCAAACCCTCATCATAACCGCCGAGCCAAACAATGAAGCGGTGCAGCGTATAGCCAATGTAGTCTTTACCTCTGGCGGCGCAACACATAAGCTTACCCTTACCCAGAAGGCTGCCCCGACGCCGGTAACTAGAAGTGCACTCGCCATAGGAATAGGGGATATTTTGAATATGGGCGACATACTCCAGTTTTCAAGTACTGATAATCGTTCGTCTGTTTACATTCTTTATTCAAGTTCGGTAGAGGTTAAAGACGGAGGGACCAGTTACGTAAGTAGAGTGCCCTATCCAGAAATCCCGGCAGCAGAACTGTCAATAGATGGCACAAACCATGCAATCGATGGTGCAAGCGAGTATAGATGGCTGGTTGCGGTTAAAATGGATTATGGATCGGGCAGTCTGATAAGGTTTATATTGATTCCTGTCCCTGAAAATTCCCCGCAGATCTGGCAATTCGAACCGGATAACAGATAACGGAGCAAACCCCCGCAAATGTTTATTTGCGGGGGTTTGCTGTTTTATTCGGATTTCTCCGGAATGACCGCCACTGGAGAACGGAGGTAACGGTAGGCTTATTTTTGTCGGAAGTATATCATCATCGGAACGCCCGAAAAATCCCAGTGGTCGCGCATGTTGTTCTCCAGGAAGCGGCGATAAGGCTCGCGGATGTACTGCGGCAGGTTTGCAAAGAACGCGAACTGCGGCGTGGGCGTCGGAAGCTGGGTCACATACTTGATCTTTATATACTTACCTTTTGTGCTGGGCGGCGGATAGTTCTCGATCAGCGGCAATAGAAAATCGTTGAGTTCCGATGTGGATATGCGGCGCGAACGCGATTCGTAGACGCGCAGGGCGGTCTGCAGAACGTCCAGTATGCGCTGCTTGTTCAAGACCGAGGTGAAGATGATCGGAATGTCGTTGAACGGCGCGAGGCGCTTTTGCAGATGCTCCGTCCACTCCTTCATGGTGTTGTTGCCCTTCTCTATGAGGTCCCATTTGTTGACCACGATCACGCATCCTTTGCGGTTGCGGACGATGAGGTTGTGGATGTTCAGATCCTGCGACTCGAGTCCCTGCTGGGCGTCGAGCATCAGGATGCAGACGTCCGAGGCCTCTATGGCGCGTATCGAACGCATCACGGAGTAGAACTCCAGGTCCTCCATATCCTTGTTCTTCTTGCGCATGCCGGCGGTGTCGACAAGGTAGAAGTCCATTCCGAATTTGTTGTAGCGCGTGTGTATCGAGTCGCGTGTGGTGCCGGCTACGGGAGTCACAATATTGCGCTCCTGGCCAAGCAATGCGTTGGTTATCGACGATTTGCCCACGTTTGGGCGGCCTACGATCGTAATGCGCGGCAGGTTTTCTTCCTCTTCCGATACGGTGTCGGCGGGCAGGGCCTTGATGATCTCGTCCATCAGGTCGCCCGTGCCGCTTCCGCTCATCGAGCTGATGCAGTAGGGGTCGCCGAGGCCGAACGCGTAGAATTCGTGCGACGAATATATCTGGTCGTTGTTGTCGACTTTGTTGCAGACAAGGATCACCTTTTTCGACGTGCGGCGCAGGATGTCGGCCATCATGGCATCGAGGTCGGTGATGCCGGTCTTCACCTCGACCATGAACAGAATCACATCGGCCTCGTCGATCGCCAGCAGTACCTGACGACGGATCTCGTCCTCGAATACGTCCTCCGAATTAACGGTGTAGCCGCCGGTGTCGATCACCGAGAACTCGCGTCCGTTCCAGTCGGTCTTGCCGTAATGACGGTCGCGGGTCGTTCCCGCGGTCGCGTCGACAATTGCCTTTCTCTCGCCTACGAGGCGGTTGAAAAGGGTGCTTTTGCCGACATTAGGACGGCCCACTATAGCTACAAGGCTCATAAATCAAAATTATTTTGGCGCAAAGATAGTGAAAGTTGAGCGAAAAACAAAACGGCAACATCTGCCTTTGGCGGCGATCGGGCGGGTATAACCGCGGACCAACACCCAAGATTAGCCCGTAAAACCCCCCCCAAAAGAGCGGAGCGACTTTACCGGTTGGTTATACCA
>JAVBTS010000005.1:0-10326 GCA_031556075.1 Alistipes sp.
GGGTAGGTTGCATACGCGTTACGCACCCGTGCGCCGGTCGCCACCAAGTATTGCTACTCGTGCTGCCCCTCGACTTGCATGTGTTAAGCCTGCCGCTAGCGTTCATCCTGAGCCAGGATCAAACTCTCCATTGTAAAAAATTGTTTTGTTTTGTTAGAGTCCTGACTATTTCATTTTTCCTTTATCACAAAGGAATTGACAGATAAATACTACATTTCTTTTCTCTCAAAATATAACCAGTAATTCAAAGAACCATTTGAAAAAATCGCATTTTGTAATGCGAAAGGACTGCAAAGGTAATTCAACTTTTTCAATCCTGCAAATCTTTTTTCAAGAACTTTGCATTTTTTTGAATCCCGAAATTCTTCGCGGTTTTCAGCTCCTTTATAGTAAACTTTCGACCTCTGTAAGAACCCCGTTTTTCTCAAACGCGGATGCAAAGGTAGCGACTTTTTCGTAACCTCCAAATGTTTTTTAATCTTTTTTTGAAAATACTTTAAAAATAGTTTTTCGCGGCGAAATATACATATATTATATATAAGGGCGTTCCGAAAACACCGTCAGATAAGGCCCGGGGCAGTGCAGGAAATATGATGCAGATACCGCAAACTACAGGATTTTTTACTATTTTTGCACCACAACAAATTCGAATATGAACCTAAAAAAAATATCACTATTGGTCGTCGTGCTGCTCGTGGCAGACCAGGCGCTGAAGATTTGGATCAAAACGCATATGCAACTCGACGAGTCGATCATGGTGTGCGGGGAATGGTTTCAGTTGCGCTTCATCGAGAATCCGGGCGCAGCGTTCGGCATGCGCATCGCTTCGAGCGGAGCTTTCGACTGGGGCAAGCTGGCGCTGGGATTGTTCCGCTGCATCATGGTCGGAGCCATCGGCTGGTTCATCTATCACCTGGTGCGCAAGCGCGACGACACCCCCAGGGGGGTTATCTTCGGTTTGGCACTGCTCATGGCAGGTGCTCTGGGCAATATCGTCGACAGCGCGTTCTACGGTCTGATATTCTCGGAGTCGACGCCTTATGCCGTGGCGCACTTCGGCGGGCACTACGCCGGATTTATGATGGGTAAGGTGGTGGATATGTTCTACTTCCCGATGTTCCAGTGGAACGGCATACCGCGATTCCTCGACTTTTTGGTCGACAGCAACAACTACTTCTTCGGCCCGGTGTTCAATCTTGCCGACGCTTATATCTCTGTAGCAGTTGTTTACATGCTTTTGTTCCAATATAAGTTTTTCAACAAGTAGATTTTTTTTCTAAAATAGATTGGGATTTCGGAAAATAGTGTTACTTTTGCACACCGCAATTCCAAAAAATGCCCAGGTGGCGGAATAGGTAGACGCGCACGTTTCAGGTGCGTGTGTCGAAAGGCGTGCAGGTTCGATTCCTGTCCTGGGCACCAATATTGCGAATAAGGAGCTGAATTTCAGTTCCTTATTTTTTTGTGCATTTACCAGTTTCAGGCGGGTTGGGGCCGGGCAGACCGGGCCGGAGTTCCGGATGCCGTTCGAGGATCGCCACGCGGGTTTCGGGGTCGACGTCTATTAACGCGGCGCCGGGGCCCCAGAGTTCGGTATCGAGCGGCGCACTACGCAGACAGTGCATGACGACGGTCAGAACGATGGCTGCGAAAGCCAGACATAGCACCAGGATAATCATAACCGGTTTTTGTGTACTTCTCCCATAAGCAGGTCTTCGACCCTGCCGAAGGCGGCGTCTTTGAGGATCACCGTTTTGTCGTGTCCCAGCAGGTAGAGCGACGGTATCGCGCGAAGTGCATAGAGCACGTCGGCAACCTCGCCGCGCGGATCACAGGCATTGATCCACTGTGCCGGTATATCATAGAGCTGCCGACGCCAGAGGGTCCGGTCTTCGCCGGCATACAGGGCCAGCACGCAGAGTTGCCCGCCGCCGATCATCGGGGCGAGCACAGGCGAGCGCTCGATATCCCCTGCGAGCATTTTGCACTCCTCGCAATCGGGATCGTAGAAATAGATCAGCAGGTAGGGTGCGCGAATAGAACTCATCTGCGCGCAGAGGCCGTCGGGGGTTTCGTACGTGAAGTCGGCGGCCGGGGTTCCGGGGTGGTTCATCGCGATCTGCAGGCGGAGGTAGCGGGGCCGGATCTTGTCGGCCCCGTCGACCGCGTCGGAGGCGATCACCCGCGCGAGCATCTTGTCGAACAGCTCTTCGTCGAACACAGGCGAATCGGGCCCATAGGCATACTTCTCTACCAGGTCAAAAAACAGATCGAATACATATTCGTTGCCGGCGATCTCATCGACCAGCACCCCGACGGCCTGCCCCGCGCCCTCATCCGAGGCATAGCCCAATATATCGAGCCAGTCGACTACGGCCTGCTCTATGGCCAGCGAGTCGTCGGCAGAAAAAAGCTGCCCGCGACTACGCAGCTCACTCCCCTCCCAGTAGTGTAAAGCCGCGTAGTCTGCCCGCGCCACGGGGTCGACGATCGTCGAAGGCACGGTGGGCAGCGTGAATCTGAATTCTTCGGCGTAAGCCAGGGTCGGCCGGCCTCGGCCGGATTGCTCTTTGGCGACGATGATACAACATATGGTCAGCGGCGCCAACAACAGCAGCGCTGCGCAATATCTCATCGTACGGCGGGAGAGGGTTCTCATCGGGATTAGTTTTGAGGGTTCGTGTTAGAGTCTGTTTTGAATGCGAGTGAAGGTTTGGCCGATTTTTTTCTGTTTTCAGACCGAAGCTCGCGGCGGGATGCTGTGAACGGAGTGAATAGCAGACCTCTGCGGGGCGGAACTTAACCGCGCTGCGCTTGTTTTCCTCCTCACGGCCCGGCATAGTCCGCAAACGACCTCTACACTCGCCCGCAGCGTCGGTTCGGTCTACAGGCTCGCTACACAAGTCTGAAAACATATAAAACCAAACAGCCTTTTTAAATCTTCATTCGCATTCACAACAGATTCCTATTTTTCGACGTCCATAACGCAACGAACCAGTCCGCCCTCCTGTTTGCTCGGGCGGGCGAGGAACGACTCTATACCCGAATAACCGTCGCCCGAATAGAGGTCCATCTTATATGCGTAGGCATTGTTTTCATAGATGTTTCCGCCGGACATGAACGTCGTGCTCGAGGACCAGTAACAATTGGTCAGCGGGTATGCGGGACCGGTCGGGTCTGCGATAAACTGCATGTTGTTCAGCAAGGTCGAGATATCGCCGAACACCTGGTTGTAGCCGGGAATATTGAGCTCGGTGATGCCGGGCAGTCTGGCGGCCACATTGCCTGCAGCATCGAGATACTGTGGGGCGCTGGGGTCGGCGGGGCGCGATCCGTAAGAACTGGCGCCCATGATCCACAGCTGCTGCAATTCGAGCGAGGTGGGCACGCGCCATTTGCCTCTCTGCGACAGGTCGCCATCCTCATAGTAGGCGTTGCAGCCCGTGCGGGTTGTGTTTGCCGTCGGAGCGTAATCAGCCCCGGCAGCTACCTCCTCGGCGGCACTCATCGGAACGTAGCCCATGGCCTCGTACCAGTTGAGCGGCGCGGAGCCCGATGCGACGGGTTCGCCGTCCGGTCCGCAGTCGGACTTGGCCACACGGAAAGCCTTGTAGGGCTTGGTGACAGTGTGGTAATAGGGCGTAAGGCGTTCGTAAGGCCGTCCTGAACGCAAGGCGAACGATTTCACCCCGCGCGGCGTGCCGTCGGGATTGGTGTCGCGGTTGACGATCGCCGGGTAGCCTTCCGCGTCGTCGATATAAGGATATGTTTTGCCGTCCCAGTCGGGATCGCTGCTGCGGTCGGGCACCCTCAAGCAGCGCACAATGGCCGACGTGCCTTTACTCTGGGTGTATGCCTCGCCGAAATTGGAGTAGTTGATCACGCGGGCATAGCGGTTGGCGTTGGACATAAGATCGCTTTGAAGCTGTGTCGAACTCCAGTAAATACCATCCTCGAAGACCGAGTTGCGGTGGATGTTAAGCATCTGCAGCTCATTCTGCGACGGCAGGTAATAGAGTATCTGGTCTATGTCTGTACCTGTGTTGAACTGTTGGCAATAGTCCATGGCGGGATATTTGGCCAGGTTACCGGCATTCTGGACGATATGATAAGAGGACCAGCGGCCTTCGTAATATTCGTTCGCCGCAAGGTTCTGGTTATTATCGGAGTATGTCCGCCATGCAGGTGCCGACGCCTCGATAGTCCAGTATAGGGAGTCTTCGGGTTTTATGGTGTAAGAGCCCGGGTGGCCAGCGGGATCGTCGGGATCGGGCATAAACTCGTTCAGGTCGGTTTCGATGCGCCAGCTCGCTTCGAGTTTTCCCGCCTGGCCGCTCAACTTGACCGTAACTTTGTACCATGTATTGCGCCGCACGTCGAAATTATTCCAGATCTGCTCGCCCAGGCCGCTGCCCAGAAATATCTTGTAGACGACTGTTCCATAGGCTCCGGCTTCGCCGCCCCCAGGCACGTTTTTGTAGTTATCGTAGTCGGCCACAAGCTCCACATAGGAGCATTTTCCGATATCGCCCGGCTCGGGGACCATCGTAACGGGTGAGGTGTAGCGAGGTCCGAGATCCAGCGTGTCGCCCAGTATGTAATGTTCATATCCCGGCGAAGGGGTCTTTGCTCCCTGCATATTTTCGGGCATATAGAGCGGTATGGCCGAGTCGTGATCGGCAGGTTCGAGGTCGCCGTCACCCGTATAAATATAGTCGCCGTCACCGAAACGCACCGAAGCCGTGTTGGGACGAATGTAGGTAAACGAACCGGGCACCTGCTTGAGCTGCACGGACCGCAGCTCGACAGTAAATGACTCGTATTCGTTGTCGGCGTTCAGGCCCGACTTGTCTAAAACCACCGTAACTTTGGCCATCAGCCGCTGCAGGACGATCTCGCCCACGTCGACGACCCACGATTCATCGTCGCCATCGTCGCCATTGTCGCCATTGTCGCCATTGTCCGGCGGAGTGACCTCCACATCAGGCAGTGCCCCCGACATGACCGCATAACCGTCGACGATGAACGCGCTGCCGGTATGCTTTTCGAGGTCGGACATACGGGATACCCCCGCACTTATATTACGCCCGATATTAGCTACGACAACCAGGGTGCGCGTGCCCGAGGTTCCCCGCACGACGCACTCGGTTCCGGTGCCGCCCGTGAGCTGCGCGGCGTAGGCATAGCCGTCGAGCATCCCGGTTTCGGCGTCGAACACGAAGATATTCAGATCGCGGATCTGGTTCTCATCCGCAAGGTCGGCGGCCAGCGAGCGCGTGCGGATCTCGGGGTCGACCACCAGCAGGTTGAACTTCATCTGCAGGCCGACGCCCTCTCTATCCGAGAAAATAGGCCCGACAGGCTCTTTTATGCAGGAGGCGAGCGCCGCGCAAACGGCAACCGCACAGAGGATATATCGTATGGTTTTCATGGCTGCTCTACAATTCAGGGGTTATTTGTTTCACTTCCCAACCGTTGATCCACACCTCGACGCCCGTGTCGGCGGAGATATCGATCAGGAATGTGAATTCATCTTCACGATCCAGATCCTGCTGGGTTTTGTACGGGAAATTGCCACTGCCGTCTTTGAGGTTCATCAGCGCTTCGACCACGTCGGTTTCATAGAAAACCATTCCCGTATCGATATCCACAACGGTGAGCGTGGTCGGCCCCGCGGCATTGGCAGCGGTCATAAGCCTCATAACGGTGGTCTCGGTCTCCAAGCGGTCGACGGAGACCTTGTTTCGGACGTACGGAGCGTACGCCAGACGCCGCGCATCGTCCGGAATAGAGTTCCGGTAGTCATAAAGTCCGTCCCGGGCGGTAAGGTAGACCAGCGGGAAATCGGACGGCAGATCGCTGCCGAATGCTTCCAACCCTTCGATTATGACGTTTATCCGACTGGTGTTCTTGGTCATATCGGCCCGGTGCACCGGAGGATTGACCTGCGAGGTCAGTTCCATAGCCAGGCCGTACAGCAGAGCCTCGGGTCTTTCGGAGACCAGGAAGCGGGGTTCCTCATCCAGCTCGACGGCCCTAACCTCCGGAGAAGCGGCTTCGTTATGCAGCAGCATAAGTCTGAAATCTTCCAGAGAGGTCACTCCCGGCTGCAGATCCTGCCCGAAGGTGCGGGTTTCGGGATCGAATTGAGTTCCGTGGTCGTAAGACGACCCGTCTTCTTCGTACGCCCACGCCACCACGCTGTAGTATCCGGCAGGCAGCGGCAGATACATCACATAATCGTTGGTAAGATGCGCTCCCTGCTCGGCGTAGGTGTTCACGTACAGCCCGTTGCCATCGAAGACATAGGCCTCGACCCTTCCGACTTCAGACCCGAACAGGTTGGTGTTTTCGCTGTTCAGCACATAGCGGTACTGTAGCTTTATGCCCTTTTCGCACACCGAAAGATCCTCTTCGGTGCACGCCATGGCCATAGCGGCCAGTAACCAACAGCATATATGGAGTAAAAGTCTTCTCATTGTCGTATTGGTGTTAGATGTCGCAGGTCGGGGTTTAGTCGTATTCGGTATCGATCGCCTCGGCGCTCCATGCGGCGACTTCGAGCGTGGCAAGTATCAGTTGGCGCACTTCGTAGGGATTGTCCGAAAGGTTGTCGGCGTCGAATTCCAGGCGGCTGATCTTATACACATGTGCCGGAAGGGCGTTGGCCATGGCAGTGCCGTCCGATGCGTGGTTATAGCTCTGTATGGTCAGGTATTGCGTTCCCGAGGCATGGTTGCGGGGGCTGGTGGCGGTTGTGCCGCCCTCTCCGTCGGAGTAGACGATATCGTTCATTTCCACGATGATATGGGGCAGAAAGTAGGGAGCAATGAATTGGTAAGCCCACACATCGCCCGCGGCAGGCGAGGCCGTTCCGCCCACAGAGGCGGCCCCTGGAATATCGAACATCTTGGTAGTCGCATAATTGGAATTAAGGGATGTGTAGTCCTTTTCCGGGTTATCGTAAAAAAACGAAGTCGCACCATGAAGGTTCATCGTGGTGTAGAAGTAGTTAAGGTATATGCCCGAAACGGTGAACGAGACGACGTCCCCGGGCGTAACCGTTCCCTCTTCGACGGGCTGGGCGCTGATCGGGCCTATTTCCAGACGCGACATAAGCGGTGCGATGGTGATGCCGGCCTCATAAAGACCGGGGGCGCTCTCCGTAAAGACATCGCTCATACCTTTCATGATCACCTTTTCCGCGCTGTGCAGCACTCCGTCGGTCATCTGCGACCCGATGCCGAACTGTGTGTTGAGCACACCGTCCAGCGTCGTCATGTCGGCTATATTCACCCCGCTCGCCGCGCTGTTGGCCACCATGAAGAACCGTTGGGCGGCAGCGGGCACAGAGAGGATAAGCAGCGGTTCGCGATTGTTGACCGAAGCGATCTCCTCTGCCGTGAGGTGGCGCAGGCGCAGTATCCGTCCGTCGTAAGGATGGAAAAAATAGATTGATGCGTCCAGGATCGTAGTTTCTCCGCCCGGGAATGTTCCGTCCTCGCCTCGGGTGGCACCGGCATTGTTGATGCTGATGCGCCAGCGCACTGTCTCTTCCTGCCCGGGGGCCGCATGGCGAAGATCATCCGCGGCACAGCCGGCAAGGGTTGCCGCCAGCACGACGGCAAGTGCGTATAATATGGGGGTTCCTCTCTTTTTCATGGCCTTTTACTTTGAAAAATCATGTGGAGGGTCGGGCTGCGCTCCATATGCGCAGCCCGTATGTGGCAGATGGGATTACAGGTTGGGGACGATCTCGACGATCGTCCACGGCAGCACGTTCAGCGTAGCGACTACATCGATAGGCTCGGCGTTGGGAACGTCGCCCAGGTCGTTCTCGTCGAACGAAAGTTCCGTAATATTATAAACTTTCGCGCGGATGAACTCCGAAACGGGAGTCGCACCCTCGGTGTAGCTGCGCACGGTTACGTATTTATCACCCTCCGCAACTCCGTTGACCACTACGTCGCCCAAGGCCAGAATGATCCTCGAAGGAGCGCCCGTCGGCACCTGCCATGCCCAGCAATCGCCGACTGCAGCACCCGGGACGATCGGAGCTATGATAGTGAGTGGCTCGGCAATGTCCGGCGCCACAGGCGTGGAGTACACGTCGCACATGGCGGGATTGAAGTCCACGAGGTTGGCCGGATCCTGCAGAATATGCTTCTGCGTGCCGTCAGCCGCCGCTCCCACAGTAAAACCGGGATAGTGGTCGTCGAGATAGATGCCCTTGAGCGTGTAGCTGTCTATATCTCCCGTTGCGGTGATCCGGTTCAACTGGAGGCGGGCAACGGCCGGCGCCAGGCCTACCGTGGCTTGATAAAGCGCGGGGGTCCCGTCAGGCTGCGCGGGTGTCAGGATAGAGAGCGCAACCTTGTCGCTGGCGTTGCCCGAGGTTCCAGTTGTGGCGTCGCCCGCGGCATTCGACATCAGCAGGGCGGTGTATTCGGCGGTGATATCGCCGAACAGACCCGACCCGGCCAGAATGCCGGAGAGGTTTGTTTGCGAAGCGTAGGTGATATCGGCAGGGCCCTCGTTGCACACCACATAGAGCGCCGTGGCGGTCGACGGGACACCTTCGAACGTATATATCTTGTTATCGACGGCCAGCGGATCGAAGTCGTCGGCAGCGTTAAGCAGGCGCGAGGCCACGACGTTTTCGGCGCTGTTGAGGAAATAGACGGTGCTCGCGGCCACGTCGACGGTCACTGTCGTGCCGCCGACAGCCGGGGCGTCGGTGGCGCGACTGACCTGTCCGGCATGGATGGTCAGCGATACGCTTCGGCCCGCGGTGTCGCCGCGCTGGCTTTCGGAGGCCTCCTTGGCGCACGAAGCCGCGGCCAGCATAATGATAGACATTGCTAAAAATCGGAGAGTTTTCATCATTGTAGAGTTTTTAGTTTAGTTTCTATGATATATGGAGGATATGTAGGTCATTCGTTCTGCGCTATCTGGGTCAGATTTTCGCGGGCGGATTCGCTGCCGGCGGCGGCGGCTTTCTGCAGCCAGGTCTTGGCCTCGGGCGTGCGGCCGGTCATCATATAGCACACTCCTATCGGGTTCCAGGCGCGCGGGTCCTTTTCGAGCGGCAGCAGGCTATCGAGCGCCTCGCCGTAACGCTCCTCGCGGATCATCTCCAGGGCCTGGTTTATGGTGTCGGCGGCCGTGTCGGTCAGCGTGTCGTACCACACCGATATATAGCATGCATTGCGCAAATGCGGGAAATACTCCTTCAGCATATACCGGTACGGACGTCCGTCGTCGAGCAGTTGCAGCTGCCGCTTCATATCCGGACTTCCGGCGTCGAGAATTTCCAGCACCTCTGCGCGCCGGGACATCTCCGATGCAGCGACCCGCTCGCGCAGGCCGGCCCAGTCCTCGCCGCCGTTGGTGAGCGAGAACATCTCGTCCGGCAGCCCGCCGTTGCGCTGCTGCAGGTATTCGCGCAGGGCTTCGGCACGCCTCCCAGCCAGGTAGACGTTGTGCTCGGTACGGCCTTCGGGCGAGGCATAGCCCGTGATCTCGATCTTTTTGAGCGGGGTCGACGGATCCTCGCGCAGCTCGTCGACCACCCGGGTGATCTCGTCGAGCACGCGTTCGTTGTCGAAAAGCGAGAGATCAACATCCGTCTTGTTGACCCGGTATCCGACAATCATATCCTCTTTGGAGAATTTCCATCGACGCGCCGCCTGCTCGATGCGAGGCTCCGGCACAATATGCTCTTCGATCGAGGCGATCGGCGCGATCTTCAGGTCGAAAGGCCCGCCCAGCGGCTGTACACCCAGGGGCGTTTCGCGTCCGCAGCCCTCCGAGGTGCAACCCAGGCGCAGCGAAGCACCGTCCATCCAGCCCTCATAAGGCACGCTGGCGGCATAGGACACCGTCCGTCCGCGGCGGGCTTCCGTGGCCCCGGCCGGCAAGGCGGTGCGGTTGCGGAAGTCGACGATCTCGGTACGCCGCGTCCCGACGACGACCGGATCGAGCTCGAGCGAATGGCCGTCGCGGAAAAGCAGCGGCGTGAGGGTGAGTTTCTGGTTGCGCGAGGCTGCTTTCGGCTCGACGTCCATCAGGCAGGAGATCTCCACCGAGCTCCCCGCCCGCTCGACCCGGAGGTCGCTGACGCGTGCCGGATCCTCTTGTCCCGAGGCCTGCAGCCCCCAGAGGCAACATATTGTCGACAGTAGAAGTATCTTTTTCATGGCTTATCTTTTAATGATATATATAAGGGATATCCCCGCGCGGGTGGGGCCGAAATAATTCTTGCTTTCGGAGCCTATTTTTTCACTGCAGTGGGCGCACCGGTATTTGTCGTATTTCATCCGGGCG